>JASJDM010000115.1 GCA_030065125.1 Lysobacterales bacterium | reverse complement strand
AAATAGTTCTTGCGGGCAAACACGCACACCGGCGCGATCTCGGCGTTGATGGCGTGGCCCAGCTTGACCGCCATGGTCACCACTTCCCGGTTGAGCACCGGCAGCGTGCCTGGCATGGCCAGATCCACCGCGCACGCCTGGCGGTTGGGTTCCGCCCCGTAGGCCGTGGAGGCGCCGGAAAAAATCTTGCTGTCGGTGTCCAGCTGCACGTGCAGCTCCACGCCGACCACCGTCTCCCACTGGGCGTCCATTACTCCACCTCCGGGCGCAGCTGGTGCCAGTCGGTGCGTTGCTGCAGTCCGTGTGCCACCGCCAGCAAGCGGGCCTCGGACAGGTACGGACCGATCAGCTGGGCGCCCACCGGCAGTCCCTCACTGAGGGGACCCGGCACCGCGATGGCAGGCAGGCCGGCCAGGTTGATCGCCACCGTATTGACGTCGCCCTTGTACATGTCGATGGGATCCTGCTCTTTCTCGCCGATACCGTATGCCACCGTGGGCGCGGTCGGGGCCAGCAGGAAATCGAAGGATTCCAGAGCCTGGTTCAGGTCGTCGGCAATCAGCCGGCGGGCCCGCATGGCCTTGCCGTAATAGGCGTCATAGTAGCCGGTGGACAGGGCGTAGGTTCCAACCAGGATGCGGCGCTTGGTCTCGGCGCCAAAACCTTCAGAACGTGAGCGGGAGTAGAGATCAGCCAGATCCCTGGGCTGCTCGCAGCGATGGCCGTAGCGCACACCATCGTAGCGGGACAGGTTGGAGGAGCACTCGGCCTGGGCAATGATGTAGTAGGCCGACACCGCCAGGTCCGCGTGGCTCAGGGACACCTCGGAAACGCTGGCGCCCATCTGCTCCAGTTCCCGGGACACCTCCATCACCGAGGCAGCCACCCCTTCGTCCACGCCCTGCCAGTATTCCACCGGCAACCCGATGCGCAATCCCGAAATGTCCTGTTCCAGCAGTGCCGGGTAATCCTCGACCTGTTCTTCCAGGGAGGTGGAATCCCGGGGATCGAATCCCGCCATGGCCTTCAGCAGCCACGCGCAGTCTTCAGCGCTGCGGCCCATAACACCGGCCTGGTCCAGGCTGGAAGCATAAGCGACCAGTCCATACCGGGACACGCGTCCGTAGCTGGGCTTGATTCCGGTGATGCCGCAGAAGGACGCGGGCTGGCGGATCGATCCGCCCGTATCGCTGCCCAGGGCAAAAGGGACCAGGCCCGCGGCCACCGCTGCGGCTGAACCGCCGGACGACCCGCCCGGCACCCGCTCCAGATCCCAGGGATTACGGGTCGCCGACACGTGGCTGTGCTCACAGGACGAACCCATGGCAAATTCGTCCATGTTGGTTTTGCCGATGAGGCTGGCGCCGGCATCGAACACTCGCCGGGTCACGGTCGATTCGTAAGGTGGGACAAAATCCGCCAGGATGCGGGATCCACAGGTAGTAGCGATGCCGCTGGTGCAGAAATTGTCCTTCGCGGCAAAGGGAATGCCGCAGAGATCCGGCGCCTGGCCATCAGCCAGCAGCTGGTCGGCGGCTTCCGCCTGCTGCAAGGCACGGTCAGGGGTCAGGGTGACGAAGGCATTGAGCTGCTTCTGCAGGCGGCTGGACCGTTCGCTGAACGCCTGGGCCAGCTCAACCGCACTGAATTCCCGCTGGCGCAGGCCCGCGCGCAACTCGGCAACGCTTTTGCGCCACATCATTCAATCACCTTGGGCACCAGGAAATAGCCGTCGTCGGTTTGTGGCGCTACCGCCAGGAAATCCTCCCGGCCATCGGGTTCGGTCACCTCGTCCGGCCGCTGGCGCTGGTAGAGGTCCCGGGGATGGGCCATGGGCTCCACGTCCTCGATGGGGGAGTCGGTGACATCTTCGACAAACTCCGCCAGCCGCCGGAAATGCTCCAGGTAGCCGTCCAGTTCTTCATCGCTGGCGGCCAGCCGGGCAAGCCGGGCGACGTGGGCCACGTCTTCGCGGTCAATCTGTTCCACTGGGTGTCCTGAATTGCCCGGAATCCGTTGCCGGGACGGGTCAAAACAGTCGAATGTAACAGGTTCCGGGGGCTTGTCCATATCGGCATTCCCCCAGGCACCGGCAGGCACCGGCGCGGGATCCGCCGGAGCACCCCGTGGGGCGCCTGAACACGCCGCCTGAAACCGAGCTTCCTTTGCTCCATGGGACTTGTTAGAGTGCTCGTTTTTCCGCGCCCCGGTGGCAGTCCGGGGGCGCCAGAACCCATACAAAAAACCCCCGTACAAGAACCCGTACAAGAAAATGTTTCTGAAACGCTTGCGAGGCCTGTTCTCCAACGATCTCTCCATTGATCTGGGAACGGCCAACACTCTTATTTATGTCCAGGGCCAGGGCATTGTGCTGAACGAGCCCTCGGTGGTCGCCATCCGCCAGGACCGTGGCCGCGGCGGCGCCAAGTCCGTGGCTTCCGTGGGCGCCGAAGCCAAGCTGATGCTCGGCCGGACTCCCGGCAATATTGTCACCATCCGGCCCCTGAAAGACGGCGTCATCGCCGACTTCACCATGACCGAAGAAATGCTCCAGCATTTCATCCGCAAGGTGCACCGCAACCGGATGCTGCACCCCAGCCCCCGGGTCCTGATCTGCGTGCCCTGCGGCTCCACCCAGGTGGAGCGCCGCGCTATCCGGGAATCGGCCGAAGGTGCCGGTGCCCGGGAAGTGTTCCTGATCGAGGAACCCATGGCGGCGGCCATCGGCGCCGGCATCCCCATTCACGAGGCACGGGGCTCCATGGTGCTGGACATCGGCGGCGGCACTTCGGAGGTGGCCGTACTGTCGCTGAACGGTATCGTTTATTCAGCGTCGGTCCGCATCGGCGGCGACCGCTTCGACGAATCCATCATCAACTACGTTCGACGCAACTACGGCACACTCATCGGCGAGGCCACGTCAGAACGCATCAAGATGGAGATCGGCTGCGCTTACCCGTCTTCCGAAGTCAAGGAACTGGAGGTCTCCGGCCGCAACCTGGCCGAGGGTGTGCCTCGGGTATTCACCATTAACAGCAACGAGATTCTGGAGGCACTGCACGAGCCGCTGATGGGCATCGCTGGCGCGCTGAAAACAGCCCTGGAGCAGACCCCACCCGAGCTGTGTGCCGACGTGGCCGAGCGCGGCATCGTGCTGACCGGCGGCGGCGCCCTGCTGCGCGACCTGGACCGGCTGCTGATGGAAGAGACCGGCCTGCCGGTGTTGATCGCCGAAGACCCCCTGACCTGCGTCGCCCGCGGCGGCGGCCGCGCTCTGGAGCTGATGGACGAGCACGGCAGCGATTTCTTTGCGTTTGATTGAGTGCGCTGCCCCACCCGTTCGTGTCAATTCAGCGCGCCCCACAAGGCCTGTGGTCAGGCGCGGCCCGCCGCGCCATGGTCAATCCATGGCCCAGGGCCGCAACGCAGCAACGGGCCTTGTGGGGCGCGCCCTCCGGGAGCCCCCAAAATGCACCAGGCCCGCGTTGCATCCCTTGCCAAGGTCTAGACATTACCTGCGGGATGCGCCTTGGCCCGGCACATTTTGGGGGCTCTGAATTGACTCGAACGGGTGGGGGCAGCGCACTTCGCAACCTGTAAGGCCTGCCATTGGCTCCGTCCGGCACAGGTATGTGCCGGCATTTTCAAGGACCGCTGGTCCTTGAAAATGTGAGCAATATGAAAATCGCATTTTCAGATTGCGACGTTGAATGAACCATGGATGGTTCATTTCAACGGTCAACTATTCGGATAGAATAATGGGAATTTACTGAGCTCCCGGGCCGACCAGGCCCTGGTGCGGGCATTTGGAGGTCAATGGTCGACGACAGCCACAGCGATTCGAACGCCCTGTTTTCGGGATCAACCTCGGGGGCCCTTCGTCTGGCGCTGTATACCATGGCTGCCGTGGCCCTGCTGGTCGCCGACCACCACGGGCGCTACGTGGACACCGTCAAGGACAAGCTCTCGGTCCTGACCTACCCCTTTCTAACTGCGGTCCAGCTGCCAGTGCGTGCTGCGCGATGGGTCGGTGATTCGGTCAGTCAGCGCCAGGAGTTGATGAGCAGGACCGAGGAACTGGAGCGCCGGCTGCTGCTGACCCAGGCCCAGGTCAACCGGATGGAGGCCCTGGAGGCCGAAAACCAGCGTCTGCGGGACCTGCTGGAATCCTCGCCCAAGCTGGGCGACCGGGTACTGGTGGCTGAACTGCTGGACGTGGACCTGGACCCGTTCAGCCACCGGGTTGTCCTGAACAAAGGCACCTCCAGCGGTGTGTACGTGGGCCAGCCCGTGGCTGACGCCGGCGGCATTCTGGGCCAGATCGAGCAGGCCGGCCCCCTGAGCGCGTTTGCGGTGCTGATCAGCGACCCCAACCACGCCATCCCGGTGGCCATCAACCGCACCGGACTGCGCACCATCGCCTACGGCACCGGCCAGACCACCGAGCTGGTGCTGCGCGACGTGCCCGCCAGTGCCGACGTCATCCAGGGCGACCTGATCGTGGCTTCCGGGCTGGGGGGCCGCTTTCCCCGGGGCTTCCCCGTGGGTGAGGTGACCCGGATCGACAACCAGTCCGGCAATACCTTCATCACGGTCTGGGTAGACCCCAGCGCGGCGCTGGACCGCAGCCGGGAAGTGCTGCTGGTATGGCCGGGCGACCACCGCCTGGCCAATGTACCCGAGCCGGAGCAGCCGTGAGCCGGCGCCGCGTATCCTTCGGCCTGATTGCCGCCACTTTCGCCGCCGCGCTGGCGCTGACGGTGGTGCCCCTGCCCGATTCCCTGGTCTGGTTCCGGCCCTACTGGGTCGCCATGGTGCTGATCTACTGGTGCATTGAATCGCCGGAACAGGTGGGCATGGGCACCGGTTTCACCATGGGCCTGCTGCTGGACCTGATGACCGGCTCCCTGGCCGGCCAGCATGCCCTGGGGCTGGTGATCGTCGCCTACATCATCGGCCGCATTCGCTTCCGCATGCGCTTTTTTCCGCTGTGGCAGCAGGCCGCGGTGGTATGCGGGGTGTTGCTGAACGACCGCATCATCTACACCTGGATCCAGGGGCTGGCGGGCTACGGGGTGCCGGACTGGCGTATTGCCTGGGCACCGCTCGTGGTGTTGTTCATCTGGCCCTGGGTTTTCCTCATCCTGGACCTGACCCGCCAGCGGTTTCGCACCCGATGAGGCGCAGCAACTCCAAGCCCCTGCGCGATGCGGTGCGCGAAAACCAGGTGTTTCGTTCCCGGGCGCTGACCGGCCTGGTGCTGGTGGGCCTGGCCTTCTGCATCCTGGTGGCGCGCTTTACCTGGCTGCAGGTGTTCCAACACGAGGAATTCACCACCCGCTCCGAGGACAACCGGGTCAAGCTGCGAGCCCTGGCGCCGAACCGCGGACTGATATACGACCGAAAGGGCCGGATCCTGGCTGACAACCGGCCAGCCTACCGGCTGGAGGTGATCCCGGAGCAGGTGGAAGACCTGGACCTCACCCTGGCGGAACTGGGTGCCCTGTTCCCCATCTCCGAGGATGACCTGGAGCGTTTTCAGAAGCTGAAGAAGGCACGCCATTCCTTTCAAAGCGTACCGGTTCGCTTCCGCCTGACCGAGTCCGAGGTGGCGCGCTTTGCCATCGACCGCCATCGGTTTCCGGGGGTGGACATCGTCCCTTACCAGACCCGGGTCTATCCCATGGGGCCGGAGTTCGCCCACGTCCTGGGTTACGTGGGCCGGCTGGACGCCGAAGACCTCAAGCGGGTGGATGCCAGCCGATACTCCGCCACCGCCCACATCGGTAAAACCGGCATCGAGAGCTACTACGAATCGGAGCTGCACGGCGACGTGGGCCACGAGCGCGTGGAAATCAACGTCCAGGGACGGGTGCTGGGATCACTGGAGCGAGAGCCGCCGGCATCGGGCAAAAACCTCTACCTGACCATTGACGCCGAACTGCAGCAGGTGGCCATGCAGGCCCTGTCGGGCTATACCGGCGCCATTGTGGCGGTGGAGCCGCTCACCGGCGACCTGCTGGCCCTGGTCAGCGCCCCCAGTTTCGACCCCAACCAGTTCATTGGCGGCGTCAGCCGGGAAAACTACCAGACGCTCATCTCCTCGCCGGACCGGCCGCTGTTCAACCGCGCGCTGCAGGGCGGTTATGAACCGGGCTCGACGCTGAAACCCTATATTGCCCTGGCGGGACTGGAATCGGGCACCATACCGCTGAGCCACACGGTGTTCTCCAGCGGCTTTTTCCAGCTGCCGGGACAGGACCGCCGATATCGGGACTGGAAGCGCGGGGGCCACGGCAGCGTAGACGTGGTGGGCGCCATCGAGCAATCGGTCAACGTCTTCTTCTACCAGCTGGCCTACGACCTGGGCATCAACTCCATCCACGATTACCTGGCCCAGTTCGGTTTCGGCCAACCTACGGGCATCGATCTCCGGGGCGAGTCATCCGGCATTCTGCCCTCCACCCAGTGGAAGCGGCAGGTCCACGGCCTTCCCTGGTATCCCGGCGAAACCGTGATCACCGGCATCGGCCAGGGATTTACCGTGACCACGCCGCTGCAGCTGGCCCAGGCCGCAGCCGTCATCGCCGCCCGCGGACACTCTCCCCGGATTCACCTGCTGGATCGGCTGCAGGACCCGGCCAGCGGTGACTGGGAAGCACCCACCCGCCAGGAGCTCAACGTCCCCATCGTCGACAACCGCAATTGGGAGGCGGTGATCCAGGGCATGGCAAGGGTAATCCACGGCGAGCGCGGCACTGCCCGGCCATACTGGGGTAACGCCTCACCCTACCAGTTCGCGGGCAAATCCGGCACCGCCCAGGTTTACGGCCTGGAGGAAGGCGAGGAATACGTGGAAGAGGAAGTGGCCACCCACCTCCGCCACCACGCGCTGTTCATTGCGTTCGCGCCGGTGGAAAGCCCACAGATTGCCGTTTCCGTGGTGGTGGAACACGGCGGCGGTGGCGCCCGGGTGGCGGCACCCATTGCCCGCCGGGTCATCGACGCCTACCTGGGTGACGGCTCCGCGCTGAGCATGGCGGGCACCGAGGCGGCGGGATCCGACCCGGCGCGGCCGAACGTTGGCGCGGGGTCAGTGTCTGAACCTTCCGGGTAAATCATGTCGATTCAGGTCAAAAAACTCCCGCTGCCGTTCCAGATGCTGGCGTATTTCGCCCGGCGGCCCATGGTCGACGGCCCACTGCTGGCCGCTGTTGCCTGTGTGGCCGCCCTGGGCCTGGCGGTGCTGTACAGCGCCTCGGGCTCGGACACCGCGTCAGTGGTAAAACAGTCCATTCGCCTGGCCGCGGGATTCACCGCCCTGCTGGTGCTGGCGCGAATCCCGCCCCAGCAGCTGCGATTGTGGACCCCCATGCTGTACTGCGTGGGGCTGGTGCTGCTGCTGGTGGTGGCCTTCCTGGGTGAAGGCCGGGGTGCTCAGCGGTGGCTTGACCTGGGCGTGGTGCGGTTTCAGCCGGCCGAATTGCTGAAACTCACCGTACCCATGATGCTGGCCTGGTACCTGCACGGCCGCGCACTGCCGCCGTCGCTGCGCGACCTGGCAGTGTGCCTGATACTGGTGGCGGTGCCGGCAGTGTTGATCGCCCGTCAGCCCGACCTGGGAACCGCCCTGCTGGTGGGCAGCAGCGGCCTCTTCGTGCTGTTCCTGGCGGGCTTGAGCTGGCGCCTGGTCGCCGGCCTGGGCGCGGCGGCACTGGCCCTGACGCCGGTGCTGTGGCACTTCATGCACGATTACCAGCGCAGCCGCGTGATGATGATGTTCAACCCGGAAGCGGATCCACTCGGCCGCGGCTGGAACATCATCCAGTCCAAAATCGCCGTGGGTTCCGGCGGTCTGTACGGCAAGGGCTGGCTCAACGGAACCCAGGCGCACCTGGAGTTCCTGCCGGAGCGATCCACCGACTTCATCCTGGCCGTTTACGCCGAAGAGTTCGGCCTGCTGGGCGTGGTGCTGCTGTTTGCCCTCTACTTTTACATCGTGTCCCGCTGCCTGGGCATCGCCATGCAGGCCAAGGACACCTACAGCAGGCTGCTGGCGGGCACCTTGTCCCTGACCTTTTTTGTCTATGTCATCGTCAACAGCGGCATGATCAGCGGGCTGCTGCCCGTGGTGGGCGTGCCGCTGCCCCTGGTCAGCTATGGCGGGACCTCGCTGGTCAGCCTGCTGGCCGCCTTCGGCATGATTATGTCCGTTCACAGCCACAGACGGTTTTTGAAGGAACGTTAAGATCGGAATGACTATGAATCTCAAATCCCTACTTTCGGGCCTGCTGCTGGCGGGTTCACTTTCCCCGGCACTCGGCCAGGAAGCCGTGCCGGCCGAACCGGGTCTGGACGCGCTCCACCCGGGCAGTCAGGCCTTCGTGCAGTCCCTGGTGGAGCAGCACGGCATTGAACGGCAGATGGTGGAACGGATGCTGGGCGAAGCCCAGCGCCGCCAGGACATCCTGGACGCCATTTCCAGGCCGGCCGAAGCCAAGCCCTGGCACCAGTACCGGCCGATTTTCCTCACCGAGAAGCGAATCGGCGACGGCATTGCCTTCTGGCGTGAACACGAGGCGCTGCTGACCGACGTGGCCCGGAGATTCGGCGTTCCGCCCGAAATTGTCGTGGCCATCATCGGGGTCGAGACCAACTATGGCCGGATTACCGGTCGCTACCGGGTCATCGATGCCCTGGCCACCCTGGCCTTCCACTATCCGCCCCGATCCAAGTTTTTCACCAGCGAACTTGAGCAGTTTTTCCTGCTGGGCAGCGAAGAAGCCCTGGACCTGAATTCGGTCAAGGGCTCCTATGCCGGCGCCATGGGCCTGGGCCAGTTCATTTCCTCCAGCTACCGCAGCTACGCGGTGGACTATGACGGGGACGGCCGGCGGGACCTGTGGCAGTCTCACGAGGACGCCATTGCCTCGGTTGCCAACTACTTCAAACGCCATGGCTGGCGCACTGACGGCCCGGTTGTATCCCCGGCCTCCCGCCAGGGCCTGGCCCGGGAACTCAAGAAACTGCCGCTGAAGCCGGCCTACCCGCTGATGCAGATCCAGGAGTGGGGCTACCGGCCCGAAATCCAGGCCGATGGCCAGGAACTGGCCACTCTGATCGAATTGGACGGCGCCGACGGCAAGGAATACTGGGTCGGGTTCCATAACTTCTACGTGATCAGCCGCTACAACCGCAGCAAGCTGTATTCCCTGGCGGTCTACCAGCTGTCCCAGGAAATCCTCAGCCGGTTCCAGGCCGGAACGGCGTCGTGATCCGGGTCCGCGGTGCCGCGCTGGTCGCCGGCGCCCTGCTGCTGGCCGCCTGTGCCGGCCGGGCGCCAACGCCACCGGCCAAGCCGCTGCCCCCGGATATTCCGGCGGAGGAACCCCGGCCGGTGTCGGAGCCTCTGAGCAGCCGGGGCAACCAGTCTCCGTACCGGGTCAATGGCCGCACCTACCGGGTCATGCCCCGCAGCGAGGGCTACCGGGAACAGGGCGTGGCCTCCTGGTACGGGCCGAAGTTCCATGGCAAGCCGACCTCCAATCAGGAAACCTTTGATATGTACCAGTACTCGGCGGCCCACCGCACTCTGCCGCTGCCCAGCTACGTCAAGGTCACCCACCTGGAGAACGGCCGCAGCGTGGTGGTGCGGGTGAACGATCGCGGACCCTTCGCCAAGAACCGGCTGATCGACCTTTCCTATGCCGCCGCCATGCGGCTCGGCATGGTCAGGCAAGGCACCGCCCGGGTGGAGGTGGAGGCTCTGGATACCCCCGGCCAGTCCGACCGCTCCAGCGTCAGCGAGGCGTTGGGGGTTTACCTCCAGGTCGGGGCCTTCGGCGAGCGCGGCAACGCGCTGTCCATGCTGCAGCGCCTGCGGGAACGGGGCGTTGGCGGGGGAGTCATCCACACGGTGGACGGCCCCGACGGACGCACCATTCACCGGGTCAGGGTCGGGCCGCTGGAGTCGCCGGAGGCGGCTGACAGCCTCGCCACCCGCATCGCCAGCCTGGGATTTGAGCCTCCCAGAGTTGTATTTGAGTAGGGACACCCTTAGATTCGGCTGTCCACGGAAACGATCACCGTCCATGAACGCAAAAAAGAACATTGGCCTCTCGGCCTGGCTGCTGGCCTGGGCCGTTCTGACCACCGTCCACACGGCCTGGGCTGCCAATATTCCAGTTCCCGCTGCGCCCCAGCTGGGCGCGAGCAGCTATATCCTGATGGATTTCCAGAGCGGCAAGGTGCTGGCATCCCAGGAGCCGGACCAGGCCCTGGAGCCGGCCAGCATCACCAAGCTGATGACCGCATACGTGGCGTTCGACGAACTGCAGCGTGGAGACCTCAAGCTGGACGAGCTGATCACGGTCAGCGAAAAGGCCTGGCGCACCGGCGGCTCCAAGATGTTCATCGAGGTGGACTCACAGGTGCCGGTGGAAGATCTGCTGCGGGGAATGATCGTGCAGTCCGGCAACGACGCCAGCGTGGCCCTTGCTGAGCACATCGCCGGCAGCGAGGAAACCTTCGCCCAGCTGATGAACCAGTACGCCATCAACCTGGGCATGAACAACACCCAGTTCCAGAACGCGACGGGCTGGCCGGCCGAAGGCCATTACACCACCGCCCGGGACATTGCCCTGCTGTCGGCGGCGCTGATCCGGGACTTTCCCGAACAGTACCGGCTGTACTCGGAAAAGGAATACACCTACAACGGCATCCGGCAGCACAACCGCAACAATCTTCTGTGGCGGGACCCCGCCGTGGACGGCCTGAAAACCGGCCACACCGAGGCCGCCGGGTATTGCCTGGCCGCGTCCGCCAAGCGCGGCGGCATGCGCCTGCTCAGCGTGGTGATGGGTTCAGATTCAGAAAAGACCCGGGCCGAGGAAACCCAGAAGCTGCTGAATTATGGCTTCCGCTTTTTTGAAACCCATCGGCTGTACCAGAATGGTCAGGAGCTGAGCCGGGTGGAGGTGTGGAAAGGTGAATCCGAAGAGATCCCCCTGGGCATCGGCCAGGACCTGTTCATCACCATACCCCGGGGTCAGTATGACGACCTCAAGGCCGAAACCGACGTCCTTTCGGTGCTGACCGCCCCCATCGACCAGGGCGCCGAGGTAGGACAGCTGCGGGTCCTGCTGGGCGATCAGATCCAGGCCTCGGTTCCCCTGCTGACCCTGGAGGCGGTGGAAACCGGCAGTTTCTGGCAGCGCCTGACCGACAGCATCGCGCTGTGGTTTCACGACTTTGATGAATGAGGTGAACGCCGGTGCCGATGCTCCCCAGGGACTCGAGTTCCCCTGTGACTACCCGATCAAGGCCATGGGCCGGGCCGGGCCGGAACTTCCCCAGACCGTGATGGCAATCATCGCAAAACACGTGAGTGACCTTTCTCCGGACGCCATGCGGACACGGGATTCACGGGAGGGCAACTACGTCTCGGTGACAGTCACTGTTCGGGTGGATTCCCGCCGCCAGCTGGAAGCCATCTACCAGGACCTGGGTGATTGTGAGCAGGTGTTGTGGACCCTGTGACCCAGGCAATAACGGTTTACCGCCTGGGTCGGCGTCCCTACGAGCCGGTCTGGCGGGAAATGCAGGCCCTGACGCAAAACCGCGGCCCCCATTCACCGGACCAGATCTGGCTGGTAGAACACCCGCCGGTGTTTACCCTGGGCCAGGCCGGCAGCATGGAACACGTGCTGGCGCCCGGCGATATCCCCGTGATCCACTGTGACCGCGGCGGTCAGGTCACCTACCACGGACCCGGCCAGGCGGTGATTTACCCGCTGCTGGACCTGCGCCGTATGAACCTGGGCATCAAAAAACTGGTGGATCGGCTGGAACAGGCCGTCATCGACACCCTGGAGCAATATGACATCCAGGCCGCCCGCCGCCAGGGCGCACCCGGGGTTTACGTGGACGGCCGCAAGATCGCCTCCCTGGGCCTGCGGGTGCGTCGGGGTTGTTCTTTCCACGGCCTGGCCTTCAACGTGGCCATGGACCTGGAACCGTTCCAGCGGATCAACCCCTGCGGCTTCCAGGGGCTGGACGTGACCCAGCTCAGCGAACTGGCCAGTGAGGTGGGTGGACCTGCGGATTGGCGCACAGCAGGTGAGCAGGTGTGCCGGGCATTCGCCGGGCTTCTGGACATCCCGGTGACGTTCAGCGACGACTCACCCCATCCGGAGGTGGCAGAGCATGGCTGACAGGGTCCCCGTTAAGCTCACGGGCAAACTGGTTCCGGGACAGCGCCAGATCGGCGAAGACAAGATCGCCCGCAGCCCGGTGACCTTTGATCGCTCCCAGCCGGTCCTGCGCAAGCCGGACTGGATCCGGGTGCGCCTGCCGGCCGGCAACGCCGTGGCGGATCTCAAGGCTGACCTGCGCGCCAACAGCCTGGTCACCGTCTGCGAGGAAGCCAGCTGCCCCAACATCCACGAGTGCTTTTCCAAGGGCACCGCCACCTTCATGATCCTGGGAGAGGTCTGCACCCGCCGCTGTTCTTTTTGCGATGTTGCCCACGGTCGCCCCAAGCCGCCGGACCTCACCGAGCCCCAGAGCCTGGCCGATACCATCGCGCGCATGAAACTGCGCTACGTGGTGATCACCTCGGTGGACCGGGACGATCTGCGCGACGGCGGCGCCCAGCACTTTGCCGACTGCATCGCAGCCGTGCGGGACAGCAGCCCGGGCATCCGGATCGAGATCCTGACCCCGGACTTCCGCGGCCGCGGACGCATGGAAAAAGCCCTGGAGATTTTCCGCCGGCAGCCGCCGGACGTTTTCAACCACAACGTGGAAACGGTGCCCGAGCTGTACAAGCCGGTGCGCCCCGGCGCTGACTACCAGTGGTCCCTGCGGCTGCTGGACCAGTTCAAGGATGACCACCCCGATGTTCCCACCAAGTCCGGCATCATGCTGGGCCTGGGCGAGACTATGGACCAGGTGCTGGGCACCCTGCGCGACCTGCGCCAGCACCGGGTGGATATGCT
>JASJDM010000053.1 GCA_030065125.1 Lysobacterales bacterium | reverse complement strand
CCAGGGATGGACCAAACTGCTGATCAGGCCCTGATGCGGGCGCCTGCGGCCGCAGCAGCCACAGGGAAACCCCCGTCAGGGCCAGCGCCACCGCGGCCGTTCCAGCACCCCGCCACCAGCGGATCGACGGACCCGCCAGCCGGTGCAGCACAAACATCCATACCACCAGCAGCGGCGACACCACGTGCAGCCAGTACAGCAACCGCCGGGTATCGGGATGGCGGATCTCCAGCAGCGGCAGTCCACGGGTGAGCAGCAGCCCGCTGAGCAGCAGCGTCAGCGAAAGTCCAAACAGACCCAGCCCGGCGCGGACTGCCCGGCGGTTGGGGCGCGAGTGCGCCCGGCGCCAGTGGGCGACGCCGTAGACCAGGAAGGGGAGCAGCAGCAGCAACCCCAGCGCCAGGTGCCCCAGGAACATGTACTGATAAAACAGGGTCTGCAGGGAGCCGTAGCCCAGGGACTCCAGCAGCGTGACGGCGGCCAGGTAGACGCTGTTGATGATCAGCAGGGCGAACAGCACCAGCACCAGCTGAAGCAGTCGCCGAAGCCTGGGGCCAACCACCGGCCGCATCAGCGTCCTGACCGAAAGCGGTTGTTGTAGCGGGCGTGCAGTTCCCCGGAGCGATCTATCGCAACCGCCTGCCGCGGCAGCGGGCCCACGGTTTCTCCGTCCCGGGTAAACAGGTCCATGTCCTTGGCCCAGCCGTCCAGCATCAGCACCCACCGCCGGCTGAATCCGGGCTTGGGCGGCTGCGACGGCGGCGTGAACCTGGCAATCAAAGCGTCCCCGGGCCCGATGATGGCCAGGGCATTGTCTTTATCCTGGATCAGCTCTTCAGCAGGCCCCAGGCTGGTGTAGTGACCGCTCTGGTAGCGGGTATCCCAGAAGGGCTCACGTACGGCATAGTCATAGTCCGGCACCATTTGCGCACCCGTGGACCGGCGCGGAAAGCCGATCTTTTCGACCCTCGCATCCGCCAGCCGGACCTCGATCGCGGTGTTCGCCACCGCCTGCTCCGACTCGGCCAGGGCCAGCCGATCCCAGTAGATCTGCTGGCGGCTGCGCAGCCGCAGCCGCACACTGCCGGCGGGCAGTTGCGGCAGCGGCAGCGACGCCAGTCTCGGCATGCCGGCCGGGTATCCGAAAGACTGGTAAACCGGCTCCCAGCGATCGCGGTTCCAGACCTCCAGGGTCGCCGCGCTGTATCCCAGGCCCATTTGCCAGGCGGCGAAACTGGTCTGGGAATAGCCGTATTCCACCCAGCCATCCATCAGCAGCACGGGTTGATCCAGACTTGACAGGTCCCGATCGAACTCCATCACCAGCTGGTGCTCTTCCTGCAGCAGACCCAGCAGGGTGGGCATCACCGGTGGCAGCGGTGCTGCATCCAGGTCCACGGCGCGGACCTGCCGAGACACCAGCTGCCCGGCCTGGTCGGTCACCGAGACCGGTTCTATTGCCGCGCTGAACCAGACGGGTTCACCCGTCGGTACCGGCCCCGCCAGCCCCATGCGCTCGTCCAGGGTCATCTCCAGGTCCTGGGGAAAATCGTGGGCCACCAGGCGCACCCGGTCGATATAGGCGAGCTCCTCCATGGGCTCAGAGATCACCACTTCCAGGTAACCGGACTCACTGACAGCGGGAAGCCCCGGCGGCAACAGGAATGACTCACGAGGCCTCGGTTCACCATATTGCCCAAAGCCGGCGTTGAACCCGATTCCGCCGACCCCCAGCACATCACTCACAAACCGGTAGCCCGAACCGTCCGACGCGAACAGCACCGGGCAACTGGCCAGCTGCCGCTGGGTTTCCGTAATGCGGTGAACGGTCCCCTCGGACAGGTCCAGCTCCGACTGGTACACCCCGTCCGACCAGTCGATCTCCAGGGTGGCAATTCGGCCCTGGCCACCGGTACCCAGGAACACGGGCTGCAGGCTCTGGCCGCCCAGGCTGCCCGCCGGCAGGCTGCTGCCCGCGGTCCAGACATCTCCACTGCGGGCCACGAATTCCGTGCCGATTCCGCTGGCGTTGGACCGCATGGACTGTCCGGTATCCTCCAGGCCACTGAATTCCAGGCCGACAAAGGGGTGACGCCCCGGGCCCGGCGGCAGCAGGCTGAGGCGGCCGTCAAGGACCACCAGCAGCGCCGGCCCGACTGCAGGGTCCAGGTTGACCAGGCCTTTCGGCATGCCGCTGCCCGAGGCCAGCTCGCGACCGTCGCTGCCGTCGAAAACCCGCCAGCCGCCGCTTCCGCCGGCCACTATTTCCTGCCGGCCGTTGCCGTTCAGGTCCGCCAGCATCAGGGCATCCGCGCCGGCGCTGCTGCGTCCAATCAGCCTTTGGCGCCATCCTTTGTCCTGGCGCGCCCAGCTGGACACGTCGCCATTGCCCGCCAGGGTCACCAGCTCCATACTGCCGTCCACATCGAGATCCGCGCTCAGAATCCCCCGCAGGTCTTCGCCGCCCAGGGCGTCGTTCTCCCTGCGATATTGCCACAGGCGATCGTTGGTCCAGACCTGGGCGACCGGCGTGGCCGAACGGGACAGCATCACGATGTCGAGATCCCGATCGGCATCCAGGTCCGCCGCCGCCACCTGCACCGCCGGGCCGATACCCTCCAGCTGCGCCGACAGGTCACGGAAGGTGCCGTTGCCGTTGTTGCTGAGCAGCTGGGACGGCGCGTCGGAGTTGGCCAGCAGCAGGTCAAGATCGCCGTCGTGATCGGCATCCACGAGCAGGGCGTCCACGGTGGAAAAATCACCGCCGGCAACACCCACCGTGCCGGTCACGTCGGACCACTGTCCACCAGGCAACTGCCGCCAGAGCTGGTTGGGACCGGCACGCAGGAGATAAAGGTCCGTCAGACCATCATTGTCGTAATCGCCCCAGGCCGTGCCCAGCACACCGGAGCTGCCGGCAAAAGGCAGGTCCGCCAGTGACCGGCAGCGGGAGTCAGCGGCGCCCACGTCGCACATCTCCAGCCCCGCGTCAGTACCTGCTGCCAGCCAGGCCACGTCACCCTCCACACGTACACTGGCCGACAGCGCCGGGCCGATTCCCAGATCCACCGCCGACCCGAACAGCGCTCCCGCGGGCACCGGCTGGACCGCGTCCGGTTCGGGCCGAATCGCAACGGCGGCAGCCCGGGGGCCCATCCGGGTGTACTTGATTTCCGCCAGACGGCTGCGCGGGTTGTCATCCAGCCGCTGGTAAACCGACAGCGCTTCCCGTGCCTGCTCCCGCCGGCCCATACGCTGCAGTGTCAGGAAGGCGCCGTAGGCTGCACTGCGCAGGTAAGGATCCGTGGTCAGCGCCCGCCGGAACAGCGGCAGGGCTTCCTCCGGGCGCCCCAGCTGCAGCAGGCACTGGGCGTGGTAGTACACCGCGTAGGCGTCGTTGGGATCCGCCTGGCTGACAGTGCTGAAATGAACCAGGGCATCGTCGATATCGCCCCGGTTGAAGGTCAGGATCCCCATCATGTAGTGAGCCCGCAGCGCCCCCGGGTCGGCTTCGACCACCCCGGACAGCAGGGCCATGGCGGCGCCTTCGTCACCGGGGAAACGTCGGTTGAGAGTGGCCACCGCGAGATTGAGCTGGCCGATCTCCCACTGCGGCGCCTGGCTGACCACTTCGGTGAAGGTCCGGTGGGCCTGCTCGTAGTCAAACCGGCCCATCTCGGCAACGCCGCGGTTGTTCAGGGCCACAAGCCCCGGGGAGAGCCCGCCGGTATCGCCCGCTCCCTGTTCTCCACAGCCGAACAGTACCGCCAGAACAAAGCCGGCCAGCGCCGCCAGGCCCGGGCCCCTACAGCAGACGATTCTTGCTGTCCCTGATTCTTCCCTGAAGTTCATCAATTCCCACTGGTTCCGTCCCGCGCGATGAAAGGCGCGGCCTGGACAGGTAATCATAAGCCTCCGACCGGGTGTGCGCCCGCATATCATGTCCCTGGCGCCGCTCACGTTCCGCCCGCAGGGCGGCAAGGTCGATGGGGGCCACCACCACGGCTTCGCCGGTGCCCGGCTCGGCCTGTGCCAGGATGCGGCCGTCGTAATCCACCACCATGCTGGACCCCGGCCAGCTGAACGGCGGGTAGTTCCGCATTTCGGCAGCCTGGTTAGACGCCACCACGTAGACCGTGTTTTCCGCCGCGCGGGCCCGGTTGAACAGGGTCCACCAGTCCATGGGCCGGGTGCCCCCCCACGGGTCCATGTAGGCCGAAACACGGACAACGATCTCTGCCCCGTCAAACGCCAGCTGTCGGATGGTTTCGGGAAACAGCCAGTCGTAGCAGATCGCCACCCCGATTTTTCCGATGGGCGTGTCCGCCACGGGAAACAGGGGTTCATCGTAATCGGCAAGATCATGCGGGCTGGTGTGCACTTCCCAGGGTATCCAGGTGTTGACCTTGCGGTACCGGCTGATGATGCCATCGGGACCGATCAGCAGCGTGGTATTGAATACCGCCTCGGGATAGCCCGGGTCCATCTCCAGAAAGGTGCCGGTCTGGATGTAGATACCCAGCTCCCGGCAGAGATCCTGATAACGATCAGTGTGTTCGTTGGGCAGCTCCACCGCCAGGTGATCGATCAGCGCCCGGGGGTTGTCGTGAATCGGCACTGCGTGGGCGAACTCAGGAAAGCTCAGCAGCCGCACATCAAAAAACGGGCGGTAGCCCTCCACCGCGTTCCTGGCCATGTCACACATGCGGCGCACGCGATCGCCGATTTCCCGGCGGTGCACAGGTGCCGGGAAATCGGTCTGGCAGGCCGCGGCGTAGAAACGATCCATCAGAGCTGCGTCGCCTCAGCGTTCCCAGCTGGCGCTGATCAGCTCCCAGTCGCCGCCGGACAGGCGCCAACCGGTGCTGACGGTCATCAACTCGCCGGACTCCGGCATCCAGGCCCGGGGTCCGCCCGTCAGCAACAGGGTCATGTCCATAGTCGCCCGATTGGTGAACATCTGGATATCGCTGGAGGTGATGGTGGCGGTAATCCGGGTATGGCGCAGCATCTGGGCTCGCAGCATGCGGGCCAGGTTGCGTCGGTCAAGCTGGCCGCCCTGGCCGCTGAAATCATCCGCCACGTACTCCAGGAACTCGCCGATGTCCCCCGCCTCCGCCGCGGTTTCCATCAGGTCTACGGTTTGGCGCAGCCGCGCCTCAGGATCGTCCCCCGAGCCGCATCCGGCCAGCGCCAACAGCAGCGCCATTGTCCACAGCGGAGACCGGCGGATCATTATTCCTGGAGCATAGCCTCGAGCAGCTTGCCGGCCACCACGATGAGGTCAGCCTCGGTGACCACTCCCACCAGCTTGTCGTCATGCACCACCGGCAGGCAGGCCACTCCTTTTTCCCGCATGATCCGAATGACCTCCACGGTACTGCAATCCGGTGTCACCGACAGCGGATGCGGGTTCATGATGTCCCTGACCGATACCGCCCCGCCGTCCAGGGGCTCACCCCGGGCAATGATGCCGAGCAGGTCGCGATGGGACACCAGCCCCACCAGGCGCCCGGCATCGTCTTCTACCGGAACGTGGCGGATGTGCCGCCATTCCATCAGGCTGGCGGCAAAATCAACCAGGTCGTTGGCCCGCACGGTGAACAGGTTGGTGGTCATGTACTGGCCCACAGTTCGGTAGCTCTCCCGCCAGTCCAGGTTGTCGTCCGGGCAGATCAGCTCCCAGGTGTGTACCGGGTTGTTGTTGCGCTGTCGAACCACGATGGTATCGGTCAGCCGGCGCAGTTTCTGGTCCATGGTCTCTTCGTCCATGGCCTGCAGTGACCGCAGCATCCAGCGCGCCGCGGTCTGTTCACTCTCAACCCGGCCTTCCAGCACACCCATGTAACGCTCGATGTCCCGCTTGCGGATCCTGGCCTTGGCCAGGCCGGAACGGGCCGCCGGGATCAGGCGGTCACGAACCAGCTCCAGGGCAGAAATCTGTTCGCCGTCCAGCCAGGTCAACTGGGCCTGGAGCCCATAGCGTGCGGCCTTGAAAAAATTGGTGCGGGCATCGTCGAAGGGCATGTGCTGGGGGATGTCAGCCGACGGCAGCTCCGACATCAGCCCGAAGAAGAATGCGGCGTTGGCCACCTCGTCCAGAATGGTCGGACCCGACGGCAGGACCCGATGCTCAATCCGCAGATGCGGCTTGTCGTCTGTAATCCCGTAGCAGGCCCGGTTCCAGCGGTACACCGTGCCGTTGTGCAGCCGCAGCGCATTCAGCTTGGGCACGCGCCCCTGCTCCAGCGCCTTCATGGGATCCTCGGATTCGGTGGTTAACACCACCCGGAACCGGGCGATGTCTTCCTTGAAAATCTCCAGCACCGAATCGTCGATCCAGTGTTCGCCGAAATGCACCCGGGGCTGCAGACCCCGGGCCTTGTGGATATCGGTGCGGGAGTCGATGCTGTGCTCAAACACCGCGATACGCGACTCCTTCCACAGGCGCTTGCCCAGGAGCAGCGGCGAGTTGACCGAGGCGGACATGACCGGGGCGGTGATGAGCTGAGCCAGGTTGTAAAGATTGGCAAACTCATCCGGCGCCACCTGGAAATGGACCTGGAAGCTGGCGTTGCAGGCCTCCAGCATCACATTGTCGTGGGCCAGCTCAAGGTCGTCGATACCCTTGATGGCCAGGTTGAAATCCGAACCGCGCAGCTTGACCAGGGCGTCGTTGAGCGCCCGGTACCGGGGCATGGGCACCATGGAGTCGAGGCTGAGATCCTTGTGGGTCAGGGTGGGCAGGATGCCGCAGAGAATTACGTCACGGTCGATGGAACGCGCCGCGTCCGACGCAATCTTCATCACGTCCAGCGCCTCGTTTTCCATCTGCCGCAGACAGTCACCGCCCAGGGTCAGCGGCGTCAGGTTGGCTTCCAGGTTGAATTGGGCCAGCTCGTAGGTGAATCGCGGGTCGTCGATCACCTCCATCATCTGCATGGCGCTGAGCGCTGGCCGCCGGGCCGAGTCCACCAGGAACATTTCCTGTTCTGCGCCGATTCGCCGGATCCCGGTTTCGAACATGCCGGAGTCCAGCATGTGCTCCATGGCGCGCACGTCCTGCAGCAGCGCCTTCATAAAAGTGCGCATGACCTGCTCGTCGCTGCGGTCTGTTACTGACTGTTCGCCCATTGAGCTGCTCCCCGGATCGCTGGCTGGCAGATTGTAGTCGTTTGTCTAGCCGGACACCGCCAGTATGTGCCCCGTACTATAGGATTCCGCCACCCAAATGCAAAGCGGCGAATTCCCTTATTTCACCGCTTCCAGACAGCGCGTTAATGGCCTTCCCTGTGCCGCAGGACAAATTCCTGCATGCCGTTGCGCAGCAAAAAAGATCGCACGGATTCAAATCCCGGCCACAGCTTGGCGAGTTCCGCGCTGCTGTGGGTTTCAGAACGGCTCGCCTCGGCGTCCTGGGAGGGCATGCAGACCAGCTTGCTCGCGGACTCAATGGCATAGCGTGCGGGTTGCGAACTGTAAGGCGCGCGCGTGGTAAGGCTGGCCATGACCACCGCCCGGCTGCCGCAGCGCTGGTGCAGCCAGGCGCCCAGCAATTTCAGCTCGTCATTACCGAGGTAGTTGAGCAGGTCCCAGCAGAGGACGCCGTCAAACGGACCCCAGTCGGCATGCTGCTCCAGTCGCATCTCGAAGCCGGTGCCGGCCAGGGTGGTGTCAAGCGACATCACTCCTACACTGGCATTCAGGCTTTGGAAGTAAGCCAGTGACTTTGGGTGGATGCGCCCCAGATCCAGGATCCGGGGCGCACTCAAAGCGCTTATGTCCTCGGCCCACAGCTGCAGGGCGCGGGACTCATAGTGCTCCGCGCTGGCTGCATCGGAGCCCTCCCCTTTTTCCGTAACCGGGCCGGGGAGCTCTCCGCTCTGCGCCTCAGCTTTGCCCGGGAAGCTTCGGGTCAGCAGTCTGGCTAACAGGCTTGGCATCCGCTGCGGGCTTACTCTCTGGTTTTGGCGGGGTCATTCCGGTGGGCTTGGAGGATTTAGCCTTGGGCGACATATCGATGTTGCCCTTGAACTGGGCGCCGTCCTCCAATCCAACCCGCGGGGCCTTGATATTGCCCAGAACGTTCCCCGAGCGTCGGATTTCGATCTGCTCTTCTCCCACCAGGTCGCCTTCGACACGACCCTCCACCACGATGATGGCGGCCTGGATGCGCGCATTGACTTCGCCGCTGCCGCCCACGGTCACTACGTTATCCGGCAGAGAAATGTCGCCTTCCACCTTGCCTTCAACCAACAGGTCTTCCTTTCCGGAAATGTTGCCGTTGATGGTCAGGGACCCGCCGATCACCGCAGGCGGGCCTGCGTTGAAGTTTGGCCGCGATTCACCCGCCGGTTCCGCGAAGGGCACGCTTTCATCACCGTCCTTTTCGTCTTTTTTCCACATGTTATAGATCCTGTGCGTAGGGATAAGCAGGGGTGTAAGTCTAGCGGCATTGAAAGGCGTGAATCTACCTTTTCCTGTCGCGGGTGTGACCAAATCCACAGGACCTTCCACCGGGTCCGGCCATCCTCCTGGACTGCCCGGGAACAATTGCCAGCAGCCAAGCCCATGTGCTCCAATGGGGGACTGGCATCTGCCAGGGCGAATTCGCCGAAAATACCAGTAAAACCAGAATATTTAGACCAAGGATCCCCACCATGTCCCGCTGGCTTGACCAATATCCCCAAGGCGTCCCCCACCAGATTGATATGAACGAATTCGACTCGGTGGTGGCTGTTCTCGAACAAAGCGTCGCGCAGTATGCAGACCGACCAGCGTTTTCCAACATGGGTCGGGTTGTCAGCTACGCGGAGCTGGATCAACTGACCCGCCAGTTCGCGGGTTTCCTGACCGGGCAGCTGGGACTGAAAAAAGGCGACCGGCTGGCGATCATGCTGCCCAATATCCTGCAGTACCCCGTCGCCATGTTTGGCGCCCTGCGGGCGGGGCTTACCGTAGTCAACACCAACCCGCTTTATACCGCCCGCGAGCTGCGGCACCAGCTGGACGATTCCGGCGCCAGCGCGGTTCTGGTGCTGGAAAACTTTGCCCACACCCTGGAACAGGTGGTGGGAGACACCCAGGTGAAGCGGGTCATCATCACCGGGATCGGGGACATGTTGCCCGGCCTCAAGGGCGCCATCACCAATTTCGTGATTCGTCACGTCAAGAAGATGGTACCGGCCTACAACATCGACGGCGCGGTCCCGTTTCGGACAGCCCTGAAATCGGGATCCCGGCACGGCCTGCCCGAGGTGAGCATCAACCACGAGGACCTGGCTTTCCTGCAATACACCGGCGGTACCACCGGCGTCGCCAAGGGTGCCATGCTGTCCCACGGCAATATTGTCGCCAACCTGCAGCAGTCGTCGGCGTGGATCGGCACCGATATCAAGCTCGGTAACGAGCTGATCATCACCGCACTGCCGCTTTATCACATCTTCGCCCTGACGGCGAACTGCCTGTGCTTCATGAAATTCGGCGCCCTCAACCACCTGATCACCAACCCGCGGGACATGGCGGGTTTCATCAAGGAACTGTCTGGCCTGCGTTTCACCGCCATCACCGGGGTGAACACCCTGTTCAACGGGCTGCTCAACACACCCGGATTCAAGGAACTGGACTTCTCCAGCCTGCGATTGACCCTGGGTGGCGGCATGGCGGTACAGCGCGCCGTGGCGGAAAACTGGAAAGAGGTTACGGGGGTGACCCTGGTGGAAGCCTACGGCCTGACCGAAACGTCGCCGGCGGCCTGCATCAACCCCATGGACCTGGAGGAGTACAACGGCTTTATCGGGCTGCCTATTTCCTCCACCGAGGCCCAGATCAAGGACACCGAAGGGGCCGAAGTATCCCTGGGCGAAGCCGGGGAACTCTGCATCAAGGGACCCCAGGTCATGCAGGGCTACTGGCAGCGTCCGGAGGAAACCGCCAAGGTCATGACCGATGACGGATTCCTGCGCACCGGCGACATGGCGGTAATGAACGAACAGGGTTTCATCAAAATCGTGGACCGCAAGAAAGATATGATTCTGGTGTCGGGCTTTAACGTGTATCCCAACGAAATCGAGGACGTAGTCGCGTCCCATCCCGGCGTGCTGGAAGTCGCCGCCATTGGTGTTCCCGACGAGAAGTCCGGCGAGATCGTGAAGATCTGCGTGGTCAAAAAAGACCAGGCCCTGACCGAGCAGGACCTGAAATCTTTCTGCAAGGAAAACCTGACGGGGTACAAGGTGCCGCGTGTGGTCGAGTTTTTTGACGATCTGCCCAAGACCAACGTGGGCAAGATCCTGCGCCGCGAACTGCGCGACCAGCAAAGCGCCTGAACCCACCCGCCCGGCCCCGATGGGCCGGGCCCCCAGGCCCGCTAGTCCAGGATCTCCTGGCAGTGGGAGACCCGCTCGTCCACGTAGGCCTTCAGATCATCCGGCCAGTCCTGCACCAGGCGACGCACCTGCTGGGCATCCTGGGCGTAGATGGCCCGGGAAACCTCCTCGAACCCGGCCAGGTCGCCGGCCACGGACCAGGTCACCTTGCCCAGCGCGTACCAGGCTTTGGCGGCACGCTCCACTGGCGATCGTCGGGCAAGTTCCACCAGCCTGCGCAGCGCAGGTGACGCACCGCCCGGCTGCCTGCGCAGCCATTCCCACTGGCTGGGCAGCAGGGTGACCTCGCGCGCTACCACGCCCAGCTTCGGTCGACCCGGACCGGGTTTACGCCTCGGGGCTTCGGGCTCCCAGGCCGGATGCTGGTGCAGTCGGTCCAGGGTTTGCTGGAGGCTCCCGCGGAAGTCGAAGTCCAGTTGCTCCCCGCTGATGTCGGAAAAAATCAGCACGGATTGCTCAAGGCCACCCTCCATACGGGCTTTCACCGCCGCAATGGCATCGCGCAACCGACCTGCTGCAATGCGTTGGTGTCCAGCAAATGCCGTGACCGTCGTGTTGTCGTTGATCATCTTTTTTATCCGGGTAATTTATGCGTAATATTACCCGGGTAAATAAGATCAAGTCAACACCTCCACTGGAGCTGCCCACGGGCGTGGAACAACACCGTGTCGAGTAAAACCAGCCAGGAGTTTGATTTCAGGCGCTTTTTTCGCCGCCTTCCATGGAATCAGCGTATTCGCCGAGAAGGCTCCAGAGGGGAATTTCGCTGCGCGGCGGTATGTGGGTGAACTCGAGCCCCAGGCACTCGCCATCGTAACGGACCACCTTCCCGAGCAGGGCGATGGTGTCCTTTTCACACAGGATCAGTTCGATACACATCTCGTCACCCAGGGAACCGTCCCAGTTTTCCGGCTCGCGGATCAGCATGCCCGAGGCGGAAATGTCCACCACCTCGCTGTCCCACATCTCGCCGTGGCGCAACACCACCACCTCGGCTCTGAGTCTCATGCGCCGATCGCGTTCCCCGGGTCTCTTGCTGCGTATCATGCTCTGATTCCAGTCGTCGCCGCGTAACAATCAGTATATCTGATGCCAACAGCCTCCTGCGCCAGCGTAACATTCATTTTCCGGCCAGTGACAATTGTTCACCAGCGATCAGCCTGGCGCTGCTAACGCTCCCGATCCTTTTTCCGAACCAGCGAAGCGGGCTTCAGGCCGGCCCCGGAAAATCTGTCCGCCACCTGGTCTTTCAGCTGGTCCAGGCGGTCACCGCGTGATTGCTCCAGCAACTCCTCTTCCTGTTCCACCACCAGCCCCTTGACGCCCACTCCCAGCAGGCGGATATCCGCCGGGCCATGCTCCGCCCACCATGCGGCCATGAGGTCCCAGGCGACCTCCACGATGGCCTGGTCGCTGGCGCTGGGCTGGCCCAGCGAGCGCTGTCGATTGAATGTCTTGAACTGGGTGGTCCGCACCTTGATGAATACCGTCTTGCCTTTGATCCCCTTGCGGCGCAGGCGCTTCCCCACGTCGTCGCCCAGACGCAGCAGCTGGGTCTGGCAGTCCCGCAGGGCGTTCAGATCAACATCGAAAGTGGTTTCGTGACTGACGGACTTGTCTGCGCGGGCCGATTCGACCTCGCGAAAGTCCCCACCCTGGGCCAGCCGCAGAAAATGCTGTCCCTGGCTGCCCAGTACGGCGGTCAACCGGTCGGCGGGCGTCCTGCGCAAATCGCCGATAGTGTGCACCCCCAGGGCAGCCAGCCTGGACCCGGCCTTGGGTCCGACACCCCACATACGCCGCACCGGCAGCGGGTCCAGGAACGACTGTACAGCATTCGCCTCCACTACCAGCAGCCCGTCGGGCTTGGCCTCGTCGGAAGCCAGCTTGGCCAGGAACTTATTGGGAGCGATCCCCACCGAGGCGGGCAGGCGCAGCTCCTCCCGGATCAGGCGCCGGATTTCAGCACCGATGTCCCGGGCCTCACCCAGCAGTTTGCGGCTGCCGGTCACGTCCAGGAAAGCCTCGTCCAGGGACAGCGGCTCGACCACCGGGGTAAAGCGGTTGAAGATCTCGAAAACCTGGCGGGAGACGGCCGTATAGTGCCCGCCCCTGGGCGGCACGATGATGGCCTGTGGACACAGCCGGCGCGCACGGACGATGGGCATGGCCGAGTGCACGCCAAATTCCCTGACCTCGTAGCTGGCCGCCGCCACCACGCCGCGACGCCCCGCCCCGCCGACGATCACGGGTTTCCCTCTCAGCTCGGGATTGTCGCGCTGCTCGACGGACGCGTAGAACGCGTCCATGTCCACATGAATGATGGCTCTTTCGGACTCGCCGGACACCTGGCGTCAGACCGCGCTACTCGGGTCGCATGTAGGGAAACAGCAGCACGTCGCGGATGGAAGCCGAGTCGGTCAACAGCATCACCAGTCGATCGATACCGATTCCCTCCCCCGCCGTGGGCGGCAGCCCGTATTCCAGGGCCCGGATATAGTCGGCGTCGTACTGCATGGCTTCCGCATCTCCGGCGGCCTTGGCTGCAGCCTGCTGCCGGAAACGGTCTGCCTGGTCTTCGGGGTCATTGAGCTCCGAAAAGCCGTTGGCAATCTCACGACCGACGATGATCAGCTCAAACCGGTCGGTGACTTCGGGATCGTCGTCCCTGGCCCGGGACAGCGGCGACACCTCGGTGGGGTAACGCACCACGAAGGTCGGGTCCACCAGGTTTTCTTCCACGGTTTTTTCGTAGATTTCCAGCAGCAGCTTGCCCCATCCCCAGCCGCCATCCACCGGGATTCCCAGGCGCTGGCAGTGGCCGCGCAGAGCGTCGACGTCGCGCACCTGTTCCGGGCTGATTTCGGGATTGAACTTGAGTGCTGCCTGCTCCAGGGTGATCCGCTCAAAGGGTTTGCCGAAATGGATCTCCTGGCCCTGGTAGCTGCAGGTTTCCCTGCCCAGCACCTCCCGCGCCAGGCCCCGCAGCATCTCCTCGGTCAGGTCCAGCAGGTCCTCGTAGGTGGCGTAGGCCCAGTAGAACTCCAGCATGGTGAATTCCGGGTTGTGCCGGGTGGATACCCCCTCGTTGCGGAAGTTGCGGTTGATCTCGTAGACCCGCTCGAATCCGCCCACCACCAGCCGTTTCAGGAACAGCTCCGGCGCCACCCGCAGAAAGAGATCCAGGTCCAGGGCATTGTGGTGGGTGGAAAAAGGCCGCGCGGCAGCCCCCCCGGCGATGTGGTGCATCATGGGCGTTTCCACTTCCAGGAACTCCCGCCCGGGCGCTTCCATGAAGTCGCGGATGTAGCGGATGATCCGGGAGCGGGTTTGAAAAGTGTTGCGCGCCTCCTCGTTGACGATGAGGTCCACGTAGCGCTGGCGATAGCGCATCTCCTGGTCGCTCAACCCGTGAAATTTCTCCGGCAGCGGGCGCAGGGATTTGGTCAGCAGCACCAGCTCGGTGACCCAGATCGACAGCTCGCCCTTGTTGGTGCGGTAGAGGCGCCCCCGGGCAAAAACGATGTCGCCCAGGTCCCAGTGCTTGAAGGCAGCGTACACGCCCTCGGGCAGCTCATCGCGCTGGATGTACAGCTGTATGCGGCCGCTGCGGTCCTGAATCTGGGCAAAGCTGGCCTTCCCCATGACCCGCTTGGCCATCATTCGCCCGGCCACCGCAACCGGGATGGACTCGGACTCCAGCGCTTCTTTGCTGGTATCCAGGTACTGCTGCTGCAGCGGTCCGGCGAAATGGGACGGCTCAAATCCGTTGGGGTAAGCCTGGCCCTGCTCCCGCAGGGCATCCAGCTTGGCGCGTCGCTCGGCAATCAGCTTGTTTTCGTCTGGCTGCTTTTCGTCTGTCTGCAGCGGGGGCATTGGCTTGTCGTTGCTCATTAGAGTCCCTGTTTCAAAGCGGCTTCAACGAACTGGTCCAGGTCACCGTCCAGCACCGCCTGGGTATTGCCCACTTCCACGCCGGTCCGCAGGTCCTTGATGCGGGACTGGTCCAGTACGTAGGACCGGATCTGATTGCCCCAGCCGATGTCGTCCTTGGCGTCCTCGGTGGCCTGCTGTTCCGCCCGACGCTGGGCCAGCTCGTGCTCGTACAGCTTGGCCCGCAGTTGCTTCATGGCCGTGTCCTTGTTCTTGTGCTGGCTCCGGTCATTCTGACACTGGACCACGATCCCCGTGGGATTGTGGGTGATGCGGACGGCCGATTCGGTCCGGTTCACGTGCTGACCACCGGCGCCACTGGCCCGGTAGACGTCGATTCTCAGGTCAGCGGGGTTGATGTCGATCTCGATGTTGTCGTCGACCTCCGGGGAGACGAACACCGCGGCAAAGGAGGTGTGCCGCCGGTTGCCGGAGTCAAACGGAGATTTCCGCACCAGCCGGTGCACGCCGATTTCGGTCCGACTCCAGCCGAACACGTAGTCACCCTTGACGTGAATGGTCGCACTCTTGATGCCGGCCACCTCGCCCGCTGAGCATTCGATCAGCTCCGCATCCCAGCCGCGGCGCTCGAACCACCGCAGGTACATGCGCAGCAGCATTTCGGCCCAGTCCTGGGCCTCGGTGCCGCCGCTGCCGGCCTGGATGTCCAGGAAGGCGTCACAGCCGTCGGCGTCTCCGGCGAACATGCGCTGGAATTCCAGTTCGGAAACCTGGCTTTCCAGGGTTTCAGCATCCTGCTCGATGGCCGCCAGGGTGTCTTCGTCTTCTTCGTCAGCCGCCATGTCCAGCAGATCCAGGGCTTCCTGGGCTCCGCGCTGCACCTGGTCCAGGTAGTTCACCACCTTTTCCAGTTGGGACCGCTCCCGGCCAAAAGCCTGGGCTTTCTCCGGATCATTCCAGATATTCGGGTTCTCCAACTCGGCGTTTACTTCGTCCAGGCGTTCTTTCTTGCTCTCGTAGTCAAAGATACCCCCTGAGGGCGGCTTCGCGCCCGGCAATATCTTCCAGGGTGGATCTGAGTTGATTGGTTTCCATGGCCGTCACTGTCCTGGGTAAACCCGCCATTTTACCCGAGTCCAGGGTCCCGCGACCACGTCCGCGGCCCGCGAAATTCCTCAAATTTGCCCCGCGGGCGGTGCGGTCAGGCCGGCAGCAGGTGCTGCACCACCAGCTGGGCCTTGCGCAATCCCCGGTACTCGTTGACCCCCAGGTGATAAAGCACCCGCAGCGACGGCCCCATGGACTCCACCCGCTCGGAATCCATGCCAAAGGCAATGGCCTCAACCGGCCGCCCCCCAGCCTGGTGGATCAGCTGCAGGCGGGTATGGCCATGGCCCACGGGCCGCAGGTCATCCACATCAAAACAGTCGTCGAACAATGGCTCGGGAAATCCCTGGCCCCAGGGCCCGGACTCGGCAATCAGGTCTGCCAGGATGATGCCGATCTGGTCAGGATCCAGACCGCCGTCGGTGAACACGACCTGTCCCAACTGCTCCGGATCCAGACACCTGGCGGCGGCAGCTTCAAAGGCCTGGGCAAACCGCTCCACGTGGTCCCGCTCCAGCGACAGCCCTGCGGCCATGGCGTGCCCCCCGAAGCTGCACATCAAGCCCGGATGGAGGGCGTCGACTTCGGCCAGGGCATCTCGAATATGAAATCCGCGGATGGAGCGCGCCGACCCCTTCAGCAGCGAACTGCCGTCCCCGGCTGGAGCCAAAGCGATGACGGGCCGGTGACAGGCGTCTTTCATGCGCGACGCCACCAGTCCCACCACACCCTGGTGCCAGCCCGGGTCGAACAGGCACAGGCTGGTGCCCTGCCCCCAGTCGGCTCGCTGCCTGAGCGAGGCGACGATGTCGTGGGCCTGCTCTTCCATGTCAGACTGCAGCTGACGCCGTTCCCGGTTGAGCCGGTCCAGTTCGGCCGCCAGTTCACGGGCCTGGGGGTAGTCATCGGTCAGCAGGCATTGAATGCCGACCCCCATGTCTTCCAGCCGTCCGGCGGCATTCAGCCGCGGCGCCACGGCAAACCCCAGGTCTGCCGCCGAGACCCGGCCAAGGTCCCTGCCGGCAACGTCCATCAGCGCCCGGATTCCCGGGTTGCCCTGGCCGCGTCGGATCCGTGCCAGCCCCTGGGCCACCAATACGCGGTTGTTGTGGTCCAGGGGCACCAGGTCCGCCACCGTGCCCAGGGCCACCAGGTCCAGCCAGTCAGACAGCCTGACGGCACGCCCCATTCGGTCCAGCCGCCGCCGAACCGCCGCCATCACGTAAAACACCACCCCCACCCCGGCCAGGGCCTTGGAAGGAAACGGATCATCGGGCAGATTGGGGTTGACCAGAGCGTCGGCAGCCGGCAGTTCTGGACCGGGCAGATGGTGGTCTGTGACGATGACCCGGGCGCCCTGCTGCCGGGTCCGGCTGACGCCCTCGATGCTGGACACGCCGTTATCCACGGTCATGACCAGATCGGGGCGAGACCCGGCAAAACTGCGGGCCAGGTCCGCGGTCAGTCCATAGCCAAAGCGGAACCGATCCGGCACGCAGAATTCCACGCTGGTGGCCCCCATGGCCCGCAGCACCCGCAGCGCCAGGGCCGAGCCGGTAGCGCCGTCGGCGTCAAAATCGCCCACCACCAGGATACGCTGCTGATGGATCACCGCGTCGGCCAGCAGTTCCGCTGCCCTGGCCAGCCCGCCCAGGGTGCTGTTGGGCAGCAGGGCGTCGAGACGGTAATTCAGCTGGTCTGGCCCGGCCACGCCACGGGCCGCGAATATCTCTTGCAGTTTAGGATGAAGTTTGGCCGGTAGATTATTGTTTTCTATAGATAATGAACGCTTTTTGATGGTCAGGCCCTGACCTGGCACCGGCGCGCCCCGCATCAACAGACGTTCAGGAATAGCTGACCGAAAGGATTTCAAACTCCCGTTCGCCGCCGGGGGCATCGACGGCAATCACGTCGCCTTCCTCTTTTCCGATCATGGCCCGGGCGATGGGCGAACTGACCGAAATCAGGCCGTGCTTGATATCCGCTTCCAGGTCACCCACGATCTGATAGCTGACCTCTTTGCCCGACTCCAGCTCTTCCAGGTCGACCTTGGCGCCAAACACCACCCGGGACCCCGCGTTCAGCTTGGTGACGTCGATGATGTCTGAGTTGGACAGGGAAACCTCCAGTTCCTTGATCCGGCCCTCGGTGAAACCCTGCTGTTCCCGGGCGGCGTGATACTCGGCATTTTCCTTGAGATCGCCGTGGGCCCGGGCTTCGGCAATGGCTTCGATAATCTGTGGACGCACGACCGATTTCAGGTGCTCCAGTTCCTTGCGCAGCCGTTGGGCGCCTTCTTTGGTCAGCGGCGGCCGTCTCATTGATTCAGTTCCTCGTGCAGTTCCCGCAGCGGGTTGACGTTCATCTTTTCCAGGTAGTCCATGGCGTGCAGTGTGGCCCGCGCGCCGGTGACCGTGGTGGAGTAGTTTACCTTGTGATTCAGGGCCTCACGGCGAATGGAGAACGAGTCGTGGATGGCCTGGCGGCCCTCGGTGGTGTTGCAGATGAACTGGATCTCGTCGTTCTTGATGAGGTCCACCACATGGGGCCGACCTTCCATCACCTTGTTGACCCGCTCGCAGGGAATGCCGGCAGCGTCCAGCGCCTTCCAGGTGCCCTTTGTGGCCACCAGGGTGAACCCTTTTTCAACCAGCTGCCGGGCCAGGTTCAATACCCGCGGCTTGTCGGCGTCGCGAACGCTGATAAAGGCCTTGCCGGCCACCGGCATGGACACGCTGGCAGCGACCTTGGACTTGGCATAGGCGGAGCCAAACGACCGCCCAATACCCATGACCTCTCCGGTCGAGCGCATTTCCGGACCCAGCAGCGGGTCAACCCCGGGGAATTTCAGGAACGGGAAAACCGGCTCTTTGACGGAGAAGTATTCGGGCACGATTTCGTCGCCGATACCCTGCTGGTCCAGGGTCTGACCCGCCATGCAGCGGGCGGCAACCTTGGCCAGAGGCACACCGCAGGCCTTGGACACAAACGGCACCGTGCGTGAGGCCCTGGGGTTTACTTCCAGCACGTAGATGGTGTCGGCCTGGATCGCGAACTGGGTGTTCATCAGCCCGACCACATTCAGCGCCCTGGCCATGCTTCTGACCTGCTCCCGCAGCTCCTCCTGGAGCTTGTTGCTGAGGGAAAACGCCGGAATGGAACAGGAAGAATCGCCGGAATGTACGCCCGCTTCCTCGATGTGCTCCATGACGCCGCCGATCATCACTCGCTCACCGTCGCACAGGGCATCCACGTCCACCTCGGTGGCATGATCCAGGAACCGGTCCAGCAGCACGGGGGAATCGTTGGACACCCGGACGGCCTCGTCCATGTAGCGCTTCAGATCGGACTCGCCGTAGACAATCTCCATGGCCCGACCGCCCAGTACATAGGACGGGCGGACCACCAGGGGGTACCCGATCTCCCGGGCCAGCACGATGGCTTCCTCCGGGTGACGCGCGGTGCGATTGGGCGGCTGGCGCAGCCCCAGATCCTTGAGCAGCTGCTGGAACCGCTCCCGGTCCTCCGCCAGGTCGATGGAATCGGGCTGAGTGCCGATAATCGGCGCGCCGGCGGCTTCCAGGGCCCTGGCGAGTTTCAGTGGCGTCTGCCCGCCGTACTGGACGATCACCCCCCTGGGCTTTTCGATATCGATGATCTCCAGCACGTCTTCCAGCGTCAGCGGCTCGAAATACAGCCGGTCGGAGGTGTCGTAGTCGGTGGAGACGGTTTCCGGGTTGCAGTTGACCATGATGGTCTCGAAACCGTCTTCACGCAGTGCCAGGGCCGCGTGCACGCAGCAGTAGTCAAACTCGATCCCCTGACCAATGCGGTTAGGGCCGCCACCCAGCACCATGATCTTGTCGCGGTCGCTGGGTTGGGACTCGCACTCCTCCTCGTAGGTGGAATACAGGTAGGCCGTGGTGGCCTCGAACTCGGCGGCGCAGGAGTCCACCCGCTTGTAGACCGGACGGATCTCGAAGGCGTGGCGCAGGTGGCGAATAAACTGTTCCTCGGTGCCCACCAGTGCGGCCAGCCGGGAGTCTGAAAAGCCACAGCGCTTCATGTCCCACATGCGCTCCCGGGTCAGGTACTGGATGCCGCCCTCGGACAGCGCCTGCTCGCGGCTGATCAGGTCCTCCAGTTGCGCCAGGAACCAGGGGTCGATGGCGCTGTGCTCAAACACGTCGTCCAGGGTGTAACCGTGGCGGAAGGCATCAGCGACGTAGTACAGCCGGTCCGGCCCCGGCTGGCGCAGTTCGGCGTTGATCCTGTCTCGCGGCGGCGTGTTTTCGTCGGCACCGGTCTGCACCACCGGCACCAGCCCGTCCCGCCCGGTCTCCAGGCTGCGTACCGCTTTCTGCAGTGACTCCTGGAAGGTCCGGCCGATGGCCATGGCCTCACCTACCGATTTCATCTGGGTGGTGAGCCGGGGTTCCGCGTTGGGAAACTTCTCGAAGGCAAACCGTGGAATCTTGGTCACCACGTAGTCGATGGCAGGTTCGAAGGATGCCGGGGTGGCACCCCCGGTGATCTCGTTGCTCAACTCGTCCAGGGTGAATCCCACGGCCAGCTTGGCGGCCACCTTGGCAATGGGAAAGCCGGTGGCCTTGGAAGCCAGAGCGGACGAACGAGACACCCGCGGATTCATCTCGATCACAATGAGGCGCCCGTCTTCGGGATTGACTGCGAACTGGACGTTGGATCCGCCGGTATCCACACCGATCTTGCGCAGCACCGCGATGGAGGCATCGCGCATGCGCTGGTATTCCTTGTCCGTCAGGGTCTGGGAGGGCGCAACGGTGATGGAATCGCCGGTGTGCACGCCCATGGGGTCCAGGTTTTCAATGGAACAGACGATGATGCAGTTGTCCTTGGAATCCCGCACCACCTCCATCTCGAATTCTTTCCAGCCCAATACCGACTCTTCCAGCAGTACCTCGGTGGTGGGCGACAACTCCAGCCCGCGCTCGACGATTTCCACGAACTCTTCGCGGTTGTAGGCGATACCGCCGCCGCTGCCGCCCATGGTGAACGAAGGCCGCAGGATAATGGGAAAGCCGATGTCTTTCTGGATTTCCAGCGCCTGCTCCACGTCGTGAGCCACCTGGGAGCGTGGCGTGTCCAGACCGATGTCGGTCATGGCGTCACGGAACTGCTCCCGGTCTTCGGCCATGTCAATGGCCTCCCGGGTTGCACCAATCAACTCGACGCCGTACTTCTCCAGGATGCCGCGACTGGCCAGGTCCAGAGCGCAATTCAGGCCGGTCTGGCCGCCCATGGTGGGCAGCAGGGCGTCAGGTTTTTCCCGCTCGATGATCCGGGTCACGGTCTCCCAGTGGATCGGCTCCACGTAGACAGCGTCTGCGGTTTCCGGGTCCGTCATGATGGTGGCAGGGTTCGAGTTGACCAGGATGACCCGGTAGCCTTCGTCTTTCAGGGCCTTGCAGGCCTGGGTGCCGGAATAATCGAATTCGCAGGCCTGGCCGATGACAATGGGGCCGGCACCAATCAGCAGGATACTCTGGATATCGGTTCTTTTTGGCATGGCGCTAGTCCCCCGCCTCCTGGCCGCCCGACATGGCGGTCACGAACTGGTCAAACAGGTAACCGATATCGTGGGGACCCGGGCTGGCTTCGGGGTGCCCCTGGAAGCCAAAGGCCGGCAGCTTGCGGTGTCTCACCCCCTGCAGTGAGCCGTCGAACAAAGAGCGGTGGGTGGCCTCCAGTTCCTCGGGCAGCGAGTCCTCGTCGACGGCAAACCCGTGGTTCTGGCTGGTGATCACGACCTGGCCGGTGGCCAGGTCCTGCACTGGGTGGTTGGCACCGTGATGACCGAATTTCATCTTCACGGTGGCCGCGCCGCAGGCCAGGCTGAGCAGCTGGTGGCCCAGGCAGATACCGAACACCGGCACCTGCTGCTGCAGGATCTCGGAAATGGCCTTGATGGCGTAGTCACAGGGCTCCGGATCGCCGGGGCCATTGGACAGGAATACCCCGTCAGGCTTCAGCGCCAGTGCGTCTTCGCTGCTGGCCCGGGCCGGAAGCACCGTGACGCGGCATCCCCGGTCGCACAGCATGCGCAGGATGTTGCGCTTGATCCCGTAATCGAAGGCCACCACGTGGAACTGGCCGGTTGACTGGCCGAACCCGGTGTCGTCCAGATCGTAGCTGCCCTGTTCCCAGGCATATGAATCGTCCGTGGTCACTACCTGGGCGAGGTCCATCCCCTGCAAACCCGGAAATTCCCGGGCCGCAGCCAGGGCCGCAGCCTCAGCGCCGTCGGCGTCAGGCCCGGCGACGATGCAGCCGTTCTGGGCACCGCTGGTGCGCAGCAGCCGGGTCAGTTTTCGGGTATCGATATCGGCAATACCCACCACCCCGGCAGATTGCAGGTAGTCACTCAAGCTGGACTCGGACCGCCAGCTGCTGACCCGCAGCGGCAGGTCACGGATGATCAGGCCCTCGGCCATGGGTCGGGCGCTTTCCTCGTCCACGGCGTTGCAACCGGTATTTCCAATGTGGGGATAGGTCAAGGTGACCATCTGCCGGGCGTAGGATGGGTCGGTCAGAATCTCCTGATAGCCCGACATGGCCGTGTTGAAAACCACCTCACCCACGGCCCGCCCGGCCGCACCAATACTCTGCCCCCGAAAGATCGTCCCGTCTTCCAGGGCCAATATTGCTTGTTCAGTCACGTATGTACTTTTTCCTGAGACCTGCGAGGTCTGTCAGCCCCCGCGGATGCACAAAACGGGAGCGGATGCCCCCGTTCGAATTGAGGCGGAATTCTACGCCGCAGAGGGAATTCTGTCTATGTTAATCATCCGCAAGACGGGAGTTGCCTTTTCCCAAGACGAGGCGTCCGAAGTGGGCGACACCTGGGCCTGGGGGCGCCCCACTGTGTTGCCGACGGTTGCTTACACTCGCTCGCGCCGGCCGTTGAACGAAGCCACCCCATCACTGTGAACAAAGCGACGCGGAACACACACGCGGCACATGGATGTGCCGCCGGCCGCAGGCCGTGAGCGAATCGGAAACCGCGTTTTCGATTTGCGACCGCGAGCGGGTCAGGACGACCCGTCTTGCGGATTACTTATCCGCCAACGGCCGAAGGCCGTAAGCGAAGCAAAACCGCGTTTTTGCGTAGCGTCCGCGAGCGGGCCAGGACGGCCCGTCTTGCGGATTCACAACCCTTTGGCACAGGGATGTGCCAACGGCCGAAGGCCGTAAGCGAAGCAAAACCGCGTTTTTGCGTAGCGCCCGCGAGCGGGCCAGGACGGCCCGTCTTGCGGATTCACAATGAATCCGAAAAGGCGTACAGGCCCGGGGGCTGTCTGGCCAACCAGGCCGCCGCATGCAGGGCACCGTTGACGAAAGCGTCGCGGCTGGCGGCCCTGTGGGTGATTTCGATGCGCTCGCCGTCCAGGCCGAAGGTGACGGTGTGTTCGCCGACGATATCGCCTGCACGGATCGCGGAGATGCCGATCTCGCCGGGCTGGCGTGCCGCATCGGGACCGGAGCGCTGGGCGTTGACGACTTCGGAGAACGACTGGCCACGGGCCCGGGCCACCCGTTCGCCCAGGGCCAGTGCGGTACCCGAAGGCGAATCTTTCTTGTAGCGATGGTGCGCCTCGGCGATTTCCACGTCGGCGTCCATGCCCAGGGATTGACCGGCCAGTTCGACCAGTCGCGACAGCACGGCCACGCCCCGGCTGGTGTTGGGCGCCCACAGCACCGGTACCGAGCCGGCGGCGGATGCCAGCGCCGCATGGTGCTCCGGGGCCAGCCCGGTAGTCCCGCTGAGCATGGCAACGCCCTGGTCGGCACAGCGCGCCGCCCATTCGGCGGTGGTGGCCGGCGTAGAAAAATCGATCAGAACCTCCGCCGCTGAAAGCTCTGCGGACGCGGCAACGCCCAGCGTGCCGATGCCCGCCAGCTCACCCACATCCCGGCCGAGATCATCACTGTCCCGCCGCACCAGCGCCGCCGCCAGGCTCAAATGGTCAGCCGAGTTGATATTGCGGATCAGCGCCAGGCCCATCCGGCCCGATGCACCCAGCACTGCGATATTGAGTGGTGTTTTCATGGGAGACAGTGTAGTCAGATTCGACCTGGGAACGAAGCGGAGGCCGCGAGGATATGGCGCTGTGCTACATTGACTGGAGGCAAACGGAACGCAGTGTCCCTCAGAGAGTCGATTGCTTATTTCGACACGGAACAACTGGGAATGACGTATCTCTGGATTGGAGCCACAATCCTTTTTTTTGTCGTAGCCGGCCTGGCAGGGTTACGGTGGATGGACGTTCGAAATGATGAGGCAACCTGGCGGGACCTCACCAGACAGGCGAGCAAACATTCAGGAGTTTATGATCCAAGTTTGACTGTTGACCTGCCGGAACCAGCCCGAAGGTATTTCAGCTTCAGCATTGCCCCCGGCTCACCAATTGTTTCGGCGGTTGAGCTGGACATGACCGGTGAATTGGGGCTGGGGTCGCTCACCGACCCCGAGTATTCACCGATGACGGCCCAACAGATTCTTGCCCCACCCCACGGGCTGGTCTGGCGCGTCCAAACAGGTGCGATCAGCGGGTCCGATGGTGCGACCAGTGCCTCATCCTGGACAAGATTCTGGCTGTTCGGTCTCATACCGGTGGTGCGAGTGGCTGAAAGCGCAGACCATCACCGTTCTGCCTTTGGCCGCGTTGTGGCCGAGGGGGCTTTCTGGACACCCGCCATGCTGCTGCCGGGTGATAACGTCCGCTGGGAGGCAATAGACGAAAACACGGCAAGGGCCGTTGTCTCAAACGGTGATTTTGAGCAGAACGTCGACGTGACGGTGACGCAAGACGGACAGCCAACCCATGTCGTTATTTCACGCTGGAGTAACGAGAATCCAGAAGGTGTCTACAAACTACAGCCTTTTGGCGGGTATCTCGACGACTTTCGCCGATTCGGTGGCTACACGCTCCCGACCTCCGTGGAGGGTGGAAACCACTTCGGTACGGACAGGTACTTTCCGTTTTACAAAGCGAAGATCCTGGACATTCGGCTCCTCGCGAATTGAAACGCCTGAGATTCGGTCGTCACCTTCCAGCCGCGAAACGACAAGGCGTTACCCATAGATTACAAAGGTCTGGTAACTCTTGGCGAGGAGGCGGCCATCCGGTGCCCAGATGTCGGCCGTGGACGAACCGTAGCCGTCTTTGAAAAAGTTCACCCGGGCCAGGTAGCCCAGGAAATCATCGCCACGCACCCCATCGAGGGGTTCTGCGAAGTGGATTCCCCAGTTGATGGTCGACAGGGGAACCAGCTGGCCGAAACAGGGAACCGCGGCGGGCGGCCACGCGTCGATCAGGCAGACCAGGTGAGACTTCGTGATGGTCTCGGGTGCTGTTTCGAAGCGCATCCACCCCCCAATTTCCGGGACTTCAACACCCTGGAACGGCAGGCCCTTCGTGGTCGTATGGAAGTCTATGAACCGGGTGAAGGCAGGGAAACCAGGACCGCGCATTCTCAATGCGCCCTCTGCATTCCAGGGTTTCAGCGTCGGCGGCCGGAATGTTTCGATGTGCACCTGGCTGTCCAGCCGGGTGACAAAACTGGCCTGTGCTATCACATGGGCAGCGCCATCCTGGATGATCTGCGCAGAACGCACCACCACCGTTCGCCCGGCGGATATTTCCTCCACCTCGACCCGGAATGGCTTTTCGGTCTCCAGCGGCCTCAGGAAATTCACTTTCAGGGATCGCAGGCGGCGATCCGAATCCACCCCCTTCGACGCCGCCTCACACAGCAGGCCCGCGGACAGACCGCCATACACCGTTCGGCCCTGGGCCCATGAATCGGGCACGACCACTTCCTGGCGTTCAGCGGCGGCCGCCATGATCTCGTCAAACTGCATGATTTCCACAGCTGACATCTTATCTCACGTTCCGCTTCCCGGTGGCATGAAGTCCCCCCCGGTTTTCATCGGTTACCCGGGCCCGGCCTTTTCGGTACAGTTGCCTGCAACTGTGTCCAAGTCATCCAAGGTAAAAATCATGCCCGTCATGGAAACTTCAGATCTGACTCCCCGTCAATACTGGGAACAGGTCAAAGCCAATCCAAACCGCGCGAAATTCGGATTTGGAGAAAAAGCGGCACTCATCAACATCGACCTGCAGCGGGCCTACACCGATATCGATACCTTCAAGACTGCTTACCAGACCGATCCTGGCCAGATCGACTATATCAACGAGCTTTCGGCCCTGGCGCGCGCCAGGAACATGCCGGTGATCTGGACCTACGTCGCTTACATGGACAACGCCGACGACGCCGGCGCGTGGGGTACCCGGACCAACTCACCGGACTCACTCCAGAATATCAAGGAGGGTGACGAGCGAGCTGAGCTCGATCCGCGGCTGGACATCGACAGATCCCGTGACGCGGTGATCAACAAGCGCATGGCCAGCGTATTCCACGATACGCTGATTCCTTCGCTGCTGGTCTGGCACAAGGTGGATACGGTGATCCTGACCGGGGGCAGCACATCGGGCTGTATCCGCGCCTCCTGTGTCGCATCACTGTCCACCGGGTATCGCACCATCATCCCGGAAGAGTGCGTGGCGGATAAGCACGAGATCCCGCATTTCGCCAATCTGTGCGACATGATGCTGAAGTATGCTGACGTCGAACCGGTGCAAACCGTCAAGGAGTGGCTGTCCAATCATCCGGGCTGCCAACCGATTCGCACAGCGCGCGGTTGCGAATTCTAAGCCGGCCCACGGAGTTTGATGCGATGAAGGAAGACCCGGGCCTCTACGACTACTGGCCTTACGAAAACCGCCCTGAAATCACCTGGCCGAACGGTGCCCGGGTCGCATTCTGGGTCGCGCCCAACATCGAGTTCTACGAACTGGATCCGGCGGTGAACCCGCACCGCAAGGCCTGGCCCAAGCCGGTGCCGGACGTCAGCGGTTACGCCACCCGCGATTACGGCAACCGGGTCGGCCACATGCGGCTGATGCGGCTGCTGGACAAGTATGGCGTTCGTGGATCCATATCGCTGTCGACCGCCCTGTGCGAGCACCACCCCGAGATCATCGCCATGTGTAAGGAGCGTGACTGGGAATTTTTCAGCCACGGCATCTATAACACGCGCTACACCTACGGCATGGATGAAGCCCAGGAGAAAGCCATGATCGAGGACGCGGTGGAAACCATCCTCAAGCACACCGGCCAGAAGTGTGCCGGATACCTTGCGCCCGCCCTGACCCATACCGAAGTCACCATGGACCTGTTTGCAGAAGCCGGCGGAATCTACACCTGCGACCTGTTTCACGACGACCAGCCGACCCCGGTACAGGTCCGGTCGGGCAGCAAATTCGTTTCGGTGCCCTACTCCCTCGAAATGAACGACACCATCGTATACGTCGTCAACAGGATCGAACCGCGGCGCTACGGCGACATGATCAAGGCCAACTTCGACCGCCTTTACGCCGAAGGTGCCGATAACGGCGTCGTCATGTGCATTCCGCTGCATGGTTACCAGGTCAGCCATCCCCATCGGCTCAGGGCTTTCGAGGAAGCGTTGGAATACATCACCGGTCACCCGGATGTCTGGGTCACCACCGGCCGCGAGATTGCCGAGTACTACATCGATCACCACTACGATGCGGCAGTGGCTGACATCGCGGCGAAGGGGAGGCAGTCATGACCTTGGAAAAATCCTACTTCGAGTACCCCCACCGCAGTTATGGCATGGACCACGATTATTACGACTGGTCCATGCTGGTCGACCGCAAACCGGTTGAGTGGCCGGGTGGCAAGCAGCTGGCGCTGTGGGTCAATGTGGCGCTGCAGTTCTTCCCGTTGAATCAACGAGGCAAGCCGTTTCCACCCCCCGGTGGCATGTCCACCGCTTATCCGGACCTGCGTCATTTCACCCTGCGTGAGTACGGCAACCGGGTCGGTGTTTTCCGCGTGCTCAGCGCACTGGATCAGTTCAAGGTCAAGGGCTCATTCGCCATCAGCAGCCGCCTGGCCGAGCGCTATCCCTACCTGGTCAGGCGCATCGTCGATCGCGGCGACGAGATCCTGTGCCACGGCTGGAACATGGATACCCCTCATTACGGCGGGCAGGACAAACAGGAGGAGGCGGAGATAATTGCCCGGTCTCTGAAGGTCCTTCGCGACGTGACGGGCCAACGCGTCACGGGCTGGATCAGTCCCGGCAAGTCCCAGAGCCTCCACACACCGGAACTGCTGGTGTCCAACGGCATCAACTACATGTGCGACTGGGTCAACGACGACATGCCGTTCCAGTTCCGCACCCCTGCCGGCGACATCACCGCCATGCCGCTATCCACTGAACTGGAGGACCGCTTCATCATCCTGAACAACCTGCATTCGGAAACGGAATATGCAGACCAGATCATCGATGCCTTCGACTATCTGTATGCTGAAGCGGCTGAGCAGGGAGGCCGGCTACTGGCGCTTAATGTTCATCCGTGGATGCTGGGCCAGCCGCACCGGATCGGCAAGCTGGAGCTGGTGCTGCAGCACGTCATGAGTCATCAGGGGGTGTGGTCGGCCGCAGCCGGCGATATTCGCGCTGCCTGGCTGGACGCCCAGTAGCGACATCACCCTGTCGGAACTGGAGGCCGTCCCGCCGGCACATCTGTTCCATTGCCAGCCCCCGAAACTTGGGTTTCCATCCCGGCGGCCGCTACAGTTTCAGCAGGATCATTCCTTTTCCCGCCGCTGCAGATCTATCTCCTGGCTGCACGCTGAGACACAGTGGTCACAAATCTGCACGCCCGGGCCGCGAATCAGAAATTCGTACTCACCCTCTGCCCTCCCGCAGAAGCTGCAGTAAGTGGTATCGCGCAGGGCTGCTGGATCGAGAGCCCTCAGTTCATGGCGCTTCCGACTCAATTTTTCACCTCTGACACGATTTGCAGATTTGGCCACTTCTGCAGCCAGTTTTTGGATATGACGCGTGACATGAAGAGCTCATAGGGACGCTTTGGGTTGTGGGTCAAATGTCCTGCAAGAAGCGAATCCGTGCCGAAGGGTGCAAGCAGCTCGACCTCGCCGCTGGGTTTAAGGCGCGCCCCGACTGCTGTCTCAATTTCCGGCCAATGGGACATGGCGTCGGCCGAATCAAGATAAGGCGCATCGCCGTTGCGGAGGTGCATGACAGCCTGGTTCCGTACCTCCCAGTTTCGGTGCGGAGAACGTCCCCTGATCTGATCTTCAACCACCCGCGCGACTGTTCCATCCCTGTCCTCGGGGTCATGGTAAATGACGTCAATGTCATTGAGCGGAGTCGCAGCGTAGCCATGCAGAGCATCCCAGACCATGTTGCGGACGAAGCCAGCGGCCAGCCAGCAGTCCGGCAGGCCAAGTCCACATATTGCCCGCAGGGCAGACATGCGATCCGGATCGGACTGAAGGAGTGTGATGATCTCCTGGGACCTGATCGGCATAACGTTCAAGCTAACCGCGGTGCATGCTGAGCAGGCATTCGACGAAGGCTTCCAGGCAGCCGGAGCGCAGCATCATATCAGCTGGGAAAACCATGAAGACTGGCAGGCAAATGCACTGTCCGCTGCAAAGCATCGTTCGGCGACATCTTATTCGGGCAAATCGGCCAGCGACCGGCAGCGGATATCAAAGTCGATATGGTAGTGCTCATCGTGTCGCACCCATGAGCGACGCTCGGAAAACTGTAGATCTTTGATCTTCCGCCACGACGTTGTGGACTGAAGACGAGGCTGAAGCTCGGGATCGAAGATAACGCGCCAGATTCCGACGTCATTGGCATTCGCAGCTTCACGGACTGCCGCGAGATGAGCAGCGATTGCCTCGAAGTCGATACGAAGGTCGCCGACGTGGCCCGATGAGTCGAATTCGATTGAATAGCCGAACTTGTTGAGAATGCTGGTTGGGAGCGGAACAGAAGTGCCTGACGTGTCCAGGACTGGAACCATGAAGTCAACGGAAAGGCCGTTCTGGTGCGTCTTGTGTGGCTCGAACTCGCCACCTTTCGCCTTGCCGGATTCGGCGTAGACGAATCGCCAATCTGGATGGGACTCGCTAAGAGCGGCGTATGCGTCTGAGACGACCTGCGCGACATCGCAGTGGACCCAAGTCCGGCCCAGGGCCGACCCGAGAGAAGTGTAAGGCGAGAAGTTGGGCCCGGAGCCTGGGAGCTTGCAGCCGTTCCTTAAAGCACCGTTGGATGTAGTGCCGTAGCAGGTACTCGCGGCGAGTTCGACGCTACAAACGATGAATAGAGCGAGAAACGCCAGAAGTAGATATCGCTTCATTGTTGAAGATTGATGTCGCCCAACCATTGAGTTCTTACGACGCTACGAAGGAAGTTACCGCGGAAACGCGGCGCCAAGCCTTTCCCGGAGGATTTGGCGGACGCCAGCATGACCGATAACAATTTTCTGACCAGAGTACCAAGCACACTAACCACCCATTTCAGGAATTATTTCCCGATGGTGCCAGAATCAGGGTGTAATCACGAACAGAGGAATGTCAGCTCCCGAAAGCCGACTTCAGTGTCCCGGAAAAGTTACCGCGCGGAAACTTCTGATCCGCCGACTCGGTAACAGACCATAGGTTCATTCAGCACGTTTCCGCGGCAACTTATCCAGTCAGCCGCGGCCGCTCCTGATGTCTTCCTCCAGCCGGAAATCGAAGCGCAGTATTCGAGGCCGAGCGCCTATCGAAATAGAATATGGCCATTCTTGATTACCCATATCCGCCGGCGCTATATGATGAAACCAAAAAAGATGACCGCTGTGTTGCTTCTCCTGCTGACGGGCCCGCAGGTTATAGCGGTTCCACAGGATGCAGACGATTTCGACGTGGCTGCATTTGATGCCGCAGCGGCGGGCATGCGCGAGGATGCTGGCGCGCCGGGGATGGCCGTTGCGGTCTTGCGCAATGGACAGTCACTGCTGGCCAGGGGTTATGGCATCGCCGGACCGGGTGGACGGCCTGTCACCGCCCAGACCGCGTTTCAAACCGGGTCGATCACCAAGTCTTTTGTGGCCCTGGTCGTTCTGCAGATGGCGTCGGAAGGCAAGCTGGACCTGGATGATCCGGTGGTGCGCCATGTTCCAACGTTCCGCACCGCCTCCAGATCACAGTCGGATCGCATCACGGTTGACCACCTGGTTACCCACCACAGCGGTCTGACGACGCTGGATGGCAACAGCGCCAAGGCCACAGACGCCGGTCTGTCGGGCCCCGCGGCGGCGGTTGCCGGACTGGCTGGGGTTCAATTGTCCGCCGACCCCGGTTCTACCTTTCAGTACTCCAATGCCAACTACATCCTGCTCTCCCACCTGATCGAGGTACTGGACAACCGATCCTTTGAACAGGCGCTGCGGGCCCGTATTTTCGAGCCGCTGGGCATGACCAACAGCTTTGTGCAGGTTCCACCCTCAGAATCCATCCCGGTGGCGACGGGGTATCGGCTTTGGTTTGGCGTGCCGCGAGCCTGGCAGCCTGAGCCGGATGCCGAGCCTGACCGGAGCAGGATCGGCGCGGGCGGTGTCCTGGCCAGTATCGAGGACCTGGCCCGATATGTGGAGGCGGTGCGTACCCGCGACCCCCGCATTGTGCCCGAGGGGGCGGACAGGCTGTTTGTCATCAAGCCCTTCAACCAACAGTGGGGCTACGCCTACGGTTGGTTTACCAACAGCGGCGGGGACCATCCGGTTTTCGAGCACTCCGGTTTTACGCCCGGCTTTTTCACCCTCGCCACGATGGTGCCCGCCAAGGGCGACGTGGTGGTGGTGCTGACCAATATGTCGGGCCTGGCCCATGGCGACCTGCCCCGGGCTGTGACCCATGCCGCATTGGGATTGGAACCTGTGCCAGCGGCTGCACCGTTTGCTGCGAAGATTGCGATCTGGTCTGTGGTGATGGCGCCCCTGGGTCTGCTGCTATTGCTGTTCAAGACTGGACGGCGGCTGTTCATTCGCCCCCAGCCCATGCGCCGATGGCTTCTCGGGCTCAATGTCGCAGCGGCGTTGGGGCTGGCAGCGGGTGTCTATATTGCATTCGTCGGCTTTCAGAAAATGCTGGGCGTCAGCTTCCCCACCGGATATGCCTTCTACCCCGACCTGACCGTCACCACGGTTGCGGCGATGGCGCTCGCCCTGCTGCTTGCCGTGGGGCGACTGGCGGTGGTGATCCGTGGGGGATGACAGGTTGGGCGCTTGCCTCCCCCGTCAGGGAGTGGGCTAAGCCATCCGATCAAAAAACTGCTTGACCGAGTCCATCCAGGATGAGGCTTTGGGATTCTGGCTGTGTTCTTCGGTTTCGTCACCCAGGGAGGCTTCGAAAGCGCGCAGGAGGTCTTTCTGCTCGCGGTTCAGTTTCACCGGCGTTTCCACCGTCACCCGGCACAGCAGGTCGCCCTTGCTGCGGCTGCGGACCGACTTCACGCCCTTGCCGCGCATGCGGAACATCCGGCCGGACTGGGTTTCTGCCGGGATCTTGAGATTGACGTCACCGTCCAGGGTGGGGACGCGCATCTCACCCCCCAGGGCAGCAGTGCCAAACCGAATGGGAATCTCGCAGTAGAGGTCGTCGCCGTCGCGCTGGAAGATGGGGTGCTGGCGGACCTGCACTTCCACGTAAAGGTCGCCGGACTGGGTCCCACGCTCGCCGGCTTCGCCCTCCCCGGCCAGGCGGATGCGATCGCCATCGTCCACACCCGGCGGAATCCGGACTGACAGGGTTTTCTGCTCCTGCACTCGCCCGGCGCCACCGCAGCGGTTGCAGGGATTCTCGACAACCTGGCCCTGGCCGCGGCAGGCCGGGCAGGTCTGCTGTACCGAGAAGATGCCCTGCTGCATCCGCACCTGGCCAACGCCCCCGCAGGTGCCGCAGGATTTGCGGCGCCCGTCTTCGGAGCCCGTGCCGCCGCAGCCCTCACAGCCCACCAGGGTCGGCACCTTGATCTCCCTGGTGACGCCGTGGACGGCCTCTTCCAGGTCAAGGTCCAGGGGATAGCGAAGATCGGCGCCCCGGCGCTGGCGCCGGCGGCCACCGCCGCCGAAGATGTCACCGAAGATGTCGCCAAAGATATCGCCGACGTCGCCGCTGAATCCGCCACCACCAAACCCGCCGGATTTCAGCCCGTCGTGGCCAAACTGATCGTAGGCTGCGCGCTTCTGCTCGTCGCTGAGCACTTCATAGGCTTCTTTGGCCTCTTTGAAGTGCTCCTGGGCCGAATCGGGGTCATCGGGATTACGGTCCGGGTGGTACTTCATGGCCAGCCGCCGGAAGGCCTTTTTCAATTCGGCCTTGTCCGCGCCTCGCTCTACCCCCAGAACCTCGTAGTAATCCCGCTTTGACATATTTCCAGATGGTTAAAAAACCATGGGCAGTCCCGCTTGTGCCGGACTGCCCACGCCCCCCTTGCCAGGGGATTTACTTGTCGTCTTCCTTGACTTCCTCGAACTCGGCGTCGACCACGTCGTCGCCCGGGGCGTCGCCGGCGTCTGCCGACCCGTCTCCGGGCTGGGCCTGGCTCTTTTCGGCAGCTTTCTGCATCAACACCTGGGCGGCCTGCTGCAGCTCCTGCATCCTGGCTTCGATGGCGTCCTTGTCGTCGCCTTTCATCGCCTCTTCCAACTCGTTGACCGCGCCTTCCACCTTCAGCTTCTCGCCCTCGTCCAGGGCGTCTTCCAGCTCTTTCAGGCTGGAGCGGGTGGAGTGCACCATGGCGTCCGCGGCGTTGCGGGCCGTCACCAGCTCGTGGAACTTGCGGTCCTCGTCCTTGTGCGCCTCAGCGTCCTGCACCATGCGATCGATCTCGTCCTCGCTCAGGCCGGAACCTGCCTTGATCTCGATCCGCTGCTCCTTGCCGGTTGCCTTGTCGGTGGCACGCACGTGCAGGATGCCGTTGGCATCGATGTCGAACTCCACCTCGATCTGGGGCATGCCACGGCCGGCCGGCGGGATGCCCGCGAGGTCAAACCGGGCCAGGGACTTGTTGGCAGACGCCATGTCCCGCTCCCCCTGCAGGACGTGAACCGTGACCGCGGTCTGGTTGTCCTCGGCGGTGGAGAAGATCTGGGAGGCCTTGGTGGGAATGGTGGTGTTCTTCTCGATCAGCTTGGTCATCACGCCGCCCAGGGTTTCGATACCCAGAGACAGGGGCGTGACGTCCAGCAGCAGCACGTCCTTGACGTCGCCGGACAGAACACCACCCTGGATGGCCGCGCCAATGGCAACGGCTTCGTCCGGATTTACGTCCTTGCGCGGCTCGCGGCCGAAAAAGTCCGCCACGGTTTCCTGCACTTTGGGCATGCGGGTCTGACCGCCCACCAGAATCACGTCGTCGATCTCGCCGACCTTGATGCCCGCGTCGTTCAGAGCGGTGCGGCAGGGGCCGATAGTCTTCTTGACCAGCTCGTCCACCAGGGACTCCAGCTTGGCCCGGGTCAGCTTGATGTTCAGGTGCTTGGGACCGGTTTGATCCGCCGTGATGTAGGGCAGATTCACTTCCGTCTGCTGGGAGGATGACAACTCGATCTTGGCCCGCTCGGCGCCTTCCTTCAGGCGCTGAAGAGCCAGCGGATCGTTGCGCAGGTCCATCCCCTGATCTTTCTTGAACTCGTCAACCAGGTAGTCGATCAGCCGCAGGTCAAAGTCCTCACCGCCCAGGAAAGTATCGCCGTTGGTGGCCAGCACTTCGAACTGCATCTCGCCGTCCACGTCGGCAATCTCGATGATGGAGATATCGAAGGTACCTCCACCCAGGTCGTAGACCGCCACCTTGCGGTCACCGCCCTTCTTGTCAAGCCCGTAGGCCAGCGCCGCGGCGGTGGGCTCGTTGATGATCCGGCGGACCTCGAGACCGGCGATGCGGCCGGCATCCTTGGTGGCCTGACGCTGGGAATCATTGAAGTAGGCCGGCACGGTAATGACCGCTTCCTTGACTTCCTCGCCCAGGTAATCCTCGGCGGTTTTCTTCATTTTCATCAGCACCCGCGCGGAAACCTCCGGCGCGGCCATCTTCTTGCCGTTGGCCTCAACCCAGGCGTCGCCGTTGTCGGCCTTGACGATCTCGTAGGGGACCATGTCCTTGTCGCGCTGAACCACCTCTTCGTCGTACTTGCGTCCGATCAGACGCTTGACCGCGAACAGGGTGTTGGCCGGGTTGGTCACGGCCTGGCGCTTGGCGGGCTGACCCACCAGCACTTCCCCATCCTTGGTGAACGCGACAATAGAAGGGGTGGTGCGATCGCCTTCCGCGTTTTCGATGACCTTGGCGTTGTCGCCGTCCATCACGGCCACGCAGGAGTTGGTTGTCCCCAGGTCTATGCCGATGATTTTGCCCATCTGACAGTTCTCCAAAAAATCTCTTAAAACAAAAATCTACGTTAAATAACCTGATTCAGAAGATGGGGATGTCCCCCCTCTTTTCAATACGCCGCCCCTGTGCCGGCTGCGCCCTGTCAGGGCGCGCTGGCCACGATGACCCGGGCCGGGCGCAGCAGGCGGCCGTTCAGCAGGAACCCTTTCTGGATCACGAACAGCACCGTATTGGGCTCCTGGTCTTCGCTGGGCAGCATGCTCATGGCTTCGTGCAGCTCCGGGTCGAAAGCCGCCCCGGCGGGGTCCACCTCCTGGAGCCCGTGTTTTTCGAAAACCTTACGCAGGATCCTGAGAGTCAGTTCGGTACCCTCCTGGAGTTGCTCGGCTGATGCCTGTTCCCCCTCGGATACTTCCAGACCTTTTTCCAGGGTGTCGTTGACTTCCAGCAGGTCGGACATAAACCGCTCCAGCGCAAACTTCCTGGCCTGCTCCACTTCACGCAGGCTGCGCTTGCGCACGTTTTGCATTTCCGCCTGGGCCCGCATCGCGTTTTCCTGGGCATGGTGGACTTCCGCCTGAAGCTTTTCGATGTGCTCTGCCAGGGAGGCCGCGTCCGGCGCCGCCTCGGCTTCCGCTACCTCGGGCTGTCCGCCTTCAGCACCCTCTGCACCTGGCTCAACGCCTTCTTCTTGTACTGGATTGGACTCATCTGAGTGGCTCATGGACCTTCCTCGTGTTCCCGGACACCCGCCCCATGGCGTCCCGCCCCCGGGGTCCGGGGGTGCCCGCATTCGAAGCTTAGATGAGGTCTAGGAGGATTGATTCAAGACCGAAGAGAGGATTTTTGCAGTGGTGTCCACCACCGAAATCACACGCTGGTAGGCCATTCGGGTGGGACCAATCACGCCAAGCACTCCCACCACGCGGCCGTCCACGCTGTAGGGCGCAGACACCAGCGACACCGGCTGCAGGGCCTTGTTGTCGGTTTCCTCACCGATAAACACCTGCACGCCCTCAGCGCTGGCGGTGCGATCCAGCAGGTTAAGGATGTCCCGTTTTTCCTGGAAGGCGTCGAACAGCGACTTGAGTTTGTCCACGTCTGACAACTCGTCACAGCCCATCAGATTGGTCTGGCCACGCAGCACCACATCGGGTCCGGAATTGGCTCCGAACGCAGTCCGGGCCAGCTCGATGGCCGACTGCAGGTGCCGGTCGATTTCCTGCTGGCTGGTCACCAGCTCTTCGATCAACCGGGTGCGAATATCCAGCAGCGACAGTCCAGCGAAGCCCTGGTTGAGAAAATTGGCCGCCTTTTCCAGGTGTTTGGGGTCGTAGGGCCGATCCATTCGAATGATCCGGTTCTGCACTTCACCATCCTGGAATACGATGATGGCCAGCAGCTGCTCCGAGTCCACCGGCACAAAATCAATGTGCTTGAAGCCAAACACCTCTCGCTTGGGCACCATCACCACGCCGACAAAGTTGGTCAGCGCCGACAGGGTTTCCGAGGCGTCATCGATGACGCTGCTTACCGGCCGAGGTTCAGCCAGCCGTTCTTCAATTTTTTCCGAAGTGCCGGACTCCAGCGGCTCGATAGTGACCAGGCGGTCCACGAAAAACCGGTAGCCCTGGGCAGTGGGAATGCGTCCGGCCGAGGTATGCGGTGACTGGATGTAGCCCTCGGCCTCCAGCTCCGACATGACGTTGCGGATCGTAGCCGGGCTCAACTTCAGACCTGAATGTCGCGCCAGGGTCTTTGACCCGACGGGCTCACCCGCCTCGATGTACTGGCCGATGAGCACCCGCAGCAGGTGACGGGCGCGAGCGTTGAGGTCTTCTTCCACGTTAAAATCCTACACTCTCGGGGGCAGGTTGAACCAGCAGCCGCCTCATGCGTCCGCTATCCTTGGAAAGCACTATAATCCGCCACAGCATGTTCACCACCCTTTCCATCCGCGATTTTGCCGTCATCGATCAGCTGGAGCTGGAGTTCAGCCCCGGACTCACCGTTTTTACCGGGGAAACCGGAGCCGGCAAATCCATCCTGTTCGACGCCCTGCAGCTGGCGCTGGGAGAGCGGGCCACGTCGGCCGCGGTTCGCTCCGGCTGCGATCGCGCCGAGGTCACCGCGGAGTTCCACCTGGAGAACAACCCGGCCATTCAACAGTGGCTGGTGGAGCAGGACCTGGATGATGGCCAGACCCTGCTGCTGCGCCGGGTGGTGACCAGCCAGGGCCGTTCCAGGGCCTACGTCAACGGAACCCTGGTACCGGTTCAGACCATGAAGGAACTGGGGCAGAAGCTGGTGGAAATCCACGGACAGCACGAACACCAGACCCTGACCCGATCGCGCGAACAGATGCGGCTGCTGGACGTCTACGCGGGATTGCAGGACGACCTGGCCGCGCTGCAACAGCAGTTTGAAGCGTGGAAATCGGCCAATGCCGAACTCGAAGCCCTGCGCGCCCAGGCGGCCCTGTCTCCCGCCGAGCTGGACCTGATTCGTTACCAGGTGGAGGAACTGCAGGCGGCTGCGGTGTCTGCCGAGCAGCTGCAGGAGCTCCACGACGAGCACCGGCGCCTGGCCCACAGCGGAGACCTGATCCAGGCCACTGATCAGGCCGCGACCATCCTGGACCAGGGTGATGCCAGCGCCTGCGACCAGATCGCCAGGGCAGCGGGTGAAATCAGCAGTCAGGTCAAGCTGGAACCGGCCCTGGCAGAACCCCTGGAGCTGATGGAGTCAGCCCTGATCCAGGCGCGGGAAGCGGCGGCCGCTCTGGCCCGGGTGCGCGCCGGCATGGACACCGACCCCCAGAGGCTGGAGGCACTGGACCAGCAGCTGTCGGAGCTCCACCAGCTGGCGCGCAAGCACCGTGTCGAGGCGGAAGACCTGGCCCAGAAGCTGGAATCCCTGCGCGAGCGGCTGACCCGGGCGGAACAGGCCGACAGCGTTGAACGGGATCTCAGTGACGCGGTAGCTCGACATGAAAAGGATTATCGCAGCCTGGCCGCGAAGATCTCCAAAAAGCGCCAGCGGGCCGCCACCCGCCTGGCGGAGGATGTGACCCGCCGGATCCGCCAACTGGGAATGGAACGTGGCGAGTTCCTGGTCCGGATCGAACATGATCCCAACCATCCGCCGCGGGTCATCGGGCTGGATGAAGTGCTGTTCCTGGTATCCGCAAATCCCGGTTCGCCACCGGCTCCGGTCGCCAGGGTGGCATCCGGCGGGGAATTGTCACGCATTGCCCTCGGCCTCAAGGTCTCACTCAGCGAAGCCGAGAAACCGCCGTCCATGATTTTTGACGAGGTAGACGCCGGCGTGGGCGGAGCAACCGCCCAGACCGTTGGCGAACGCCTGCGGGAGGTGGCTCAGGGCAGCCAGGTATTCTGTATCACCCACCTGCCCCAAGTGGCGGCCTGCGGCCACCAGCACTTCCAGGTCAGCAAAGAGCAGGACGAGCAGTCAACCCGGACCCGGGTGCAGCAATTGCCGGAAATGAGCCGGGTCGAAGAACTGGCGAGAATGCTGGGTGGACGCAAGGTGACCGATCAGAGCCTGGCCCACGCCAGGGAGATGCTGGAGGCGTATCACTAGCGGGGCTTCAACCAGTCATTAAAAGTGCCGGTACATCTGGACGCAGCCGAACTGCGCCGGCCGTTCACTGACCCTTGGGTCGGACGTACAGCACCATGGTGTGGTCTTCCAGTTCGTAACCGTGTTTTTCCACGATCTGGCGCTGCAGTTCTTCAATTTCCTCGGAATAGAATTCGATGACCTTGCCGGATTCCACATCGATCATGTGGTCGTGATGGTCTCCGGTGTCGATCTCATAAACCGACTGTCCACCCTCAAAATTATGTTTTTCCACCAGCCCGGCCGTTTCGAACTGGGTGAGCACCCGGTAAACCGTCGCCAGCCCGATATCCTCTCCGGAATCCAGCAGACTCCTGTAGATGTCTTCCGCGGACAGGTGACGATCGGTACTGGAGACCAGGATCTCCAGTATTTTCATGCGCGGCAGGGTAACCTTGAGCCCCGCTTTTCTAAGGTCCTGAGGTTCCACCGTCAGCTGTCCCCGTGCTGTTTGACGAAAGGAAATGAACCGCTGGTACCGACCGCGGTCTACCTGTAAAGCAATGGATCGGCGCTGGGCGCTAGTGTATCATCCCGCGCCTTGCCGAACGCGAGTCAGGTTACATGGCAACCCGTCAAATTTTCATCACAATGCTGCTGCTCACCCTGGTGGCCGCCACCACGGGCTGCAATTTCATCTACAAGATCGACATCCAGCAGGGCACCATGCTGGACCAGGATATGGTGAACGACCTCAAACCCGGCATGACCAAACGGCAGGTTGCGCTGGTGCTGGGCACCCCGGCCATCGCCAGCCCCTTTCACCAGGACCGCTGGGATTACATCCAGACCTACGAGCGCCGCGGCGAGCAGATCACCCGCAAGGTCCTGTCGCTGGCTTTTGAAAACAACCGGCTGGTCAAGATCGAGGGTGATTACATGCCCGAGGAGTCCGAACTGGCCGACAGCAGCGCCAGCGAGTAACCCTCAACGGTCGTCCGCCGCTTTCCCGGCCGCTCCCTTCTGCTTCCTGGCGCGCTCGCGCCGAACCTGTTTCGGATCACACTGCAGCGGCCGATAGACTTCGATACGGTCGCCGGCCTGCAGCTGGTAATCCAGAGGCTCTTTGCGGCTGAAAATCCCCACGTTGCCGTATTCGATCACTGCCTCGGGGTATTTCCGGGCAAAACCGGAAGCGTCGATCGCTCCCTGGATGGTTGTACCCTGGGGAACCCGCAGGGACAGCAGCTCCTGCTGCTCGGGCGTGGCGTACAGCAGCTCAATGGCAATGTCGGTATCCGGTCGCGCTGCCTCCTCATGCTCGACCTGATTCATCGCTTTGCCGTTCCGTAGACCTGGTCCGCCCGGGTGCAGAAATCATTGACCAGCCTCTGTGCGATCCGACCGAAGGCCCGCCCGAACGCACTCTTCAGCACTGCGCTGGAAAAGTCGAAACTGAGATTCAGGGCGACACGACAGCCCTGCCCGCCAATGTCGGTGAATCGCCAGTGACCTTCCAGCGCCTTGAACGGCCCTTCCACCAGTTCCAGGTGAATGGCGTCCGGGGGCTCCAGCCGGTTGCGGGTGGTGAAGCGGTGGCGGCTGCCGGCCAGGGCGATACCCAGGGTGGCGACCCGCTCGGTCTGGCCGTCTTCCCGGATCTCCCCGGACACGCACCAGTTGAGAAAGCGGGGGTAGCTGGTCACATCGTTGACCAGGTCAAACATCTGCTGGGGTTTGTAGAGCACCATGGCGGTGCGGGACACTGCGGTGGTCATCAATAGAGAATATCACGCGGGGAGACAGTACAATGCCCGGCCGCGCCGACGATCCCGGCGCCTGGTCTTCATCATGAGCGGCAAAAAGAAAAAAAGCACACCGGACAACAGCATTGCCCGCAACAAGAAAGCGCGGTTCGAATACCACGTCGAAGAGCACTTCGAGGCAGGCATTGCTCTGGAAGGCTGGGAGGTGAAATCCCTGCGGGAAGGCCGCATCAACTTCGGCGAAAGCTACGTGCTGCTGAAAGATGGCGAGGCCTACCTGTTTGGCGCCACCATTCAGCCCCTGCCCTCGGCATCAACCCATAAGCGGACCGACCCGTTGCGAACCCGCAAGCTGCTGCTGCACCGCCGCGAACTGGCCACACTGATCGGGGCGGTGGAAAGAAAAGGCTATAGCCTGGTGCCGCTATCCATGTACTGGAAACGCGGACGGGTCAAGGTGGAGATTGCACTGGCCAAGGGCAAGAAGCAGCACGACAAACGGTCTACCCAGCGCGATCGCGACTGGCAGCGCACCCAGGCGCGGATTCTGAAGTCCCGCTAGGGCTCGTTTTTCCCTTATTCAGCCAGCGCCGCTTCCAGCATTTCCACCAGCTGGTCCCGCGAATAGGAATACGGCTGGTCTTTGTTCAACTGTGTGGTGTCAGATGATTGAGTCGGGGATTCGGCTTCAGCAGTCATTGGCGGAGTCTAACGGCTGGGCGATTGACAGACGAGTATCCTCCGCCCGCGGTCCCGGTTTCGACGGTAGTCCAATAGGCGAATATACGTACATTGTAATATTCGTATATTCTGATATATTGGCGCCTCACCACAGGCAGCATGTGAGGGAATGCCATGAGTCACGTCGTCGTCATCGGTGCAGGTACGGGAGGCGTACCGGCAGCTTACGAAATCAAAGAACAACTGGGGAAACAGCACGATGTGACCCTGATCAATGCCTCTCCCAAGTTCCAGTTTGTTCCATCCAATCCCTGGATCGCCGTGGGCTGGAGAAAAGAAAAGGACACCACAGTTGAACTGGCACCCCACCTCGCAAAGAAAAACATCAGGTTCATTGCCGATACGGTGGAAAAGATCAACCCCGAGGACAACCAGCTGACGCTGCAGGGCGGCGACACCGTCGACTACGACTACCTGGTCATCACCACCGGCCCGAAGCTCGCCTTTGACGAGGTGCCGGGACTGGGCCCAGACAACGGACATACCCAGTCCATCTGCACCACCGCCCACGCGCTCAAGGCCCACAAGGCCTATGAAAAATTCCTGGAAAACCCCGGCCCCATCGTCATCGGGGCTGCCCAGGCCGCCAGTTGCTACGGACCGGCCTACGAATTTGCCCTGATCCTCGACGCTGACCTGCGCAAGCGCAGGATCCGCGACAAGGTCCCCATGACCTACGTCACCGCTGAACCCTACATCGGCCATATGGGCCTGGGCGGCGTGGGTGATTCCAAAGGCATCCTGGAATCCGAACTGCGCATGCGCCACATCAAGTGGGAAACCAACGCCTCCATCAAGGACATCCAGCCTGGCAGGATGACCGTCAACCGACATGACGACGCCGGCGAGATCAAGGAAGAAGTGGACCTGGAGTTTGCCTTTTCCATGGTGCTGCCGGCCTTCAAGGGGGTGGACGCCGTGGCCAATGTCCCTGACCTCTGCAATCCGAGGGGATTTGTCATGGTCGACAAGCACCAGCGCAGCCCCAGGTACCCCAACATCTTTTCCGCCGGCGTGTGTATCGCCATTCCGCCGGTGGAAACCACCCCGGTGCCGACCGGCGCGCCGAAAACCGGCTACATGATCGAATCCATGACGTCCACAATCGCCCACAACCTGGCGAGTATCCTCAAGGGTGAAGAACCCACCTCCGAAGCCACCTGGAATGCGATATGCCTGGCTGACATGGGCGACACCGGCGTGGCCTTCGTTGCCCTGCCGCAGATTCCGCCGCGCAATGTGACCTGGGCGCGCAAGGGCAAATGGGTGCACCTGGCCAAGGTGGCTTTCGAAAAGTACTTCCTGCGCAAGGTCAAAAACGGCAAGACCGATCCCCTTTACGAACGCTACGTACTCAAGGCACTGGGCATTGAACGCATGAAGACCTGATGACAGCTGGCCATGAAGGTTTTTTCACTCATCACCGGGATCCTGCTGCTGGCGGCAGGCACCCCGTCGCCCGGGGCCGAATCCCTGGACCAGGCGTGGCAGGCGGCCCTGTCCGCGGACCGGCAGCTGCAATCCGCCCGCAGCCTGGAACAGGCGGCTGAGCAGAACCTGGCCGCCGCCCGGGCGGAACGCCGGCCCCGGGTCACGCTCTCCACCAGCGCCACCCGGCTGGACTCGGCCCCCGCGTTCAGCTTCGGCGACGCCTTCCGCAGCCCGCCTTTGTTCGATGACGACCTGCTGCTGATGGGCGGCGCACAGCTGCAACTGCCGCTTTTTACCGGCGGAGCCATTGCCAGCGCTATTGCGTCAGCGCAATCCAGCCACGCGGCGGGCAAAGCCGGGGTTCAGTCCGCCCGCCAGGACTTGAGGCTGGCGGTGGTCCAAGCCTATGTCAACGTGCTGCGCGCCCGCAGTGCGGTGGCCGTGGCCGACAGCAACGTCGCCAGCCTCGAAGCCCAGACCCGGGATGCCGAAAACCAGTTCGAATTCGGCTCGGTTCCGCGCAATGATTACCTGGCCGCCGCAGTGTCCCTGGCCGATGCCCGCCAGCGCCAGCTGCAGGCGGCAAACCAGCTTGAGCTGGCCCATGCCGCCTACAACCGCCAGCTTCAGCGGGACCTGTCCAGCCCGGTGGACCTGGCGGCCGACCTGCCCGACCCACTCCAAGGTGTTTCACTGGACAGCCTGGATTCGTTGATCGCAACCGCCCTGGACCATCGCAGCGAGCTGCAGGCCCTGAGCGCCCGTCGGCAGGCTCTGGCGGCGCGCTCCCGGGCCGAGCGCGCCAGGCTGCGACCCCAGGTTGGTCTTACCGGCGGCTACTCCAGGCTCGAAACCCAGGTGCTGGACGACGATGGGTTCTGGATGATTGGTGTGGGTGTCAACTGGTCCCTGTTCGACGGTGGCCGGATACGCTCCCGGGCGTCGGCGCTGGAGAGCCAGGCCGCGGCCGTTGGCCACAGCGAGGCGGATCTCCGCTCCCGCATTGCCCTGCAGGTACGGTCGGCCCGGCTCAACCTGGACGAATCATCAGCCCGGGTGGTGGTGGCGTCCAAGGCGGTGGAGCAGTCCGAAGAAAACCTCCGGGTTTCCCGCGATCGATACCTGGCCGGGTCCGGCACCAGTACCGAGGTGCTGGACGCGGAAGCTTTGCGGGCGCGGTCCATGAACAACCGGGACAACGCCCATTTCGACGAAATCCTGGCGCGGTTCCGACTGGCCCGGGCGCTGGGGGTACTGTGACGGCCCGGAGAATGGAAGAGATGGCCGACCGCGCCAGCGACCTGCTGGGCGCCATGGCCAATCAGAAGCGGCTGATCATACTCTGCCGCCTGCTGGACGGAGAGATGTCGGTCAACCAGCTGGTGGAACGGACCGGTATTCGCCAGTCCACCATGTCTCAGCACCTGGCGCTGCTGCGCCGGGACAACCTGGTCACCTCGCGCAGCGAGGGGCAGACCCGACTTTACTCACTGAGCGGCCACGAGGCACGCCGAGTCATTGAAACCCTGTACGGGCTCTACTGTGAACCCGAACCGCAGCCCGAGGGAGAAAAGGATTGAACGCCAGAATGCTCATGAGAACGGTCACGCTGCTGCTCGCGGCAGGCCCCGCCCTGGTCAATGCCCAGCCTGCCCTGGAGACCCTGCCTGCCGTCACCGAAACCACGCCGCTGGAGCAGCTTTTTGACGGCACCGTTGAGGCGGTCAACCAGGCCACGGTGTCCGCCCAGACCTCCGGGCGAATCTCCGAGATTCTGTTTGACGTCGACGATTACGTTGAGGCGGGCACGGTCATCGTCCGCTTCACCAGCGTTGAACAGCGGGCCGCCCTGGAGCGCGCCCGGTCCAGCCTGCGGGAGGCCGAAGCGCGTCGCATCCAGGCCGAAAGCGAGTACCAGCGCACCAGGGCCCTGTACGATGCAGGGTCCGGTTCGGAACGGGAACTCAATGCCGCCGTTGCCGCCCGGGATTCTGCCCGGGCCCGGGTGGAAGCAGCCCAGGCTGCGGTCCAGTCGGCCCAGCAGCAGGTGGACTACACCGAAGTGAAAGCCCCCTACCCCGGCATCGTCACCCGCCGCAGCGTGGAAGTGGGGGAAGCCGTGTCTCCCGGCCAGCCGCTGATGAGCGGGCTGTCGCTGGACCAGCTGCGGGTGGTGGTGGATCTGCCCCAGGAAGTAGCCGCAGCGGTGCGCAGCATGAAGAAAGCCCGGGTAGTCGCCGGCGATACCAGCGTGGAGCCCACCAGGATCACGGTGTTCCCCTTTGCCGACCGCGCCACCAACACGTTCCAGGTGAGGCTGGACCTGCCGGAAGGGCAATACGGCCTCTACCCCGGCATGTTCGTCAAGACCGCTTTTGTGGTGGGCCAGGCTGATCGCCTGCTGATCCCGGAATCGTCCCTGGTCAGGCGCAGCGAGATGACGGGCGTTTACGTCGCCTACCCCGACGGCGAGGTGCGACTGCGACAGCTCCGGCTGGGCCCCAGTTTCGGCCAGCGGGTGGAAGTCCTGGCCGGCCTGGAGGCCGGCGAACAGATCGTCACCGATCCGGTAGCGGCCGGCATCTTTGTCAAGGCGGGTGGCTGACATGAGCAGTGATTCCGCCGGCGGGCTGGGCATTTCGGGCAAGCTGGCCGGCGTCTTCCAGGATCATCAGCTGACGCCCCTGCTGGCGCTGCTGGGCATCCTGCTGGGGCTGTTTGCGGTTATTGTCACGCCGCGGGAGGAAGAGCCCCAGATCGATGTGACCTTCGCCAACGTGTTTGTCCCCTTCCCCGGCGCCAGCGCAGTCGAGGTGGAGAACCTGGCGGCCATACCCATGGAACAGGTGTTGTCGGAAATCGAAGCCGTGGATCATGTTTACTCAGTATCCCGGGGCGGCATGGCGGTGCTGACGGTCCAGTTCGAGGTTGGCGAGGCCCGATCCCAGGCGTTGCTGCACCTCTACAACGCGGTCTACTCCAACCAGGACTGGCGCCCCCAGGGCGTCGGCATCCTGCCGCCCCTGGTCAAACCCAAGGGAATCGACGATGTTCCCATTCTGACCGCCACCCTGTGGACCGACGACCCCGCCCGGGGTGGCCATGAACTGCTGCAGGTGGCCCATGCCATCGAGGCGGACATCAAGCGGGTGACGGGCACCCGGGACGTTTACACCGTAGGCGGCGCACCGGATACGGTACAGATTGAGCTGGATCCCCAGCGGGTTGCGGGATACGGCCTGGCCCTGGACGACCTGCGCTTTGCGCTGACCGCCAGCAACGTGGTGCGGGACGCCGGCGACCTGGTGGCAGGCGGTGTTGAAACGCCGGTCCAGGCGGGCACTTTCCTGGCCAGCCGGGACGATGTGGCCGGGCTGATTGTCGGCCTGATTGAGGGCAAACCGGTCTACCTGCAGGACATTGCCACGGTCCGGGCCGGCCCGGACCAGCCTGAACAATACAGCTGGTTCGCCACGGGTCCCGCCGGGGACCAGGTGGGGCTGCCGCCCCTGGACCATGCCCCCGCGGTGACCATCGCGGTGGCAAAAAAACCCGGCACCAACGCCACCCGCATTGCCGGGAACGTGGTGGAGCGGCTGGAGCAGCTCAAGCAGACCCATATTCCAGACGGCGTCGAGGTCACCATCACCCGCAACTACGGCGAGACCGCCAACGACAAGGCCACCAAGCTGATCCAGAAGCTGACCTTTGCCACGATTTCAGTGGTGGTATTGCTGCTGTTTGCCCTGGGATGGCGGGAAGCGCTGATTGTCGGCGCGGCGGTGGTCATTACGCTCACGGTCACGCTGTTCGCCTCCTGGGTTTGGGGGTTCACCATCAACCGGGTCTCCCTTTTCGCGCTGATTTTTTCCATCGGCATCCTGGTGGATGACGCCATCGTGGTGGTGGAGAACATCCATCGGCACCGCTCGCTTTATCCCGGCAACCTGGCCAGCCTGATACCCGGCGCCGTGGACGAGGTGGGTGGGCCCACCATCCTGGCAACGTTTACCGTGATCGCGGCGCTGCTGCCCATGGCATTCGTGTCCGGCCTGATGGGCCCCTACATGAGCCCCATCCCCATTAATGCCAGTACCGGCATGCTGATCTCCCTGGCCATCGCCCTGATCCTGACGCCCTGGCTGACCCTGAAGTTTCTGGGCGACAGCCCGGTTCACGATCACCCGGCAGACGATCAGGAGGAAGGCGCCCTGGACCGCCTGTTCCAGCGGATGATCAGCCCGTTCCTAGGGCCTGATTCGGGCAGGAACCGGGGCCTGCTGTATCTCGGACTGGTGGCCGCCATTGCGGCCTCGGTGGGGCTGGTGGGGATCCAGGCAGTGGTCCTGAAGATGCTGCCCTTCGACAACAAGTCCCAGTTCCAGGTGGTGGTGGATCTGCCGGAAGGGACGCCGGTTGAATCCGCCAGCCGGGTCATGGACGAGCTGGGTCGGGTGATAGAAAAAGTACCCGAAGTCACGGATTACCAGGTTTTCGTCGGCACCGCCGCCCCCATCGACTTCAACGGCCTGGTCCGCCAGTACTACCTGCGCAGCGGCAGCAATGTCGGGGACATCCAGGTCAACCTCCTGCACCGGAGCCAGCGGGACCGATCCAGCCATGAAATCGCCCGCGCGATCCGGCCCCGGCTGGCCGACGTTGGCGCTGCCCACGGGGCTTCGGTCAAGGTGGTGGAGGTGCCGCCAGGGCCGCCGGTGATGGCGCCCCTGGTGGCGGAGATCTACGGTCCGGACTATGAATCCCAGAAGGCCCTGGGTCGTGAGCTGGAGGCCCTGTTCCACGGCACCCGGGACATCGTGGACATCGATTCCAGCGTCGAATCCGACGCGGCAACCCGGCTGATCATAGAGGTCGACCGCCAGCGCGCGGCCCTGCTCGGGGTGTCCCAGCAGGCTGTGACCTCGGTACTGGGAATTGCCCTGGGCGGCGAGGACGTGACCTATATCCATCGAGGCCGGGAGAAGTACCCCATTCCGGTTCGCCTGCAGGTCCCGGCAGCCTCAAAGGCGGACCTGAACGGCCTGCTGTCCCTGGAAGTGCGCAGCCAGACCGGCCAACGGGTACCCGTTTCTGAGATTGCCCGGGTGACTGAAGCCCCCTGGGACGACGCGATCTACCACAAGGACCTGCTGCCGGTGGTATTCGTCACCGGCGACATGGCCGGACGGCTGGACAGCCCCCTGTACGGCATGTTCGATATCGCCGGCCAACTTTCCGACGGCCTGGCGGGACAGGACATCGAACAGCGCTACATCAGTCAGCCCGAAAACCCCTACAATTTCTCGCTCAAGTGGGACGGTGAGTGGCAGATCACCTACGAGACTTTCCGCGACATGGGTGCGGCCTACGCCGTGGGCCTGATCCTGATCTACCTGCTGGTGGTGGCCCAGTTCGGCTCCTACCTGGTGCCGCTGGTGATCATGGCGCCCATCCCGCTGACGGTGATCGGCGTGATGCCCGGCCATGCCCTGCTGGGCGCCAAGTTCACCGCCACCTCCATGATCGGCATGATCGCCCTGGCCGGCATCATCGTAAGAAACTCCATCCTGCTGGTGGATTTCGTGGATCGCGCCCGGGAAGCCGGGGAAGCCCTGGAAACCGCCGTGGTGCGTGCTGCATCGGTGCGCGCCAAGCCCATCGTCCTGACGGCCGTGGCCGCCATGCTGGGGGCGTTCTTTATCCTGGACGACCCGATCTTCAACGGGCTTGCGGTGTCGCTGGTGTTCGGGATCCTGATCTCCACCCTGCTGACCCTGGTGGTCATCCCGGTTCTGTATTACGCCCTCAAGCTGCGATCAACGTGACCGCGGGCCCGTCAGGCCCCCGTTGCCGTCAGGGCTGAAACCAGAATTCGATCTCGTCGGTCTCCTGTTCGAATTCCGCCGCATGCTCCTGGCCCGCGGGCACGTGGTACCAGTCCCCCACGCCGTAACGCCGGGTGGTACCGCCCATGTGCAGAATCAGCTCCCCACGGATGATCACGCCGTAGTTGTCGGTGTCATGCCGGTGGGCTGGAATGGCCGCGCCGGCCGGGTAACTGGCAAACAGGACATCACTGCCTTCAGCCCGCAGGCGGTAGGCGTCAAAGCGTCCGTCATACAGCGGCAGCGAACGGATTCGGTCTGGGTATCTTCCGGGCAAAAGGGCTCTCCAGTTCAGTTGGGTTCCGGCGCCGGCAGCAGTCCTTCTTCCAGGAACCGGGCGCGCAGCCACTGCTCATCTTCGGTGTGGTGGACCAGCTCCCGCGGTTCCCAGCCAGCGGCATGGGCCAGGGCGGCGACCCGGCCCTGTCCCAGGAACAGGGTGTCCGGCTCCACCTGGGCCAGTGGGTCCTGGTAGGCCTCGGCCGCCGGGATAATGCGCCAGCCCCGGTCTCCCAGGGATTCAACCAGTTCATCGATGTACAGTGCCGCCAGGTCGTTTTCATGCAGCAGCAGCACGTGACGTGGCGAGCGTCCCAGAACCGACACCGCAATGCGGTCATAAAACTCCACCGATTCGGTCAGGACCTCCACGTACAGCCGCCCCAATCGCTCGCGGTCCAGGTCGTGTCCGGCCACCAGCGCCTCCCGGGCCAGGGCCGCCATATACCAGTCATAGTTGTCCACGGTGACATAGCCGTTGGCCAGGTTTCGGCCGCGCAGCCCCTCCCGCACGGCATCCCGGCGCTGCAGTTCCCGCCCTTCGTCCAGGTAGGGAAACCGGAACAATGGCAGCACGCCGTCGAAGGACGTCAGCTGCGCCAGGGATTGGTCCATGTCCCGCAGGAATTCGTCCGGGGCGGTTCGATGGAGATACGGGTGGGTGTGGGAGTGACTGGCCAGGTGATGCCCCGCCGCCACGTAGCGCTTCAGTCGCTCGGCTCCCTCGATGGGATTGTCCTCCAGGCGACCCGTCACCACGAAAAACAGGGCGCCGGAAACCGACACCGAGCGCAGCGACTGGATCAGCTGGTCAGCCCGCTCCGCGCCGCTGAAAAATGGCCCAGCCCCCCGGGGCGCGTCGTCGAAGCTCAGCGCAATCTGGCGGGACGGCGCCGGCTCCGCTGAGACAGCTGGCATCAGCATGCCGGGCAGGCAGAAACAAAGCAGCCACACAATGGCGAGCGCACAGGCCGGATGTGAACACGGCGTTTGCACAACCTTGATGTTTTCTATATTGCTGTCCTGCAAATATCCCATCATCATCATTAACCCAAGCATCCAGACATGAGCGCCATAACCTCCACCACCATCCTTCGATCAGTCCTGTTTCCCTGCCTCGCGCTGCTGTTGCTGGCGGGCTGTGCGACCACGCCGCGCGGGCTGCCGCCCATCGATACCGTGGACCAGCTGGACGTCGATCGCTTCCAGGGTCAGTGGTACGTCATCGCCAATATTCCCTATTTCGCGGAACGGGGCAACGTTGCATCCAGGGTGATCTACCGGGAGCGCAGCGACGGTCGCATGGACGACCTGTACTACTACCGGAAAGCATTTGACGAGGAAGAGAAATCCATGGAGGGCCTGGCCTGGATTCCCGATCCGGCGCGGCCGGGCGAATTGAAAACCCGTTTCTTCTGGCCGTTCACCTTTGACTACCTGGTGATCAAGCTCGATCCGGACTACCGCTATCTGGCCGTGGCTCACCCCAGCCGCAGATACGCGTGGATCATGGCGCGTGAGCCGGAAATCCCCGATGAGGTCTTCCAGGATTATCTGGCGGCTTTCAGCCAGCAGGGCTACGACGCCAGTCGCATCCTGAAGGTGCCCCAGAAGCCCGACCAGCTGGGGCAGCCTGGCTTTCAGGGTTAGTCACTGGGAACGGTAGCGGTCGTTGAGTCCCACCCCCTGGCAGATCATCGGCAGGACCTTGGCCACTCGACGCAGCCGTGTGTCCGCGCGCTTGGCCTCCAGGATGTATTCCGAATATTCCCGCTGGCGGCCCGGCGTTAGCTGTTCAAAGCTGTCGGCCGCCTCAGCATCCGCCGCCAGCGCGTCCGCAAGTTCGGGCGCCATGACCAGAGGTCTGGACCGGTCCGGCTTAATCTCGCTGCCCCGCTCCACCAGTGCCATGGCTTCCTGCACATAGGCCGTGACGGTACCCGTGGGGATCTTCGAAGAACCGTCAAAACGCCACTGGCGCAGGGCCCGGGTCTTGCCCTCCTGGGCATTGATCAGGACGCCGTCGGTGTCCGTCAGCAGTGCACCCTGGTGAAACCACAGGCCCACGTAGGTCTTGAAGGCGGCCAGCCCCACCACGTTTTTGCCTTTCCAGGTGTAACAGGGTGCACCCCACTTTACCGTTTCCTCCAGTTCGGTCTGCTGGAGGATTCCGCGCAGCTCAATCAGCTGCTCGCGCCAGTGCTCATTGGCTTCTATGTATCCGTCCACGGATTGGTGTCGCTGCATGGCTATTCTCCGGTCGGGTCCCGCAGGTCCCAGGCTTCCAGCCAGGTCTGGGACACAGGCACCAGGGAAAAATCAGTCTGCAGGCGTTCGGCAAAATCCGGCATGTGGCCGGCACCGTAAAAAATGGCCAGCTTGCGATGGCCCACACCCAACTGCTCCTGCAGCACCTCCAGCGCCTTCTGGTTGCGAACGGTTATCAGGGTTGAACCGTTTTCTCCGCCTTCCAGCATGGACATGAGCCGGTCCATGTCGTTGAACTGGCGGGCCATCATCCGCTTGAAGGCCCGGGGCCTGTCGCCGGACAGCAGGGCCGCGAACAATTCGTAGTCCGACAGGGCCCGTTCGTGGGCCGGGGTGGACATGGCCACCGCCCAGGCTTTGAAAAACAGCGAGAACATTGACTCGCCACGATTGGACATGGACTCCAGGAACTGGTCAGGAGTCAGATCCGCATGGACAAAGTTTTCGGCGGCGTAGTCGATCTCGTCCAGCTGGTGGGACAGCGCCAGCAGTTCCTGCATGCCGCCCTGGAGGGCCGACGCGAATCCCAGCACCCGGGTATCGCTCTCCACCACCTCACCCTCCGCGGGAGCCACCAGCTCATACAGCACCACGTCATAATCCCTGAAGCGCCGGTTCAATTCCTGATAATAGGCTCGGTCACCCACGTGCACCGCGCTGACCAGGTCAATTTCCACCGGGTCAGTCCGGTGGGTCCGGGCGAATCGGACGATGGACACCTCCAGGGCAGCGGGTCCGGACTGATCCCGGGACATCCGGATATAATTTCGGCTGCCCTGCTCCGAGAGCAGGGTGGAGCCGGACTCGGCCGGAGCGACACCTGGAACCGCAAGCGCAATGATGAGCAGTAGATACAGTTTCATTGACTCAAGATGGCACCTGCCTGCACCGCTGACAAGGGAAATAAGTTGACCCGACGATTTATTGCCCCCGCGAAGAACCTGCGGTGCCTGACGTCCGCGTTGGTGCTGCTGCTCGCCATCGCTACTGCGGCCTGCGCTGCTGATTCCCGTCCGGACCTCGGGGAGATCGGCAAGGCATCCTGCCGGCAGCAGCAGCCCATTGTCCTGGTGTTCTCACTGCCCGCCTGTCCGTTTTGCATTCGATTGCGCCAGGAAGTCCTCCGGCCACTGGAACTGGCCGGTGTGTTTCCCGGGCAGGCGCTGCTGCAGGAAGTGATCTGGGACCCAAACCGCGCTGTCCGGGGGTTCGACGGTGAAATGACCAACGGTGAGCGTCTGGCCGAAGGCTACCAGATCCCCATTTCTCCGACGGTGCTGCTGGTGGACGGCCTGGGGCGGGAAATCGGCGAGCGCCTGATCGGATACTCGGGTCCGGACTATTACAGCCTTAAACTGGAGCAGACCATTGCCGCAGCCCGGGTGGACTGCAGCTCATCGGCAAGCGACTGAGGACCCTCAGTCCCCGGGTTTGATCGTGGTCAGCCCCAACACTTCCCAGTCCTGCATGCCACCCCGGTACCACTTGATCTTGTGTGCCGGGTAGCCGTAGCGCAGCAGAGTCATGATGTTCCTGGGTGACTGTCCGCACCACATGCCGTTGCAGTAAAACACCAGGGTTCGGGCAGCACCGTAGTCCCACAGTTCATCTTCCAGCACGGCGCCAAACCGGTCCCGCAGGATCTCGGCGATTGTCAGCGGATCAGAGGTATCGGGGTTCAGCAGGGTCCATGGAATATTGACAGAGCCTGGAATCGTGCCCTTGGCCACCCAGTCCGGCGTACGTGAGTCGATGACCAGCAGCGCCTGCTTGTGTTCGGGCTGCCCAGCCTTGACCAGGTAGTCGATCATCTCCAGTTCGCCGATGGTCTCCACCCCGGGCGCCAGCTTGATGGGCCGGATGCAGAACGGCGGACAGGGCCGGGAGGTCAGCGCGTAGTCTGCGCTGACCTTGTTGTCCGGGGCCTGGGCCCGCTGGATGGTGACCATTTTGCCCTCGTGCAGCACCTCCACCGAGAACATCTCGCTGCTGATGCCCACCGGTGGCGTGTCGTCGGCGGCCCCGGCGGCTGCCGCAGCCAGCAAAATTACCAGTGCCAAAACGCTCCGGATACAGGTCACGTCACTTCCAGCCATAGCTGATTTCAAACTCGAACTGGTCCATTTCCAGTTCGATGGTCTGGGTCGGGTCAAACGGGCTGGAGCCCCTCACCGTTTCCGATGGCGCGTACATTGCGGAAAAACTGATCTCGCGGTTGTCGCTCAGGGCCCTGGTGAAACCAACGGTAAAATGGTTCTCCACCACCCCTGGCGCCAGGATGTTGAACAGCACCTCGGACTCGGCGATGGGCTGATCGGCCTGGCTGATGCCGGCTCGCCAGGTCCACTCGCTGTTACGCTCCCACTCCACGCCCAGCTTGTAGGTGGTCACATCATCCCAGCCGAATCCCGCGCCGGTGTCCCCGCCCAGGCAGGAGCCCAGGTCCGCGCCGCCCGCGCCGGCCGTGGGGCAGCTGAACAGGTTGGCAAAGGCGTTGCCCACGGCGTCTATCTCACTGAATTCGGTGTGCTCCACGTCGAAACTCCAGGTCATGGAGTCCGACGAGCGGAAGCTGATTCCGGCCTTCAGCGACGAAGGAATGTCAAAGTCGCCCCCCTCGGCAAAAAGATCCGCATAGTCGTCGAACTCGGACATCTTGATCTCGCTCTGGTAGGACAGGGCCAGGGCCACGCTCTCGCTGAGCTGGCTGTGCACGCCAACCTTCACGCCGATGCCGGTGGAAAACTCGTGCCCGTTATTGCTCAGGTTGGCCGGAAACGCCGTACCGCCAGATGATGCGAAGGTCTGTGTGAAAGGAGCAAAGGTCCCAACGCCCTCGGCCTCGAAGGCCTGCATGCCGATAACCGCCGCGACACCCAGTGACACCCGGTCATTGAGCCGGGTGGCGTAGGTGACGTCCAGGAACGCCTGGACCAGGTCCACGCCGGTAGTGCCGGCACCGAAGGTTCCGGGCAACGTCATCACCGGGGCCGGACCCGGGCCGTCGGGATCAAAAATCGCGGAGCCGCCGCTGAAATCGGTATTCATACCGCCACGGCCGTAGAAGGCCACCGCGAAAGCACTGTCATCCCAGACCTGCCAGGTCTTGGCAATGTACGGGATCGGGAACCATTCCGAGCCGGAGTCAATCTTGCCGGCCCCCACGGTGAAGGCGCCGAAGTTTCCATTCACCTGGCTCTGACTGGCGGTATAGCTGCGGCGCGGCGAGAAAACGGAGACGCCGAAGTCAAACGCGTCCCCTACCAGCACGGCGCTGGCCGGGTTATTGGCCACGGAAATCGCCTCGTCAGGAATGGCAGTCCCGGCACCCGCCATAGCCTTGTTTTTGGCGCCCGTGCCGTGGGTGAAGTACCCGTTGGTAGCGCCGGCGCCCTGTGCCATGAGCGTTGCGGCAATCGCAAGGATGAGATGTCGTTTTTTCATTTTTGCTCTCCCTAGGGTCGGTCCAACGGGATGTTGAGATTCGACCGTTATATTAATTTATTTGAATGTAAGCCGTTATAGGGACATTCCGCCGCCTTTTGCAGGTACCCCTCAGGCGGCATTCTGGTCCGAGTGGCAATAAAGCCGGTAAAGCAGCGCGATGACTTCCTCGGCTTCGTCACCGCTAATGGAATAAAAAATGGTCTGGGCTTCCCGCCGGGTGGTCACCACCCCCTGGTGGCGCATTCGGGCCAGGTGCTGAGACAGCGGAGACTGGGCAATACCCACCAGTTCAGCCAGTTCACCAACGGACTTTTCCCCCTCCTTCAACTGGCACAGGATCATCAGCCGGTCCGGGTGACTGAGAATCTTCATCAGTTCACACGCACGCTCAGCCGAGCCTTTCATACGGTGTAAATCCAAATCCCACCTGCCAGGGTGCTTGTAAATAAGATTTATCTTATGTAAGAATTTTATTATATTCAATACTTCTACTTTAAGCAGGCAAAACCGAGGCAAGAGGGGAGCGATGCAGAAACTCCAGCAAGAGACCGATCGCCTGATCCAGACCGTAGCCCGCGAGGGGGACCGGTTGTCCGGCACAGACCGACGGAAATTCCTGCGCAACGGCCTGACGCTGCTGGGTGGCGCCGCCGCCGCGGTGACCACCGGCGCCAGCGCTGAAGAGCCATTCCTGCCGCCGGCCGTACCGCCCTGGAGCAAACGCCTGGGTCCCGGTGTCGTCACCAACCCCTACGGCAAGCCGTCCCCCCACGAAGCCCACGTGGTTCGACGCAACGTGCCCTGGCTCACCGCCGATCGCATTGCGTCAATCAGTTTCACGCCTCTGGGAGACCTGAAGGGCATCATTACGCCCAGCGGCCTGACTTTTGAGCGCTATCACGCCGGTTTGCCGGAGATTGAGCCCCAGAAACACAGACTGATGATCCACGGCATGGTGGACCGCCCGCTGATCCTCAGCATGGATGATCTGATGCGGTTCCCCAGCACCAGCATGATCCGGTTCCTGGAGTGCCCCGCCAACGGGGGCATGGAGTGGCGCGGCGCCCAGATGGACAAATTGCAGTTCACCCACGGCATGCTGGCCTGCGCCGAGTGGACCGGGGTCCTGCTGTCTACCATCCTGCAGGAAGTCGGCGTACAGAAAGGCGCCAGCTGGATCCTGGCCGAAGGCGCTGACGGCGCCCACATGGCCCGCAGCATTCCCATGGACAAGGCCCTGGACGACGCGTTGATCGTTTATGCCCAGAACGGCGAAGCGCTGCGACCGGAGCAGGGCTACCCGGTCAGGCTGATCAATCCGGGCTGGGAAGGCAACACCTGCATCAAGTGGCTGCGCCGACTGGAAATCGGCGACAAGCCCTGGCACATGCGGGAGGAGACTTCCAAGTACACCGACCTGATGGCCGACGGCCGTTCCCGGGAGTTTACGTTCGTGCAGGAATGCAACTCGGTAGTCACCAACCCATGCCCTGAAAAACCCCTCAAGGCCAAGGGCAAATACTGGATTGAGGGGCTGGCCTGGTCCGGCCGGGGCAAGATCAAGGCCGTAGACGTATCCTTCGACGGCGGCGCAAACTGGCGCCAGGCCAGAGTGACCGGACTGGTGCTGCCCAGAGCCCTGACTCGCTTTGGCCTGGAGTGGGACTGGGACGGCTCACCCGCCCTGATCCAGAGCCGGGCCATGGACGAGACCGGCTACGTTCAGCCAACCTACGCCCAGCTCCGCCAGGCCCGTGGCACCAACTCCATTTATCACAAGAACGCCATCCATACCTGGCGACTGCATGCTGACGGACAGGTGACCAATGTCCAGATATCCTGAATTCATCGCCCTGATATGTGTTGCCCTGGCAGGCAACGCGCTGGCAGAAAACCACAAAAAGCCAGCCGGACACTACGGCTACGGCAAACCGGCCACTGCCGAGGAAATTGCCGGCTGGGACATCGATGTGCGACCCGACGGGCTGGGTCTGCCGCCGGGTTCCGGTTCGGTGGAAGACGGCGAGATGCTGTATGAAACCCACTGTGCCGTCTGTCATGGCTCCTTCGGTGAAGGCGTAGGCCGCTACCCGGTCCTGGCCGGGGGCGAAGATACGCTGATGGAGGACCGGCCGGAAAAAACCGTGGGCAGCTACTGGCCTTATGTCAGCACGCTGTGGGACTACATTTACCGCGCCATGCCGTTCACCGCGCCGCAGTCTCTGACCCACGACGAGACATACGCCATCAGCGCCTACGTGCTGTATCTCAACGACCTGGTGGATGACGACTTCGTCATGACCCAGGACAACATGGCCAGCATCGAACTACCCAACCAGCCGAACTTTTTCGGGCCGGACCCGCGACCGGACGTGCAGAACACGCGCTGCATGAAAGACTGCAAAGACGTTTCAAAGATCACCATTCTCTCTGAGCCCCAGCCCACCGAACCTGAAGCTGAGGCCGTGGTCGAAGTGGCATCGGCGGCCGGGGCCATGGCGGCGGCCGAACAGACCTACAAGAGCTACTGCTCGGTGTGCCATGCCCAGGCCATTGCCGGGGCGCCGGCGCTGGAACCGGCCGACTGGGAAAGCCGCATTGCCCAGGGCAAGGACGTCATGGTGCGCCACGCCATCGAAGGCTTCCAGGGCGACGCCGGCGTGATGCCGCCCAAAGGTGGCTTCGTCCAGCTGTCCGACGACGAGGTCAGCGCCGCGGTAGACTACATGCTGCAACAGGTGCAGCAGCCATGAACAGGGAGCACGCAGGATTGGACAGGTTGATTTTTGTATTCGCCGGGTGGCTTCTGGCCACCGCGGTGTGGGCCGCTGATGAAGCACAGCTGGAAAAAGGCCGGGCACTGGCGTTCGACCGCAACAAGGGCAACTGCCTGTCCTGCCACATGATCGCAGGCGGCGAACTGCCCGGCAACGGCGGACCGCCCCTGATCCAGATGAAGGCCCGGTTTCCCGACCGCCAGGTCCTGCGGGACCAGATCTGGGATTCCAGCATAAGAAACCCGCAGACCATCATGCCCCCTTATGGACGGCACCAGATCCTCAGTGAAGAGGAACTGGATGCAGTCACCGACTACATACATTCCCTATGATCCCCAAGAATCAGCGAGGTACCGCCGTGAACGGCAGACGACAATTTCTTAGATGGATGGCCGCCGCCATGGTTGTGGCCACACTCCCCGCCCGCCTCTGGGCGGCCCGCCCCAACGCGGCGTTCGAAGGCGAAAACCCGGACAGCGTGCTGAAAGAACTGTTTGGGGATATCGGCATCCAGGACAGCAGTCAGATCACGCTGAAAGTCCCGGACATCGCTGAAAACGGGGCAGTGGTTCCGGTCACCGTGGCCACCGACCTGCCGGGCGTCGAGGCGATCTATATCCTGGTGGACAACAACCCGACCCCGCTTTCAGCGGCCTTCACCCTTTCGCCCAAGATTCCTTCCGATGTTTCCACCCGCATCAAGATGGGCGGAAGCTCCATGGTCAGGGCCATGGTCAAGACCTCCGACGGTGTCTTCACCACCGGTAAAGAGGTCAAGGTCACCATCGGCGGCTGCGGCGGATAAGGAGAGCCCTCATGGCAACAAAAAAAGTCAAGATTCGCGCGAAGATCAAGAACGGCGTGGCCCAGATCAAGGCGCTGATGCCCCACCCCATGGAGACGGGTACCCGCCGGGACGCGACCAGCGGTGAGGTGATCCCCGCCCATTACATCGAGGAAGTGACCTGCAGCCTCAACGGCGAGGTCATCCTGACCGGCCACTGGGGCCCGTCGGTTTCCAAGAATCCCTATTTTTCCTTCAACGTCCTGGACGCCAAGCCCGGGGATACCATCAGTATCACCTGGGTGGACAACCTGGGCGAATCTTCCAGCGGTGAGGCCGTGCTCAAGTGATCGGCTTACGTTCGATCACCCTGGCGGTGCTGCTCGGCACCACTGCTGTCCACGCGGGCCCCGAGGAAGATCGGCAGCGGTTCCGGGAGTTTTACCAGAATCGCCTGTCGTCCATTCCCCTGGAAGCGCACGTCGACGGTGCCTACGCCATGAATGCCGGCGCCCGGGAACAGTGGCTGGAAATGGAAGAGTTTCCGCCATACGAGTTTGAGCTGGACGAAGGACAGGAACTGTTCGAAGCCAGCTTCGCCGATGGCGAGTCCCTGGCCAGCTGCTTTCCCGAGGGCGGCCAAGGCGTTCGCCAGGGCTACCCCTACTTCGACGAGGAAGCCGGTGAAGTGGTCACCCTGGAGCTGGCCATCAACCGCTGCCGGGAGGCCCACGGCGAACAGCCGCTGCCCTACCTGAGCGGCGACCTGGCGAAAATTTCGGCCTATATGGCTTATACCTCCCGCGGCAACGTCATCAATGTGCCGACGCCGCAGTCAGAGGCAGCACTGGCCGCCTACGAATCGGGCAAGCAGTTCTATTACTCCCGCCGGGGACAGCTCAACTTTGCCTGCAGCAGCTGCCACATGCAGAACACGGGATTGAATCTGCGGGCAGAAATACTCAGCGCCTCCCTGGGACACACCAGCCACTGGCCGGTATACCGGCTGAAGTGGGAAGAGCTCGGCACCCTGCACAAACGTTTCCAGGAATGTAATTCCCAGGTGGGCGCCGTGCCGCTTGAGGCCCAGAGTGAAGCCTATCGCAACCTGGAATACTTCCTCACCTACATGAGCAACGGCCTGGAAATCAATGGCCCGGGGACCCGCAAATGAACGGGCCGGTTCGATGGTACTCAGCGGCGCTGATGGCACTCCTGCTGCTGGCCGGCTGCGGCGGCGACAGCACGCCTGCACAGGAGTCGACCCAGCAAGCCCCAGCGGCCGGTGAGCCAGCCGAAGATACTGTCAGCACCAATCCCGAGGCTGATTTTCCCGCCGCCCTGGCGGCCGCCCGCGAGCGCCACCAGCAGGCCATGGACCTGGAATTTGCCTGGTCACGCGCGGAAACGCTGATCGAGTCCGCGGAAAATGCGGCCGCCGCCGGCGACTTCGCCGGCGCACTGGAGATGGCCATCCAGGCCGAGAAATTCGCGGCCCTGTCCATCGAGCAGGCCACCACCGAAGCGGAGGCCTGGCAGGCCCGGGTACCCTGAACGTGGACCGCCGAGAATTTGTCCAGCTGCTGGCCATCGCAGCGGCAGGCGGCTTTTCTTTTGACCGGGCACGGGCCAGCAGCTGCGCGCCCTACGACGCGAAGGCGTTCGGTAACGTCCGCCTGCTGCACATTACCGACACCCACGCCCAGTTGACCCCCATCTACTTTCGGGAACCCAGCGTCAATATCGGCGTGGGCGAAGCGCGTAACCGGCTGCCGCACCTGGTGGGTAGAAACCTGCTGGATCACTTGTCATGCCAGTCCTCGCCGCGGGAAATCCACGCCTACACCAACCTGGAGTTCGTGGAGGCTGCTGAAAAGTTTGGCAGGGTGGGCGGTTATGCCCACCTCAAGACCCTGATCGACCGTCTGCGCGAAGAAGCCGGAGCGGAGCGCACCCTGCTGATGGACGGCGGTGATACCTGGCAGGGCTCCGGTACCGCCCTGTGGACCCGCGGCCAGGACATGGTCAGGGCCACCAACCTGCTGGGCGTTGACGTCATGACCGGCCACTGGGAGTTCACCTACCGGGAAGACGAGACTCTCTCCAACGTCGACGCCTTCGACGGAGATTTCGTGGCCCAGAACGTGTTTGCCACGGAAGATGCCCTGTTCGAGGGTGTACCGGTGCACGACGAAGACAGCGGCCACGTGTTCCCGCCATACGTCGTCAAGACGCTGGGACCGGGTACCCAACCGGTGCGCGTTGCGGTCATCGGCCAGGCCTTCCCGTACACCCCGATCGCCAATCCGCGGCGCTTCATTCCAAACTGGAGCTTCGGCATCCGCGAATCGGAACTGGCCGAACAGGTGGAGGCCGTGCGCGAAGCGGAAAAACCGGACCTGGTGGTGCTGCTGTCCCACAACGGCATGGACGTAGACCTGAAACTGGCCAGCCGGGTGCCCGGGATCGACATTATTTTTGGCGGCCACACCCACGACGGCGTACCCGTTGCCCTGCCGGTGAAAAACTCAGGCGGCCGGTGCCTGGTCACCAACGCGGGCTCCAACGGCAAGTTTGTTGGCGTCATGGATCTGGACGTGTCCGCCGGAAGCCTGCAGGACTTTCGCTACCGGCTGCTGCCGGTGTTTGCCGACCAGCTTCCCGCCGACGCGGAGATGCAGAAGCTCATCGAGGACATCCGAGCGCCCTATTCGGAGCAACTCGGAGAAACCCTGGCGCGCACGGCATCCCTGTTGTATCGCCGGGGCAATTTCAACGGCTCCTTTGATCAGTTGATCTGCCAGGGATTGACCGAGGTACTGGACGCACAGATCGCCCTGTCTCCCGGCTTCCGCTGGGGAACGTCGATCCTGCCCGGCCAGGACATCACCATGGAGCGGCTGCTGGACCAGACCGCCATGACCTATCCGGAAACCTACGTGCGCGACATGTCCGGTGAAGAGTTGAAGGTGATCCTGGAAAGCGTGGCCGACAACCTGTTCCACCCGGACCCCTACCTGCAGCAGGGCGGCGACATGGTCCGCGTGGGCGGCATGAACTACACCTGTGAGCCCCTGGCGGCCTCCGGTCAGCGCATCTCGGAAATGCGGCTCAATGACGGCACCCTGATCCAGGCCGACAAGAGCTACCGGGTCGCCGGCTGGGCGACCGTCGGCTCCCAGGCGCCGGGCCGGCCCGTATTCGAGGTGGTGGCCGATTACCTTCGGGACCGCAAGTCCGTCAACATTGGAGAGGCTCAACAGCCCAGGATCGTAGGGCTGAAGGACAACAAGGGGCTGGTGGCCTAGCGCCGCGGAACGCTTGCTTCGCGAGCTGGGGAACGGCCACTTCGTGGCTTTGGCGGCGCACCCTGCGGGGTGCTAAGGGCTGCTTCGCA
>JASJDM010000114.1 GCA_030065125.1 Lysobacterales bacterium | reverse complement strand
CTGCACGTGGTGTCGCCGCTGCTGGTGGTATGGATGTTTGTGCTGCACCGGCTGGCGGGTCCGTCGATCCGCTGGTGGCGGGGTGCTGGAACGGCCGTGGTGGCGCTGGCCCTGACGGGGGTTTCCCTGTGGCTGCTGCGGCCGCTGGCGCCCGCATCAGGGCCTGATCAGCAGTTTGGTCCATCCCTGGCGCAAACCGCTGATGGTCAGCTTATTCCTGCCGATACCCTGATGCGGGACGGGTACTGCGCGAATTGCCATGGAGACGCTCATGAGCAATGGCGCTTCAGCGCCCATCGTTTTGCATCGTTCAACAATCCCGCCTATCGCTTCTCGGTGGAAAACACCCGGGCCGTGCTGTTGGAGCGGGACGGCCACACCCGCGGGGCCCGTTTCTGCGCGGGTTGTCATGACCTGGTGCCCCTGTTCAGTGGCGAGTTTGACCGGCCGGACTTTGATCCCGATGGCGCGTCGGCCCAGGCGGGGATCACCTGTACGGCCTGTCACGCCATCAGCGCCGTCAACTCGCCCCGGGGAAACGCCGACTACACCATTTCTCAGCCCGAACACTACCCCTTTGCCTTCAGTTCCAGCGGCTTTCTGTCCTGGGTCAGCGATACGCTGATCAGGGCGAAGCCGGATTTTCATAAGTCGACCTTTCTTAAACCGGTACATCGCACCCCCGAGTTTTGTGGCGCGTGTCACAAGGTGCACCTGCCCCGGGAGCTGAATCAGTACCGCTGGCTCCGCGGGCAGAATCACTATGACTCCTTCACCCAGAGCGGGGTTGCCGGCACCAGCGTCAGCAGCTTCCACTACCCCGAGCAGGCCCGGGAAAACTGCGGGCAGTGCCACATGCCGCTGCGGCCCAGCGACGATTTTGGCGCCAGGCCGCTGCCGGAGAACCCCGAGGTGCTGGCAATTCACGACCATGGGTTTCCCGGGGCCAATACGGCATTGCCCCACCTGCTGGGATTTCCGGACCGGGTGATGGAGCAGCACCAGCGGTTCCTGGCAGGCGCCGTGACAGTGGATATTTTTTCACTGCGTGAAGGCGGATCCATCAACGGCGAACTGCTTGCGCCCCTGGGGGACGTGCCGGTGTCCCTGCAGCCCGGCCGGGACTACCTGCTGGAGGTGGTCCTGCGCAACCGGAAAACCGGCCACCTGTTCACCGAGGGCACTGCGGATTCAAACCAGGTCTGGCTGGAGCTGACGCTGTCGGCCGGCGACAGCGCTTTTGCCCGCAGTGGATTCATCAGCGCCGCCGGCGAGGTGGATCCGGCGGCACATTTCGTCAATGCATACGTTATTGACCGCCAGGGCCGGCGCATCGACCGGCGCAATGCCGAAGACATTTTTACCACCCTGTACAACAACCAGATCCCGCCGGGCGCAGCGGATACCGTGCTGTATCGATTCACCACGCCGCCGGATCTGTCCGGTCCCGTGACCATCGAGGCCAGCCTGAACTATCGCAAGTTCGATTCGCGGTTTTTCCGCCTGTTCCAGGGACAACCCGAAGCCGTCAATGATCTGCCGGTCACCCGCATTGACACCGATCGCCGGGTCCTGGGGCAGGACGGACAACCCGTTGATCCCAACCGCTGGCAGCGCTGGAACGACTATGGCATCGGACTGCTGCTGAAGGAAGGCACAGGCGCTCTGCGCCAGGCGGAAGCTGCATTCCAGCAGGTGGTGGCCATGGGTCGCCCCGAGGGTCTGGTAAACCTGGCGCGGGTCTACCTGCGCGAGGGCCGGGTGGACGATGCGGAGGCTGTACTCCAGCGCGCCAGCCGGGAACCCGGGCTGACGGCGCCCTGGACCGTGGATTGGCTGACGGGGCAGGTCAATTTCCAGAACGGGTATATCGACGAGGCCATCGCGGTATGGTCACGCCTGGTGGACACGCCGTATCCGGAGGCGCGTCATCGGGGTTTCAATTTCGGGCGCGACTACCGCCTGCTGGAGCAGCTGGGCATGGCCAGCTTCGAGCGGGCCCGGGCGGCCCGTCTCCATCCCCAGCAGCAGGCGGAATACCTGCGCCAGTCCATCCAATGGTACGAGCGGGCGCTGGCCCTGGAGCCTGAACTTGCGTCAACCCACTACGGGCTGTCGCGGTCCCTGTCCATGCTGGGTGACGATCCGGGGGCAACACGGCATCGGCAGCTGCATGATCGCTACCGCTCCGACGACAACGCCCGGGACAGGGCGGTCAGTCTGGCGCGGGCGGCGGACCCGGTTGCCGCACTGGCCGCCGATGACGTCGTGGTCTACCCGCTGGGAGGTCATGATGACTGATCCAGGTGCGTGGGACTCCGGCGACGACCGGGTCATTGCCACCGCCTTTCGCCGCTCCCTGCTGGCCATAGCCGCGGGACTGGCCGTTTTCATGGCCTGGTACTGGTGGCCCGGCGGCACGGATACCGAATCCGGGGTCAGTACACCCGTGGTCGCCACTCCCCAGGCTCTGTCCGAAGCGCCGACCCCCAAGCTCACTTTTTCCGACGTCACGGCAGAAAGCGGCGTGGATTTCGAGTTTGTGACCGGCGCCAGGGGAGAGCGGCTGCTGCCTGAAACCATGGTCGGTGGCGTTGCGGTACTGGATTTCGACAACGACGGTGACCAGGATCTGCTGCTGGTAGGCGGCAATCACTGGCCCTGGTCGGGGGAATCACCGCTGGATGCCAGCGTCGGTCTGTTCGCCAATGACGGTACGGGGCGCTTCCGGCGCGTTGACCGTGAGCTTGAATTGACAACCTCCCGCTACGGTATGGGTGCGGCGGTGGGCGATTACGACGGCGACGGATTCCTTGATATCTTTATCTCGGCACTCGGCGGCAACCAGCTGTTCCGCAACCGGTCGGGCGTTGGGTTCGAGGATGTCACGAAGTCCCTGGGTGTGGCGGGAGATCCCAAGGGCTGGAGCACCGCGGCGACCTTTTTTGACGCTGACGGCGACGGCTGGCTTGACCTGTTCGTGGCCGACTACGTCGAGTGGGATCCGGAGCTGGATCGGTCCGTGGACTACCAGCTGGCCGGTATCGGCCGCGCCTACGGACCGCCGACCAATTTTCCGGGTACCCAGCCGCGACTCTATCGCAATCTGGAGGGCCGGGAGTTTGAAGACATCACCGATGGCTCGGGAGTGGTGGTGACCAGCGGCGGCACCGCCGTGGCCAAATCCCTGGCCGTTTGCCCCGTTGATCTGGATAGCGATGGGGACACCGACCTGGTGGTGGCCAATGACACGACCCGGAATTTTGCCTACCTCAACCAGGGTGACGGCCGCTTTGTCGAACTGGGTCAGCAGCTCGGCCTCGCCTTCGACAACATGGGCAACGCCACCGGAGCCATGGGTATCGACGGTGCCAGGTTGTTCGGGCAATCCATGACCCTTGCCATTGGCAATTTTGCCAACGAGATGACGTCGGTGTATTCGGCCCAGCCCGGCCCGTCCGGAGAGGACGGACTCTGGTTTGCCGATGATGCCGTACTGACGGGCGTGGGCCCGGCCAGTCGGGGCGCGCTGACATTCGGCCTGTTTTTTGCCGACCTGGACCTGGACGGTCGCCTGGACCTGTTTCAGGCCAATGGCCACGTGGAAAACGAGATCAACCAGGTGCAGCCGAGCCAGTTCTATCAGCAGCCGCCCCAGCTGTTCTGGAACTGCGGTCAAGGCTGCGAGCGGCCGTATCAGCTTGCCGCCAGCACCGGCGACCTGGCACGGCCCCTGGTGGGGCGCGGCGCCGCGTACGGTGACCTGGATGGAGATGGCGACCTGGATATCGTGCTGGCCGAGGCCGGCGGCAAAGCGCGGCTGTATCGAAATGAGGTTGATGGTGGCAACTGGCTGCGTGTTCGGCTGCGGGATCGGCCTCCCAATTCATTCGCCTTCGGCGCCGAGATCCACCTGATCGCTGGGGGTGTCCGCCAGTCGCGCCAGGTGACCCCGACCCGGAGCTATCTGTCACAGACCGAAGTCATCGCGACCTTTGGGCTCGGTCAGGCGGACACGGTGGACCAGGTGATTGTTCTGTGGCCTGATGGCAGTCGCCAATCCCTGGCGCGGGTTGCCGCAAACCAGGTGCTGACAGTGAAACGTGCACAACAGTGAGTGAAAGCCAGTCAACAGCCCGGCGGGAGGTTTTGAACCGTGGCGGCTGGGGCAACGGAGACGTATACCGCGTGCGCCAGCAGGGCCGGCTGGTTGTGGTCAAGACCTATGCCGGCAAGCCGCTGGTGATTCGCTGGATTGGACGATTCCTGCTGGGACGGGAAAAACGTGCCTACGAGCGGTTGCGTGGGTTGCCCGGCATACCTCGGGTATTGGAATGGCCGGAGCCGCTGAGCCTGGCCCTGGAAAATATCGAGGGTGAGCGAATCAGCAACCAGGCGCTGGCCAGCGAACGGGGCCAGGGCATTGTTGCCAGCCTGCGCAGCCTGGTTGACGCCATGCACGCCCGCGGTGTGTTTCACCTGGATCTGCGCAACCAGGGCAACGTCATGGTGGATCACAGCAACCGGGCCTGGCTGCTGGACTTTGCTTCCTGCGTCATGCTTCGCCGGCCGGACGGCTGGCTCAGCCCCGTGGCCCGCCTTTGCCGGCGGATTGACCTCTACGGTGTGTCCAAGTGGGCAGGGCGCGCGTCGGTGGAGCGCCAGGGCTGATCAGAAATCGGACTTGATCAATGCGGCGTCCTTGATGGTCACCGGCGCCACCGGAACATCGGCTGCGCCCATGGTCTCGGAAAAGCCCGTGGCCACGCCGCCGATTTTTTCCACCACCTCCCAACCCTCGGTGACTCGACCGAACACGGTATAACCCCAGTTGCGGCGGTTGGGGTTCAGGCTGTCGTTGTCGGCCAGGTTGAAATAGAACTGGCTGGTGGCGGTATGGGGGTCGTCGTGACGCGCCATGGCGATGGTGCGCTGGTTGTTGGCCAGGCCGTTGCCGGACTCATTCAGAATGTCGCCCAGGGTGTCGATGGCGGTGCCGTCGGGCAGGTAGCCGCCGCCCTGGACCACGAATCCGTCGATGACCCGGTGAAACATTGTGCCTTTGTAAGCGCCGGACTGTACGTAGCGCAGGAAGTTGTTGACCGTGATCGGCGCCCTGCGGCGGTCCATTTCCACCACAAAATCACCTTCGCTGGTGCTGATCCGTACCTGGGGGAATGACTCCTCGGGGTACACCGGCGATTCAACCGTGCATTCCATGGCCTGGATACCCGGTGTAACGACAAACAGGATCCATGCCAGCAGTGGGACGGTGCGGACAGCGTGGCGAATGATGCGTTGCATTATGAGTGCTTCCTGGTTCTGATTTTGCGCATTGTGTGCCTTGGAACCGGTGGGACACAAGTGGATTGGCGGCGCCTTCTCCGGCAGGCAGGCGGGTGTAAACCCATGTCAACAAGGGCGCGTGAACCGGGTGCCCGAGTGGGCAAGTCCCAATCGACGTATATAATAGTTTTGGGGTGTCCTGCTCGACAGGGACAGGACGGAACGATTAGCAGGGAAGATTTATGAGCAGTATTGGTCGCTTCTCGCGATGCTTGCTGACAGCCGCCGGGCTTTTGATCTTGTCGACTCAGGCCTCGGCTCAGCTCATCCAGGACGTCAGCGGGGATCCGGACCCCGTGGCCGGGGTTTTCGGCCGCGTGACCTACATTGTGACGCTCAACAATTCCGGTGGGCCAAGGCCGGGTTATACCTTTGACATTCAGTTCGGCGGCCAGGGGGGCGGCTTCGGATTCCTGTCCCCAGATCCGCAAACCACGCCCGAAGGCTGGTTGTGTGAAGATCCCCAGCTTTCCGGCACCTATACCTGCACGCCTCCCGGTTCGGTTCCCACGGGCATCAGTACGGTCACGATTACGGCCGACGTCAATGCCTCCAAAAGCATCATTTTTCCGGATACGGTCGATTTTATCGCCACCGACGGGTCCACCTCTGCTTCCTTCACCACCACCATCTCCGGGCCCATCGCGGCACAGCTGGCTTTCACCGGCTCGGCTGTTCCGGCAGCCGTGGTTCCGGGAGATCCGCTGGATTTCGTATTCAGCGTAGAAAACACCGCCGGGGGACCCACCAACGGATTCAGCATCGACCTCCAGAATGAACAGCCCGCCGGTATCGTGCAGGTTCCCAGTCAGCCAGACTGGAACTGTTTCCAGTCGGTGAGCATCAACTGTCAGTTTGTCGGCACCCTGAACGTGGGTGAAACCGCGGACCTGCGCGTGCCGGCCACCGCGCCCGACCAGTCAACCCTGGGCCCGTTCTCGGTGGACGGAATGTTGACTCCGCAGCCACCGGACACCGTGGTGACCACTGACATGCTCAGCCTTAGCTCGACCAACGCCACCATCGTGACCGAGGGGGTGTTATCGACGCCCAATGATCCTACCGGGCCGGGCGAGCCGCTGGTTTATGTTGCTGACGTCACCAACGAACCCGGCATGGCTCCCGCTACCAACGTGTCGCTGTTTTTTGACCTGTCCGATGACCAGCAGACCGGAACAGCCATCTACGACTCGGGAACGGGTTCCAATTGGATCTGCACGCCCTTTGGTCAGCAGCTCAAGGGCAAACGCGGTCGCCAGTCTCCCGGTCTCAAGGGGTTAACCGTGGGGGTTGCGTGTGCCTACCAGCTCACGCTGGCGCCAGGCGCCACCACGCCGCCGGTGACGGTGACCATTTTTGCGCCCACCAGTCCGACGGTGTCCGCGGTGAGCATGACCATCGGGCCGTCCGCCGACAACAACACCTCGTTTCCGTCGCCCTCAGCCATCATTACCGGCATCGCTCCGATCAACGATTTCTCCATCACCAAGTCGGCGTCCAGCGGCAGCGTGCTGGTGGGTGACAGTTTTACCTATACCCTGGATATTTCCGCCGCCGGTCCCACCGGTATTGACGCGGGCAACTTCACCGTTACCGATACGCTGCCGGCTGAGGTCAGTTTCGACGGCGTGACGTCATCTACGCCGGATATCAGCTGTACCGAAGCCACCGGCACGGTGACCTGCAGTTACATCGGCAGCCCCCAGGCCAGCCCGTACAACGCGTCGGTGGATATCGACGTCACCGCCGTTGCCCTCGGGACGGTGACCAATACCGCCGACGTGGTGGTCAATTCGCCCCTGGTGGACCCCAACAACGGTGATAACTCCGACTCGGCGGTGGTGACCATCGTCGCGCCGGGAGCTGATCTGAGCCTGGCAAAATCCGCCTCCAACAACGCGCCCACCCAGGGTGACGTGCTGGATTACACCCTGGACGTCAGCAATGCCGGACCGGCCACGGCATCGTCGTTCACCGTGACTGACACCCTGCCGAGCCAGGTGACCTACCAGGGCTTTTCAGCGGTGGACTTCAACTGCACGGACTCTGCCGGGACGGTCACCTGCACCTACACCGGCACCGGCGGCCTGGCTGCGGGCCAGACCACCAGTATTACGCTGAACGTCAGTGCGGATACGCCGGGCGTCGCCAACAACACGGCCACGGTCTCTGCCGATGCAGTTGCGCCGGACGGCAACAACGGCAACAACACCGACTCTGCCAGCATCACCATTGCGGCGCCGCCCATGGCCAACATCACCACGGTGGTCACCGACAGCGTGGACCCGGTGGAGCCGGGGGGACTGTTTGACCTGACGGTGAGCCTGAGCAATTCAGGTCCGGCGGACGCCAATAACCTGTTTGCCGATATCTTCCTGGATGAAGGCGTGACGTACGTGCCCCAGGTCGTCAAGGGCGGCGGCGGCTGGAGCTGTTTCCTCAGCTCGGCGAACAAGGCCCCCAAGGGATCAGTCAGCGGCGCATTCGTCAGCTGCAGCAACCCGGGGCCGTTGCTTGTGGGCCAGGCCACCAGCGTGACGATAACGCTGCAGGCGCCCAACGCGCCCGGGCTGATCGCAACGGACGTCTTTGTGGTGGCTGACGAGTTCGGGCCGTCCCTGACCACGGAAACCACCGGGGTGGGCACCGACGTGGACCTGAGAATCACCAAGGATGCCGACGCCCTGCAGGTCGCCAGGGGCGCCGATTTTGAGTATTCCATCAGCGTGTTCAGCGTTTCAGGCAGCGCCACGAACATCACCGTGAGCGATACCTTGCCCGCGGGAGTGACCTTGAGAAACGTGAACACCATCGACTGGTCCTGCCAGCTGGTCCAGAACACCGTCAGCTGCAGCTACCTGCCGGGGGCGCTGGGCCCGGGCGAGCAGACCTCTGCCCTGAGGCTGGCGGTGACTGCGCCAGACGCGGACGTGGTGATCACCAATACCGCATCGGTGAGCTCCGACCAGAACGACGTCAATCGGAACAACAATTCAGATTCAGTGGACGTCCAGGTGGGTGGCAGCGACAGAGTGAACCTGGAACTGCAGAAATCCAGCCTGGCCGAAACGGTGGTGGCCGGACAACCCTTCCAATACCTGCTGCGGGTCATCAACAACGGCATGCAGGCCGCCAGTTCGGTGCAGATTGTGGACGAGCTGCCGCCCGGTATGGATTTCGTGGCGGGCAGCGGCGTTGGCTGGAACTGCTCCGCCGCAGGCAACCTGGTGACCTGCGACCTGGGTGGACAAATCCTGCCGGACCTGATGTCCGATCTATTGCTGGACGTCACCGCGCCGGACACCCCCGGGCTTATCCGCAACACCGCCCAGGTGTCATCGGCGGAACTGGACACCGATACCGTCGACAACACCTCCGCGGCAGACACCAATGTGCTGCCGGCTGTTCAAGCTGACATTGGGCTGACCAAACAGGTGGATCGCGAGAGCGCCCGATTCAATGACGTGCTGACCTACGCCATCGATGTCGTCAACAACGGTCCGGCCGCGGCCAGCCAGGTTCGCGTGGAAGATGCACTTCCATCCGGAATCACCCTGGCCGACGTCAACGCGCCGGGCTGGAACTGCCAGGTGACGCAGGCGGCGGTGAGCTGTGAGCTGATGGACGACCTCGGCGTTGGCGAAATGCGCGGCATCACTCTGACCGGGCGGGTCAATGTGTCCAGCGGCTCCATCGAGAACGAGGCGGTGGTTACCGCCGCAACCCAGGATCTGGAACCCGGCAACAACTCTGACCAGGCCACAACTTCCGTGATTGGTCCCCAGCAGGCGGCCGACCTGGAAATCACCCTGAACGACTCGGTGGATCCGGTGCTGACCGGCGATCCTTTCGACTACCAGCTGGTGCTGCGCAACAACGGCCCGGCCATGGCCAGCGATTACGATGTTCGCGGCATGCTGCCGCCGGGTCTCACGGTGGACAGCGTGTCCTCCGGCGAAAAGCTGGACTGCGAAATCGAAGCGGCGCAGTTGATCTGCCGTTCGGTGGGTAACCTGGAGGTCAACCTCGATCAGCAGATCACCCTGTCGGTCCGGGCGCCGGATGAATCCAGCGAACTGTCCTTCAGCGTGGAAACGCGTTTTGTCGGGCTTGGCCTGGACGACAACCCCTCCAACAACACCGACACCGAGACGACCACGGTGCGCTTGACGCCTACGGTGGATCAGCTGGAGGACAGCCTGGAGTTTGCCCTGGGCGACACCACGGATCCCGTGGTTCGCGATAACCTGGCGCCCACGGCTGCGTTGTGCGGCAACCCCCCGCCGGACGTGGTGCCGCTGTGTCGGGCCATTGCCGATGCGCTGAATGACGGCAGGAGCAGCGAAGTGGCCAATGCCATCCGCCAGATTGTTGGCCGCCAGACCCAGACCCAGCATACATCGCTGGTTGAATCCAACGGCGTCCAGTTCCAGAACGTGCAGCAGCGTTTCAGCCAGAACCGCAACGGTGGCGGATCCGGCTTCTCCATGAACGGTCTGAATTTCCGCTTCGGCAACGAGAGTATTGCCATGGCTTACCTCCAGGCAGCCGACTCCGAGGATCCCGAGATCGATTCCGCTGGCCTGGTCAAGCCATGGGGCTTTTTCATCAACGGTACCGTCAGCGGCGGCGACAAGGACTCCAGTGCGCGGGAGATTGGCTACGATTTCGATACCCTGGGCATTACGGCCGGAGTCGACTACCGCTTTTCCACGCGATTCATCGGTGGCGCCGCCATCGGTTTTGCCGACTACGAGTCAGAAATGACCGACGGCGGGGAGCTGAAGTCTGACGGCATCACGGCCCACGTCTTCGCCAGCTACTATCCGACCGATCGTCTCTATCTGGACGCACTCCTCAGCTTCGGCAGCATGGATTTCGAACAGGTACGGCCCATCAGCTTCACCATCGGCGACCTGGTCGTGGATGAGATTGCCCGGGGTGATGCCGATTCAGACCAGCTGTCGGGCTCCCTGGCACTGGGCTACAACCTGAACCGTAACGGCTGGAATTTCACCCCCAGCGCCAGCCTCAGCTACATGGATGCCGACATCGACTCCTTCACCGAGGCCGGCACGTTCCTGGCCCTGGAATACCAGGAGCAGCAGGTCGAATCCCTGGTGTTCAGCGCCAACCTGAGCGTTTCCAAGGTGATCAGCCTGGCACGGGGTGTGCTGACGCCGACCTTCGACCTGGCGTATCACCACGAAGCCCAGAACGACGACAACGGATTCAATTCCCGCATCATCGGCGCCAGTGCCGCCAGTTCATTCCTGGTGGACGCGGATGATCCGGATCGTAACTACGGCAGCGCCGGGCTGGGGCTGGTGTTTGTCGGTGCCAATGGCCGGCAGGCATTCCTCAGCTATCGAAACATACTCGGATTGAGCGGATTCTCACGCTGGACTGTCAACGCCGGCGTGCGCTTTGAGTTTTAGGCCCTTTGGCCAGGAGGTTCTACAGATGGAATTGATCGAGCGAGGACTCATGGGACGAGTGTTACTTGCGGTCGCGACCGCGGTCACGGTGACCGTAGCCGGCGCGGCCCAGAAAGTGGATATCGACGACTACGAAGGCGCAATCAAGGCGGATGACCTGTTCATCGTCGACTGCCTGTTGCCTCCCCAGGTCCGGCAGATGGGACAGCGCTTCACCTACCTGGCCGCGCGCCAGCCCATTCGCACTTCGGCCAAGGACTGCGCCATACGGGGAGGCGAGTACGTGGCATATGATCGGGCTGACTACCAGACTGCACTGAAGGTCTGGATGCCCGCAGCGGAAGGTGGCGACGCCCAGGCCCAGACCTACGTCGGCGAGATCTATGAAGAAGGCCTTGGGGTCGAGCCAGACTACGCCAGGGCCGCCGAATGGTATGCCAAGGCCGCAGAGCAGGGGCATTCACGGGCCATGATCAACCTGGGTGCGCTGTACGAGATCGGCCGCGGCGTGGCGCAGGATCTGCCTCGGGCCATGAACCTGTATCGCCAGGCTTCCGGCATCACCGACGGTATCCTGGAATACACCACCGACGAGGAACTGGCCCAGCGCCGGGCTCTGGCGGCAGAAGCCGAGCGGCTGCGCCAGCAGGTGCTGGATCTGACGGATCAGCTGGCCAGTGCGGAAAAGACGCTGAACCGGCGCAAGAGAGACCTGCAGCGGGCCCAGGATGAGCTGGCTGAGACCCTGCTGCAGCTCGAGGCCGAGCGAATGGCAGCGGGTCAAATGTCCGATGAAGACCGGGCCACCCTGGCTCGCCTGCGGGACGAAAACCAGGGCCTGCGCGGGCGGCTGCAAACGGCGGAAACGGCCCAGTCCGCCCTGCTGAAAGAACTGCGACTGCTGCGGTCCCAAAGCGAGTCGGCGGAACTGGAGCTGTCCAGAACCCAGATTGAACTGGAGGAGGATCGGTCCCGGCTGCAATCGTCCCAGGCAGAGATCGATGCCCTGAAAGGGCAGCTGCAGAGCGCGGCGGGCTCACCCCAGGCCGCGGAACTTGAGGCTCGAATCGCTGATTCTGAGCTGGCGCTGGACGTGGAGCGAGGCCTGTTCGAAGCCCGGCAGGCGGAGCTGCTGCGCGAACTGGCCACGGCGCGGGAGGCGCTCAAGCAGTCGCGGCAGCGCGAAGCGGATCTTCAGGCCCAGGTGAACGGTCGGGACCGGGAGATCGACGATATCAGGAACTCCCTGGCATCCGCCCAGGGATCCCTGCTGGAGGCACAGCTGCAGCTGGCCAGTGCCGACGCCGGCAGTGACCTGGTGAAAGAGCTGCAGCAGGAAATCCTGGAGCGCGAACTGGAGATTGCCGACTACCAGCAGACCACCCAGGAACTGCTGGGACAGCTGGGCGTCAGCCAGGTGTCTGACGCCAGCACCGTCGGTATCAACATGATTTCCCCGGAAGTCGGCGTTGCCCGGGGGACTCGGTCAGTGACCCTGTTGTCCGAGCTGGCGGAGTACGAACTGATTGGCCGGGTATCGCCCCGGGACGAGCTGCTGGCATTTCGTGTGAATGACCGGGACGCACTGACCGAGATCGACGACTATGGCCTGTTCAACGTGCGCCTGGCCCTGGATCCAGGCGGCCAGACGCCGGTCAATATCGAAGCGGTCAGGCGGGACGGCAGCAAATCCAGCGAGAGTTTCCTGATCCAGAAGGAGGCCCCCGCAGCCGTTGCCCAGCGCAGCACCTCCAAGCGCTTCCGCAACCGCCTGCGCAGCGACCTGGGGTCCTTTCATGCGCTGGTCATCGGCAACAACAATTACGCCAACCACGAAACACTGGGCACCGCCATCAACGATGCTCAGGGAGTGGCCGACATTCTGCGCAACCGGTACGGCTACAACGTCCGGCTGCTGACCAACGCCACCCGGGACCGTATCGTGGTGGAACTGGCCGAGCTCACAGAAAAGCTCGGCAAGAACGACAATCTGCTGATCTATTACGCCGGTCACGGCGTGCTGGAAGGTGACGAGGGCTACTGGCTGGGTGTGGACGCTGGCGCGGCCCGCGACAGCAGCTGGATCGGCAATGCACAAATCAGCGATTTCATCTCGGAGATGAAAGCCAAACACGTGCTGGTGGTGGCCGACAGCTGCTACGCCGGGACCCTGTCGGGTTCGGCAATCCGTCCCATTCCCATCGAAATCGAGGACCAGGACCTGCTGTTTATTTCCCGGGTCCGCGCGAGGACGGTGCTGACCTCCGGCGGATTGCAGCCGGTACTGGACGAAGGCGGGGACGGTCATTCTATATTCGGCGGTTCTTTTATTCGCGCCATATCCGGAAACGGAGACGTGATGGAGGGATATCGGCTGTTTGATTCCGTTCGCAGCGATGTCGAGACCCGTTCCCGGCTTGCGCGGGTGCGGCAGTCACCGGAGTACACGGCCTTGAAATTCGCCGGACATGAGGGCAGCGAGTTCTTTTTCCTGCCTAGCCGGCAGGCAGCGAGTCGGTCCGAGCGAATCCTGCTGTAGCGTCCCTGGTCGCGACAGGCTACCGGCAGCCGTCGATCAGTTCCTGGGCCCGGGCTGGATTCAGGCCTTTCAGGTCGCTGCGGGCCTCCTGATTGCGGCAGTCGAATTCCGTCAGCACTTTGACCAGGTTTTCCTCAGCCTGCTCGTAGTTGCCGATTCGGCTGAGGGACCGCGCTGACTGCAGCAGTTCCTCCATGCGAATCCGCTGTTCCACGGTCAGGTTGTCACCGATGGGCATGCTGCCTGCGCCGGACCGGCCGCCCATGATTTTCCACCCGGCCAGCGCAACCACCAGCACCGTGACCGCAACCGCAATGGCAGGTACCAGCGGAAATGCGGACCCGGCTTTATCTGCTGCGGCCCCCCCGGCGGGAGTGGCCGCGGGAGTGGCCGCAGGGGCTGCCGCGGATGGATGCATATCCGACGGCGCGACCGCCATGGTGGCGCTGTCGGACGGGTCCATGGCGGGCAGGCTCGCGGGCTTGTCCAACGCA
>JASJDM010000008.1 GCA_030065125.1 Lysobacterales bacterium | reverse complement strand
GGCGTTACTCTGTCCCTTTACTCTGACCCCAAAATTCCCAACTGGAAGTACCGTGGCACGCGGCTGCGATAGTTCTCGTAGGGCTCTCCAAACACGTTGGCCAGGTGTTCTTCTTCAATCAGTACCAGCAGGTGCAGACTGACGCCGATCACGACCAGCGCCGCCAGGCACCAGAGTGACCAGTCGTTCAGCGCAAATCCGAGCAAAAACAGAAACCAGCCCACGTATTGGGGGTTCCGACTCCACCGGTACGGTGCGGCCGTTGCCAGCGTTCCAGGGTCGAGACAAAGCACCTGGGTCATGGACCTGAACCTGATCATGCTGACAAGGCACAGCGCCAGGCCGGCAACGCCGATGAAGACGCCAGCATAGTCCATCAACGTGCTGGGCCATTGATAGGTCGTTGCATAGTCGAGGATCAGGTTCGGCAGGAACAGCATGGCACACAGCAAACCCAAACCCAGCAGACCCAGACGCCCGCGCCGACGGTACTCCCAGCGTGCATAAAGCAAGGCCATTGCGCTGGTCAGGACGGAGCCGGCGAGCAGCCATACCATGGTGCTAGTAGGCTTGTGCCGGCAACCACGTAACCAGCCCGTCCAGCCAGAAAATCAGCGCCAGCCCCAGCAGCTGCAGCAGGATGAACGGGGTCACGCCACGGTAGATAGTGCCCACGTCGACGCCCTCGGGCGCCACACCTTTCAGGTAGAAGATGGCGAACCCCACCGGCGGCGTCAGGAAGGAAGTCTGCAGGCAGACCGCGAACAGCACGGTGAACCAGACCAGGTCGAAGCCCAGGTTGACCACCACCGGCGCCACCAGGGGCAGGATGATCAGGGAAATTTCGATCCAGTCCAGGAAGAACCCCAGCAGGAAAGTCACAAACAGGATCGTGACCACAATTCCAGTGGGACCGAAGGGCAGGCCCAGCAGTGCGCGTTCGATCAGCTCGTCTCCGCCCAGGCCTCGCAGCACCAGGGAAAAGGCCGTGGCACCCACAAATATGGCAAAAATGAACGCGGTGGTTGTAGTGGTCTGACGCAGTACTTCCCGCAAAACGGGCAGGCTCAGCTGGCGCCGAAACAGGGCCAGCAGCAGGGCTCCAAAGGCTCCCACGCCGGCAGCCTCGGTGGGTGTGGCAACGCCTAAAAAAATGCTGCCCAGCACCGCCAGGATCAGGCCGAAAGGCGCCAGCACGGCCTTGAACACGCCCAGCACCGCTGCCAGGTCCACCGGCTCGCTGGTCTCGGGTACCGGCGCCGCGTCCTTGCGCACGGTGCAGTAAATCAACAGGTAGGTGATATACAGTCCGCCCAGCAGCAGCCCGGGAAACAGGGCACCCAGAAACAGGTCACCCACCGGCATGGCCAGGCGGTCTGCCATCAGAACCAGCATGATGCTGGGCGGAATCAGGATGCCCAGGGTGCCGACGGCACAGATGGTGCCGGACGCCAGCTCCTTGCGGTAGCCCTGGTTCAGCATCACGGGCAGGCCCAGCAGGGCCAGCAGCACCACCGACGCTCCGATGATGCCGGTGGTGGCCGCCAGCAGCACGCCGATGATGGTTACGGTAATCGCCAGGCCCCCGCGCACCCTGCCGAACAGGCGAACCAGGTTGCGCATGAGCTCGCTGGCGATGCCCGAGCGTTCCAGCATCAATCCCATGAAGATGAACATGGGCAGCGCTACCAGCACCCAGTTCTTCATGACATCCCAGATGCGGTTGACCGACAGCGCAGTGTAGGACCAGTCCACGCCGATGGAATACCCGAGATCGATATCCAGGATGATGGCAATGGCGGTGAACAGCACCGACAGGCCACCCAGCACCCAGGCCACCGGGAATCCGGTCAGAATCAGCCCAATGAAGGACAGGAACATGAGGATGGACAGCAGGTCGTTAACCGACATGGTCCTCCTCCGCGACTGCCGCCCGGGGGGCCCCGAACAGAAAGCAGCTGACCCGCAGCAGGCGGCTGACCCCGGCGACCAGCAACAGCAGCATGGACAGCAGCAGCACGCCCTTGATGGCCCAGCGGAACGGCAGCCCGGCCGGCGCGTCCGATACTTCCGCGATGCTGAAGGAATACTGGACAAAGGGAACCGTGAACCACAGCACCATCAGCACGAAGGGAAAAAACAGCAGCAACAGCCCGTACAGCTCGATCCAGGCCCGGGTGCGCAGGGGCATGCGGTCGTGGAACACGTCCACCCGGATATGGTCATCGCTGTCCAGGCAGGCGGACATCCCCAGCAGGAACCCGATGGCGTAGAGGTGCCACTGGATTTCCTCAAACTCCACGCGGCCTTCGCCGAACAGGTAACGCATGGTCACGTTGACCACCACCACCGCAACCAGCAGCAGCCAGATCCAGGACACGGCATCGGCCAGGGCATTGAAGAATCGTCGCACCCGGAGCGTCAGCCGGGTGTGGGGCAGCCGCTCGACGTGGGGCAGAACCTCCGACAGTTTGCTGGCGTCGGTATTCAAAGCTCCGGCGGCAGAAACGCCTTGCGCTTCCACAGGTCGTAAGTTTCGGAAAACTCCCGCTGGGACTGCAGAACCCGGGCAAACCAGGGGTCTTTTTCCGCTTCTTCGTCCAGCACCTGTTCAGTGACTTCCTGCAGGGCCTCGAGAATCTCCAGCGGCAGGGTCTCAGCGGTCACGCCCTTGTCCGGGAACTCGCGCAGCACCTCACCCTGCAACGACTCGGAACGGCTCATGGTGTAGGACACGTTGGCCCGGCAGGCCAGGCTGATCAGTGATCGGGTGGCTTCGTTCAGACCGTTCCACAGGTCCAGGTTGACCAGCAGGTGGGCACCACTGCCCGGCTGGTGCCACCCGGGAAAGTAGTTGAACTTGGCCACCCGGTCGAACCCCAGCATCTGGTCCACCACCGGCTGGGAAAACTCGGTGGCGTCGATGGCCCCTTTCTCCAGGGCCTGGAAGATTTCGCTGCCCGGCATCATGGTGACCGACGCCCCCAACTCCTGCAGCACCTTGCCGCCCAACCCGGCAAAGCGGATCTTCAGCCCCTTGAGATCATCCAGGGAGCGGATCGGGAAGCGAAACCAGCCCGCGGTCTCGGGCCCCAGCACGCCGCACAGCAGCAGGTGAACCTGGTGTTCGTGGTACACCGCCTCACCGAGTTCGCGCCCGCCACCGTGATACCACCAGGCAATGAACTCGTAGGGCTCCATGCCAAATGGCACCGCCGACAAAAGGGTCGAGGCCGGTATGCGGCCCTGGTCGTAGCCAATATAGGTAAAGCCCGCCGGCACTTTTGCGTCCTTCACCGCCTCGGTGATGCCGAATGTGGGCACCAGTTCTCCGGGCTCGAACGGCTGCAGCACCACCGCACCGGCGCTGGCCTGCTCCAGGTGTTCAACCAGGTGGACAATCTGTTCCCCCAGCACCGGCAGCTTGGAATTGAACGCAATGGGGGTTCGCCACCGAACCTCCTCCAGAGTCTGACCATCGGCGTTGTCGACGCGAATGGCCGACTGTCCAGGCGGACGGATGGCCAGCGACGCCACCACACCAACCAGCAGCGCGGAGACCACGCTGGTCATGAGAACCCGGAATGAAATGACGGGTGGACTGGACATTCGACTTCCCCTCTGCCGAAGCTCACTATGAACGATACGTCTGCCAAACCCAAGCCCGACCACGGTCAGGACCCACCTCCTCGCAGGAGGCCGTGGTTCCAATTAGCGGGGAGCGGTCCTACAATTCCGGACCCCTATATCCACCGAGCGCGTCATGAACGACCTGTCCGCCACCCCGATGAAGTTTCAGTGGGAAGACCCCCTGATGCTGGAGTCCCAGCTCAGCGAGGATGAAATCATGATCCGGGACGCCGCCCGGGAATACTGCCAGGAGCGGCTGCAGCCCCGGGTGCTGGAGGCCTTTCGGGAGGAAAAATTCCATCGTGAAATCATGAATGAAATGGGCGAGCTGGGCCTGCTGGGCCCCACCGTGGCGCCGGAGTACGGGGGCCCGGGGCTGAGCCACGTGGCTTACGGTCTGATTGCCCGGGAAGTGGAACGGGTGGACAGCGGCTACCGCAGCTGCATGTCGGTCCAGTCTTCCCTGGTGATGTACCCCATCGAAGCCTTCGGCAGCGAGGCGCAGAAACGGAAGTGGCTGCCAGGTCTGGCCAGCGGCGAGCTGGTGGGGTGCTTTGGACTGACCGAGGCGGACGGCGGGTCGGACCCCGGCGCCATGCGCACCAGGGCAGAAAAGATCGACGGCGGCTACCGCCTCAATGGCAGCAAGATGTGGATCTCCAACTCGCCGATCTCCGACGTGGCGGTGGTGTGGGCCAAGCTGGACGGCGTCATCCGCGGCTTCCTGGTGGAAAGCGCCGCCCCGGGTTTTTCAGCGCCGGAAATCCACGGCAAGTTTTCCCTGCGCGCCTCCATCACCGGCGAAATTGCCCTGGACGACGTGGAGGTGGGCGAAGACAGCCTGCTGCCCGAGGTGCAGGGGCTGAGGGGACCGTTTTCCTGCCTGAACAAGGCCCGCTACGGCATCGCCTGGGGCACCATGGGGGCCGCTGAATTCTGCTGGCACGCAGCCCGGCAGTACGCAATGGACCGAATCGTGTTTGGCCGCCCCATCGCCCAGACCCAGCTGGTGCAAAAAAAGCTGGCCGACATGCAGACCGAGATCGCCCTGGGCCTGCAGGGCGCCCTGCAGCTGGGCCGCCTGCTGGACAGCGACGCCGTTGTGCCCGAGGCCATCTCGCTGATGAAGCGCAACAACTGCGGCAAAGCTCTGGCCATTGCCCGGGAGGCCCGGGACATCCACGGCGGCAACGGCATCACCGACGAATACCACGTCATCCGCCACATGCTGAACCTGGAAACCGTGAATACCTACGAGGGCACCCACGATATCCATGCGTTGATCCTGGGGCGAGCTCAGACCGGGCTGCAGGCGTTCAGCTGATCAGCTGGAGAATCGTCTTCGTTTGGTGGCCGGCGGTGGATCTTCAAAGCCGTCGTGGAAGATCCCGTCAATCACCAGCGCCTGGATGAAGGCCTGGCGAGACGTCATACCGACGTAGTTCTGCAGATCGCCCAGATTGTCCAACTCATCGGTGATAACCCGCCGGAGCTCAATACTGGCACTGGCATAGAGATTACCGAGAAAGGTATCCAGATCGTCCACCTGCTGCTGGGTCACCAGCATATCTCCGGCCCCGTTCAGGAAATCATCAAGCAACGGGGACCAGAGTTCTGCCACTGCTACTCCCTCGGCGCCCAACGTCGGCTCATCTACCGCCAACAGCCAGGCCAGTTCTTTGTTGGAGTAGTTGTAGTAGTAGTCGATGAAACGGCGGCCGGCGATGCCTTCATCGAACATCTCGTCCCGCACCTGGTAGATCAGGCTCAGGTCCAATGAATCCGCCTTTGGGCTGATTCCCCCGAAATCCAGGCAGGCCAGTGTACAGGCACAGTCCATGAGGACTTCCACCCTACCCATAACGTCCCGGTGAATGTCGAAGTCACTCAATACATAACAAAATTCATCTTGGGTACTCTCGCCCAGGTGCTGGTAAAGAATAAAGTCTTCGCTATCCGGGCCCGCTGTACCGTAACTGGGTGGCGAGACCGATGGGATGTAAAGCTCGTCACCGTCGGGATCGTAGTCGTTGGCAATCGGTTCGAGCCACATCCTTCCGGAGTATCCGTCAATGACAAAGCGATCATTCACAGCCACAGGCGCCCGATTCAATGGGTCGACAGGGGCAGATCCCGGATAAAGAACAATGGCCCAATTATCGATGCCAGCCTGGGTCGAAATCGATTCACCGGCCGCTGCAGGCCAGTTGCGTATTGAGGAAGCAGTGCTGAGCGAAAAACCAAATTCCAGGAAACCGCCACTGGAGCTGAAATCCGGTTGATCGCAGGATCTGTCCAGCGCCCAAAAACCCCGACTGCGAAGCGAAATGTGTACAGCTGGCGACCAATCCTCCGCGCGCCGCGGAACGTTACTGTTGGTTCTGAACATCTGACCGTTTTGCTGGAGCACGACGTCCAGCACGGGCGGGACACTGGCTGGCGTCAAGTTGCGGAAATCACTGCGAAAATCCATTCGCTTCACCGGACCGCTCTCGAATGGCGAGTACGAATATCCCGCGTAGATATGCGCTGTGGTTGCCCTGGAAAATTTGGTAACCAGAGGGTAAGGAAGCGAATGGTTTACGGATCGAAAGGCATCGGGGTAACCGCCCGACTGCTCCTGACCGGCGGCAAAGGTAACGCTGTCCGTCAATTCCACCCCGCTCATGACCCAGTCGTAAATATTAAACTCCTCGTCTACGGGCCACTGGCTGCTCGCTGCCTGGCTGAACAGGAGTAGAAAGACCGCCAGGGCAACCATGACCAATACCTTGAAATACCATCTCATGGCGACCTGCCTCCTGCCTGTTGCGCTGGATCGGAGCCTTCAAACCCGTCGGCAAACACCGTTTCGAGAAGCAGAGCTTTGATCAGTGCGTCGGTTGAGGTCATCCCGACGTAGTCCTGCAGGTCACCGAGGTTGTTCATCTCGTCGCTGATCAGCAGCTGGAGATTCGGACTCGCACTGGCGGACAGGTTGCTCACGAATGTGTCCAGGGCATCCACCTGTGCCTGGGTCACGGGCGCATCACCGGGCCCGTCGAGATGGTCTGCGAAGAGGGGGGACCACAGCTCTGCGACGCTCACGGCTTCGCTGCCCAGGGTCGGCTCATCCACGACCAGCAGCTCAATCAGCTCGGGGGTCGATTCGTAGTAGTAGTCGATGAAGCGGCGCCCGGAAATACCGTCGGCGAAAATTTCGTCGCGGACCCGGTAGATCAGCTCCAGGTCCAGCGAGTCGCCTTTGGTCGATGGTGGCCTGCTGCCCACAATACAGTTGGCTGCGCAGCTGCAGTCCAGGCGGGTCCGGACGCGACCGATGGTGAATTTCGGTAAGGCCCGCAAATCCATCACCGAGTAACAGAAGGAGTCGATGGTGGATCCTCCAAGAAGTTCGTAAACAACCTCTTCAGGCTCGTTGGAGGACGGGCGGGTGAGGCCGAACCTCGCGGGGGACACGCTGCGCAGCAAGAGTGGATCGTAATCCGGATCACTGTCGTTGGCGATGACGTTGATCCCGTGACTGTACAGCCCCCCCCAAAGCACTTCGACGTCATCTCGAGCCAGCGGTGCATGATTCGTCGGATCGTCGGGTACCGTCTCGGGCCATAATCCAACCCGCCAGTTATCCGCACCGAAATCCAGGTTTGCGTCCTGGAAAGGCGGCAACGGCCAATACCGACCGGATTCCCCTGTTGTTAGCGCGAAGCCAAACGACATCAGCCCGGCGAAAAGTGACGAATCAGGGTGTTCGCACGTTCCGTCGGTCGACCAGAAATCCTGGAGTCTGAGCCCGGTCATCTCTACTGCATTCCATCCAGCGCTGTCGTCCGGGAGGCGCAGCCTATGGTTGGTCCTGAAAACGCGAAAATTTTGCAGGATTGCCGCATGGAGGTAGGTGTCAAACTCCGGAGGGCCAAAGATGGTCTGAACGTCAACTTCGAAGTCAATAAACCGCAGAGGTCCTTGCGTCAGCGGGGAGTACTTGTAGCCGTCGAAGATATGCACCGAGGTGGCGCGTGAAAACTGGTCGATCGCTGGATAGGGTAAGAAGTGACCGGCATGACGGAACGGACCCGGGTTACCGCCGTCGACAGTCTGGTCCGCGGTCACCAGAGCACCCGATGTCAATTCAACGCCACCGATGTCCCAATCGGCAACGGTGAACTCTGTGTCCTGGATCTCAATCGGAGGGTTTTGCCCGGAAGCAGACTCGTACCAGAACAGCAGCAGCACACCCACCACTGCCCATAAGAGCACCTTTAAAAGCCGCGCGCTCATCAGCTGCCTCCTGCGCCGACCCACTAATAGAGATCAGGGAGAGGCAGCCAACTATCAATAGGTAGATGCCGGCCTCAGTCTGCGACTGACGCCTCATGGCAACCGTAAGCCTGTCGGACCGCGGTTACAGCACCTCGGCAATAGAGTCGGCCAGATAGTCCATGGTGGATTCGTTGACCCCGGCAACGTTGATGCGGCTGGAGCCCACGATGTAGATGTGGAACTCCTCCCGCAGTCGGTCGATCTGTGCCTTGTCCAGACCCAGCATAGAGAACATGCCGGTCTGGTCGGCCACGAAGTCGAAGCGGTCGTTGCCGGTTCGCGCCTTCAGTGCTTCGGTCAGGCTGCGGCGCAGCCCGTTGATACGGTCGCGCATCTCTGCCAGCTCGGTCATCCAACCCTGGGTGAGTTCCGGATCATTCAGAATCTGGTCGACGATGGCGCCACCGTGGGCAGCCGGCATGGAATAGGTCTGGCGGGTCACGTTGGCCAGGTGTGAGGCACTGGCCCGGGCCTGGTCGGCGTTGGCCGCAACGATGGTGGCCGTGCCCACCCGGTCCCGGTACAGGCCAAAGTTCTTGGAGCAGGACATGACCAGGGCCACTTCGGGCAGGCGTTCGGCACACAGGCGGGCGCCGTAGGCGTCATGTTCGATGCCCTTGGCGAATCCCAGGTAGGCCATGTCGATGAAAGGCACCAGCCCGCGGCGCTCGAAGACTTCCACCAGGGCATCCCACTGCTCGTGGGTGAAGTCCGCACCGGTGGGGTTGTGGCAGCAGCCGTGCAGCAGCACCAGGTCGCCGCCGGGAACCTGCTCGAGGGAAGCCAGCATGGCGTCGAAATCGATACGATGGCCGGCCAGGTCGTAGAAATCATGGGGCTTCAGGGCCAGTCCCGCGTCGGACAACAGCGGCTGATGGTTGGGCCAGGTGGGCTGGCCGTACCAGATGGTGCCGGCGTCGTTGGTGGCGCGGCCCAGGGTTCGGGCCATGATGCGCAGCCCGCCGGAACCGCCGACGGTCTGCACCGTACCCACCCGGCCGTCTTTCAATGCCGGATGGTCTTCCCCGAACACCAGTTTTTCCATGGCGTCGTTGAAGCGCAGGTTGCCAGCCATGCCCTCGTAGGTTTTGGTGGTCTGTTCCTGGTAGATCCGCCGCTCGGCTTCCTTGACACAGGCCAGGATCGGCGTGGTGCCGTTCTCGTCCTGGTAGACGCCGGCACCCAGGTCCACTTTCTGCTCGCTGGGGTCCTGGCGGTAGAGGGCCATCAGGCCAAGAATGGGGTCGTCGGGTAGTGACTTCAGATTGTCGAACATGATCCTGCCTCGCCGGTCAGCGGCCGGTATTCAATCGTTGCACGGAGAAAGCCCGATCCTAACCCGATGTGGGATTGGCAGAAAGAGGGGAAGACCGCAATGCGGCGTGATGCGCCCGGCGCCAGCCGGGCGGTCCTGGGCGGTTCTGGGGAGGCCCGGGGCCGCTACAGGATATAGCGGCTCAGGTCCTCGTCCTGGGACAGCTGCTCCAGGTGCTGGTCCACGTAGGCGCCGTCCACGGTGACGGATTCGCCGTCGCGGTCCGGCGCTTCGAATGAAATCACGTCCAGCAACCGCTCCATGACGGTGTGCAGGCGCCGGGCGCCGATATTCTCGGTGCGCTCGTTGACCTGCCAGGCCACCTCGGCGATGCGCTTGACGCCGGACTGGTCGAACTGGAGCTTGACGCCCTCGGTAGCCAGCAGGGCCTGGTACTGTTCAGTCAAGGAGGCGTTGGGTTCGGTCAGAATCCGCTCGAAGTCATCGGCGGTAAGTGCACGCAATTCCACCCGGATCGGCAGGCGACCCTGCAGCTCCGGGATCAGGTCCGACGGCCGCGCCAGGTGAAAGGCCCCGGACGCAATGAACAGCATATGGTCGGTCTTGATCATGCCGTATTTGGTAGTCACGGTAGATCCCTCCACCAGCGGCAGCAGGTCACGCTGGACCCCTTCCCGGGAAATGCTGCCACCGTCGCCGTGCTCTGAGCGCTTGGTCACCTTGTCCAGTTCGTCGATGAACACAATGCCGTTCTGCTCGGCCGACTCCATGGCCTGCTGCTTGATTTCCTCTTCGTTGACCATGGAAGCCGCCGCTTCCTCGATCAGCAGCGGGCGCGCCGCCGCCACGGTGAGCTTGCGCTTCTGGGTACGCTGGCCGCCCAGGTTCTTGAACACGTCCTGCAGCTGGCTGGTCATTTCTTCCATGCCGGGGGGCGCCATGATCTCCACACCGATGCTGGCGGAGATGTCCAGCTCGATTTCCCGGTCGTCCAGCTCGCCGTCACGCAGCATGCGGCGAAACTTCCGGCGGGTTTCGTTATCCGTGTCAGGCTCCGTAGGCGAATCCTCGAATCCCATGGTCTGGCGGCGGGGCAGCAGCGCGTCGAGGATGCGGTCCTCGGCGGCGTCCTCGGCCTGGGTGCGGACCCGGGCCGTGGCCTGTTCACGGGTCATCTTGTAAGCCATGTCGGCCAGGTCGCGCACGATGGACTCAACGTCCTTGCCCACGTATCCCACCTCGGTGAACTTGGTGGCCTCCACCTTGATGAACGGCGCGTTGGCCAGGGCCGCCAGGCGGCGGGCAATCTCGGTCTTTCCCACCCCGGTGGGGCCGATCATCAGGATATTCTTGGGCGTGATTTCGTTGCGCAGCTCGGGATCGACCTGCATCCGGCGCCAACGGTTGCGCAGGGCAATGGCTACCGCGCGCTTGGCGTCCTGCTGACCGATGATGTGCCGGTCCAGTTCCTGGACGATTTCCCGCGGGGTCATGCCGTGGGGGCTAGTCATGCTCCAGTTCCTCGATGATCAGGTTACGGTTGGTGTAAATGCAGATGTCCGCCGCAATGCCCAGGGCGTTCTCCACGATCTCCCGGGGCGGCATGTCAGTGTGGTCCAGCATGGCCCGGGCCGCCGCCTGGGCAAAGGGCCCGCCTGAGCCGATGGCGATCAGGCCCTGCTCGGGCTCGATCACGTCACCGTTGCCGGAAATGATCAGGGAGGTGGTTGCATCTGCCACCGCCAGCAGCGCCTCCAGACGGCGCAGCACCCGGTCGGTGCGCCAGTCCTTGGCCATCTCGACGGCGGAACGCACCATGTGGCCGGAGTGTTTCTCCAGCTTGGCCTCGAACCGCTCAAACAGCGTGAAGGCGTCCGCCGTGGCGCCGGCAAAGCCGGCGATGACCTTGTCCTTGTACAGCCGGCGGACCTTGCGGGCATTGGACTTCATGACGGTGTTTCCCAGGGTGACCTGGCCGTCACCACCGATGACAACGGTGTTGCCCCGGCGCACTGAACAGATTGTGGTTCCGCGATATTGTTCCATTTAATCGTTCCAGTCAGATCAGCCCGGATTCGGATGCGGTATGCCCGAAACAACGGGATTTCTTCAGATGGGGGTGCCGCGACGGGCTTTAAAGGAGCGCCCCGGGCCGGGGACCGATCAGTCAGGTTTCTTGGCTTTTGCCCTGGGGTGGGCGTTGTCGTAGACCCGAGCCAGGTGCTGGTAGTCCAGATGGGTGTAGACCTGGGTCGTTGAAATGTCGGCATGGCCCAGCAACTCCTGTACTGCGCGCAGCTGGCCGCTGGACTCCAGCACGTGGCTGGCAAATGAGTGCCGCAGCATGTGGGGATGCACTTTTTTCCACAGACCCTTTTTTTCCGCCCAGTGCCGGACCCTTGCCTGGATCGAACGCACATGCATGGGTTTGCCCCGCCGGCTGATGAACACGGCATCACCGGCGTCCCTGGCAAGCTCAGACCACAGGGTCTGCCAGCGCCGCAGTGCCCCAACGGCGTGGCGGCCCACAGGCACCTCCCGGGTCCGGTCTCCCTTCCCGCGTACCCGCACCATACCGTCGTCCAGGTTCAGGTTTGTCCAGCTCAGACCCGCCAGCTCCGACAGCCGCAGACCGGACGAATAGAACAGTTCCAGCATGGCTTTGTCCCGGCATGCCAGGGGCTGGTCTGATGGAATGTCCAGCAACGTGGCCATCTCGTCGGGGTCCAGCACCGCGGGCAGGCGTTTGTCCCCCTTCGGCGCCCGCACGTTCTGGGCCGGATTGGCGTTGACCAGCCGCTCGCGCTGCAGCCACTGGTAATAGCCGCGAACCGCCGACAGCAGGCGCTGGATACTGCGGCTGGACTGGCCACGGCGATGCTCACCAGCCACCAGTCCGCGAATGGCATCGGGGTTCAGGTCGCCGGGTCGGGTGTATCCCTGCCGCTCTGCGAATTGTGCGAATCGCTGCAGATCCTGGGCATAGCCCGCCACGGTGCGGGGCGAAAGACGGCGTTCCTCCGACAGGTGTCTCAGAAACGACTGCACCTGGCCGGCGATCATGTCAGGCCCTGCGCTGTTCAACCTCGGGCAGGCGCTGGGCCAGGCAGCGGCCCAGGGTCTGGGCAAGAAGACTCAGGAACAGGGTGCCCATGCCGGGATGAAACCGGTGCTCGTCACCGCTGCCCAGGGCGAGTACGCCCAGAGCCACGTTGGGATCCAGCGGCGCAATGGCGCCGGAGCGGATGTGTTCAGCCCCTTCGCCAAACAGCACCTTCAGGCGATCCTTGCTCAACCGGCCCACGGCCGGTTCGGGCTGCTGCGAAAACTCCGCAAACAGGCGGCGGTCGCTTTCGCTGGCCAGCCCAACCAGCAGCTCGTGCCGAGGCAGCCCCTCGGCATCAAACAGCGCCAGGGTCAGGTGGCCGCAGTCGAACTCGCGCTTGAGGCGATCCGACACGGCGTCGAACAGGTCACCCAGGGACTCAGCCTGGACCATCTCCAGCTGCACTTCGTGGATTCGGCCGAGCAGCGACTCATTTTCCAGCGCCACCTCGTGGTAACGCTGCAGCTTGCGCTTCAGCTCGCGGTTCTGTTCCTGCAGCACCGCCACCTGGTGTTCGATCAGCGAAGTACCCGGAGTGTCGTGAGGAATCTGAATGATATCCAGGGCGCCGGGGTTTTGCGCCAGGAATTCGGGGTTTTGTTCCAGGTACGCCAGTACCTGTTCGGCGGTGATGTCGGACATATTCAGCTGTGCTCTATGCTGCCCGCGAAGGCATATTCCGCGGGCCCGGTCATCATAACGTGAGTTCCCTCACCGGACCATTCGATGACCAGGTCCCCGCCGGTCAGCCGAACCGTCACCCGGGGCTCGGCAAGGCCCCACAGCATGCCTGCTACCGCGGCGGCGCAGGCACCGGTGCCGCAGGCCTGGGTCTCCCCGACACCGCGCTCGTACACCCGCAGGGCAATTTGATCCGGGCTGTCGATCCGCGCAAATCCAACGTTTACGGCCTGGGGAAAGCTGGGGTGCTGCTGCAGTGCCGACCCGATTTCGGCCACGGGCGCGTCCTCCAGGGAGTCCACCAGCACCACCGCATGGGGGTTACCCATGGACAGAATGGCCATATCGATATGCCAGCCATCGACCACCACCTTGTAGCGCTCGGATCGCTGATCGGCCCGGAACGGCACGCTGACCGGGTCAAACTGGGGCGACCCCATGTCGACCCGCACCATTCCGGCCTCCAGAACCTCCACGCCCACCGGCCCCGCCATGCTGTTCAGGGTGGCCCGGTTGCCAATGGCACCCTGATCGTGCAGCCATTGCGCTACACAACGTACCCCGTTGCCGCACTGTTCGACCTCCTGCCCGTCGGCGTTGAAGATGCGGTAGCCGTAATCCGGCTCGCCGCCGGTGACCACCAGCACCTGGTCGCAGCCCACCCCGCGACGTCGGTCAGCCAGGTGCTGCAGCCACGCCGGCTCCAGGGAGGGCATCCGCTCCCGGCCGTCCAGGATGACGAAATCGTTGCCGATCCCGTGCATTTTGTGAAACCCAAGCTGGGTCATAAAGAGTCGGGGGTGTTGCGTCCGGATGGCTCCCCGGATGATTCCTCCGCAGGCAGCGCTGGCGGCTGCTCCGGCAGGTAGAGATCGCCCTTGTTGCCACATGCAGCCAGCAGGAAGGTGGCAGCCGAAAGCAGCAGCAGGATGGATCGGGTTCGCACTGAACTGTTCATGGCGGCAGTATATCCCGAAGGCGCTTCCGGGTTGCGATCAATTCGGTGCTGAGACAACCGCCTGACCCAGCCGGGCTCTGTGCCACAATACACACCTGGATCCAGGCAGCAGCGAGGGGAACAGCCAGCAATGGACGCCATACAATTGGACACGGGGCCGTCCCCGACGGCAGCCGTGGTGTGGTTGCACGGTCTGGGTGCGGACGGCCACGATTTTGAGCCCGTGGTGCCCCAGCTGCACTGGGACCATGCGCCGCCGATGCGTTTCATTTTTCCTCATGCCCCCCACCAGCCCGTGACCATCAACGCCGGCATGGTGATGCGTGCCTGGTACGACATTCCAAGCCTTGATTTCGAAAAGCGGGTCGATGAGGAGGGCATCCGCCGCTCGGCTGAGTCCGTTGAGGGGCTGCTGGACCAGCTCCAGCGGGACGGTATCCCGTCCCATCGAACCGTGCTGGCGGGTTTTTCCCAGGGTGGCGCGGTGGCGCTGCATCTGGGACTTCGCCGCAGCGAGGCCCTGGCGGGAATCATCGCCCTGTCCTGCGCCATGCCGCTGCCCCAGGCCCTGGCCACCGAGCGCAGCGAGGCCTCCCGCGCAACGCCAGTCTGGGTAGGTCACGGACAGTTCGACGATGTGGTGCCGGTGGGCCTGGGAGAACTGTCCGCAGGCCGCCTGAACGACTGGGGCTACCGGGTCACCTGGCATCAGTACCCGGTGGCCCATGGCGTCACGCCGGAGGAGGTTGCCGATATCCGTGGTTTCCTGATGGAGATCCTGAGCACCCCATGAGTTCCGAAACCGCCTGGTTTCCCAATTTCTGTCGGCCGCCGGTGGTGTTTGGCCTGGCGGTGGGCGCGGAACTGCTGGTGCTGGTCATGTTCCTGGCACCGGGACGGGAATTCAGCCAGCCCCTGCGGGAGCTCGCCGTCAACAGCCTGTTCGTGCAATGGCTCACCATGATCTGCACGGTCTGCCTGTGCAAACTGCGGCCTGCCTTTAATCGGCTGAGCGTGCGGGCGGGCCTGGGCGCCGCCTACCTGCTGGTGCTGCTGCTGGTTGCCGTGGCGACGGTGCTGGCGGTCTGGCTGCAGCAGTTCTCGGGCATTCCGCTCAGCCGCAGCAACCTGGAAGTCACCGACGTGGTTGGCCACAACGTCCTGATCACGGCGCTGGTGGCCGGGGTAGCACTGCGCTATTACTACGTGCAGCAGCGCTGGCGGGCCGACCTGCAGGCCCGGGCCGACGCCCAGGTGCGCGCGCTGCAGGCGCGTATACGGCCCCATTTCCTGTTCAACAGCATGAACACCATTGCCAGCCTCATTCGCTCCCGTCCCGAGGTGGCGGAGCGAACGGTTGAAGACCTGTCCGAACTGTTCCGCTCCGCACTGAGCGGCCGGGACTCGGACAGCACCCTGGGCCAGGAGCTCACCCTCTGCCGCCGCTACGTGTCCATCGAACAGCTGCGCCTGGGCGAACGGCTGCAGGTGAGCTGGGACGTGGATCCGCTGCCGGTGCGGGAACTGCTGCCACCGCTGATTCTCCAGCCGCTGTTCGAGAACGCGGTGTACCACGGTATTCAGCCCCTGCCGGAGGGTGGCGAAGTCAAGGTGAGCTCCGGCAGCGATGCCGACTGGTGGTGGATCACCATCGACAACCCGGTGGCCGGTCCTTCCACCGCCAGGCCGCCGGGCAACCAGATTGCGCTGGAGAATATCGAACAGCGCCTGGAGCATCGTTATGACGGTCGCGCTAGAATCGAAACCCAAAACGACGGCGAACGCTTCACCGTGACGGTGAAAATACCCATCACCCGTCAAATGAATCGCCAGGAAACACCATCGGAGCCCTGAATCGTGTCAGCAGCCAATCTCAAAGTCATGATCGTCGATGACGAACCCCTGGCCCGGGAGCGGCTGGCACAGATGCTGTCAGACATCGGCGATGTGGACGTGGTGGCCACCGCGCCCAATGGGAAGGAAGCGCTGACCGTGATTGCGGAGTCCCGGCCCGAAGTCGTGCTGATGGATATCCGCATGCCGGTGATGGATGGCATGGAGGCCGCCCATCACCTGCGCCTGCTGGACGACTCGCCCACCCTGATCTTCTGTACCGCCTACGACCAGCACGCGCTGGAAGCGTTCGAAGCCAACGCAGTGGACTACCTGGTCAAGCCGGTGCGGATGGAACGACTGCGCGAAGCCCTGGAAAAGGCCCGGCGCTTCAGCGGCAGCGAACCGCGCGGTACGCCGCCGGCGCCTGATCAGCGCACCCACCTGTGCGCACGTATCCGGGGCAACCTGGAGCTGATCCCGCTGGACAGCGTCATATTTCTTCACGCCGAGCACAAATACGTCACCGTGGTGCATACCGAGGGAGAAGTGCTGATCGAAGAGCCGCTGAAATCCCTGGAGCAGGAATTTACCGATACGTTCCTGCGGATCCATCGCAATGCGCTGGTGGCCATGTCGGCCATCGCCGGGCTGGAGCGGGACGAAGGCCGAATGATCATCCGCCTGCACGGCACGGACCGCACCCTGGAAGTGAGCCGGCGCAATCTGCCGGCGGTACGTAAGACCATTAAGCATCTATAAAAGCAGAATCAACATGGACCGAATCCGAATCGCCACGCGTAAAAGTGCGCTGGCCCTGTGGCAGGCCAGATTCGTGGCAGAGGAACTCAAGGCAAAACACCCCGGCCTGGCCGTCATCCTGGTGCCCATGTCCACCCGTGGCGACCAGATCCTGGACCAGCCCCTGGCCAGGATTGGCGGTAAAGGCCTGTTCCTGAAAGAGCTGGAGCAGGCCATGCTGGAAGACCGGGCGGACATTGCCGTGCATTCCATGAAGGATGTTCCGGCGGAAATGCCGCCGGAGTTTGCCCTGGGCGCCATCCTGGACCGCCACGACCCCCGGGATGCCCTGGTCAGTCCCGACGTCCACACCGTGGATGATCTGTCCACTGCAGCCCGGGTCGGCACTTCCAGCCTGCGCCGCCAGGCCCAGCTGCTCAACTGGCGGCCCGACCTGGAAGTGGTGAGCCTGCGCGGCAACGTCAACACCCGGTTGGAAAAGCTGGATCGCGGCGACTATGACGCCATCCTGCTGGCCGCCGCCGGCCTGGACCGGCTGGAAATGAGCGGACGCATCGGACAGCGCATCCCGGTGGAGCGCTGCCTGCCGGCCGTGGCCCAGGGCGCCATCGGCATCGAGACCCGCGCCGGAGATAACCAGGTCCTGGAGCTGGTGGGTGCGGTACACGATGACAGCACCGGCCTGTGTGTGTCCGCCGAGCGTGCTTTTTCCGCCACCCTGGGCGGCAGCTGCCAGGTACCGGTGGCAGGTCACGCCCAGCTCAAGGGCCGGCGCATCGAGCTGGCCGGGCTGGTCGCCAGCCCGGACGGTCAGCAGCTGCTGCGGGACACGGTCGAAGGCATGGCCAGCGATGCCGAGAGCCTGGGCACGCAACTGGGCCAGCGGCTGCTGGACGCAGGCGCGCGGGACATCCTTGCTGCCCTGTGAGCGGTAAGCTCGACGGCCTGGCGGTGCTGGTCACCCGCCCTGCGCAGTCAGCCGAAACCCTGGTGGCTGCCCTGCGTGAGCAGGGGGCCACGGCCATCGTTCAACCGGCCCTGGAAACCGCCGGCGTTGCGTTGGAGCAGCGTGACCTGGCAATGCTGGCGGCGCTTTCGGACCGAGACTGGCTGGTGTTCACCAGCCCCGCCGCGGTTGAGTTCGCATTGCCGCAGCTGCCCCGGCCCCGCAACGGCCCGCGCTGCTGGGCGGTGGGCGCCACCACAGCGGCACTACTGCAAAAAGCCTGGTCCGTGCCGGTGCACAACCCCGGCGGCGGCAGCGGAGTGGATGAAATGCTGGCCGATCCCCGATTCGCGCCAGCAGCCGGCGACCGGGTGCTGGTACTGGCCGCCAGAGGCGGCCGCCAGCGACTGCAGACCGCCCTGGCCAGCCGTGGTGTCGATGTGCGGGAGCTGTTTGTCTATCGGCGCCGGCCCGCCAGCCTGGACCCTGCAGCACTGCAGCAGCTGTCGGAGCACTTCAGCCACAGCGCCGTGGTCTTCACCAGCGTGCAGATCCTGGAGCAAAGCCTGCAGCTGTTCGACCACGGCCTGCCGGGGCCACTCAGCGCCCGGCCGGCGGTGGTGATCAGCCCGCGTATTGCCGACCGCGCCCGGGAACTGGGCTTTCGACAGGTGCTGATCGCAGACGGCCCCGACAACGGGGCCATAGTGGCTGGGCTGATTTCATTGCTCGGAAGTATCCGCCCGGAGAGCGAAATCCGATAAACTGGTGTTTTGCCCGGTCACCTGGACTGTCCATGAGCGACGAAAAGGAAAAACCCCAATCTCCGGCTGACGAGACACCGCCGACACCCGAACGATCAGCAGAGCCGGAACCAACCGAAGGCAGCTCGCCACTTCCCGAACAGGACAGGCCGGCTCCAACATCGCCTGCCCAGGCAGCGCCTGCCCGGGAAGCCCCCAGGAGCGGAGGGTCCGGAAGGGGCCTTGCCGCCCTGGCGCTGATCATCTCGCTGGGTGCGGCCGGTGGCACGGGTTTCCTGTGGTACCAGTCCACCCAGGCTCCGGAGATCGAAATCCCTGAGTTTCCGGAACCGCCGGACGTGGCCGGAGAGGTGGAGCGCCGGGTCCAGCCCCTGGCGCGCCAGCTGGAAGAACTGAGCAGCGGCAGCGCCTCCGAACTGGCCGGCATGAAACGGGAGCTGGAGCGACGGGCGGCGGCCCAGGAGGGCGTGGACCGGTCCATCGCCACTGTGGAGGAGACCACCCGGCGCGCGGTCAGCGGCGTCGAGCGCCGGCTGGGCCGGCTGGAAGGCAGCCTCACCGCACTGGCTGACACCCGCAGCAACGTGTCCGACGAGCTGGCGCTGTCCGAAACCGAGTACCTGATGCGGGCAGCCGATGAGCGCCTGCGGCTGTTCAACGATCCGGTTGGGGCCGAACGGGCCCTGGCCATGGCCATGAACCAGCTGAAGACCGTGGACGATCCGAGCTATGCCACGGTCCGCCAGACCCTGGCGTCCCACATCCAGTCCCTCAAACAGGTGGACCTGCCGGACCGGGTAGCGCTGTCCGGCCGGCTGCTGACACTGGCCAGGGATTCTGCCGCCTGGCCCATCGACGCCCGCCGCAGCCTGCAGGTCAGCGGCGCCAACCTGTTGACGCCCGAGGAGACCGACGAGGGATGGTGGGCCCGCTTCAAGGGCGTACTGTCCTCGGTGGTGGTGGTCCATCGGGAGAAAGAAACCGAAACCGTGCTGCTGACCCTGGAGGAAGAGCGGCTGCTGCGTGAAAACATGCGCCTGCAGCTGCAGGTGGCCCAGCTGGCCGCGGTGCGGGGCGAACAGCCTCTGTACGAGGCGTCCATCGATGCCGTTACCGGCTGGCTGACGGACTACTATGAAGCCGGGGACAGCGGCGTCACGGCAGCCCGGGAGCAGCTGGTGGAGCTGCGCGACATCAATCTGAACCCCGAGCTGCCGGACATCTCGCCGGCCCTGCGCCAGCTGAGCAACATCAGGAGCACCGCGGCACTGGCGGACTCGGTCCCGGCGGCTGCTGTGGAGGATCCCGCTCAATGAAAGCGCTGATGGCCATCCTGCTGGCGGCACTGCTGGCGGTCGCCACCATCTGGGCCCTGCCGGTGCTCAAGGGATACGTGCTGGTGCGCGCCGGCGGCTGGGCCATCGAGATGAACCTGCTGGTGCTGCTCACCCTGCTGCTGGGAACCTACGCGCTGATCCGGTTCCTGGTCTGGGCCTGGTTCCTGCCAGGAAATGCCGTGCGCAGCTTCATCGAGCGCCGCGCGGCCGCCCAGCTCGAGGTGGGTATGCTGGCGCTGTCCGAGGGCAACTGGAAAAAGGCGGAAAAGGCCCTGTCCCAGGCCGCCCGCAACAGCGACAACCCCGCGGTCGGCTACCTGGGGGCCGCCCAGGCCGCGCACCGCGGCGGCGGTGAGCAGCGGGCGGAGGAATACCTGGCCAGCGCCGGCAAGGACCGAAAGGCGCAGGATTCAGTGGTCATCACCAGGGCTCAGCTGCAGCTGGCCGCTGGCGAACCCCAGTTGGCACTGGATGCCCTGGATCAGGTCAAACGCAGCAACGAAACCCGGCCCCGGGTGCTGCAACTGCTGGCGCGTTGCTACGAGCGCCTGGATCGGCTGCAGGACCTGGCGGCACTGGCGCCAAACCTGATCAAAGCCGGAATCATCGGCCCCGAGCAGGGCGACAAGATTCGCCGCCGTGGATTCCTGCAGTCCCTGAGCAAAGCGCCGGATATTGGTGCCCTGGAGGCCGCTTGGAGATCCCTGGACCGGGGCCAGCGCATGGACCTGGAGTTCCTGCAGGCATTCGCCGGCAACGCCGTTCAACTGGGCGCCGGCCAGGCGGCGGAAAAAGACCTGCTGGCCGCCATCAGGAAGCAGTGGTCAGAACCCCTGATGGAGCTCTACTGCGAGCTGCCTGGGACCGGCGCCGACCTGGCCCAGGCAGAGAAGTGGCTGAAAGCCCATCCGGACAGCGCCGCCCTGCATCTGCTCACCGCCCGCCTTTGTGCCCGTTCCGAAATCTGGGGCAAGGCGCGGGAACACTACGAGACCAGTGTCAGGCTGCGCCCGAACCCTGTAGTTTTCGCCGAGCTGGCCGATCTAAAAGCCCAGGAAGGAGACAGTCAGGGTGCCCTGAACGATTACCGCCGTGCCCTGGGCAGGGATTCTATTCCCCTGCCCAAGGCGCCACCCCGGCTTGACCACGGATGACGCTTTCGCGGGATCACTGCATGAATGCTGAACAGAACAAACCCGACGGCCAGAAAATCCTGTTCGTGGACGACAACCCCCAGGTCCAGACCCTGGTGGTGGAAATGCTGGAAACCCTGGGCTACCAGGTCGAATCCGCCCTGGATCCCATCACGGCTCTCAAGCTGGTGGACCAAGGGGGCGAATTCGACGCGGTCCTGATGGACGTCATCCTGCGCGACAGCATGGCCGGCCCTGAGCTTGCCGCGGAGATGATCAAAAGCATTCCGGACCTGAAGGTGCTGTTCACCTCAGGTTACCCCACCCCGGCCATCAGCGAAGGCCTGCGACGTTTCAACGCACCCCTGCTGCCCAAACCGTTCACCATGGCCCAGCTCAAAGAGGCCGTGGCCAAACTGCTGGGGTCAGAGTAAAGGGACAGAGTAAATCCAGGATTTACTCTGTCCCTTTACTCTGACCCCGATGTGAGGCACCGGGCTACACCAGCGGGTCCAGCACCTGGATTGCCCGTTCCACTTCCTCCGGCGTGTTGTAGTGCACCAGCGACAGACGGGTTACCCCGCTGGCCGGATCGATACCTACCGCTTCCATCAGGCGATAGGCATAGAAATGCCCGAAGCCGACGCCAACCTGGCGGTCCGCCATGGCCGCGGCTATGGCCTGGTTGTCCGCCCGCTCGCTGGTGAAGGCGATGGTGGGCACCCGGATGTCGCGGTCGGGCCGGGGGTGACCCAGCACCCGAACGCTGGACCGGCCGCCCAGGAAATCCAGCAGCGGCTCCATCAGCTGCTGCTCGTGCTGCCCAACCCACTGGAACACCTGTTGCGCCATATCCGCTACCGAATCGGCCGGCGCGTCCGGCTGATGGTGGTCGTACAGGACCTGAAAATAGTCGATGACGCCGGAGGCGCAGGCAATTTCTCCGTGGTCCGGACCAGCGGGGGTCAACCGCTTGGTCAATGAGGCAGCATTGAAGAAGTGGCCCTGGTTCTGGATATGCTCCAGGTGATCACGCCGCACGTACATCAGGCCGATGTGGGGGCCGTAGGTCTTGTAGAGACTGAACAGGTAGAAATCCACGCCCAGGGCCCGCAGATCCAGCGCCGCATGGGGCGCGTAAGACACGCCGTCCACCACCACCCTGGCCCCGGCCTGGTGGCACAGCTCGGTAATCTCCCGGACCGGATTGATGGTGGCACAGACGTTGGAGCAGTGGGTGAAACAGACCAGTCGTGTTCGCTCGTTGAGCAGTGACTGCAGTGCCGCGACATCCAGCAGTCCGGATTCCGGGTCCACCGTCCAGTAGCGCACGTCGATGCCGGTGTCAGCCAGCCGCGCCCAGGCGCCGATGTTGGCTTCATGGTCCTGCTCGGTGACGATAACCCGGTCTCCCGCCTGCATCTCGGCACGCAAAGCCTGGGCCAGGACGTACTCGTTGATGGTGGTGGACGGGCCAAGCTGGATTTCTTCGGGCTCCACGTTGAGGCACCGGGCCCACAGCTCCTGGCTGCGATCCATGGCCTCGCCGGCCTGCTCCGATGGGCCATAGGGGTAATACGGCTGCACCTTGGTCCGGCGGAAGAAATGGTCCAGTTTGTCGACCACCTGGTCCGGGGCACAGGATCCGCCGGCGTTTTCGAAAAACGCCCAGCCCCTGGTCTCGGCATCGCGCATGGGTGGGAACTGGGATCGGACAAAGTCCAGGTTCAGGCGGGTCAACGTTTTCTCCTCAAGGAATTGGACACACGGATCGCACGTATGGTGTTGGCCGTCCGCGGCGCATACCATAAATGAATTGGGTCACGGGCAGTAGTCAAACGGAGACAGGCAAATGCAGCGATGGCTTCTACTCCTGGCGCTGACCGTCGCCAGCGGCTGGCCCGGCCCGGCCCTGGTCGAGGAACCCATTGACCCCCGGGACATCATCCGACGGGCCATGGAGCACTGGCGCGGCCAGACCTCGGTGTCGGAAATGACCATGATCATCCAGGGTGACGGCTGGACCCGCAGCATGTCCATGAAGTCCTGGAGCGAGGGCACCGAACTGACCCTGGTACGGGTTACAGCACCAAAAAAGGACGCCGGCACCGGCACCCTGCTCAACGGCGACAACATGTGGAGCTTCGCGCCCCGGATCAACCGGGTCATCAAGATCCCCTCCTCCATGATGAACCAGAGCTGGATGGGCAGCGATTTCTCCAACAAGGACATCAGCCGCTCCACCGACATCATCGATCTCTACGACCACCGCCTGGAAAAGGTCGAGCTGATCGATGGCCACGAGGTTTACACCATTGTGTCCATTCCCCACGAGGACGCCGCTATCGTGTGGGGGCAGGAAATCGTTCGCGTGCGGGATGACTTTCTCCTGCTGCAACAGCAGTTCTGGGACCAGGACGGCGTGCTGGTGAAACAGCTGGAAACCCTGGACATCGCCGAAATGGGCGGCCGCTCGGTGGCGCGGATCATGCGCATGCAGGAGGTGGAGACCCCCGACGAGTGGACGGAACTGCGGCTGGACCAGGTCGAGTTTGACGTGGACCTGCCCGAAAACACCTTTACTCTGGCCAACCTGAGACGCCGATGAGCCTGCGACTGAAACTGTCCTGGCGCAATATCTGGCGGCAGCGCAGGCGGACCCTGCTGACGGTCAGCGCCATGGTGTTTTCCAACGTGCTGCTGATCTTTTCCATCTGCCTGCAGCTGGGTTCCTACGACATGATGATCAACAACACCCTGCGCACCTTCAGCGGCCACATGCAGGTTCAGCACCCCGGTTACAACGACAATCCCAGGATCAGGGACCGGGTCGCGTCGGTGGAATCCCTGGCTGCGGAGCTGCGTGAGCTGGGACCGGAGGTAGACAGTGCAGCACGGGCCAGCGCATTTGCCCTGGTGTCCAGCGAGGAGCGATCTTACGGAGCCCAGGTGCTGGGCGTGCAGCCCCTTTTCGAAGGCGACCTGTCCACGATACCTGCCGCGGTGATTGAGGGTCGGTTCCTGCAGGATAACCACGCACCCGAGGCTGTTGTCGGCAGCATCCTCGCGAGGAATCTCAAGTGCGGCGTCGGAGACGAGCTGGTTTTCCTGGGCAGCGGCGCCGACGGCTCTTTCGCGGCGGCGGTGGTCACGGTGGTGGGCATTTTTGAGTCCGGACTGCCCGACCTGGACCGCAGCACCCTGGAGATTCCCCTGGGCTATTTTCAGGAGACTTTTGCCATGGGGGACAGCGGCCACAGCGTGGCCATGGTCGCGCCCGGACTGGAACAACTGGCCATCACCGTCGGGGCCGTTGAACAGCACCTCTCCGGTCTGGACCAGGTGGAAGTGGTGGACTGGGAGCAGCTGCATCCGGGCATGAAACAGGCCATCGAAGCAGACTTCTCCAGCGGCTGGTTCATTTACATCGTGCTCATCGTGCTGGTGTCCTTGAGCGTCATGAACACCCAGCTGATGTCGGTGCTGGAGCGGACCCGGGAGTTCGGTACCATCCTGGCGTTGGGCCTGCGCCCGGGCCAGCTGGCCGGCATGGTGGTCCTGGAAACCGCCCTGATGGGTCTGCTGGGGCTGGTCGTGGGTGTGCTGCTGGGAGCCCTGCTGGCGCTCTACCTGTACGAGGTGGGTATGCCCATGCCGGGCATGGAGGAAGTGGCCGCCAAGTACAACCTGTCAGACCGTATTTTTCCGGAGGTTTCCCTGTCGTCGCTGCTGATGGGGCCGCTGGCGGTGTTTGCCGGCTGCATCATCGCCTCGCTGTACCCGGCCCTGCGCCTGCTGCGCATGAAACCCGTCGAGGCCATGCGGGCCATATGAAGCCCGGCTGATGGCTACTCCCTCAAAAATCCTTCTCCGCCTGGCCTGGCGCAACCTGTGGCGCAACCGCCGGCGCACGCTGGTCATGCTGGCCGCCATCATGCTGGGCGTGTGGTCGATGATTTTCCTGAATGCCCTGACCCGGGGCATGGTGGAGCAGATGCTGATAGACGGCATCCGGGCCATGCCCGGCGAGGTTCAGATTCACCACCCGGATTACCGGGATGATCCCAGCGTGGTCAACAGCATGCCAGCGCCCGATGGTGCCCTGCTGGAAGCCCTGGCCAGGCCGCCCGTCACCGGCTGGACCGGCCGGGTCAAGGTGCCCGCCATGATATCCAGCGAACGGGAGAACCGGGGTGTCATCCTGCTGGGCATCGATCCGACCAGTGAAGCGGCGCTGGGATTTCGGCCCCAGGACATCGTCGATGGACGTTATCTGGAGGGGGTTGACGACACCGGCCTGATCATCGGACGCAAATTGGTGGAACGCCTGGAAACGCGCCTGGGCAAGCGGGTCGTCGTCATGAGCCAGGATCCCGAAAATAACGTGGCGGACCGGGGTTTCCGTATCGTGGGCGTTTACCAGGCCACGCTGCCGGCCCAGGAGGAAATGTTCATCTACGCCGGGCGCAGCACGGTACAGGCCATGCTGGGCATCGGCACCGGGATTTCCGAACTGGCCGTGTCCGCCTCCAACTTCCGTGAACCAGCGCAACTGCTGCAGCACCTGCAGGCGGCCGCCGATCCTGCCCTGGAGGTGCTGGATTGGAAGGAGATTGACAGTTATCTGGGCCTGATGGTCGACATGATGGACGGCTTCATCCTGGTGTTTGTCATCCTGATCTACGTGGTGCTCGGATTTGGCCTGGCCAACACCCTGATGATGGCCGTGTTCGAACGTATCCGGGAAATCGGGCTGATGCAGGCCCTGGGCATGACGCCTGCCAGCATCCTGGTGCAGATCCTGCTGGAGTCCACCATGCTGCTGCTGGTGGGTCTGATTGCGGGGACTGCGCTGGGCGTGGTCAGCCTGCTGCCCCTGCGGGATGGCATCGACCTGTCAGCGGTCGCCCAGGGGATGGAGATGATGGGTTCCGGCGCCGTTTTGTACCCGTCACTGACGGCGCAGGATCTGCTGATCGCCAACCTGGTGGTGCTGGTGCTGGGCATTCTGACCAGCCTGTTCCCCGCCTGGCGGGGCTCACGCTACCGCCCGGTGGAGGCCATTGCCCGGGGCTGATCTCCGGCAGCTCAGAAGGTCCGGAAACCGGCCCCGCAAACGGCGCGAAAAGCCGCTGAAAATCCCGCAAAAGTCCACGTATAAGCCGATAATGGCAAACGGGAATTTTTGCGGTAATGTTCTCCATGGGACGGCGAGACAAAGCCGTCACGAGTCACAAGTTCAAGGACAGGATTCCGGGTTTCGTGACTGAGGAGGGAACAAAAATCGACACTCGCACCTTTTCGCTGCGGGGTCTGGATCAATTGATCCAAACCCTGTTGGACCATGGGTATCAATGCATCGGCCCCGTCGTCAGGGATGGTGTCATCGCCTACGACAAGGTCAGCAGCACCGCCGACCTTCCCCAGGGCTGGACCGATGAGCAATCACCCGGCCATTACCGCCTGCGCAAGCGCGAAGACGACGCCTGTTTCGGCTTTGTTGTCGGGCCGCACTCATGGAAACGCTTTCTCTACCCGCCGGAGCGGCGGCTGTGGCAGCTGCAGAAGCAGGGCCAGAGTTTTGTTCGCGTCGGCGAGCCGGAGGTCGCACCGCGTTACGCCTTCCTGGGCGTAAAGGCCTGCGAACTGGCTGCCATAGGCATCCAGGATCAGGTCTTGAAAGACGGCCCGGTACCGGACCCGGATTACACCCAGCGTCGGGACAACGCCCTGATCATCGCGGTGAACTGCACCGAGTCGGCGGAAACCTGCTTCTGCGCCTCCATGAAAACCGGACCCGAAGCGGCCGGGGGGTTTGACCTCGTCCTGACGGAAATCCTGGAGCCCAAGCATGCGTTTGTTGCCCAGGCGGGGTCAGAGCGCGGGCGGGAGATTCTCGACGCACTGCAGACGGCGGAGGCCAGCGAGTCACAGATCGAATCCGCGCGCGCCGGCATTGCCTCCGCGGCCGACGGCCAGACGCGAACCGTTGACACCGACGGGCTGCGGGAGCTGATTGAGCGGGCCTCGGAGAGTATCCACTGGGGGGAAATCGAGGAACGCTGCCTGAGCTGCGCCAACTGCACCCTGTCCTGCCCCACCTGCTTCTGCAGTGATGTGGAAGACTCCACGGACCTCACCGGCGAACACGCCGAACGCTGGCGACGCTGGGATTCCTGCTTCAATCGCGGATTCAGTTTTGTTGCCGGCGGCGAGATCCGCCACTCAACGGCTTCGCGCTACCGGCAGTGGATGACCCACAAGCTGAGCACCTGGCACGACCAGTTCGGCAGCTCAGGCTGCGTTGGCTGCGGCCGCTGCATCACCTGGTGCCCGGTTGGCATCGACATTACAGAAGAAATCCAGCAATTCAGACTGCGAGATCAGCTATGAAAGACATAGGGCATATCATTTCCGAGCATGCATTCTTCTCCGACCTGCCCGAGCGTTACTGCAAGCTGATCGGCGGCTGCGGCAAGGCGGAGGTGTTCGAACCCGGCCAGTTCCTGTTCAAGACCGGCAACAAAGCGACGCAATTTTTCCTGGTGCGACACGGCCAGGTGGCTTTGGAGCTGCACGCGCCCGGCAAGGACGTATTCCGCTTTCAGACCATAGGGCATGGAGGCATCGTGGGCTGGTCCTGGCTGTTCCCGCCCTTCACCTACATGTTTGACGCCCGGGCCATCGAGCAGACCCGCGTGGTCACGTTTGACGGCCTGTGCCTGCGCGGCAAGTGCGAGGAAGATCACGAACTGGGATACCGGGTCATCAAGCGATTCGCCAATGTCATGAGCAGACGCTTGGTGGAAACCCGATTGCAGCTGATTGACGTCTATGGCAGGGAGTAAGCCAACACCATGAGCACTGAGCTGTTGATGCCCCAACCCTGGGTCGTCCAGAAAACCGAGCGTGAAAACGAGGACGTAGTCACCTTGACGCTGGCGCCCGAATCCAGCGATCACGGTTTTTCCTTTTTACCGGGCCAGTTCAACATGCTGTACGCCTTTGGCGTTGGCGAGTCCGCCATCTCCATCAGCGGTGACGCCACAACGAACGGGTCCATGGTGCATACGATTCGTGACGTTGGCGCGGTGACCCACGCCCTGAGCGCTGCCCACGTGGGCGACGTGATTGGCATTCGCGGCCCCTACGGCAGTGAATGGCCCATCGCCAGCCATACCGGACGCGACATCCTGGTGGTGGCCGGCGGCATTGGACTGGCGCCGCTGCGCCCGGTGGTGTACCACATCATCGAAAACCGGCATAAGTACAAAGACGTTGCGGTGCTTTACGGCTCCCGCGAGCCCAAGGACCTGCTGTTCCGCGCCGAACTGGAGTCCTGGAAAGACCACAATATCCAGGTGGAAGCCACCGTGGACAACGCCACCCCCGGCTGGACCCGGCACATCGGCGTGGTGACCACCCTGATCCGCCGGGCCAAGGTGGAACCCCGGGGCGCTGCCGCGTTCGTCTGCGGACCGGAAATCATGATGCGCTTCACCGCATCGGAGCTCACCGGGCGGGGCATGAATCCGGATGACGTATTCATTTCCATGGAACGCAATATGAAGTGCGCCGTTGGCCTGTGCGGCCGCTGCCAGCTGGGACCGGAGTTTATCTGCAAGGACGGACCGGTCTTCCCCTGGCCACGCATGAGCCCGGTGATGACGATACGGGAGCTGTAAATGAGAAAACCCAAACTCGCCGTATGGAAATTTGCCTCCTGCGACGGCTGTCAGCTCAGCCTGCTGGACTGTGAAGACGAACTGCTGGCGGTGGCCGGCGCGGTGGAAATCGCCAATTTCCCGGAAGCCAGCAGCGCCGTAGTGGAAGGCCCCTACGACGTGTCGCTGGTCGAGGGATCGGTGACCACACCCCATGACCTGGAGCGCATTGTCGACATCCGGGCACAGTCCGGGCTGCTGATCACCATTGGTGCCTGCGCGACGTCCGGCGGCATCCAGGCCCTGCGCAATTTCGCTGACGTCAGGGAATTCACCCGGGCGGTATACGCGTCCCCCGAATTCATCTCCACCCTGGAGACCTCTACGCCCATTGCCGAGCACGTGAAGGTGGACTTTGAGCTGCGCGGATGCCCCATCAACAAGTACCAGTTGGTGGAGCTGATCGGCTCTTTCCTCAACCGCCGACGCGCCAACATCCCGCACCACAGCGTATGCGTGGAGTGCAAGCGCAAGGGCAACCCCTGCATCCCCGTTTCCAATGGCTCGATTTGCCTGGGCCCGGTGACCCACTCAGGCTGCGGTGCTCTGTGCCCCAGTTACAACCGGGGATGTTTCGGCTGCTATGGGCCCAAGGAACTGGCCAACGCCGAGTCCCTGGCCGCCTGGGCAAAACAGGAACTCGAAGCCGATCCGGCAACGCTGAAGCGCGTGTTCCATAATTTCAACGCCTGGGCCAGCCCGTTCAAAGAGGAGGGAAGCTCACATGGCTGACAGCCGCACCATCAAGGTCGATTACCTGGCCCGCGTCGAAGGCGAAGGGGCCCTGGACATCGTCATCGACGGTGACCAGGTCAGCGACGTCAAGCTGCGAATTTTCGAACCGCCGCGGTTCTTTGAAGCATTCCTCCGGGGCCGGGACTTCCGCGAGGTTCCGGACATCACGGCCCGCATCTGCGGCATCTGCCCGGTGGCGTACCAGATGAGTGCAGTGCACGCCATGGAAAGCGTCTGCGGCGTGACCGTGGGCGGGCCCCTGCGCGACCTGCGACGCCTGCTGTACTGCGGCGAGTGGATCGAAAGCCATGCGCTGCATGTGTACATGCTGCACGCGCCGGACTTCCTCGGCCGCCACAACGTGGTGGAACTGGCCCAGGACCACCCGGACACCGTCCAGCGTGGCCTGCGATTGAAGAAAACCGGCAATGCCATCGTCGACCTCCTGGGTGGGCGGGAAATCCATCCCATCAACGTCCGCGTCGGCGGTTTCTACCATATCCCGCCGGACAGCGAGTTCGAGGCCATAGCAGAACGCCTGCGCATTGCCCGGGAAGATGCCCTTTACACCATCGAGTGGGTCAGCGGCTTTGACTTTCCCGAGTTCGAGCAGGATTACGAACTGGTCTGCCTGAGCCACCCGGACGAATACCCGTTTAACGAAGGCAAAATCGTCAGCAGCAAGGGCATCAACGTCACGGCCCAGCAGTACCACGATGTGTTCGAAGAGCACCACGTCGGGCACTCAACCGCCCTGCACAGCCGGGTACTGGAGCGCGGCAACTACAAGGTGGGCCCGCTGGCCCGCTACAGCCTGAACTTCGACAAGCTGACCCCCGCCGCCCAGCAGGCTGCCCGGGATGCCGGCCTGGACGAAACCTGCAGCAACCCGTTCAAGAGCATCATCGTGCGTGCCGTGGAAACCCTGTACGCCGTGGATGAAGCTCTGCGTATCCTGGACAACTTCCAGCGTCCCGACGCACCCTACCTGGAGGTTGAACCCAAAGCCGGCACCGGATTGGCCGGCACCGAGGCGCCCCGGGGCCTGCTGCACCACACCTACACCATCAATGACGAGGGCATTATCGAGCATGCCCAGATCATTCCGCCCACATCCCAGAACCAGGCCACCATCGAAAGCGACCTGCGGGAGTTCATCCAGCCGCGCATTGATCTGCCGGATGACAAACTCCAGTGGCAGTGCGAACAGGCCGTGCGCAATTACGATCCCTGTATCTCCTGCAGCACCCATTTCCTGAAGCTGCGGATCACGCGGCGCTGAGCACCAGCGCCGCCAGGCGAGTCATCGGCATCGGCAACCCGGACCGGGGTGACGATGCCGTTGGCCTGAGGGTAATCGAGTTACTCCAGCGCGCACCCCCGGATAACACCCATACCCAGGCGGCCGGTGGCGACCTGGTCAAAATGCTGGAGTCTTTTGCGGACGCCGACCTGGTCATCCTTGTGGACGCAATGCAAAGTGGAGGCAAGCCCGGGGAGATCCGGCGCTTTGACGTCACCGACGAGCCCCTGTCTGCGGATTTGTCCAGCTTTTCCTCCACCCACGTCTTCAACCTGACCGAAGCGCTGGAGCTGGGCCGGGCACTGGGGCAGCTGCCAGGGCGGCTGCTGGTTTTCGGTGTGGAAGCTGCAAACTTTGACCTGGGGACACCCATAAGTCCGGAAGTAGAGTCAGCTGCGCGTGAGCTTGACGGGTTGATTCGTCAGGAGCTGGATCACCACAAATCGTTATCCTGAACTTGATTCAGGGTCCATCAGCAAGTGGAGTCACGGTGGCGCTACCGGCGTTGCTGAGTGACAAACGAAGTCTCCGGTCCCGCATCACGCTCCCGTCATAGGCATTCGGCTTCGAAACTTCAGATGGATCCTGAATCAAGTTCAGGATGACGACCAGAAAAATGCCAGCCGGCGGAAGAAACGGTCACCTCCGCTGCCGCCGCGCCCACCGGTTCCCCAACCGTCGAAGCCACTCAAACGCCGCCAGGAACCCGGCCACCCCAAATGCCGCAAACAGCAGGCTGGTGCTGGTCAGGACGTCCCATTCGTGCACCAGGGTCCAAAGGAACTGTCCGACGCACAGGACGGACACCACGATCAGGGTTGGGCGGCGGCCAATCCGCCGGACAATGATCGCACCGAACGGCGCGCCCAGGGCGACGATGGGGGCAGCCGCCAGGAAATTTCCCAGGGTCTCGGGCTGCACCGTTCCGAAGAAAACCTTGAACAGGATGCCCACTATGGAAGTGAATGCCATCAACACCACCGAGGTGGAAATGGCAATGCGCAGATCCGCATGGCACAGCAGGACCAGCACAATGTAGATCAGCATATCGATACCGACTCCAGTGACGCTGGCTACGGAAAAGCCGCCGATCAGCCCGATCAGGAAACCGGCGCGGTGATCAAACTTGATGGCGTGGGGCGTAATCCCTTCATGCTGGGTCACTTCATTGATTCGCTGCAGGTGCAGCAGCCCAAAACTCATCCAGATCACCGCGAACAGCAGCTTGACGTAGAGCGCGGGGACGATGGGCGCCAGGTAAACGATGCCCACGGGGGTGCCAATCAGACTGCCCAGCAGCGCGGCGCGCAGCATGGGCCACTCCAGCTCCTGGCGGCTGCACAGGATGTAGATCGAAGCGCTGGTCATGCCGATGGACTGCACCGCGAAACTGAAATCGCGCCCCAGCGAGGCCGGCTGATCCAGCAGCAGCACCAGCACGGGGAATCCCACGGTACCGCCGCCCATGGGCGTGGATCCGGCAAAGTAGGACCCCGCCGCCATGGCCAGGCTGATGGGCCAGTGGTCCAGAACCAGTTCCAGCCGGCCCTGCAGCACCACCACGCCCAGCCAGACCAGGTAGAACAGGCCCAGGAAAAGCAGGAACGGCCAGAAGCGCTGCAGCCTGGCGCGGATGGAAGGGTCCGAACGACTCATTTGGGAATCTGGAAAAGGCGCAAATCTATCATGAAGCAGGGATTACCGGGTCAGCGGCCGGAAAGGTACCCTGCCAGACATGAAGATTCTGCTTTTGTCGGCTTATGACGCGGTCAGTCACCAGCACTGGCGCGAAGGGCTGGTAAGGGAACTGCCGGAACACCAGTGGTCGGTGCTGACCCTGCCGCCCCGGCATTTTGCCTGGCGAATCCGGGGAAATGCGCTCAGCTGGCGTGACCACCCCGTGCTGGCACAGGACCACGACCTGGTGCTGGCCACCTCGATGGTGGACCTGGCCACCCTCAGGGGCCTGGTGCCGGCAATGGCCCGCGTTCCCAACCTGGTGTACTTTCATGAAAACCAGTTGGCGTACCCGGATTCAGAACGCCAGAAAGCCAGCGTGGAACCTGCCATCACCAGCCTGTACAGCGCTCTGGCAGCGGATCGCGTCGCCTTCAATTCCCGCTGGAATCGCGACAGCTTTCTTGACGGCATGACTCAGCTGCTGGACCGCATGCCGGACGGCGTACCGGCTGATGCCCTCTCCCAGATCCTGCAAAAGGCCACGCTGCTGCCGGTAGGAATCGACGCGCGTCTGCTGATCAGAGAAAAGCCGACCGAAACGGCCGCCCCCCTCACGCTGCTGTGGAACCACCGCTGGGAATACGATAAGGGCCCGGACCGGCTGCTGCTGGCGCTTAAGGAGTTGCGCCGCCGACAGGTGGGATTTCGAATCGATATCGCCGGCCAGCGCTTCCGACAGGTACCCGAGGCGCTGCAGACCATCCAACGGGAGTTTACCCACGAACTGGGACAGTTTGGGCCCATTGAGGATCGCTTGGAGTACGAAAAGCGCCTGAGCCGCGGAGGCCTTGTCCTGTCCACAGCGCTGCATGACTTCCAGGGACTGGCTATGCTGGAGGCAGCAGCGGCCGGCTGCGTACCCATGGTGCCCGACCGATTGGCCTACCCGGAGTTTTTTCCTCCGCAATATCGCTACGCCAGCAGCCCCGAGGACCCCGAACTGGAAGCCACAGCGCTGGTAGATCGAATGCTGGCAGCGCCACCGGTTCCTCCCGACCTGGCAGAACTTGGCTGGGATCAACTGGCTGAGCGGTATCGCAAGTGGATAGGACCCTTCACCTGATCTTCACAAAAACCCCAAGCGCTCGACCTTGAAAGCGGATATTATGATCTGCCGAAAAACAGCAAGAAATGGCCGAAATCGTGGAAAAAAGCCCATCCCAGCGACCGCCCATTGAGTGGTCCACCGCTATCATGTTTGTCCTCACCACCCTGGCTGCCATCACCCTGGTGCCCTGGTATGGCCTGGTTGAGGGCTATTCCACAACGGCCTGGGTCACCGCCCTGGTGCTGTGGATTTACTGCGGGACGGCTATCGGGTCTGGCTACCATCGCCTCTGGTCCCATCGCACCTACAAGGCGCACTGGGCCCTGCGGGTGTTCTATGCCCTGGGCGGTGCCCTGGCGCTGCAGAACAGCGCTCTGAACTGGTGCGCGCGGCATCGGGTGCACCATCGCCACGTGGACATCGAAGACAAGGACCCCCATTCCATCAAGCTGGGATTCTGGCATGCCCACATGGGCTGGATGCTGCGCGACCACGAATGCGCGCGGGCCAACTACGGCAACGTGCCGGATCTCAAGAATGACCCCATCGTCATGTGGCAGCACCGCAACTACTGGTCGCTGACCTGGTTCATGAACCTGGGCGTGCCGGCCATTATCGGCTGGATCGCCGGTGACCTGTGGGGCGTGATCCTGCTTGGCGGCGTGCTGCGACTGGTGGTCAATCACCAGGTGACCTTTTTCATCAACTCCCTGGCGCACATGTGGGGCAAGCAGCCCTACTCCGACGAGAGCACCGCCCGGGATAACTGGTTTCTTGCCATGATCACTTTCGGCGAGGGGTACCATAACTTTCACCACACCTTCCAGGCGGACTACCGCAATGGCGTACGCTGGTGGCAGATCGACTGGAACAAGTGGTTTCTGAACGGTGTTCGCCTGGTGGGACTGGGCTGGGACTTCAAGAAGACCCCGCGATTTCGCGTCCTGCGTGCCAAGCTGGCCATGGATTTTATCAATGCCCGCAAGCGGCTGACCGAGGAAGCCACCGACGCCAGCTGGAAAGAAACCCTGGACCGGGAGTACCAGCAGTTTCTCGAAACGGTAAAGGCCTTCCAGGAATTGCAGAAGGGGCGGGTCCAGAGCGCCAGGCAGTCACTGCGCGAACGCTGGGAAGCCAACTCCCTGCGCACCCGTATGAAAGAACTGGAGTACAGCCTGAAGATGCAGCGCAAGCGGGTCTCCCTGCTGACCGCAGCCCTCTCCACCGGCTGACCAACAACCCAATCGGAGCAACCCGTCCCATGATCAAACGTATTTGCCTCACTGCCCTTGCAGCCGCAGTCCTGACCACCGGCACCGTTATCGCTGACGGCCATGAGCCCCAGGCCAAGCGGCAGGACCTGATGAAGTCCGTCGGCAAGGCGGCCAAACCCATGGGCCAGATGCTGCGGGGCGACATGGCGTTTGACGCCCAGGTACTGAACGAGTCCCTGGAGAAGTTCCTGTACGTCTCACAGCAGTACGGCGACCTGTTTCCCGCGGGCTCCGAGTCCGGCTACGAAACCGAAGCAGCACCGGCCATCTGGGAAGATCGCGCCGGTTTCGACGAAGCCCTGGGCAACTGGCGTTCGGCGGTGGAAAAGGCCCTTGCCGCACAGCCCGCCACCCTGGAAGACGCCAAACCGCTGGCCGGTGGCGTGTTCCAGACCTGCAAGGGCTGTCACGACACCTACCGGATTGAGAACGACTGACCCGGAGCCGTGGCCGGTCTGATCCGGGTTGTCGCCTGGCTGCTGTTCGCCGGCCTGGTGGGCGTCTGGTGGATCACCCGCCCCCAGACTCTGGACCTGGCCGACCTTCCGGAGCACCAGCCTGATCCCGCTGCCGGCGAGCGCCTGTTCTGGGCCGGCGGTTGCGCCTCTTGTCACGCGACTCCCGTCGACGGAAAACGAGCCAGGGGTGACGACCGCCTGCTGCTGGGCGGCGGCCTGGAACTGGACACGCCCTACGGCGTATTCAAGGTTCCCAACATCTCGCCACATCCCGATGACGGGATCGGCGGCTGGACCAGGCTGGAATTCGTCAACGCCATGCAGCATGGCGTCAGCCCGGACGGTCAACACTATTACCCGTCTTTCCCCTACACCTCCTACGCCCGTATGCCGACCACGGACGTCATGGACCTGCAGGCCTACCTGGCCACCCTGCAGCCGGTCGCCGGCTCCGTAGCGGACCATGAACTGGGTTTTCCCTGGTCCATCCGCCTCGGCCTGGGCGCCTGGAAGCGGCTTTATCTGGACTCGGGACCCGTGGTGGTGGGGATGGACGTCGATCAAAAGCTGGCGCTCGGCCGGGCCCTGGTGGAAGGCCCTGGCCACTGCGGGGAATGCCATACGCCCAGGGACCCCTTCGGCGGCCTGATTGGCAGCCGCTGGCTGGCCGGTGCACCCAACCCTGAAGGCAAAGGCAAAATCCCCAACATTACCCCGGCCGGAAAAAACATCTCGGGCTGGAGCGAAAGCGACATCGCCTACTACCTGGAAAGCGGCTTCACCCCCGACTTCGACACCGTCGGCGGCACCATGGTGGCGGTGCAGGAAAACATGGCCCGGCTGAGCAGTGAGGATCGGGCAGCCATTGCCGCCTATCTCAAGGCTGTCCCCAGGGTGGAATGATCGCGGCGGGGCGGCCTCAGGGTGCCCCGCCACATGGGACTGATCAGCCGCCGCCGGGCTTCAAAACCAGCACATTCTCAGACCGGGCAGAATCCGGCTGAAGCGTGATGCGCTCTCCCGCCAGCCATAACTCAGTCATGTCGTTGTAGTGCGGTGACCCGGCGTGGCCCGATGCACCGCCTGACATCATGAACAGCGATCCATCCAGGTCGGACAGGTCATAGATTGCCTGGAAACTGGGATTGAAAACGGTTTGATACGGGGGCGTCAGACCGTTTGACATCAGCGAGTTGATAAACAGCGACTCGGGGCCACCCGGAATTGCCGCCAACCGCGAAAACCGGTTGCCGAGTACCGGCAGACCGGAAAAGCCGGCGTGAGGCATGACGAATCGTGCATGGTCGCCCCATCGCCACTGGCTCGGATCAGCCCCAAACCTTTCCTCCAGCACTTTTCCCGCCAGCGACAACGACGTCTTTAGCAAAGCAGCGCAGTCCTCAAGGGCTCCCGTGGTCACATCATCACACCACTGAAGTTTTTCGCCGGACAGGGCCCGGGTCAGCGGCGTGTATAACATCGCGTACCAGTAAGGGGCCAGCACACCCACCTCGTCCTGCACCATCTGCATCCGCAGCGCCTCCACCCAGGCCAGCCAGACCGTGGGCCCCGCAGAGTCGAGGCTGAAGCGGTAATCCCAATCCTCCAGCACCGCCAGCATGTTGCGGCTGACGTCATCGGACGGCTCGGCTTCCAGCAGCAGCGGCGTCAGCTCCCGGGCCACCGGCGACAGCGTGTCCATTTGCATGACGCGGAAGGACTCGGGATCGTGTCGCTCCCGCTGATCCAGCAGTTCGTGGATGCGCCAGGCCCGGTATGGTGCTGCCCAGACATCGGTGAGGTAATGGTCATACTCGTCGCCGATGATCACCTGGTTAGCCGACACGATGCGTCCGGATGGCGGATTGATGATGCTCGGATTAGGCGCGGTGCCCTGCCAGTCATTGGCATCATCGGGGGCCAGGCCAATACGGGTGGCGTGGGCCTGGGGACGGATGGGGATGCGTGCGGCCAGGGTGTAGCCGATGTTGCCCTGGTCATCAGCCAGGGAGAAATTCATGGCCAGGGCGTGCAGGGACTCAAGGGCGGCAATACCCTCGGCCACGCTGTTGGCCCGATTTAGGTGAATAAAGCTTGTGGCCATACCGTCCGGGAATTCCAGGGCCGCCCACCTGCCCTCTACAGTCAGGTTCTCTCCTGGCACCAGCAAAGCACTGGGCCGTCCCGCAGGCAGCGCCACCCCGGTGGGGGTTGAGCGGACCACGTCCTCCAGGTCGGTCCCGAACCGGACCCGGATCGTTTCTGTCCTTTGCTCAAAGGCCTGCCACTCGCCGTCCGGTCCCCGGCGGTAAATATTCGGGTCCTCTTCGCTGATCTCCAGTTGGGTGAAGTCTATTTCGTCGAGATAGCTCGCCGTGATCCCCCAGGCTACCCGTCCATTGTGGCCCACGGCAATACCCGGAAGGCCCGGGAGTGTCGCGCCGGCCATACGACGACCTGCCAGGGTGTGATGCTGCAGCTGCCAGACGTTGGGCACTGACACCGGGAGCTGTGGGTCGCTGGCCATCAGCGGCAATCCGCTGGCCGTATGGGCGCCGGACAGCGTCCAATTGTTGGAAAACGCACGCTGCTTGAAGGCAGCCGTGGGTTGCTGCCGGGCCGGCGGGGCCTGGCCGGAAACGCCGGAGACAATTGGCGGCGCAGGCAGGTGATTCGTGTCGAATACCTCGTAGGCGCCAGGCTTTGCGCCCTCGTTGTGCAGGAAAGTCCGCTGGACCTCACTGCCGTAGTTCGCCAGCCCGTCATGCAGTGAGTAGCCCACCATGAAGGCGTCGGCGGGCTGCCAGGGCTCCGGGTGCACATGCAGGATGACCATCTCCGGCGGCCGGACATAGGCCGGACTGTCCAGCCAGGCGTTGACCCCATCGGCATAAGCCTGCAGCAGGTAACGATCCTGTTCCGGCAGCGCCTCGAAAGCACGGGTTGCCACGTGACGCCATCCCATCATGCGCTGGAGACGATCCCCTCGCACCGATAGTGACCCCAGCCACTCTGACAATCGACCGGAGGTGACCTGCCGCGCCAGCGCCATCTGCCAGAACCGGTCCTGGGCATGCACAAAACCCTGGGCAAAGTAGAGATCGGCCTCGCTGGCGGCCGTGATAAACGGGTTGCCGTAACGGTCGCGGGTGATTTCCACGCTGGCCCCAAGTCCCGCAGCGCTCACGATGCCATCCCACTGGGGCAGTGCCTTGTCCGCTTGATTAACGGTCCACGCCAGGTAAGCCGTTGCCCCCAGCAGCAGGACAACCAGAACGGTCAGCGACCTGACAAAGATTCGTTTCATCCCTTGATCTCCCCCGGATCAGCAGAGTGTCCTTGACTGATGTCCCCAATTCTATAAAGCGCAGCCAGTGCATGTACAATGACCACACGCGCCTGTAGCTCAGCTGGATAGAGTACCTGGCTTCGAACCAGGTGGTCGGGGGTTCGAGTCCCTCCGGGCGCGCAAATAATTGGGGGGTCTCAGCACCCCTGTGACACATCAGCTCGCGTTTTTCGCATGAGTCGTGTTGCCGAATCAGCGCCTAACGAACCAACACGATTCACTACATCCTTCGCGGCGGCCTCACGTCGCGCCGAAAGGCGCCAGGTGTGATCCCAACGACTTGCTTGAATCCTCTTGATAAATGGCTTTGATCTGAAAATCCCGATGCGCTGGCTATTTCAGCCAAAGTCATGCGACCTTGCTCAATGAGTAGCATTGCGTGGTGAACGCGTTTCTCTTTGATAAACCTGCCTACCGACTTGCCGCAATGCTGACGGAATGTCCGGCTAAGATGTACAGGATGTACGCCAGCCTCGCGTGCGAGTCTCTCATTGGTATGATCTTGCAGAAACTCGCACTCCAGTTTCTCAACAATTCTGTCCAGCCAAAGCGGCGCGACCCTCTGGATGCGTGTATCCGCCCTGGCCGCGTGACCCAGCATTTCCAGGACCAGCCCCTCCGCGATTAATTCGGAGCCTTGCGACCAGTTTCTGAATTCATCGCGTAGTCGTCGGGCCAGGAACACTAGATAGGAATTGTTTTGTGAGAACTCAGCAGGAGTTTTCGCGTAGTCGGCGAACTGCCTCATTAGTTCATCTTTGATATAGACACAGAAAAGCCGCCCGTTGTCGCGCACCAGCCCGTCCGCGTGAGAGAACTCTCCAGGTCGCCAGATAATCGTATTCACCGAATGGTGGAACGTCTTGCTTCCAAGCTGTTCCCGATAGCCACAGTTATCGGTCAGCAGGAAATTGGCCTGCGCATGGTCGTGCATCGGGTGTTGGACTGCGCATTCGTAGCGTTCTTCCGCAAAGACTGCAGAGGTCGTACGACGTTTAAGAACGACGTGGTGATGGTACTGGTGTTTTTCTAGTGTCGATTTCGCGTCCTTCATGGATTGTCTTCACCGAAACGTTTCAGATGTTCAAGGACTGGTTTAAGTCGTTCAATAATTCGACGGTCGATCATGTCATCTTTGAGTGGAGCGGATTTGCCAACGGCCAGCTGGACTTGACCAATTACTGACCGTCATGAGCTTTCCACAAAACCCTGCTCCACGTTAGCGAGATCACATGAAAACTACTGTAGAGAGACCGTCCTTGAATCATTACTTGGATTCTATATTCATTCAGGTTGCTATCGTGTTCCTCTTACCGCTGACAACTGCCTGTTCATCGCATCCCATGCCCGATGCCGTGCAGCCGACTGATGCACCGCAATCGGCGAGTCCCTTTACCAGGCTGGTGGATCCCAGCGGCTGCGTCATCGAGCAGATCACTGCGGGCGATAATGACCAATATCAGGTTCAGGGCGTGTCCACGGATGGGAAGTCGCTTCTCATGGCCGTCAGACAGAAAGGCGCGCCCAATCTTGATTCCCAGGGTTATGAGATGGACCTCGCAACCGGAGAGAAGACCGATCTGTCCGCTATTTTTACCAATTCCGGCACTTACTCTCCCGACGGCAAGTTCATCGTCGTCGCTCAAGCGAGTGGCAACGGAAAGACCGACATCTACGAATATGAGAGAGCAACCGGTGAACTGCAGACAGTGGCATCGCACGAAGACTGGGACTGGCTGCCCAGTTATTCGCCTGACGGACGGTTCATTCTGTTTAACTCATACCGTGTGGATGGGCAATCGGACATGTACGTCTTCGAAAAATCTACCCGGACCTTGCGTAGACTCACCGAGTACTCCGGTTACGACGCTCACGGACAGTACTCCAGGGACGGTGAGCGCATAGTGTTCAATCGTCAGCAAGGTACGCGAGAAGACGGCGGGTATGTTTTCGATCTGATCGTCATTGACGTGAAGACTGGCCAGGAGACTCGGCTGACGGAAGGCGAATATGAGGAAGGCTATCCAGCCTGGGCGCCGGACGGAGACCACATCGTCTACAGCTCAGATATCGATGGGCGGCACGGAAAGCTCAATCTCTACATCCTGGGCCCAGGTGGTGAGGGTGTATCCCGGATTACCAAGGGAGACTGGAAGGATAACTACGCATTCTGGACCCGAGATGGCGCATTCATCTATTTCAACTCAGACCGATCTGGCGCAACAAATATCTACCGGCTGCTGATGGATGGATTCGACTGTGTGCGGGACGTTGGTTGAATGGTCGATCCTTTCTGCTCAGTCTTGCCGTCACAGCCACATCAGTCGCGACTTGTACAAAGCAAGTTGTTCGAGTTAAACGCCTTTGCGTTTCGCAGCATCCAAACACCAGCAAGTACGTGATTGGCGCAACCACAAGGAGATGATTGTGCGACGAATCGTCGCGGCCTGCCTGTTGGCGGGCTTCTTGACAGCAACGCCGGTGAACGCAGACGTTCGTGCCCTGACAGACGAACAGTGGCGTGCCGACATCGAGCAGATGTCTGAAGCGATCAAAAACATCCACTTCAAACCGTTTCACAACCTGACGGAAGCGGAATTCGACGCTGGTATTGGCAAGCTGCTCGAGGACCTTTCTGACAAGTCAGACAGAGAAATAGTTGTTGCGATGGCAGAGGTCGTTGCACAGCTTCGGGACGGACATACCCGCGTTCACATTCCACGCCAATATCCAGAATTCGCATTGGAGGCAGAGCTTGGACACAGCGGCACGCCGCCGCCCAAAGTCGAGTCGCTGAAGTTCGCGCAATTGCCGGTGCGGTTTGAACTGTTTGTCGACGGGCTTTTTGTTATCGCAGCTCGTCCGGAATTTTCAGAGTTGATTGGCCATCGCGTCGAAATGATCGACGAGACGCCCGTGAAGGACGCGATTGCCGCGGTCCGGTCAGTGAGCTTTGTCGAGAACGACAGTCGGGCAAAACTGATGGCGCCGGACAGGCTCGGCTTACCCGATGTGCTTGCGTATCTGAACATCATCAATTCACCTGAATCACTCTCACTCACAACACGCGGCGCCGATGGCGAGCCTGTATCGACCGAGCTGCGCGCATTGTCCAAGCCCGGACACAGGTTCGTTGACGGCCTACCGGATACACTGCCCAGTTGGCAAAAGCATCGCGACAAGTATCGATGGTACGAGGTGCGTCCTGACGACGATGCGATATACGTTCAAGTCAATCAGTTCGAGGAACAGCCTGTTCGACCTTATGGCGAGTTTGTTGCCGAGACGGTGGCTGCTGCCCGAGAGGCGGGTGTGTCCCGTTACATCATCGACCTGCGCCACAACTCGGGCGGCATAGGTGCGTGGGTAACTCCCTTCGTTGTCGGTCTCAGCAGGAGTGAATTCAATGAGTATGGTCGTCTCTTTGTATTGATGGGTCGGACGACATTCTCGGCTGCACAGCATTTCCTGCACAGGTTTGAAGAGATGACCTATGCAGCTTTTGTGGGAGAACCGAGCGGCGCGAAGCCCAGCCACTACGGTGACGGGAAGCGTGTGGTATTGACAAACAGTGGCATCACGATTCGTGTTTCAACGATCTACTGGCACAGTTGGTTGGCCAATGACTTTCGAGACGCCACAAATCCGCACGTACCGGCGGCGCTGGAAGCTGAAGACTACTTCAAAGGCAAGGACCCGGTGCTATCTGCCGCTATCAGATACAAGGCTCCGCCAACACTTGCCGGGCAGATTGATCAGCAGTTCCGGCTGGGTGCGAATCAGAATGCGCTTTTGCTGTTTACGCGTTTCATGAGTGACGGGACCCGGACCGATCATGAGCGTGTAGTGGGGGAACTGAGAATGATGGCTGACCGGCTGGCTAAAGACGGTTTTGTGCGGCCCGGTTACTTTGTGTATTTCCTGCTGAACCAGACTTTTCCCGGCGATCAGGAAACCCAGGCGGGGCTGGAGAGGCTACGGGCGTTGATGGACTGAACCAATCTTCCTGGATGGTTGTGCAACAGCCCGATCACGGCCCACGTCTTGAATCGCAAGTCTCGGAAGCCGAATTGTCGCCCGTAGCTCGAGCGACACACCTTTGGATCCCCGGTATGCCAGGGACCTGGGCGACGACGTACTCCAGAAACGCTCGCAATCGTCGAGGCTGGTGCCGGCCTGGCAGATAGGCAACGTAAATCGTGAGCGACGGCGCCCGCCACTTGGGCAGAACGTCAACGAAAGTACCGTGTTCCAATTCGTCGTGGATGAACCACCGCGGCAGCACCGCCATTCCGAGCCCCATGGCCACGGCCTCTTTGACGGCGACGATGTTGTTCGAGGACAGTCGCAGCGGTGGCTCGATATTGGCGCGTGCGCCCTTGGGGCCGGTCAGGGGTATGGTCCCGCCTTCGAACGGCGCCAGCGCCACCAGGCTGCGCTTCTCCACGGCCTTGGGCGTCCCGGGTAGTCGGTGAAGTGCCGCAAACTCCGCCGAGCCGACCAACAGTCGCTCGACCCGCCCAAGCGGCTTGACGATCAACGTGTCGTCCGGCACCGGACCGACTTTGATCCAGCAATCGCAGCCCAACTCCGAAAACCGGATGGGCTCGTCGTCCAACAGCCAGTTGAGGCTCACTTGTGGATGTTCAAGCTGGAATCGCCAGGCAAGCCGCGCGAGCTGCAGCTGGCCCAATCCGATGGGTGCGACTACCTTCAGCGTACCGCGGATCTCGCCCTGGCCGGACAGATGCGTCTCTTCGAGTGCTTCCCAGCTGTCGAGCATGGACCGGGCGTCAGCCAGCAGGGCAACCCCGGCTTCGGTCAGCGCCAGCGAATGCGTGTTGCGGCGGATCAGCTGCGTTTTCAGCCGGGCCTCAAGTTCCGCCAGCTGTCGACTGGCTGAGGGCTGCGACAGCCCAAGATCCCGCGCTGCCGCGCTGATGCTGCCGGCATCGGCAATTCGCACGAATGTCTCGAGCAGGGTCAGACGGTCCAGGGGCTTGCTCATGCACAATACGTATAGCAAATATTGATAATACTCGTCTACCAAATACATGGTCGCGACGGCACAGTAACGCCATCGGACACATCAAGCACAGGAGCAATACTGATGTCTGCACAACCTGAAAACACCACACCGCGCACCTTTGACCTGGGTGGCGACCTGACCGTCAACCGCCTTGGCTACGGCGCGATGCGCCTGACCGGCAAGCCCGGCAACTTCGGGCCGTTCGAGGACTGGGAGGCAGGCTTACAGCTGCTGCGTCGGGCCGCAAGCCTCGGCGTGACGTTCTTCGACAGCGCGCGATCCTACGGACCGGAAACGGCCGACCGAATCGTCGGCGAGGCGCTCGACGGCCGGGACGTGGTCCTGGCAACAAAGGGCGGGGTCGACAAGCCCGAGCCCGGGCGGATCACGGTCGACGGCTCACGAGACACCTTGCACCGTGAAATCGACGACGCACTCACCAACCTGCGCCGCGATCAGATCGCTCTGTTTCAACTGCATCGCGTGGACCCGAACACGCCGATCGAAACGTCGGTGGCGGCACTCGCCGAGGCGCAAGCAGATGGACGTATTCGCCACATCGGGCTGTCCAACGTGAACCGCCGCGAGCTCGATCGTGCCCTCAGCGTCGCGCCCATCGCCAGCGTGCAGAACCGTCTGAACAGCGCCGAGCCGGAGCAACTCGACCTGGTGCACTACACCGCCGAACGCGGCATCGCCTTTATTCCGTACGGTCCATTAGGGGCAGATCCCATGGCCCAGGGCGCGAAGCTCGCGCCGCAACAGGCAATCGCCTGGCTGCTCACCCAGTCACCCAACATCATCGTGATTCCGGGCACAACATCCATTGAGCACCTCGAAGAGAACTGGGACGCCTGGACACTCGTCTAGGCCCACAGATCCGACCCGCACAAGTCCGATCAAGGAGAGCCGACATGTCTCGCCGTTCTCAATTCAGCCTTCTGGCACTGATCTCACTCACCAGCATGCGCTCATCGTCGTCGAGCGGGTCGGGCACTGGCCGCAGTTGAAGCAACCGCCTTCACTGAAGCGGTTGTTTGGTCATTGAGGGTAGGAGCGTTGGCCAGCCGAGGGCCGTATTCGGAGCCCGCGAAGTACGTTGATCGCGGTTTCCGAATCTCGATCTGGACATCCAGATCGTCCTCAGCGGTCGCGGACACGTAAGTACTACTCCTGATTTTGCGACCTGGATTCGCATCCAGATCATCATTGGGCACTCCGATGGTCTTGGCGGGTGGTAACCGTGGAACAATGGAAGAAACAGGGAACACCGAACTGGGCGGATTGTGCGACCACCGACCTGGATGGGTCGGAAAAGTTTTACTCGTCTGTTTTCGGGTGGTCGGCCGAACGCATCACCGGGTCCGATGGCAACGTCTACTCGCTGCAGCGGCTTCACGGCAGCATGGTCGCCGGCATCTACGCGTTGATCCCATCGCTGCTGGAAATGGGGGTTCAGCCGCACTGGGGAACCTACGTCGAGGTTGACGACCTCGACGCGACCCTGGCGAGAGTGAAAGCGGCAGGCGGCACGGTGCACGATGGGCCGCTGGAGGAGCCGGACGTCGGCAGTATTGCCGTCATCGAAGATACCGTCGGTGCGTTTCTCCGGCTGTGGCATTCCGCACCCGCCCACGGCGGCGAAGTTTTTAACGTTCCCGGCGCGATGACCTGGAACGAATTGAACACGATGCAACCGGAAAAGGCGGCAGCGTTCTACCATGAAGTGCTCGGCGTCGAGATAGAAACGACGGACGGGCCAAGGCCCTACACGCTCATGAAGGCAGACGGCAGGCCTGTCGCCGGAATCCTGCAGGCAACGCCGGACACGGGAAGCAAACCGTCCTGGGATGTGTATTTTGCCACTGGCGACGTGGATGCCACCTCGGCAATGGTGACCAGGGCAGGCGGCAACGTGCTGCGCGAACCCTTCGATATTCCGGGGGGCGGCCGCATGGCGGTCCTCGCTGATCCCCAGGGGGCCGTGTTTGAAGTGATCAAGATGCCAACAACCTAGACCTTGTCCAACCCATCGCAGGATTCAGAACCCATCTGGGCTGCCCAAGCCCGAAGGCACCCTTCATTCAAAGCCATTTCCAAACAGGCGATCCGCTATCCCCACCGTGAGCACCCGGCCATCTCCCCCCAGCAACACCATTTCTCCCGTGGCTGAGGCATTGACTGACACCAGCGCTGACGGCAGATTGGCCCCTTCCGAGCGAATCAGGTCTCCAAATTCACCACTGACCGGGTCGCCGTAAAACAGCCTCACGCCGCTCCCTGCCCCGAGGAAATCGCTGAAAATGACCCGCTCGAACAGCTCGGGGAACCGGGTACCCCGATACACCATCAGTCCGGTCACCGACACCCCAATTCCGTGATCGTATTCAAATACCGGCGGGGTGAAGCTGAACCCGGGCGGCGGTGAGGAATTCATGCGAGTGCCTTCGAAAAACGGCCACCCCAGGTTGTCGCCGTTCGCAACCCGATAGACCGATTCCCGCTGCTGAAGGCCGTTGCTGCTGACCCACAAGGTCCGGGCCACCTGATCATAGTGGATACGGAACGGGTTTCGCAGACCGTACGCAAACACCTCCTCTACCACGCCCGGCTCATCCATAAACGGGTTGTCCAGCGGCAGACGGTACTGACCGTTGGCGGATGCGGGATTGGGGCTGCCGGGCGTATCGTCCGGGTGCAGCGGATCAATGCGCAAAATGGTGCCAAAGACATTGCCCAGATCCTGAGCTGTTTCGCCCACCACCGTGTCGCCTACCGCGATGTAGAGCAAACCCTGGCCGTCAAAATCCAGATCGTTGACATCATGCCCACGCCGATGCTCGTGGATACGCAGCACCTCCCGGCGATTACCCTGGAACACGCTGGCGATGGGCTGGGTCACGGTGTATTCGTACAGGACCCGGTCATGGGCCGGATTGGAGCCGCCCTGATCGCCGGCGACACCTGGAAAGTCCGGCGGCGGGCTGGTCCGGGTGACTTCGGGCTCAATGGTGTAAAAACGGCCTGCACCGGGGTGCGAAGAGTTGGCGAATTCAGGGTGGAAGGCCACCGTCGTCAGGCCAAACGATGCGTTGCCGTTGCTGGCGTTGATCGTGTCCGAACTGAAGGTATCCAGGTAGGGAATCGCCTGCAGATTCCCCGCCGCGTCAACCAGTCGCAGTACGCCGCCCAGGGTGGTCACCAGCAGGCGTCCACTGTCGTCCGGAAATGCCGCCAGGTCCGTGGGGAAGATTTGAGCGGTTCCGTCGACTTCACCATCGAGGCCCTGAAACAGCTCAACCAGCGGCACCTGAATGGGCTGGTCGGGCACGTAGTCGGCCCAGACCAGCGGAACCAAAGACAGCCAAAGCATCCAAGTCATGACTCATCGTCTCCCGCACATCGATCCTGGGTCGCATTCAGCCAGAAAACGCGCCCCGGGACCTTGACGGTTCTCACAGTGGGCGGGATTTATCCTGGGAATGACCCCTGAAGCGGTCGGCGTTGATCCACCGGCTCCAGAGGCTCCCGTGGACAGGCCTTTCACATCGAGTATGGATCTTACGTACATTGACCACGACGACTTCTTCGAGCCAGTGCCAGCCACGGATAAGTTTCTGTTTATCGGCTTCACGGCTCGGTACTGTGACGGCGTATGGATTACTGGATGACAATCACGCGGGCGTGGGAGCTGGTTGCTTAAATGGACTCGCTCACACAGGCCGCCCTCGGTGCCGCCATCGGCGGTGCCATCGCTCCGACGAATGCCCGGCGCCGCGCAATAGTGGCCGGTGCACTGCTGGGCACCCTGCCCGACCTGGATGTGTTCATCGATTTCGGCGGTGCGGTGGAAAACTTCACCTATCATCGCGGATTCAGTCATTCGCTGCTTGTACTGGCCCCGTTCTCGGTCCTGCTGTGGCTGGCGCTCAGGAGGTGGTGGGAGCCGGTCAAGGACGCGCCTCGTCGCTGGCTGGCGCTGATCAGCCTGGTGCTGTTGACCCATGCTTTGCTTGACGCGCATACCGCCTACGGCACGCAGCTGTTCTGGCCCCTCGACTTCCATCCAACCTCATGGGCGACGCTGTTCATCATCGATCCTCTTTACACGCTACCGCTCCTGTTTGGCGTCATTGCAGCAGCCATACGCCCGACGGCCAACTGGAGTGGTGCGCTGGTCCGGTCTTCGGTCCTGGTCAGCACGCTGTACATCGGCTGGTCGTGGGTGGCTCACGGCATGGTCAAGGACAATATTCAGCAACCGCTTGCGGAAATGGGCCTGGAAGACGCGCCTGTTTTCCTGACGCCGACTCCTTTCAATACGCTGTTGTGGCGAATCGTCGTCATGACCGAGGACGGTTACCTGGAAGGCCTGGACTCATTGATAGTGGATGAGGCTCCGGTGTCGTTTGATGCCCATGTCTTCGATAAGCAACTGCTGCTGGATGCCGGCGACGTCTGGGCCGTTGAGCAATTGCGCTGGTTTTCCAACGATTTCCTGAAGGCGAGTATCGAGGATGACCGGCTGGTGGTAACTGACCTCCGTATGGGGCAGCACCCCAATTACGTGTTCAGCCATGTGGTCGCGATGCGCACCAATCCCGGCTGGGCGGCGATGCCGACTGAACTGCTGCCGACAAATTTCGACCGCGGTGCACTCAGCGCCATCTGGCAGCGTATCTGGAGCGATTCCAGTGATTGAACAGGCGCTTCTGATGGTTTCGGACCACCTGCGTCGAACAGCCCTCAATCTAACTCGTCCTACCTTTCACACAGCCCGTGATATACCTGTGCCATGGGTCAGGTCACATCCCTATTCGTACACAAGGTCATTGCCCAGGCTGACGACAGCCTGGACAAGCACGCCTTTCTCGAAGCGGTGGGCGTAGACCCCGAAGCCCCGGTGGATCCGAAGGTCATGGTCAAGGACACGGATTACTACCGGTTCTTCGCGGACCTTGCCCGGGCGGACCCCAAGGGTCTGGAGCTGCCCCTGCGAACCGGCGCGTCCATGCGCTGCGAAGAATATGGGGCCTTCGGCCTGGCGTGGAAGTCGGCCCCGACCCTGCGGGGGTCCTGCGAACGCGCCTCGCGTTATGCGCGGGTACTGACCAGCGTGGCGACCTACCAGGTCAGCGAGGCGGAGGAAGGCGTCTACATGCACCTCAACCGGGATGGTGACCGGTCGCAGCTTGGGCTGCGGCTGTCCAACGAGGCCACCATCGCCAGCATCGCCGCAATCAGCCAGGAGATATCGACCACCACCTTCCAGGCGAAAGCGATCTACTTCAAACATGGGGCGCCTGGATCGACATCGGCCCACGAGCGGCACTTCGGGTGCCCGGTTCACTTTAATACCAAGATGGATGCGCTGCTGATCTCCCACGAGACCATGCAGGCATCCAACCAGGTGGGCGACCCGGCAATAGTGAAGTTCTTCGAGAGCCATCTCGACGAGGAACTGTCAAAGCTGGACAATGACGCCACCCTGGAGCGGTTGGTCCGCACCCAGATCGCCCAATCGCTCAGCGAAGGCATCCCAGCGGTGTCCGATATCGCGAGCCGCTTCAACATGAGTGCCCGCACACTGCAGCGTCGACTGTCCGAGCGCGGGTATTCGTTCCAGAACCTCATCGACGAGGCGCGCCGGGAACTGGCCAAGCAGTTGCTGCGGGAAACCCGCTTCCCGCTGGCCCAGATCGCCTTCCTGACCGGCTTCTCGGAACAGAGCGCTTTCAACCGCGCATTCAAACGCTGGGCCGGCCAGACACCGCGGTCATTTCGCCTCAAGGCCTGAACTCGAGACACCATTCCGGGCTTTGGCGCGCGGAGTCAAAAATGAGGCAGGCTCGGTCAAGAGTGACCAACGCCCGATTCGCACAATAAACCTGCAGACTTCATCAAACACGAGGAGCGAGTCATGAGTTCAACACAATCCCCCGCTGTTACCGGCCCTATCCTGGTCCTGGGCGCTACCGGAAAGACCGGCTGGCGAATCGCCGACAGCCTGAAGGCCAAAGGCCATGAAGTTCGTCTCGGCTCCCGCTCAGCCACACCGTCATTTGACTGGAACAACGAGACTGGGTGGGACGATTGTCTCGCCGGCGTCGAAGCGGCCTACGTCAGCTATTCTCCGGATCTGGCCATGCCGGGCGCCACGGATTCAATCCAGGCATTCGTGAATCGGGCCAGACGCCACGACCTCAAACGGCTGGTGTTGCTGTCCGGCCGGGGCGAAGAAGAAGCCCAGGCCTGCGAAGCCATCGTGCAGGACAGCGGCATCGACTGGACTGTGGTTCGCGCCAGCTGGTTCAACCAGAATTTCTCGGAAGGGGCCTTTGTCGATATGGTGCAGGCGGGAAAGATCACCCTGCCCGCGGTTGATACGCCCGAGCCTTTCGTCGACGTGGATGACATCGCCGAGGTCGCCGTGGCGGCTCTGACCGAGGCGGGTCACAGCGGTGAGGTGTACGAGGTGACCGGGCCACAGATGCTGACCCTGGCAGACATTGCCGACGCGCTTTCCAGCGCCACCGGTCGCAGCATCGAATACGTACCGATACCCCATGAGGCGTTCATTGCAGGCCTGTCTGATTCCGGGGCGCCAAGGGAAGTGGTCTGGATGCTGGACTACCTGTTCGCCACGGTCCTGGACGGCCGAAACGCCTACCTGACCGACGGCGTGCAGCGCGCACTGGGTCGCCCACCGAAAGACTTTGCCGACTACGCCCGAGAGACTGCAGCCACCGATGTATGGAAGGAAGTCGCATGAACCTGCTGACCACGATTCCCGTTGTCCTGGCGCTGCTGGGTTCCGCTCTGATCGCCGGTGTCTTCTTCGCTTTTTCCAACTTCATCATGCAAGCGCTTGCCCGACTGCCCGCACCGGCGGGCATCGCGGCAATGCAGGCCATCAACGTGACGGTTTTGAATCCGCTGTTTCTCGGCACCTTCATGGGAACGGCAGCAATCTCGGCCCTCATCGTTGTGCTGGTCGTGCTGAACTTGAGCACGCCCGGCGCATACTGGTACCTGGCTGGCGCGGTGCTGTATATCGCCGGAACTTTCATGGTGACAGTCGGGGGAAACGTCCCACTGAACAACAAGCTGGCAGATGTGCCTGCAGATCAGCAGGAGGCGGTCCCGGTGTGGGAGCACTACCTGAGACGCTGGACGATGTTCAATACCGTTCGAACCGTTGCAGCAACCGCCGCAGTTCTGGCGTTCACCACTGGCCTGATGGAACGAGCGGGTTAGCACGTCGGGAAGGCGGGCTTGAACGGAGCGCCCCACCCCCGGCCTGGGCACCCCTAATCCAGATAGACAATATTGGTGGCCAACATTTTCCATTGCCCGTCCTCACGGACCAGCATCGCTGCGGACGCATAGCGGACCACCCGCTCTCCGCCGTCGGCTTCCTGGAGCCCCTCGGTGGCGATCAGGCGCACTAATGCGACTTCGGCCCGGACGATCACATCCACCGGTTCCAGATCGAACGAAGTCGGCCGGTTTCCGGCATCGATAAACTCCCGAACCAGCGCCATGTGTTCGTGCCGGAGCCGGACGTCTTCTTCGCCCACGCGCCAGTACGTCCAGTCATCGGCATAGCCGCCGGCCCATGCATCAAAATCCGACTCGATCCCCATGGGGCCCTTTTTCAGCGCGTCGATAACGGCTTGTTCTTCGGGCGTCCATTCCCGTTGCCCTGCTTTTGCCCGGGCGCGGTGAATGGCGTTCAAGCGATCGTCCAGCCCGGAGTGTGCGTCAAAGGCGCCGCGTATCGGTGGATGCAGGCCCTTCCAGTTGTCACGCTCCCACAATCCAAAATTCTCCGCGTACGGCACAAAACCCGAACCCAGTGCGCTTCGAACTGCCTCGCCGGTGATGTGGAAAAGCAATGCGTGCCAAACCTCGCCTTCATCCACCCCTGCCGCCTCGGCAGCGGCCAGGGACAAAGGTCTGACCTTTTCGCCCAGGGGCGCGGTGTGGCCGGCTTCGTGGAAAAGGATTTCCAGACCATAGGGCCCAAACATATCCTGCCGGGATGACGCCATCATGATGAGGTTCGGCCCCCAGCTGGTGTAGGCGCCGGCCCAGTTGGTGTAGTAACTGACCCGCACGTCGATGGGCTCATCCGGCCAGCGTGATTCGTAGCCGGCCGCAACGTCGTCGGCCACGGCCAGCTCATGGGACTCCAGCAGGGGCTGCAGCAAGTCCATCAGCTCGCGGTTTTTCCGGTCATGCCGGGGCCACCAGTGCTCCAGGTAGATCGGCATGACCTTCTTGAGTTGTCTGAACGGGGCGTGGTCAGGCCAGTGCTCCGGGCCTTCGCTGATCGTTACTTTGATCTGCCGCATGCCTTTGCCGCCGTTGAAGCTGCGATCCACGAACTCCAGGTAATCCCTGGAGGCCGCGTCCCATGCGGTCCGCTGATCCCCCAGGTCGACCGAGACATCGACCTGATCCAGCCGAACCCGCCCCCACAGCTTTTGCTCCCGGGCTTCGTGGGCCCGGGACCAGTGATACAGGAAATGATGCAGATTGATCCAGGGATCGGAGCGGAACTCAAAAAGCCCCTGGGGGCTGGCGACGGCTGATGGTGTTTCCGCAGCTGCGACCGGCACGGTGATCAACAGCAGCAGTATTGCGGCGTGTGTTCTCATTTTCAGGACCCGACAGGACAACACGACATCATCTTAGTCGGGTCCTCGTTCACGCAACACCGCCAATAGGCCTGGCAACCGGTTTAGATGATGGCCTATCTCGCAGCCAGCGCACTGAGCCCCCTGGCCCAGCTCAGGTAGGCGAAAAACCCGGATATCGCATAGTTGAGCAGGACCTGGAGCACTTCACCGAAACCGCTGACCCCGGCAAGGGTATAGCCCAGATACATACTGAAGATGAGCCCCACCATGGTCATCAGTCCCTCGACGGCGCCAATAATGAGCCGCAGGTCCGGCCGCCAGTACATCACGCCCGCGCAGGCCATACAGAACGCGTAGTAAGCGCCCTTCCAGGCCGGGGCGCTTTCGAGAAACGCCAGCCGAACGTTGACGCTAAGTCCGAAATCGAGAAACAGAAACAACAGCGTTGCGGCGTAATAGCCCATCACCAGTCGGCCGGCGGTTGGTTGTTGCATCGCGTTACAGGTAAGTTGGACTCGGCATGAAAGGGCCGGAGTCGTTGGATTGCAGCAGAATGAAATCTTCGGCCAGGACACGGCGCACGATCCATGCGCTGAGTGGCTCGAGGGAGTCGGCAATCGCTTCGAGTTGCGCAGCACCGAAGTACCGCGCCGCATCAGTTTCGCGCGCGTCGGGAACGGGATCGCCATCAACGTGCGCGCAGAGGAACAGGATGCCCAGCATGCCGAGCCATGGCTCCGGCAGCTCCTGCAGTCCGAGCAGTCCGTCTACCGCAGCGGTCACTCCGGCTTCTTCCCTGACTTCACGCAGCGCCGCAGCGGTTGGCGACTCGCCGCGGTCCACCTGGCCCCAGGGAATGGTCCAAAGCCCTCCGAGCGGGTGACCCGGGCTTTGCCGGACAAGCAGAGCAGCGTTGTTACGCCGAACGACGGCACCAACGCAGACGACGGTTTCGGCCATGAAGGGTGGCTCCTGGGAAAACGGGCCGGCAAAGTCCATAGACCGTTATTCTACTGCATGCCCGGGAATGATCCTGCGCGGCCATTGGCGAATCGGGCGGGTTGCGTCCACACTGATGTGAGGCTGGTGCCGTGGTAATGCCATGAAGATACTGCCGTTGTTGATCACATTTTGCAGCTCGACGCTGTTTGCGTCCGCGATCGGTCAGACCGTGGACGTTTTTCAATGCCTCGACCGGGACCAGGCGCTGCGCTACCAGGACAGGCCCTGTGAACAAGGCGACCAGGTCATACGCCAGATCAGGACGACTGAGTATGACTGGCAGCCCCCTTCTGGCCCGGCGCCAGCGGACGACCCCGTGGTTGAGCCAGCATCGTCTGCCCCCGACAGCAGTGCCGGAGGCCTGCGGAAAAACTGCGGCGGCATCCGCATCCTGTCCCACACCGCGAGAAACATCTCGCTGGAATTCACCACAGCGCCGGCCCTGGACGGCTTCTGGGGAGACCGCAGCCGGGGGCCGGAAAGGCGGCCGGACCTGGATCTTGAAACCTTTGCCCAGGATATCAACGACACCGCGGCCTGCGCCCAGGTCAGCCTGGCACTGCCGCGGTTTACCGGTCGCCTCAATCGCCGCAACAACCTGGGCCGGGACCTTCGCGGGCGAATCGTGGCACGGTCCACCGGCGGCCGCCAGGCATCGGCCCGCTCCGGATACTTCCCGGACGGCCGCATCCAGTCGGGACAGACCCTCTCCGGCACCTACTGCTTCTGGAAAGTCGGTGAAGCCGGTCCTATCGCCGACGTGGGATGTTCCCGCTGACCGCTATGGTCACGGGTTCCACATCGCTACCGCTGATCTGGGCTGACGAAACTCGTAACCCACCGGACCATCCACGCGATCGAGATCCAGACTGAACCCAGGCAGGCGCTGCAGCAGCTGCTCAATGGCGATGCGGGCCTCGGCCCGGGCCAGGTGGGACCCCAGGCAATGGTGGGGGCCTGTTGCAAAACCCATATGCCGGCTGGTATCGGCCCGGTGGAGGTCAAACTGGTCCGGACTATCAAACACCGCCGGATCCCGATTGGCTGCAGCCAGCATGCAGTTGACCGTGTCGCCCGGCTTCAGGCTCACCTCACCGACCTGGACTTCCCTGACGACGTGGCGGGTGGCGGATTGCACCGGACCCTGCCATCGCACCGTCTCGTTGATGGCATGGGGCAAAAGAGACCGGTCCTCCAGAATCTCGGCTTTGGCATCCGGGTGCCGCTCCAGGGCATACAGGGTGTTGAGAATCAGGGCATCCACGGTGGAAATTCCGCCAAAGAAAATAATGATGGCGTTGTGGGTGATTTCCTCGCCGCTCAAGTCTCCGGCCTTGATCAGTGCAGACAGCAGCGAATCGTCATCACTCAGGTCACGGCTTCGAAGGGACTGGAGGTAGCGGCCAATCAGCTGATGGAATTCAGCCGCGGCAGCCTTGCCGCGGGACCGTACCTGTTCATCCCAGGTGAAGTTGGCCAGAGCCATTTCAAAGTCGTCGTACAGGCGACGCAATACGGGCTCCTCTGCCGGATCCAGTCCAAACAGACTGATCATGGTCTGGACCGGCAACCGGCTGGAAAAATGCTCCCGCAGCTCGACCTTGCCGGCATCAAGGAAGGCATCGATCAACCCGTCCGCCAGGACTTTGATCCGGGGTTCCAGGATGCCGCGAACGCTGGGAGGCATAAAGAATGCCTGGTGCGCCGCACGTTGACGCCGATGCTGCTCGCCCTCCAGCGTCATCATGTGGGTCCCGAAAATGTCCTGGACCAGGGACTCACTGGTGCCGACAACAAACGACTCCACGTCGTGCAGAATCTCCCGGGACAGGTCATAGCGCGTGACGAACCAGATTCCCAGGGCTCCAACGTAGCTGACCGGTTCCCGCTCACGCATGGCGGCCAGGACCGGATAAGGGTCCCGCTCCAGTTCCTCCAGGACCAGAGCGTGGCCCAGGGGAAAGCGGCGCTGCAAGTCAATCTTCTCCACGGTCCTACCCTAAACGACGACCATTCCACATCCCAGTACTGACCCGGGGGAAAATGACGCCATCACCAACGGCAGTGACTCACAGACCAGAAATGGCGTTTGCAGCGTGTCACACTTCGTCCACGGAGGTGACACATGCCATTGGACCCCCATTCAGGCGTTTACTTCGAGCTGCATGGCCAGGGACAACCGCTGCTGCTGGGTTTTCCCGTGATGGCAAGCCACGGAGAGATCTTTGGACCGGAGGCGGCCCGCGTGCGGGACCGCTATCTGGAGCTGTTGACAGACCGCTATCAAGTGCTGCTGGTGGACTATCCGAGCATAGGCCGCAGCCGGGACATTCCCCCCGACCAGCTCACCGCGGATCGGGTCTGCTCGGATCTCCTGGCCGTGGCCGACGCCGCCGGCTTTGAGCGGTTCACCTACTGGGGCTATTCCTGGGGCGCGTCCTCCGGATTGCAGCTGGCCTGGCGCAGCGATCGCATTGCCGCCCTGGTAGCCGGTGGCTGGCCCCCTCTGGGCGCGGCCTACCGGGAAGCCCTGGCCGCCAGCCTGGAACAGATAGACAACCCGCCGGACTATGCAATGGTGGTGCTTAGATCACCAGCCCAGTATGCCCAGTGGTCAACCTTTCTGAGCAGCATCCAGGACTGGCCGGAAGAAACCGCCGCCCGCCGACTGGCGTGTCCGCGCCTGGCCTTCGTGGGGGCGGAAGGGGATACCGACGCCGGCAGCCAGGACATCCTCAATGCAACCATCCTGCGCCAGCGGGCCCCGGAGCTTGAAGCCATGGGCTGGGCGGTGCGATTGATTGCGGACGAAGGCCACGACGTATGTATGAAACCGGATGTACTGGTGCCGGTGGTGCGCGAGTTTCTTGACCCGGCGATGCTGAGCGATGCCTCCAGCTGACGACCACGCAACGACGTTGCTCAAGGACACCCTGGTGTGGGACAACCACTCCTGCATGCCGCTGCGCCCGGATGACCACTCCTATCTGGAGCAACTGGCGCGCTGCCGCGACGCCGGGATCGATGTCGTTACCCTGAACCTGGGGATGGACCTGACCTCCAGGTCATCCCACCTGGACATGCTCGACAGCTTCAAGCGCTGGATCGACCAGAACCCGGATCACTACACGGTGGTCCGCAATGTAGCCGAGATCGACCAGGCCCGGCGGGACGGCAAACTGGCCATCGCCTTCGATCTCGAAGGCATGGCGTTGCTGGATGACGGTGACCTGGACCTGGTAGAGGAGCTGAGGAGCCAGGGTGCTTTCTGGATGCTGGTGGCGTACAACCGCAACAACCGGGCCGGCGGCGGCTGCCTGGACGAGGACACCGGGCTTTCAAGACACGGCCGCGCAATCCTGGCCGAGATGAAGCGGGTTGGCATGGTGGCCTGCTGTTCCCATACCGGCCACCGCACCGCGCTGGAGGTCATGGAACATGCCGACAACCCGGTGATCTTCTCTCACTCGAACCCTTCCGCGGTGTTTGAGCACGTGCGCAACATCCCGGACAGCCTGATCCGGGCCTGCGCCGAAACCGGAGGCGTCATTGGTATCAACGGGCTGGGCGACTTCCTGGGCCCGGGCGAGGACTATGCCGCCATGATGGTGCAGCATATCGATCATGTGGCCGACCTGGCAGGCCCGGAGCATGTAGCCATATCGCTGGACTATGTGTTTGATCAGTCCGAGGTATATGACTTCATCGACAAAATGCGCGAGTCCTTCGGCGACGAGATGGCCTCCCAGTTCACCTGCCGATTCGCCCCGCCCGACACCTTTCCGCACATCGTCGCAGCGCTGCTGAAGAAAGGCTACACAGAGGAAACCGTCAGCAAAATTCTCGGCGGCAACTGGCTCAGAGTGGCACAGGAGGTGTGGGGCTAGCAGTCTGTTGAAAAATGCAGTTTTTCGACTGCCTGCGTTCCGTACAGGGATGTACTGGCATTTTCGATAACTGTAAGTCATTGAAAATGCGAGCCAACTGAAAATCGCATTTTTCAGTTGGCGTGGTTGAAAAAACAATGAATGGCTTTTTTCAACATCCTGCTGGTCCGCCCAGTCGCTTGACCGAACCTGTGGCCAGCGTGAAGATGGGTCTGGCCATGGCTCAACGCGACGACAACGACGGCGAGCGCATCCGCCTGACCATGCATGACCTGCAGGACAGCGCAGCCGCACAGGCGGACGGACTGTCGGCGGTTTATCTGCCCGGTGAAGGGTTCAAACTGGTCGAGCCGGACAGTGCCGAGGCCGCTGAATTCCTGCCCAAGGGGTCACAGAAAGTCACCAGCCTGTCCGAGGACCTGATGCTGGCGCGGTCGGATATGCGGGATGTGCCGGAATCCGCCCACCAGCAGCAGTGGGACCTGGATTTCCGGGGCTGGCTGTTCCTGCACTTCCGACTGGAAGGCTTGAGCCGTGAGACGCTGCCGGACGGCACCACAAGGACCGTCGGCGGCCAGAGTTTTCTGCTGTCCGCCTCCCGGGGACACCCTTACGGCTCGCGCAAGGTCCTGGGCGACAGCTGGCGAACCGTTGGCATCGCCTGCCGGCCCTCGTTTGTTGCCCGCGAACTCAAGATATCCAGCGACAGCCTGCCCCGCGGACTGCAGCGGTTCCAGGACGGCGACCCCGACGTTGAATTCTGGTTTGCCAGCGAAATGACCCACGAGATGACCGCCGTTGCCGGGGCGCTGCTGCAGCCCACCGTTCACAAGAGCGTTCGGCCCATTTATCTCAGGGCCAAGGCTGTGGAACTGGTATGTCTTGCGGTGGACCGGCTGCGACAGCCTGAGCAACTGGGTGAATCCGCCATCCGCCTGTCCAAGTACGACATTACCTGCATGCACTTCGCCCGGGAGATCCTGGACGAGTCCCGGCGGGCGCCTACGCTTGACGAACTGGCGCGGCGCGTAGGCGTCAACCGCAACAAACTGGCGGTGGGGTTCAAGCACGTGTTTGGGATGACCGTGGGCGCGTATCACCGCGACCGGCGCCTGGAGCGAGCCTACGACATGCTCCGCAATCCCGATATCAGCATCGGCCGCGTCGCCGACGAGGCCGGCTACCGGGACGCCGGCAGCTTCACCAAGGCCTTTAAAAACCGCTACGGCGTGCTGCCCTCGGAACTCCGCCCCTAAGCGGAGTCCCAGAGTGACAACCAAGAGTGACGCTGGCACAACTTGGAATGACGCCAGCCCGAACCATGGTCGTCGCTTGATGCCAAACTGCAGCTGGACGAAACCGTAGTCTGGGGGATAGCCATGACCATTCAGATACCGCGATGCAGCAAGACTCTCTTTGTATTGGCAGCCAGCGTTGCCTTGATCCCGCCCGTCTTTGGCCAGGGAAACGATGACCCCGATGGATTTGTCATCGAGGAAATCATCGTGACGGCGCAGAAGCGCGAAGAAAGGTTGATGGATGTTCCCCTGTCGATCTCGGCATTCACAGACTCGGCGCTGGCTGATGTCGGCGCGGTGAGCCTGGCAGATTTTCTGCAGACCGCCCCGGGCGTGGGCATCGTCGACAGCGAGGGCGGCACCCAGAATATCCAGATCCGGGGCATCAGCTCCGTGGCCGGCAACGCCACGGTGGGCTACTACCTGGACGAACTGCCGTTCTCCTATATCGGCCTGTCCCGGGTCCCCGATGTGCGCACCTATGACGTCGAACGGGTGGAAATCCTGCGCGGTCCCCAGGGCACGCTCTACGGCGACGGCTCCATCGGCGGCACCATTCGCATTCTCACCAAGGAGCCGGAACTGGACCGTTTTGCGGCGGGCTTCGACCTCATGGGCAGCAGCACCACCGACGGGGACTCCAACTCGGCATTGAACGCCATGGTCAATATCCCCCTGTCCGAGGGCACCTCGGCGTTTCGCATGGTGGCCTCGGTGGAGGACTACGGCGGCTGGGTCGACAACGTCGCCAGTGGCGTTGACGACCAGAACGAACGGGACATCACGGATTACCGGGCCAAGTTCCGCTACATGCCCAATGATGATCTGGACATGGTTTTTTCTGCATGGCATTCCGAACAGGACACCATCGGCAACACCCTGGCCACCGATGATCGAACCACGGTGGACCAGGCGCCCACCGTGGACACCGAGTACGACGTCTACAGCGCCACCATCCGCTACAGCTTTGACAGCATGGACCTGGTGAGCGCCACGTCATTAATGGATTTCGACGAAACGTCCACCACTTTTATCCCGCTGGCACCCGGCTTCGCCGTTCCGTTTTTTAACCCGGTGCAGACCGAAACCTTCAGCCAGGAACTGCGCCTGGCGTCGACTTCTCCCGGCAACTTCCGCTGGACCGCGGGATTCATCTACCGGGACATGGATCAGAACTCGATATCAGACATCCCCGACCTGATGATCACCCAGGACCAGACCTTTGAGAGCGAATCCTGGGCCGTGTTCGGCGAGGCCACCTGGACCCTGATGGAAGAAAAGCTCGACCTGACCCTGGGCCTGCGCTACTTCGAGGATGACGCCTTCAACTCCGAGGTGATCGATGAGGCCACCCTGGCCATCGTACAGACGATTGATCCCAACTTCACCGGCACCGTGGACCAGAGCTTTGATTCCACCAACCCGCGGCTGAACCTGTCCTATCGCGCCAACGATGACTGGATTGTCTACGGCAATATCGCCAAGGGCTTTCGCACAGGCCAGAGCCAGCCGGTGATTACCCTGCTGCAGTCCGTATTCTTCGGCGTCAATGTGCCCACGGGCATCGACCCGGAAACCATGTGGAGCTATGAGGTCGGCACCAAGGGCACCTTCATGGATGGCCGCGCCCAGCTGGAAGCCGCCGTATATCACAACGACTGGGAAGACCTGCAGGTGCTGGTAGTCGTGAACCCGCCGGTGCGGGGACTGGTCAACGGCGGCGATGCCACCACCCAGGGCATCGAGCTTGGACTGACGCTCCTGCCTATGGAAGATCTGCAGCTGCGTTTCACCGGCGGCTATACCGACGCGGAGTTCACCGAGCCGGTGGCCGGGATCAATATTGCTGACGGCGACCGCATACCCAACGTACCCGAATTCACCCTGTCCGCCGCCGCCACCTACCGCTGGCCGGTGTTCAATGATTCCCTGCAGGGATTCCTGTACGCCGGAGCCCAGTACGCGTCAGACCGCACCGACACGGTCAACTTCGCCAAGGACTCCGACGAAACCACGGTGGTGGATTTCCGTATCGGCGTGGAAGGCGAGGTCTGGTCGGGCTACCTGTTTGCTGACAACCTGACCGACGAGGACGGGGCCCTGGCGCCTTACTTCCAGGGCGGTGCTGGACCTGCCCTGCGCTACCGCCCACGGACTATCGGCGCCAAGATCAGCGCATCGTTCTAGGCGGAATCGCCCTCAACCATGGGTCCGCCAGCCGCCGGCATCCTTTCCCGTAAAGTGCTGGCCGCCTACGCGGCCCCCGCGTTTTCCCAGGCCTTGATCCATGGGCCCGTTGGCACCGTCATCCAGGGCATTTACGGAAAACACTTCGGCGTGGCGCTGGCCTCCATCGCCATGGTGCTGGTTGTCTCGAGGATTTTTGATGCCATTACCGACCCCATCATCGGTTACCTGTCGGACCGTTATCGCACCCGCTGGGGGCGGCGCAAGCCGTGGCTGGTCAGCGGCTCACTGGTGGCAGTGGTGGCCTGCTGGTACCTGTACGTCCCGCCGGAGACCGTTTCAGGCACCTACTTCCTGGTCTGGTTTCTGCTGGCCTACCTGGGCTGGACGATCTCGGAGATTCCCTACCGGGCGTGGATGGCGGAGCTTACCGAGGACTACAACGAGCGCACCCGGATTGCGGTCTGGCGGACCTTCGCCCGCTATCTCGGCTTCATGGCGTTTTACGGCATCCCGCTGCTGCCGTTTTTCGAGACATCGGAGTTCACTCCGGAAACCCTGCGGGTTACCGCCGTCCTGGCAGCCATTGCGCTGCCCACCACCGCCCTCATCGCGGCACTGGTGGTACCGGAAGGCACAGTTGGACGGGCAACCCAGTCCATGAGCCTGAGAGCCGCCCTGCCGGCCGTGGTCCGGAACAAGCCTTTGATGCTGTTTCTCGCCACCTTTGCTACCGGCGGACTGGCCACCGGCATGGCCTTTGGCATGCTGTTCTTTTTTGTCGACGTGCACCTGTCCCTGGGCGGGACCCTGGCACTGCTCTTCGTTCTGGGCGGACCCATCGGCGCGGCCGCCATGCCCTTCTGGGGCTGGCTGGCCCGGCGCATCGGCAAGCAGCGCACCTGGGCCGTTGCCTACGCAGCTTCCGCCTCCTTCCTCTTGCTGCATTTACTGATCCCCGCGGGACCCGATGGAAAGTTCTGGCTCATCGCCGGCTTTGTCATGGTTTTTGCGGTGTCCTCGGTTGGGGTCGTGGTTCCCGCGGCCCTGCTGGCGGACCTGGTGGACTATGGTCGCTGGAAGTTCAAAGCCGACTACGCCGGCAGTTACTTTTCGATCCAGACCATGGTTGAGAAAGGTGTGGAGGGGCTGGGGGTGGCCCTGGGCCTGGCTATCGCCAGCTGGTTTGGGTTCGATCCGCAGCTCAGCGAGCAGAGTGAGCGCGGGACCATGGGTCTGCTGCTGGCATTTCCCATTCTGCCCTCGCTGCTCACCTACCTGACCGTTCCCATTATCTGGAAATTTCCCATCGATGAGCGCCGCCAGAAAATCATCGTTCGACGGCTGGCGCGACTGGAGAGTCGTGGATGAATCAAAATGCACCGGCACAGGCGCTGGCGGCGCTGGCTGAACAATACTGGGACTTTGAATCATTTGAATCGCCATTCAGCGCCCTGCTGGCCGGTGAGAAAACCCACGACGCCACCTTGTTCCGGGAGTCGCCGGCAGACTACGACCGAAAAGCGGCAACAGCGGCCACGCTGCTGCAGACGCTGAACGGCATCGCTGACCAACCCCTGGATGCGCAGGACATGGCTACGGCGAAGCTGATGCAGCGTGAACTGCGCAAAATCGTCGACTTCCATGAGGTCAAGGCGCATCTGCGACCGTCGCTGTATCCGGCCGGCCCGGACTTCAACCTGCGTTACTGGGCCAACAGCGCCCACGCCAATTCTTCAGAGGCTGCCCGGCAATACCTGGATCGACTGGCGACGGTTACTGCCTTCCTGGGAGACCTCAGGGCCAGCCTTGAAGCCGGCCGGGAGTTCGGGTTTCGTTATCCGTCATTCGTGCTGGAACGGGCAACCGCGGCGGTTCGCGCCGGTATCGCCCCCAGCGCGGCGGATTCACCATTAATGGGGCCATTCCAACGCTCACCCCTGGGAGAATCGCCGGCGGTGCGGGAGGCGGCAGTCCAGGCTGCAGGGTTGATCGACAACAAAATCCTGCCGGCCCTGTCGGACTACGCGACGTTCCTGGAGCAGGACCTGGGCCCCAGTGGCCGTGATTCCATCGCCTGCGCCGACGACCCGCTGGGCGAGGAATACTACGAGCTGCTGGTGCGAAACTTCACTTCCCTCGACGCGGAAGCCGACGAGATCCACCAACTGGGCCTGGACGAAGTTGAACGGGTTCACGCGGATATCGAATCCGTGGCTACGGAGGCGGGCTTCAATGGCGACGTAGCGGCTTACCAGCAATACGTTACCCAGGACCCGGCTTTTGTTTCACCAGATCCTGCGACCCACCTGCAGGCGGTGCAGGTCATCTGCAAGGAAATCGACCTGCTGGTCCCATCCTTTTTCAGCCAGGTCCCGCGAATAACCTACGGGGTCCGGCTGATACCCGAGGCGCTGTCGGACAGCATGCCGCCGGCCTATGCCCAGCCCAGCCCAGCGGATAACTCTGCGCCCGGTGTGTTCTGGTTGTCGGGCATTCCGGCCAAGTGCCCGACCTGGTTTTACCGCTCCCTGGCGCTGCATGAAGCGTGGCCTGGCCACCTGATGCAGATTGCGTTGATGCAGGAGCAGATGGATCTGCCCAAGTTCCGGCGCAATGGCGCCCTCAAGTACACGGCCTGCATCGAAGGCTGGGCCATGTATTGCGAGAGCCTGGGCACCGAAATGGGAATTTATCAATCACCCCACGACCACTTCGGCCGACTGTTGGGCGAGATGTGGCGTGCAGTGAGGCTGGTGGTCGACACGGGCATTCACGCCCGCAATTGGTCCAGACAAAAGGCGCTGCAGTATGCGGTTGAGCGGGTCGCCATTCCAGTGGAAACCCTGGAAGCCGAGATCGATCGCTACATTGCCCTGCCCGGCCAGGCCCTGGCCTACCAGCCTGGAAACCTGAAGTTCAGGGAACTGCGCCGGCGCGCGGAATCGCGGCTGGGTGACCAGTTCGATGTCAGGCAATTCCACAATCAGCTGATCAGCTGCGGTCCGGTGACCCTGCCCATCCTGGACCAGCTGATGGAACACTGGATGGCGACCCAGGGCGAGGCCGCCTGAAAGGCCACATGACCGGCCGCGTGAAGTCGCAGGAAAAAGCCACGAACCTGGAACCCCGGTGGGAGCCAATATGAAAGATCAGTTGTTCGCGTTTCTGAGCCTGGAATACAGCGGCCTGCTTATGGCGCTGCTGCTGGCCGTGCTGGCTTTCATGCTGGCACGTTCCAGCAGAACTCCAACCCGTTGGAGCGGCCGCATTTTGCTGGTCGTGGCGTTAGTGCTGGCGGTTGGTGCAGCATCGCACCTGTACCGGGTGTCCCGGATCGACCAACGTTTTCCGCCACCCGGGCAGCTGGTGGAAGTGGACGGGCGCAAGCTGCACGTGTTGGCCGAGGGACCGCAACAGGGACCCGCCGTGGTCTGGTTCGCCGGGGGACACATCGGCGGCCTGGGCCATTACCAGCATCACGCAGAACTGCGGGGAGAATTGCGTTCGATCCTGGTGGACCGGCCCGGAACCGGCTGGAGCGATGCCGGCAGCTTTCCACGAACCACCGCCAAACAGACCCACGAAGTCATCAAGGCCCTGGAAGCGGCCGGCGAACCAGGCCCGTTCATCTTTGCCGGGCACTCCTTCGGCGGACTGCTGGCCATCAACATCGCGCGGCGCTACCCGGAAAAAACCGCCGCTGTGGTACTGATGGACCCGACACCCCTGGACGTTGTCGTGTACGGCCTGGACAAGACAGGGCTGCGCTCATTTCGGGGCATGATGCGCAAAATGACCCTGACCCGCCTGTTTGGGTTTTACCGGTCGGTGGACCCAGTGGGGCCGGACGGCAGCGACGACCAGGAATTCTCAAACCCCATGCTGGTCAGGCAGTACACCGAGAACCGGGCCCGAGTTGCCGTGGCTGCCTGGTCGGCATTCGAGGAATTGACGCCGGAAGGCCTGGACGACCGTGCCTTCAACACCATGATCTTCGATGGTGAACTTGGGGACATGCCGCTGTACCTGATGGCGCCCAAGGACGAGGATCCGTCCACCGTGCCCTATGCCGAGATGGTGGCCGGCGGACCGGGGCCGGATGCGGACCGGTTCGTGGCGTTCCTCAAGGCTGCCCGGGAACGATACATGGCTGCGTCCAGCCAGTCGGTGCGGGTAGTCGCCCCGCCAGGAACCGGCCATAACTTCGTGTACGAGGATCCACAGTTCGTGGTGGACGCCATGCTCGAAATCTACGCAGCCCAGACCCCGGACCAGTACCAGGCCTTGACCACCCAATGGCCCGGGCCCCACGGCGGGTTTCCGCCGGTGCAGCTGGCGACACCTGAAAACATGGAAGATGCTTTCGGAAGAGCCATTGCCGACAAGCGAACGGAGATCCAGCGCATCACCGAGAACACCGAGCCCGCCACCTTCGAAAACACGGTGCTGGCGCTGGAATCCAGCGGACTGGCTCTGGACCGGATCCAGCAGCTGTTCAATATTTTCACCAGCACGGCCAGCACTCCAGAGATTGCTGCCGTAGCCAGCCGTATTGCTCCCCAGACCGCCAGGCTGGCAGACGAAATCGCCCACAACGGCGCGTTGTTTGCCCGCGTCGAGGCGGTCCATGCGGGATTGCCGGAGTCTGCTCCGGACGCGGAGTCCAGGCGGCTGGTGGAGGTGGTATACCAGAACATGGTTCGCCAGGGCGCCAGCCTCGATGAACAGGAAAAAGCGGAGCTGGCCAGGCTCAACGCCGACCTGGCCACGGCCAGGACCCGCTTCAACCAGAACTCCCGCAGCGATGAAGCACGTCTGGTGGAATTCGTGGACAGCGAGGAGGCGCTGGCCGGATTACCTTCCGCGCAAGTCAGCGCCGCCAAGGCAGCGGCCGAGGCTCGAGACGAGCCTGACAAGTGGGCCATTCCAATCTCGCGGCCGACAGTCTGGCCGCTGTTGACCCATGCCCATGACCGATCCCTGCGCGAGCGGGTGTGGCGACTGTGGGCCACACGTGGTGGCAATGACGGTGAGTTCGACAACGCCCCGGTGATGACCGAAATCCTCAAGCTGCGCGGCGAGAAAGCCAGGCTGCTGGGTTACCCCAGTTTCGCCCACTATCAGACGTCAGCGCGTATGGCCGGTACGCCTGAAGCGGCCACGGATCTCATGATGCGCACCTGGGACAGCCTGATGGGGCCCACCCTCAGCGAATTGGCAGAGATGCAGGCCATTGCCGACGCCGAGGGCGCGGATTTCCAGCTTCAGCCCTGGGATCGTTTGCACTACGCGGAAAAGCTCAAACAGCAGAAGTTCAGCTTCAACTCGGCCGAGGTGCTGCCCTACTTCGAGCTGGGCAACATCGTGGACGGCATGATCTGGGTGGCGGGCGAGGTTTATGATTTCCAGTTCCGCGAGCTGGACAATGTGGCCACGGTTTCTCCGGACATTCGCGTGTTCGAAGTTTCACGGGAGGGCCAGGTTACCGGGGTGATCTGGATGGACCTGTTCTCCCGGGAGGGCAAGGGGCCCGCATCCTGGGCCGCCCAGTACCGCTCTGCGGAGAACTTTCGCGGCCGAAAGATCCCGCTGGTGGTGCTGCACTCTGCTGCCCAGAAGCCGGCTGACGGTGGGCCGGTGCTGGTGCCCTATGAACGGGCCAACGTGATTTTTCACGAGTTTGGCCACACCCTGCAGACCCTGTCCAACGCAGCGCGCTATCCCTCCCTGGGTGTGCTGCAGGTGCCGTGGGATTTCATCGAGGTCCCGTCACTGCTGCACGAGCGCTGGTTCATGACCGACGAAGTGCTGGACCGCTTCGCGCTGCATCACGAAACCGGTGAGCCCATGCCCGAGGACCTCCGCGCCCGCTTGCGGGCTTCGCTAAAGCAAGACCGGGTATTCAGCGCAACCCTGAGCTTCCTGGGGGGCGCCCTGGTCGATATGCGGCTGCACCTGCTGGCAGACGGACGCGAGATTGACGCCGAGGCGGTTGAGCGGGAGGTCATTGCCGAACTCGGCATGCCCCAGGCAGTGGACCTGATCCTGTACGTTCCCCATGCGTTCCATACCTTCTCGCCCCAGTACGGCGCTGGCGTGTACACCTATCTCTGGTCCGACGTCATTGCCGCCGATATTGCAGACGCATTCCTGGAATCCCCGGGTGGATTTTACGACCGGGACACGGCGCTGAAGTACCGGCAACAGATCCTGGACATCGGGCACACCCGGCCCATCGCAGAGGCCTATCGGGAATTCCGCGGGCGAGAGCCTGATCCGGATGCACTGTTGAGAAGATTTGACCTGCTCGCTGATTGAGGCGCAGACCAGGCGACAGACCCGCTGCTTCTCCGGTAGGGTAGTCGGCGAGGGTTTTGACAGGGAATCACAAAGCGACAGCAGAAATGGAAAATCGCGATATCGTCATCGTAGGCGCCGGTATTATCGGGCTGTCAATTGCCTGGCAGCTGGCGCGGCGTTCTGGTCTCAAGATCACCGTGCTGGAAAAAGGCGCCGGCATCGGCGAAGGCTCAACCGGTGCATCCTCAGCCATTTGCCGCCACCGCTACACCCTGGACGACATGGTGCTGCTGGCCCGGGATGGCATCAACGCTTATCGAAACTGGCAGGACTTCACTCGCCTCAGTGACCCCGCCGCAGAGTTTCACAACGAGGGTGTGCTGTGGATGCCAGGGGACGACGCCACCTGGGCCGACCAGGAACACGAGCGCATGAACCAGATCGGCATTGCCACCGAGGTACTGGATTCCCAGGGCATGGCAGAACGGTTTCCGGCCCTGAACAATTGCACCATCACCCCCGACACCGAGACCGGGCAGGAGCATGAGTGCAATGATAACGGTCGCAACCTGTTCGAAGTTGACGGCGGCTACGTTGACCCGGTGCTGGCCACCCAGGACCTGCTGAATGCCAGCCGTGCGGCCGGTGTGGACGTTCGCTTCCGGGCAGCGGTGGACTCAGTCAGCCTGGGGGGCGGAAAAGTCTCCGGGGTGAAACTTGCCAGCGGCGATGAGATATCCGCGCCGCTGGTGGTCAACGCCGCCGGACCCTGGTGCATGGGCCTGTACCAGTCCGTGGAACTGGACATTGGCTGGCCGCTCGACCCCGTGCGCATCCAGATTGTCTACCGGGACCGGCCGCCGGAGCTCGAGGGTCACATCCCCATCACCGCGGACATGGGCGGGGGCATTTACTTCAGAACCCAGAACCGCGGCGCCCAGCTGCTGGTGGGCTCGGTGCTGGAGGAAGACGAAGAGGAAGTGGTGTCGGATCCGGACCAGTTCCAGACCGAGACCGACCACGAATTCGAAATGGTCAAGCTGCACCTGCTGCACCATCGCCTGCCCACCCTGTCCTATTCCAGCCGCATCCGGGGCTATTGCGGCCTCTACACCGTCAACCGTGCGGACCAGCACCCGATCCTGGGGCCAACGCCGGTGGATGGTCTGTGGGCCGCCAACGGCTTCAGCGGCCACGGCTTCAAGCTGGCGCCGGCAGTGGGCGGCATGCTGGCCGCCGCCATCACCGGCAATGCCAGCGACTATGACCCCGAGGTGGGCATGGACCTGTTCTCCTTCGACCGTCAGCCCATCAAGATCGATACCCGTTCCGCGCTGGCCTGAGTCTTGCGACCACATTCGGTCCCGGCCGCCTCGTCCGGCCACGCCTGTTTGGTGCCGATTTGTTCGGTTGCCGCGCCCCCGCGCGTTACCCGAATTAGACACTTCTCACCGAAGCGGGTACGCAGATGGACCAGGTTTACACCGGAAAAACGACCAGAGGCCTCTTGTTCTGGGCGCTGATAGGGCTTTTTGGCACCCCCCAGGCCAGCGCTACGGCCGTGCAGCTCCCGCTCAGTTTTGAAGCCAACCTCGGGCAGGTGGATGAATCCATCGATTTTGTCTTCCGCCATGGCGCCTACGACCTGGCACTGCACCCCGGTGGCGCCACCGCCCACCTGGAACCCCTGGAATCCGGCGCCCCGCCGGCTATCCTGCGCTGGGAAATCGTCGGCATGGACCACTCCGTGCGAGGCAGCGGCGAGGGCGCCCTGCAATCCGTCAGTCACTACCTCCAGGGCCCCGACAAGAGCGACTGGGCCACCAGGGTTCCCCACTATCGGCAGGTGCGTTATGCCGCCGCCTATCCGGGAATTGACCTGGTCTTCTACGAATCCATGCGCATGCTGGAGTATGACTTCGTGGTGGAGCCCGGGGTGGATCCCTCGATCATTGCCGTGAGGTTCCACGGCGCCGACCGACTGGAGGTCCTGGAAGACGGCGCTTTGGCGATCACCACCCCTGCTGGCACGGTCACCCAGCCGGCACCGTTCGCTTACCAGGGCAGCAAGGACCAGATTGTCCCGGTCTCCTACCGCCTGCTGGCCGACAACACGGTGCGCTTTGACATTGGCCGGTATGACGCCAGTCGTGCACTCACCATCGATCCGCCGCTGGCTTACTCCACCTTCCTGGGTGGCACCCGGTCGGATTACGCCGAGGATCTGTATGTCGATTCGGACGGTAACGCCTACGTGGTGGGCTGGACGGACTCCCTGGACTTCCCGGTCACTTCCGGCGCTTACCAGCAAAGCCTTGTCGGTGCAGGGCAAAACGCTTTCGTGGCCAAGGTCAGTCCGGATGGCTCAACCCTGCTGTGGTCCACTTATATCGGCGCAAACACCGGCCTGCGAGGCTTTGGCATCTCGGTGGACTCCATCGGGCAGGCGGCTATCATCGGCGCCGCCGGGCCCCAGTCCGACCTGTGGACCTCCGACAACGCCGTCCAGGACAGCGTCGGCAATGGCGAGCATGTATTCGTGGCCCTGCTGGCCGACGATGGATCCGACCTGGGCTACTCCACCTTCCTGTCTGGCTTCAACGGCACGGGACCGGGGGGAATCGACGTTGGCCAGAACGACGAGCTGTTTGTCACCGGGCGCGCCAATACCGCCAGCTTTCCCATCGTCAACGGTTACCAGAGCGGCCAGGCGGGAGGCACCGAGGTGTTCATTGCGAGACTGGATCCTGACGCGCCGGTCGGCACCAGTTCGCTCAGGTATTCTTCCTACCTGGGCGGCTCCAACACCGACACCGGCGACAGCATCGCCGCTGCCAGCGACGGCACCGCGGTGATCACCGGAATGACCCAGTCCACCAACGTCAATTTGACCCTGTTTCCGGTCAAGAACGCGGAACAATCCACCGGCGTCGGCCGAGCCGCGTTCGTGGCCAGGTTCGACACCAACGCAACCGGGGAAGACTCGCTGCTGTTTTCGACCTTTCTGGATGGCAACCGAGAGGAGAACCCGGGCGCAGGCGACGGCGGCATCGCTCTGGATGCCCTCGGAAACATCTACGTGGGCGGCACCACCACCTCCACCGATTTCCCCACCACGCCCGGCGCCTTCAAAGAAACCAAGTCCGATATCACCGATGCGTTCGTGGTCAAGTACGATGCCACGGGCCACCTGGTCTGGGGCACTCTTTTGGGCGGCAGCTTCATCGACACCGTGAAGGACCTGTCCGTGGACTTCCAGAGCCGTGTCGGCGTGACCGGGACCACCGAATCGTCTGACTTTCCCATGGTGGACCCGTTCCAGGCCCAGCGAACCAACAGCACCGATGCCTTCCTGGCAGTGTTCACCCCGGACGGCGCCCGGCTGGATTTTTCCAGCTTCCTGGGCGGTGGTGCGGGCCTGGCTGAAGATCCCACCGGCATTGCTTTTGACGGTGCCGGCAATCTTTACACAGCCGGTGCGGCACAGGCCGGTGGGTTTGAAGCATTTCCCACCACGCCGGGATCTTTGCAGCCCGCCAATGCCGGCGGGGTGGATGCCTACCTGGCGAAAGTCGGCGGGGAGTGGACCCAGTACGAAGACCCCACTTTTGCCGACCTGGAGCAACTGCGCGAGGACTCGGACAGCGACGTCCACGTCAACTTTGGCGGCAGCTTTCCACGCGCCCTGCGATTTGACCTCCCGGCATCGTCGCCGGATCCCATCGCCGCGGCACGAGCCCTGGTGGAAACCTACCCGGGACTGTTCCAGCAGATCATGCCTGCCGGCGGACGTGACCCGGAAAGCGTTGCGCTGTCTGAACTGCAGGTGGCCTCGGTATACCAGGAATTCGACAGCAACGTCGTGACCTTTTACCAGACCCTGGGCGGGCTGCCGGTATTTGGTTCCCGGCTTGCGGTGCTGGTGGACGACAATGACGGCATGCCCATGGTGCGAATGAGTATGGGCTCACTGCTGCCGCCAGTGCCTCTCAATACCCAGCCGGACTACACACCGGAGGAAGCGGCCGAGGCCGCGCGATCGTTCCTGGGGCGGCCCGGGGCGCGGGTATCCGACACCCGGCTGATGGTGTTTGACCGGAGCATCAACCGCGGCGGCCGGGACTCGACGCTGGTCTGGGCGGTAACCGTGGTCGATGGCGGCCTGAACCAGGTATTGGTAGATGCCCACAGCAATCTGGCGGTGTTCAGTCACGCCATGGAGTTTGAACAGGCCATTGACTTCAACCAGCTGGATCTCTGGGACGGCAATAACATTCTGCAGTGGAGTGATACCTGGCTTTCGGGCTATGGGTGCGTCACGTTCGCGCTGGATCTCGCCGGTGATGAGTCAGGCGTCGGGCCGGGTTATCCGGCCAATTCCGAAGCGCACTGGCAACGCCGCCATTACCTGGACTCCCTCGATTTCTACCGCGAAAGTTTTGGACGCCTGTCGTATGACAACGTCGGTGGGCTGGTCAACACCATGTTCAACTCAACCACCAACAACGCCGCTTACACGCCGGGCTGCGGCTTCCAGTCGGCACAGGGCTGGGTGAGCTTTGATATCGCAGTGCATGAACTTACCCACGCGGTCATCGATTACACCTCGAACCTGATTTACCAGTTCAAGTCCGGCGCCCTGAACGAAAGCTACTCTGACGTCATGGGCGTGCTGGCCGATGACTTTGACTGGCTTCTGGCCGAGGACCGCACCAGCGGCCTTGGCGCCATACGAAACCTGGCGGACCCGCTGAACGGAGTTTGCGGCAGCGGCACCTGTGGACAACCGGACAAGATGTCCCTGCTGTGTACGGACGACTCGCAGTGCAATTTTACCGGTGACAATGGCGCCGTTCACTTCAACAGCGGCATCCCGAACAAGGCCCATTACCTGATGTCCGAGGGTGGTAACTTCAACGGCATTAACGTGGGTAACGGCATCGGCCGGGTCAAGATGGGCTGGGTCGCCTACAGCACCATGCGCTACCTGCAGCCTTGGTCCGACTTCCAGGATGCGCGCGACAGCAGCGTCTTCTGGGCGACATTCTTCCAGCAGCAGAACCAATACGGCTTCACGGCAGCGGATGTTTGCGTGGTGCAAAACGCCTGGGCCGCGGTTGAGGTTGGCATCGGAGACCAGGATTGTGATGGCGTCGCCGACGATGCCGAGGACAGCGACAACGACGGTATCCTGGACAGCGCCGACAATTGCCCGTTCACGCCCAATCCGCTGCAGTTCGATTTCGACGGAGATCAGATCGGCGATCTCTGTGACACCGACACCGACAGCGACGGTGATTTCTGCCCAGACCAGGTGGACACCTGTCCGGGATTTTTCTCTCCCTGCCCCGGTGGCTCCGTCGCCGATCTCGACAATGACGGCATCGGCGACCCCTGTGACGGCGACGTGGACGGCGACGGCATTTCAAACGGGCCGGACAATTGCGATTTCGACCCTAATCCGGACCAGCTCGACGGCAACATGGATGGCAATGGTGACGCCTGCGATCCGGACCATGACGGCGATGGTGTGTACTTTGCCGATGACAACTGTCCGTTCGTAGACAATGCCGACCAGGTCGACACCGACATGGACGGCCTGGGTGACGCCTGCGACACCTGCCCGGACACGCCGGACAACCCCAACGCCTATACGCCCGGCTACCCGCGGCTGGGCCTGCCGCCGGAACCGGCCAAACCGGACAGCGACAACGACGGCATTCCTGACGCCTGCGACCCGGTGGCATTCGACAATGTCAGCCTGGGATTCGGTGGCCGAAACTACAACCCGGCACTTGACATCCTGGCACCCGGGACCGAGCTGCCCACGGCGACCATCGTCAGCGGATTCGGCAATGATGACCATGACAACATCATCCAGATTCAGCTGGACGCTTGCGGTGATGGTGACGGCGACGTCCCGTCCCCGGGTCAGCGCATCCAGCTGTTCGCCGAAAACCTGCCGCCGGAGATAGAGGTCAGCGTGTCCGATCAGCGCGGCGCCAGGATCGCCGTCATGAATCAAACCGACCGCCCCGGATCCATGCCAGGCAGCATGGGTCGCGGGCTGTGGTTCAAGCCGGACTGCTCCCGCAGCTACACGGTCAACCTGAGATTGCCAGCGGGGTTTGACCCGAATCCCAACAAGGGCATGCCCACGGTGCAGTTCAACCTGTCCGCCGAGTTGGTTGCGGGTGGTGACCTGCCATGGACCGATCCCGATGCAGGCTTTGAACCGCCTGACCCAATCCCGGACTTCGACGGGGATTCCCAACCGGACTCCCTGGACAACTGCCCCGTGGATGCCAATGCCGATCAGCTGGACACGGATTTCGACGGCATCGGCGACGTGTGTGACCCCTGCAACGGCATCGAGCCGGTGCCCGGACTGGGCGACGGCGTAGATTGCGGAGTGATCTTCGGTAACGGTTTCGAGGAGTGAGCCTCAAGCCTTCCTCGGCGGCTTCAGCAACAGTACCGGCGTATTGCGCTTGTAGGCCTCGTAGTCTTCCTGGCCACCCCAGCGCTTATCGGCGGCGTCTTCCAGCAGGGGGACGCCGCTGACCTTGGTCAGCAGCAGGGTGACAAAGATCGGGGAGATCAAAGTCACCCATTGCCAGCCGGACAATACCGGAATGGCAATAATGGCCATGCCAATCCACAGCACGATCTCACCGAAGTAGTTGGGGTGGCGTGACCAGGCCCACAGGCCGACGTTGATGAATTTGCCCTGGTTGGCCGGATCAGCCCTGAAAGCGGACTTCTGACGGTCTGAGATAATCTCGATCAGCATCCCGGCAGCCCAGACGACTATGCCCACCGTGCCGATGACACCCAGCGGTTCACGATTGCCGCCAGTGATGACGGCCAGGGCCGCCGCCGCGGTCAGCAGCACCCAGAGACCCTGCAGGGTCCAGGCCATGAGAAAACGGATGGGCCGGGTCTTGATGGCGTCGAAGCGCGAGTCCTTGCCCGATTTCGAGATGCGCAGAAACAGGAAGGTGGACAGTCGCAGAGCCCAGACCATGACCATGCCGGCCACCAGCATGGACCGTTGGTCGAGCTCGCTGGACATGAGCACGGCAGCGATGATGACGGTGATGTAGGTCAGGCCGCCGGTCAGGTCGTAATAGTGCTCGGTTTTCGCAAGGGCGGACGGGATAAACACCAGCCAGTTCACGCCGTACGCCAGCGCGCCGCAGAGCAGGAATACGGGGATGGCGCCGTAGCGATCACCGCCATCGCTGCCGGCCCAGGCCACCAGAGCACCCAGGGTCACCGCAATCACGATACCGATCAGGGATTGTGCGTTGCTGCGTTCGGCCATCTCAAATACCTCGGTATTTCTTGTTTCTTTTGCGTGCCCGGATCAGCACGTTACAGGTAGTAAACGAACACGTACACCGACAGCAGCGCCGCGATCCACAGAGCGGTGGCGCTGATGGGCCAGGATCGGGTGAACGGACCGTCGGTTTTCCAGTTGGCTGACAGCCACCCGGACAGCCACCCGCTGGCGGCGTTCAGGTCATTGGCCGCGCGGTCGCGGATATCCGCCAGGGCGCGGGCGCCCACCTTGGCGGCGTTGAAGAACATGCGCCGGTAGATCCAGTCCGTATCCAGGCTCAGGGTCAGGGTACGCTTCATCAGGGGCAGCATCAGGAAGAACGCCAGTCCCGAGAACAGCAGCAGCTGCAGGTAGAACAACACCTTGCCCGGCTTGTAGAAATCAGCGTCCTCGGGATACGGCAGGTACTGGTACAGCAGCTGCGGGTAGACCCCCAGCAGGATACAGGCGAAGGCAAAGATCACCATGGCCGCGCCCATGTTCCAGGGGGCGTCCTTGGGCCGCAGGCCGGAGTCCTTCTGGAAGAACACGAACCACGGAAACTTGATCCCGGCGTGCAGGAACACGCCCGCCGAGGCTGCCGCCAGCAGGAAGTAGACCCAGACCAGGCCCTGGGCACCGGCAGCTTCGGAAATCAGCGTCTTGGTGGTGAAACCCGAGGTCAGCGGGAAGCTGGAAATGGCCAGGGCGCCGATGATGCCGCAAACCGTGGTCAGCGGCATGGTGCGGAACAGTCCACCCAGGTCACTGCAGCGGCTCAAGCCCGTCCGGTAAACCACCACGCCGGCGCTCATGAACAGCAGCGCCTTGTAGATGATGTGGGCAAATGCGTGGGCCGAGGCGCCGTTGATGGCGGTCTCGGTGCCAATGCCCACGGCCACCACCATGAAACCCACCTGGTTGACGATGGAGTAGGCCAGAATGCGCCGCGCATCGTTTTCCAGCAGCGCGTAGATAATCCCGTAAAAGATCATGTACAGCCCAACCCAGATCAGAATGGACTCGCCGGGGAACAGCAGGATCAGGGCCAGCACCGCGGTCTTGGTGGTAAACGCCGACAGGAACACGGACCCGGTCGGGCTGGACTCCGGGTAGGCGTCAGCCAACCAGGCCGACAGCGGCGGGGCGGCGGCGTTGATCAGGATACCGATCAGGATCATGGCCGAGCTGAAGTCGGTGACCGACATGGCGGTGATGTCTACCGAGCCGGTGTTGACCATGACTCCCTCGATGCCCACTTTCAGGATCACGCCACCGAGCAGGTGGATCACCGCGTAGCGAATACCGGCTGCCTTGGACTTCTCGGTTCCGCCGCACCACACCACAACGGTGGAGAACAGCGCCATCACCTCCCAGAACAGGAACAGGGTGATCAGGTCGCCGGCAAAAGCCACGCCGATGGCGCCAGCGCCGTAGGCAAAGGCGGCCGCCAGTTCGAATCGTCGCGCGGTGCGGAACGCATACAGTCCACCGACAAAAGCCATGATGGCAAAGATGGTGGCGAACAGTCGCCTCACCGGGCTGCCCTCAACCAGCTCGATGGTGTAATCCAGGTAGTAGGCGGTGGAGGAAATGCCGTCGGGCACCAGCCACACCGCCCAAAGCGTCAGCAGCGGTGCCACCAGCACGATGGCGTTGCGCACCATGCCCGGCCGGGTCAGCAGGATGGCGACAGCCCCGGCCAGCATGATCAGGGCGGGGGGCAGCATCTCAATGTTCATCAGCTGACTCCTGTGCCGAAGGCTCGGACTGGTAGTAGTCTTCCGGCCGTTTCAGCAACCAGCCGAGCACCTTGGCCACCAGCACCATCAACACGCAGGCCAGAAATCCATACCAGGCGCCGAACCCAAAGGTCTTCTCGATGGCAAACGCCCCTTTGACCGGCACCAGGAACTGGAGGGCCACGGTAATGCCGAGGATTATGCTGAACACAATCCACAGGATGCGCACGGTAGAGGGCCGGGTCAGCCAGTGATTGTCATGTGCTCTCATGGATTGCGTCCTACCAGTTGGGCTTCGAGGTCCAGCACCGGCTGGTTGTAGATGAAAAAGATCAGCGTCAGCGCCGCGGTGGTGGTCAGCGCCACCACCATGGGCCAGGGCGCTTCTCCGTGATTGCGATAGGGCGAAGACTCCGGCAGTGGCCTCTCCGGTGCCACCCAGGCGCGGTAGATGATGGGCAGGAAATATGCCGCGTTCAGCGCGGTACTGGCCACCAGGGTGAAAATGGCCACGTAGTTCTGCGCTTCCAGGGCACCGCCGAGGATGTACCACTTGGAGACAAAACCCGCCGTGGGCGGAACCCCAATCATGCTCAGGGCGCCTATGGTAAAGGCCGCCATGGTCCAGGGCATGCGATGGGCAATGCCGTGCAGCTGGTGCAGCTCGGTTTTCTTGGACGCCACGTAAATAGCGCCGGCGGCGAAGAACAGGGTGATCTTGCCAAAGGCGTGGGTCACCATGTGGATGGCCGCGCCGATTTCCGACAGCGGCTTCAGCACTGCGGCGGCCAGCACGATGTAAGACAGCTGACTGATGGTGGAGTAGGCCAGCAGCCGCTTCAGGTTGGTCTGGCGCAGGGCGACGATACTGGCAGCCACCACGGTGAAGGCCGCCACCAGCGGCAGCCAGGCGGCGCTGGGCTCAGCGTCCAGGAAGTCGATGCCGAAGATGTAGACGATGATCTTTGTAATGGAGAACACGCCGGCCTTCACCACCGCCACCGCGTGCAGCAGCGCGCTGACCGGGGTCGGCGCCACCATGGCCGCGGGCAGCCACTTGTGCACCGGCATCAAGGCCGCCTTGCCGACGCCAAAGGCAAACAGACCCAGCAGCAGTCCCACTTCGGGCCCGCTGAGCTTGCCGGCCAGGATGCCGCCCTCGGTAAAGGTCAGGGTGCCGGCGGCAGACAGGGTCCACAGGATGGCCGGCAGCAGCAGGCCAATGGAGGTTCCCAGCAGAATACCGATATAGGTCCGGGCCGACCGCACCGTGGGCTGATCCCCCTTGTGGGACACCAGCGGGTAGGTGGACAGGGTCAGGATCTCGTAAAACAGAAACAGGGTCAGCAGGTTGTCCGCAAACGCGATGCCCATGGCGGCGCTGAGCGCAATGGCAAAGCAGATGTAGAAGCGGGTCTGGTGCTTTTCCTTGTTGCCGCGCATGTAGCCAATGGAGTAGATGGAGTTGACGATCCACAGGCCGGACGCCAGGGCGGCAAACAGCATGCCCAGGGGTTCAACCCGGAACGCAATGGCCACGCCGGGCAGGAACTCGAACAGGGACACGAAGGGCCGGCCGCCGTCCATGATGCCGGGGATCAGGCTCCAGACATTGATCATCAGCAGGCCCGCGGTCACCAGGGTCACCGACTCGCGGACGTTGGGCCAGCGGCTGGATACGGCGATGCCCACGGCGCCCAGCGCCGGAATCAGCAGGGACAGCAGAATGGTGGTTTCTGCTGTCATGGCTGATGCCTCAGAAATTCCTCGGCCGAGGAAGACGCCAGCTGCATGGGCAGGGAGGAATCAAACCCGAACCAGAAATTGGCCAGCACTGCCACCCAGGTCATGGTGAGAATCCACAGCGGCGCTTCGGTAATCGGGCCGCCGCCTGCTGCCTTGGCCTGCTCGCCGCCGTGACCGAACCAGGTCACCTCCACGATCCGCCACACGTAGACCACGGCCAGCAGCGAGCTGAACAGGATCAGCGCCACCAGGGCAGCGCCCGGCGCCCCCTTTTCCATGGCCGCACCAATCAAGGCCCACTTGCTGACGAACCCGGCGGTGCCGGGAACGCCGATCAGGCTGAGACCCGCACCGGCGAAGGCCGCCAGGGTCCACGGCATGCTGCGGCCGACACCCCGGAGGTCCTCCAGGCGCATTTTGGCGAACTGCAGGCCCAGGCAGGCCACGGCCAGGAACAGCGCCGTCTTGGCCAGGGCGTGGTTGAAGAAATGCAGCACGGCAGCGGTGAATCCCGCCACGGAAATCAGGCTGGCGCCCAACAGGATGTAGCCGATCTGGGCCACCGAGGAAAACGCCAGGATCCGCTTCAGATTCTGTTCGAAGATGGCGGCGATGGAGCCGTAAAGGATTCCGATGACGGCCAGCGGCATCAGCAGGTAGGCAAACTGCAGTTCGTGATCCACCAGGTTTTTCTGGAACACGAAGAAGTCCAGCCGCAGCAGCACGTACAGCGACACCTTGGTAGAACATGCGGCAATGAACGCCGTGACGATGTGGGGCGCAAAAGTGTAGGCGTTGGGCATCCAGGCGTGCAGCGGAAAAATCGCCGCCTTCAGCGCCAGGCCGATGGTGATAAATCCGGCCGCCACGTAAACCACATTGCGGTCGCTGACCTCGGCCAGTCGGACCTCCATGTCGGCGATGTTCAGGGTGCCGGTCATCATGTAGACCATGCCCACGCCGATCAGGTAGAAGGTAGCGCCTACGGTTCCCGTGATGAGGTATTTGAACACCGCCGTGAGCGCCCGGCGCTGGGGACCCCCGCTGACCAGGATGTAGGTGGCCAGGGAGGAAATCTCCATGAAGACAAAAATGTTGAAGGCGTCGCCACTGACCACGATGCCCGCCAGGCCCGCCAGGGTCAGCAGCCAGGCCGCCAGGAACAGCGGCATGCGCGCTTCGCCCACCTGCTCTTCCAGGCTGCCTCGTCCGGCCAGCAGGGTCAGGGTTGCCGCACCGGTGATGATGAGCAGCAGCAGGGCGCTGAGTTCATCAATGTACAGCGAGATTCCAAACGGCGGCGCCCAGCCACCCATGTGGTACACCAGCGTTTCGCCGCCGATCACCTGTCCGGTGATGGCAATGGCCAGGACAAAGGACATGGCGCTGGCGGCAAACGCCGCCGCCCAGCTCAGGTGGGAATCCCGCAGCAGCGCCACCAGCGGCGCGGTCAACATGGGCACTGCAACCTGCAGCGCCGGAAGCTGGGACGCCAGGCTCATTGCTTTGACTCCCCGGAATCCTGCTGCAGCTGGGTCGCCTCCCCCGAGGCAATGGCGTCAATCTCCTCGATGGTGCCGTAGGCTTCCTTGATGCGCACCACGATGGCCAGACCCAGGGCCAGGGTGGAAATCCCGACCACAATGGCCGTGAGGATCAGTACCTGGGGCAGCGGATTGGAGAATACAGCGTCCCAGTTGCCGTTCTGGATGATAGGAGCGGTGCCGCCGTCCACTTTGCCCATGGAGATGAACAGCAGGAATACTGCGGCCTGAAAAATAGACAGTCCCAGCAGTTTCTTGATCAGGTTGGGCTTGGCGATGACCGCATAAAAGCCGATCACCATGAGCAGCACGAACACCCAGTAGTTGAACAGCCCGAGTATCTCGCTCATGACTGATCCCGGGTGGCAAACGCGAAGAAAATCGACAGCAGGGTTCCCGCCACCGTGATGCCGACCCCCAACTCGATGGCGATGATGCCCATCTGCTGGGCCCCAACTGGACTGCCAGCCAGCAGCACATCGTACTGCAGGAAGTTGCCGCCCAGCAGCATGCACACTACCCCAACGCCACCGAACAGAAGCGCGCCACCCGCGGACATGGCAAACAGCACCGGGGCGGGAATAATTGACAGGGCGGTTGCTTCACCCTCCAACATGCCGTAGAGGATGATGGCGGCAGCAAACAGTGCCCCCGCCTGGAATCCTCCCCCCGGACTGTATTCGCCGTGGAACTGGACATAAAACGCAAACAAAAGGATGAACGGGATGGCCAATTTCCCCACCACCCGGATGGGCTGATGGTGTTTGAGGCCCACGGGCAGATCCCCTTGTGACGGGCTGGCCCGGCCCTTGGGCGCGGCGGCGCCGATCAGGAACAGCACACCGATTCCGGCGGTGAACACCACAATGACCTCACCCAGGGTGTCGTAACCCCGGAAGCTGGAGAGCACCGCGGTGACCACGTTGGGTATCTCGATAGCCTCCTGGGTCATGTCGAAGTACCACGGCGCCACGTGCTGCTGCACCGGCGCGTTGGGGTCACCCAGTCGCGGCTTTTCAAACGTAGCGTAGATCACCGTCGCGGCGGTCACGGTAACCACGATCAGGGCGAGAATCCTGGAGCGGCTGCGTGCCTTTTCTTCCGCGCCCGACAGCGCCAGGGCTGACAGCATGAGTACCGTAGAAATCCCGGCACCCACGGCTGCTTCGGTCAGCGCCACGTCGGCGGCATCGAGCAGGAAAAATGTTGCCGCCATGAGCAGGCTGAAGATCCCCATGAGCATGACACCGGCAAACAGGTTGCGAGCCTGAACTACGCCTATTGCGGTGATCACCGCCAGCGCCAGCAGGAACACGCCAAACAGCTCGATCATGGCTGCGTCTCCCCATCATCCGACGCACCGTCCTGCAGTCCTTCAGGAAGTTGTCCGCCAAGGAAAGCCGCGTTGGCCAGTGCGTAAGCCGCGGTGGGGCCGGTCACCAACAGGAAGGCCGCGACCAGCACGATCTTCAGGGTGATCAGGGTGAACCCGGATTGCAGCATGAGACCCACCAGGATCAGCAGGCTGCCGAGGGTGTCGGTGAGGCTGGTGGCGTGCATGCGAGTGTACAGATCGGGCATGCGGACTGCGCCAACACCGCCCACGAATACAAAGAAACCGCCAGCGCTGACCATCAGCGCCGTGAGCCAATCGAGCCAGTTCATTGGGGACCCGCCTGGCTGGGTCCCACGGCGCCGCCGTGGGCGGACTTGGCTGCTCGCTCCTCGGCCTTGCGCAGGTCACGGCTGTAGAAGAACTGCAGCACCGCGATCACGCCAATGAAGTTGATCAGCGCGTAGGTAATGGCCAGGTCGATGAAGTCCGGCCGCCCCATGGCAAAAGCCGTCAGCGCCAGCAGAAGCACCGTCTTGGTCCCCAGCATGTTCACCGCCAGTACCCGGTCATAAACCGATGGCCCCAGCAGCGCTCGCAGCAGAGCCAGCATCATGGTGATAGTGACGGCGGCAGCGCCCACGGCAAACATCATCGGTCGCCCACCGCTTTGTGGATACGCCGGGCCATCTCACCGCGTTCAATGTCGGCAGCGCCCTCTTCGGTCAGACAATGGACCTTGAATGTCCCATCGTGGGCATCAACAGTCACCGTGCCCGGGGTCAAGGTGATGCTGTTAGCGAGAATCGCCTGACCCTGCAGCCCTCGCGTCGGCGGCTCGACGGTCACCATGCGCGGCGAGATGTTCATCCGGGGAGACAGCACGATTCGAGCCACAGTCAGGTTGGACTTGACGATCTCTTTCAGCAGCCATGCCCAGAATCCCAGCAGTCGAGGCGCAAGGTCCAGTGAGAAAGAACCATATCGGGTTACTTTCATCCGGATCGCCAGCCACAGCACCAGCACCAGGGATAACGCCCCAAGGCCGAAGATGAGCGGCTTGAACAGACCCGACCAGACCAGCCAGGCCGCAGCCAATCCGATGGCAAGTATCAGCAGACGACCCATGGCCTCTCCGTGTTATTCGTTGACATCTGAGCCTTCCTGGCGGTGAGGCTCGCGATTGGCGTGCTCATTGAGGAACTCGGTCAAATCAACCTCCGCGATCCGCCATTCCTTGCCTACTTTCACGGCACGCAGCTGCTTGTCATTGATCAGGGAACGCAAGGTGCTCTCCTTGACCTTGAGGAGCTCAGCGGCTTCGTGAACGGTGTACATGGGTTTGCGCAGCATGGGCGCATTTAATCACTTAACATCGTTTATGTCTATTTTTATCTGTTTTTATATGTTTTCACATTTTCTTTACACTTTGCCGTTTTTTTAAGTCTTTTATGACCTGACTGACCCAGGTCACTGAAAAACCAGGGATTGGGGATTTGAGTCACCGGCGGGAGCGCCCGCCGGGGGGTGGTGTGACCGGGTAAGAAGTGGCATTTCCAGCAATCAGCTCATTGCCGGCTCAATGCCGTTTAAACTGTCCCCGCCCACCAAACGAGGCTCTGCATGAATCTCTTCGAATTCCTGATGGTACTGGTGTCCATCATCATCGGCCTGGGATTGGCTGAACTGCTGACCGGGGTGGCCGGACTGATCCGGGAGCGCGGCCAGGTCCGGACCTACTGGGTTCACAGCCTGCTGATTCTTGCCTTGTTCCTGGCCATGCTGCAGCAATGGTGGGAGGCCTGGGGTCTGCAGTCCACGTCGGAGTGGACGTTCATCGGGCTGTCAATGATGCTGGCCGGTCCGATATGTTTTTTCCTGATCATTCACCTGATGTTCCCGCGACCGCTCACCAGTTACCGGGACCTGGCCGATTACTACTACGAGCGCACCCGGCCGGTCTGGTGGCTGGCTGCCACTGCCGTAACCGTGTCTACCCTGTTCCGTCCACTGGTTTTCGACATGCAACTGGTGACAATGGACAACTTCGCTTCACTCCCGGTGCTGATCATCTGCGTGCTGGCGGCCACCTTCCGCAACAGAGCACTGCACGGCGTGCTGGTGACCCTGCTGGTGGGGTTCATCCTGTTCGACATCCTCGGTCGGTCGTATCAGATCACCGGGTGACGCACGGGGTCAGAGTAAAGTGCCAGAGTAAATTTTGACGCACGGGGTCAGAGTAAAGTGCCAGAGTAAATTTTTACTCTGGCACTTTACTCTGACCCCAATATTCATGACCCCAATATTCAACGAATAAACACGGGCATCCCCATCCACGGCCAGATCTTCCACACGAACAGCGCAATGACGCCCACCAGGATCACGCTGGCCGGCACCCCCGCAACGAAAAACCGGCCGGTAGTGAACTGTTCGGAGTTATAAGCAATGGCATTGGGTGCGGCGCCGACCAGGAACAGGAAAGGCATGCCCGCCGCGGCCAGGGAGGCGTAGAGAATCGGCTCTGGTGCAACGCCCATGTAGGGCGCGATGGTCAGCGCCACCGGCAGAGAGATCGCGATGGCCGCCACGTTCATGATCAGGTTGGTCATGATCATGACAAACACCGCCACACCGGTAATAAATGCCAGGGGTGGCGCGGTGGCCAGCAGACCCAGCCAGTGGATGGCCAGCCACTTGGCGGCGCCGGTCTGCCACAAACAGAATCCGATACTCATGGCGCCGCCAAACAACAGGATGATATTCCAGGAGACGCCCTCCAGGTCATCTGCCTTAAGTATGCGGAACACGAAAAACAGTACCGTGGCGGAAAGGATGATGGCGCTCTTGTCGATGCCGGCCAGCGCCGGGACAAATTGCTTGAGACTCATCAGCAGCACGGCGGCGGTCACGATCAATACCGCTCCGAATTCGCGGCGGGTCATGGGGCCCAGCTTTTCGTAAAGTGCCCGGGCACGATCACGCAGCCCCGGGATCACCGAGCGCTCCGGCGGAAACACCACCAGGATATACAGCCACAGGATCAGCACCATGACCGCACCCAGTGGCGCCATGTAGTAGCTCAGCTCGAAGAAATCCACGTCGCGGCCGGCCAGCTCACGAAAAAACCCGATGCCCACGGCACTGCGGGCCGCGCCGAACAGGGTAATGACGCTGCCGGCGCCGGCTGTAAACGCCATGCCCACGAACAGCCCGGCCCCGAACCGGGTCTTCTCGTCCCCGGAACCGTAGAGGTGGTGTATGGCCATCAGCACCGGGAACAGCGCGGCGGCCACCGCCGTGTGGGCCATGACCAGGGTCAGTCCAGCGGTCATCAGGAACGCGCCCAGGTAGATATTGCGGGTTTTTTCGCCCACGGCCATCAGCATGCCGTAGGCCAGCCGCCGGGTCAGGCCGGTTCGGGTGAACACCAGGCCGATAACGATGGAGCCGAATATGAACCACACCGAAGGATCAAAGTAGTCGGTCCAGGCCACCCGCGGTTCACGGATCAGGAACAGTGCCTGGGCCACGCCGATGGCAATGGCAGTAACGCCGATGGGGACCACCTCGAACACCCACCAGGTGGCAGCCAATGCAAACAGGGCCAGTGCCCATTGGGCTTCCCGCCCCAGCGCAACGACCTCACCGTTGGGGTCAACCGCGATGGGCGGCGACGGCCACAAGGCAATGGCTGCGAAAAGCCCTACCCCGGTCAGCAGCCAGATCCAGCGCCGGACGTCCCGGGCAGCGGTCGCGCTGGCCAGGCGCACCAGGATGGGTTTTCCCCGGCGCGCTGCAGGCGTTGGTCCGGCCTCACTCATCCGTCAGGGGCAGCTCCAGCATGCGGCGAATCTGGTTGAGGATCTCTACCGTTCTAACCACTCCGATCACGTTTTCCAGGTCCATCACCGGCAGCATGTGCGACTCGGTCCTGGCCGCCTTTACTACCAGCTCCATCAGGTCGGCATCAGCCGATACCGTGGTCTCGATGGGCCGCATGATCCGGGTCACCGGTTCGTCTGCGTTTCGAGAAAGGACCTGCCTTTCTCCATCCTTGAACAGCTCCGCCAGGTTCATGTCCTCGTCCAGTTCCATGTCGAAGTGGCTCAGGGCGTGGGATTCATCCTGGGTAAAGAAGTCCGGCAGCAATCCCCGCAGGATATCCCTCCGGCGAACCTGTCCGACCAGGTGGTTTTCGCCGTCGATGATCAGCACGATCCGCGGCAGCGAGAACCTGCCCTTACGCTCAATCTGGGATCCGACAAAGGCCAGGATGGCGTCCGACAGGGTGGCGGTATCGGGCAGGTGAGGATAGGAATCCAGCGGGATCATCAGATCCCGGGCGGGCCGGATGGGAATGAAATCTCGGGCAGTCATTGCCCCAGTCTAAGGTTTTTTGACGGTGAATTCCGGCGCCTTGGGGATGTCATCCCTGGGCGTGCCGGGACTCCCCTGGGGAACCGGTCCCGGCCGGCGCCGCAGGCCTACCAGGTCCAGCACCAGGTCACGTTTGAGATACTGGATGGCCTTGGCCGGATCCACACCCTTGGGGCAGACCTTGGAACACTCCGCCGCGTAATGGCAGTGACTGATGGAATGGTGGTCTCCCAGGCTTTGCTTGCGCTGGTCAAATCCATCGTCCCTGGAATCGCGGTTGTAGCGGTGCGCCGCGGTCAGCGGCATGGGGCCCAGGAAGTCGGCATCACTGGCCAGGGTAGGACAGGCCGCCATGCAGGCGCCGCACTTGATGCAGTAGGAAAACTGCAGGTAGTCGGTCAATTGGCGCGGACTCTGCCGCAGGGGCTCGTCGCCGTCCTGCTGCCCGGCAATCAGAAACGGCTTGATGGAACGATGTTTGTCGAACATGGGCTCCAGGTCGGGCACCAGGTCCCGGGCCACCGGAAAATTGGACAGCGGTTCCAGGCTGATTCGGCGGTCGCTGATATCCAGCACCTGGGTATTGCAGGCCAGGCCTGGCTGGCCGTTGATCACCATGCCGCAGGACCCGCAAATGCCCATGCGACAGGAGTGGCGCCAGGCCAGGCTCGAGTCCTGCTGTTCCTTGATCTGCTGCAGTCCGTCCAGCACGGTCATGCCGGGATGGACCGCAACCGGGTATTCCTGCCAGGCGTCTTCCTGTCCGGGCTGGTGCCGCCGTACGCGAAAAGTGACTGTTTGATCCGTCATGGTCGCTCCCTAACCGTTGACCAGGTAGAAACCCACCGTCACCGTGGTCCCCACGACAAACAGCAGGATACCCATGACCGTGCAGCCCAGGCGGATGATTCGCCGCTTTTGGTCGCCCTGGATGAACTCGGCAAGAATCTTGTTCAGCCCGTAAAAGCCGTGAAACAGCCCGAGCCCCAGCAGCAGCACGTAGCTGACCATTTGAATCAGGTTGGTGCCGCGTTCGACCAGGCCGGGCCAGCTCAGCGGCGGAATCCAGTCCGCCAGCCATTTCTCCAGCCAGCCATCCAGTTGCATCACCGCCATGTGCTGAGCCAGCAACACCAGGATCAGCAGTCCAGCCAGCAGGTTCAGGGCCCAGTACTTGGTTTCTCTCATGCTCAGTGCCCCATGGCCACCAGGTCGAATCCGCCGGCGAATATCAATATGCCCACGATGACCATGGCAATCAGCATCAGCGGACGCTGTTTATGGATAGAGCCCTTGTAGGGATAGACCGGTTCATCCGGCGGACCGATGCCAAAAGCCAGCTCGATGATGATCAGCCGCAGGCCGTTGACCGCGTGGAATGCAAAGGCCACATACACCAGGTACTCAAGGAAATGCAGAACCGGATTGTTGGCCATTTCCATCAGGCCGCTCCACGCCTCTTCGCCCAGCAGCCGCACACCGGTAAAAAACACGTGCATCATCAGGAACATCAGCAGGGCCAGACCGGAAATGCGATGGATGACATACAGGTAGCCTTCCAGGCCCCGGCGTCCACCGCCCAGCCAGCGCAGAATGCCCGAGGGCCGCATGGTTTTTTCGGATACCGCCATGATCAGTACTTCCTCTCCACCGGCTCCCAATGGGTGATGGCGACGGGCTTGTACCGGATGTCCAAACCGTCCCCCGCCTGCCGCACCAGCGTGTGTTTCAGCCAGTTGTCGTCGTCCCGGTCAGGAAAATCCGTACGGGCGTGAGCTCCGCGGGATTCCTCCCGGGCCAGGGCAGACGCCACCGCCACCTCGGCCAGGTCCAGCAGGTTTTCCAGTTCCAGGGCCCGAACCAGATTGGTGTTGTAGACCCGGCTCTTGTCCTCCACCTGGACATCTTTAAAGGCCGCTTTCAGCTCGCGCACTTTGTCGAGCCCCTGCTGCATACTGGCGCCGTCACGATAAACGCCCAGGTGCTGATCCATGGCGTCGCGCAGCTGGTGCCGGATTTCGAACGGGCTGGCGCTGCCGCCGGGACCCAGCAATCCTTCAAAGATACGTGACTCCTCGGCCGCCACCAGGTCCGCCGGCAGGTCCGGCAGTCCCGGTTCCTCGCCCAGGAAACCGGCAATCTTTTCACCGCAGATGGCGCCCCATACCAGGCATTCCGCCGTGGAGTTGGTCCCCAGTCGGTTGGCGCCATGCAGCGACACGCAGGCCGCTTCTCCGGCAGCCCAGATCCCGGGCGCAGTGCAGGCCCCATCGATGTCGGTCTCGATGCCGCCCATGGAATAGTGGGCCACGGGCCGCACCGGCACCGGGGTATCCACCGGATCCATGCCGATAAACTTCATAGCCACTTCCCGGATCAGGGGTAGCCGCTGGTGGATGCGCTCGGCACCCAGGTGCGTCATGTCCAGCTGCAGGTGGTCCAGCTCGCCGTCCTGGTGGAAACCACGACCCTCCAGGATCTCGGTCATCATGGCGCGCGAAATGATGTCCCGGGGCGCCAGCTCCATCTTGGACGCCGCGTAGTGCTGCATGAATCGCTCGCCCTGGTTGTTGCGCAGGTAGCCGCCTTCGCCGCGGCAACCCTCGGTCATCAGGATGCCCGACGGGATCAGCCCGGTGGGATGAAACTGGATGAATTCGGTGTCCTCCAGGGCCAGGCCGGCGCGGTAGGCCATGGCCAGGCCATCCCCGCTGACGGTGTCGGAATAGGTGGTGAATCCATAGAGCGTACCGGCGCCACCGGTGGCGATGAGCAGGGCACGACCCCGCAGGGTAAGCATTTCGCCGCTGGCCATATCGATGACCGACAGCCCAAGAAACCGGCCCTCGTCGTTGACCAGTATCCTGCTGGCGAATACCTCGTCATAGCGGGCGCAGCCCCCGTGCTGCTGCAGGGTGTCGTACAGGGTCTGCATCTCGAAGAAGCCGGTCTTGTCCGCCGCCATGGTGGCGCGGGGATAGCTGTGACCGCCAAAGTCCCGTTGCAGGATGTGGCCGTCCTCGGTGCGGGACCAGGGCAGACCCCAGCGGTCCAGCTGGTGGATTTCCTTGGGAGACTGCTCCACGAACCGGTAGACCACGTCCTGGTCCGCCAGGAAATCAGAACCCTTGACCGTGTCCCAGGCATGCAGATCGAGACTGTCTCCAAGGTCTTCCCGCAGCACCGCGCCGGTGCCGCCCTCGGCGCAGACCGAGTGGGCACGCATCAACTGGACCTTGGACACCAGGCCGATGTCGGCCCCTTCGACCCGACGCGCGATCTCAACCGCTGCACGCAGGCCCGCCAGCCCGGAGCCAAGTATCAAAACGTCGTGTATGACTTCCCGGGCCATGGTCGATGCGGGATGGTCAGGGTGCCGGCAGCAGCAGGTCGGAATCTACTTCGTAGCAGCTTCCGTTCCTGGCACGGATATTGATTTCCCAGCGTTCCTCGTCGGGTATGGAGGTCCTCTCGTGTCCCGGCAGCTCACGCTCGTCGTCAACCTGCAGCCCCCACACCCGGACCTGGCGAATACCCTCCACCGGGATGGGATGGTCAAACTTGGCCATGAAGTCGGCCGACAAGCCCTCGCCGAGGAAAACAGCAAACCCCCGTTCCTTGATCTGCTGGACTTTTTGAGGAAGGTCCGTCATGACACCATCTACCTGATTCACAAGAATAATTACCAGCCAGATTCTAAGAGAGCCCCCGTAGCGCAACGACTGTGGAATCCCCGTAGCAGTGTGTGGGTTTTTGACGCACCCGCCCATGGGGGTAACATCGGGGGGAATACGGGGTCCAAAGGTTTTGAGATGAGCCAGTTTTTCCATTTCTGTATCCGCCTGATGACGGCCTTTGTGCTGGTCATCGGCGCCGCCGCCGCTGAAGACAACTGGCGGGTGCAGGGCGCCGAGCGGATTGTCGCCATACCCGACATTCACGGCGCCTACCCGGAGTTTGTCGCCCTGCTCAAGGAAACCGGCCTGGTGGATGAGCAGCTCAACTGGAGCGGCGGCAACACCCACCTGGTCAGCCTGGGCGACCTGCTGGACCGCGGACCCGAGTCGCGCAATACCATGGACCTGCTGATGCGCCTGGAGCAGCAGGCGCCGGAACAGGGTGGCCGCGTGCTGGTGGTGCTGGGTAACCATGAACTGATGAATCTGACCGGCGACATGCGCTACGTGGCGCGGGCCGAGTTTGCGGCGTTCCAGCCGGAGGAGCCGGCCGATCTGCGCGAGCAGGCCTTCCAGTGGTTTCAGCAGCAAAATACCTTCCCCGACGAGGACGCCGCCCGGACCGCTTTCGAGAAAGGCTTTCCCAGCGGATTTTTTGGCCTGCGGCACGGATTTTCCACCCAGGGCAAATATGGCCAGTGGCTGCTGGGCCTTCCCCCGGTCGTGGTGGTCAACGACACCGCCTTTGTGCACGGCGGACTGCCCGAGATAGTCGGCCAGCAGGGCCTGGATGAGCTCAACCGAAGCCTCCGTTCCGATCTCAACGACTACGTCAGTTACTGGGAAAAACTGGTGGACCTGGGTACCCTGCCCCGGTTCGAGAACCAGGACCCCAGGGACCTGGCCACCGATGCCGCGAACGGCGTCGGGCCTTCACCCTGTATCCAGGAACGGGTAATGACCTGCGAGATGGCCCAGGATCCAAGCCAGGGCCAGGACCTGGACACCCTGTCCACCCTGGAGCGATTCACCGAGCTCAGCCAGTCGCCGCTGTTTTCCGCGGACGGCCCCCTGTGGTACCGGGGCTCGGTCTACTGCAAGCCCATCCTGGAGGAGCCGGTGCTGGATGCGGCGCTGTCCAGACTCGGGGTCAACCGGGTCGTCGTGGGCCACACACCCACCGTGGACCGCCGCGCCCACAGCCTCTATGACGGCCGGGTCATCATGCTGGACACCGGCATGCTGGTCTCCTACTACGAAGGCCGGCCGGCGGCGCTGATCGTGGAAGGCGACGACCTCACCGTTCAGTACCTCAATCCCAGCGAACGGTTGGCGCCCAGAACCGGGGGACAACCCATCGCCGGCAACCTCAACCGGCAGCAGGTGATGCAGGCGCTGGCCGAGGGCACCGTGGAAATCACCAGCCGGGGCGAGAAAGGCCAGCCATGGCGGGCCCAGGTCAGCCACAACGGCAGCAGGTTCAAGGCCCTGTTCTATCCCAGCGAGCGGGGCCGGCCGGACCGACTGGAAATGGCCGCCTTTATCCTGGACCAGGCACTGGGGCTGGACCTTGTACCTCCCACCGCCGTGCGAGAGGTCAATGGCAAGGATGGCGCGCTGCAGCTGTGGTACGCCGACACCATCACCGAGGGCCAGCGGGTGGCCAACCAGATTGGCATTGGCGGCTGGTGCCCGGTAAACCCCCAGTTCGACCTCATGTCGATGTTCGACTACCTGACCTTCAACGCCGGCCGCAATGCCGACAACGTGCTGTACCGTCGCAGCCTGTGGAGCCTCCACCTCACCGGCCACGGCAGGGCTTTCGGCACCCAGACCAAGCTGCCGCCGTCAGCAGCCGACCTGAACCTTCCCGCAGCGGTGGTCGAGGCATTGCAGAACCTCGAGCAGAAACCCCTGGAGGAGAGCATGACACCCTGGCTGAAAAGGAAACACGTCAAGGCCCTGCTGGCCAGACGGGATGAGATGCTGCGGTTGACGGGGAATTAGGGCTTTGTTCATCCGCGAGACGGCAGGAATGGGGTCAGAGTAAAGGGACAGAGTAAACCCGGGTTTACTCTGTC
>JASJDM010000052.1 GCA_030065125.1 Lysobacterales bacterium | reverse complement strand
GAACGACGACATCTACGAGCAGCTGCTGGACACCTCGTCCAACGGCGCCGCTTCCCCCTTAACCCAATCCCTGCAGCGGGTGAACCGCGACAAGCAGATGGTGGCCGGCTTCGCCAAGCTGCTGTTTCCCCGGCTGCTGCTGAGTGACGCGCCCATTCGAGCCAGCGTGTTCGGCCGGAGCGGCCTGTTCGATCGGCGCATGGCCCTGAACATGCAGCAGAATTCCGTGCCGGTGAACCAGATTACCCCCATCGCAATGAGCCATCACGAAGATGCCAGGCTGCTGTTTTCCCTGTCCAGTGGGCGCCCGGAGTTTGCCGTGGGCGACTCGGTGTTGCTGGACACCCTGCTGCAGCTGGCGGCGCTGGGCAGAAGCTCGGATGTTGGAGGCTAGGTGGCGGCCAGGTGGCGGCCAGGTGGCTGCTAGGCGCTGGTGGTGCCCTGGTGCTTGCTCAGGATCAGGCTGACGTAAAGCAGCACGCACAGCCCGACCTGGGTAACGGCCACCAGTCTCAACTCCGGCACCGCCACCGACTCCATCATGGCGTAGACAAAGTAGAGCAGGGTTAACAGGGACACTGCTGACCGCACCCGGTGTCCGGGGCGCATCAGCAGCCATGGCAGCGGCACCAGCAGGGGCAGGGTGCTGACCACCAGCAGCGGCAGGGTCAACGGATTCATCCAGATGTGCCAGTACAGGTGCACTCCAATCAGTGCCATGTAGAGCAGGTTGAAGATCATGTCTGCAGCCGCAGCGCGGTATCGGCCAGGCGCTTACCCAGCGCGCGGCAAAGGGCTTTCTCGTCGTCGGTGAGCTCGCGGTCGGATTCGGCGCCGGCTACGTGGCTGGGCCCATAGGGTGTGCCGCCGCTGGTGGTGCTCAGCAGCTGGGGTTCTGAATAGGGTAATCCCAGTATCAGCATGCCGTGGTGCAGCAGCGGCAGCATCATGGACAGGAGCGTCGTTTCCTGGCCGCCGTGGAGTGAGCCGGTGGAGGTAAAAACGCCGGCTGGCTTGCCCACCAGGCTGCCGCTGAGCCACTGATTGATGGTGCCGTCAATGAACGACTTCAGCGGCGCCGCCATGTTGCCGAAGCGGGTGGGGCTGCCCAGGGCGAGTCCCTGGCATTCCTCCAGATCCTGGGTGGTGGCCAGCGGCGGACCGGAATCCGGCGGCGTGCCGTCGGTTCCGGGCACGGTCCTGATCCGTGCCGTTGCCTGGGTTTGCTCAACGCCCCTTGCGACCTGGCGGGCCATGGCCGCGGTGTTGCCGTGGCGGCTGTAGTAGAGCACCAGGATTTCCGTCATGTGCCCTGACCCAGCAGGGGCAGCACGTTTTCTGGCGGCCTGCCGATGACCGCCTGCTCACCGGCGATCACAATGGGTCGTTCCAGCAGGATCGGGTGGTCGACGATGGCCTGCAGCAGGTCTTTTTCGGAGACCTCCGGTCGGTCCAGTCCGAGCTCTTTGTATGGGGCCTCCTTTTTCCGCATCAGCTCCCGCGGCGACATGCCAAGGAGTTTAAGAATCTTTTTTAACTCCCTGGATTCCAAAGGGGTTTTCAGGTATTGGATGATCTCTGGCTGAATCCCTGCCTGCTCGATGAGCTGCAGTGTCTGGCGTGATTTTGAGCAGCGGGGGTTATGATATATCGTGAATTTCTGGCTGGTCATGACCGGTTCAACAGTGCTGAGAGGCGACGATTGTAGTGAGCGAGCATAATCCGGTAAACCCGGCGGGCGGCACATCATGGTGGCACCGGTTGCCGTTCGACCCGGCGCGCAGCTGGGCCCTGTTGCGCTACGTGGCGCGTCAGTTCGGGCGGGACAACTGTCTGACCTACTCGGGCATGCTGACGTTCAACACCCTGCTGGCCCTGGTCCCGCTGATCACTGTGGTGACCATCGTGCTGGCCGCACTGCCCGTGGCCGATGACCTGACCCTGAGGTTCCAGGCCTTCCTGGCGGATTTCCTGGTCCCGGAAAAACAGGAGACAATTCGACAGACCCTGTTCAGCCTGGCCACGGACACCACCCGGCTGTCCGCCGCGATGTCGGTTTTTCTGCTGGTGACCTCGCTGATGCTGATGTTCACCGTGGAAAAAACCTTCAATCGAATCTGGGGGGTCAAAACGCCGCGGCCGCTGCTCAGTCGTTTCATCATATTCTGGACGGTACTCACCATTGGCCCGATTCTGCTGCTCAGCAGCATTGCCATCAGCTCCTATTTCTTTTCGCTGGAGATCCTGGACCGCGCACCGGCTGTAGGCATGCTGCGGGGGATGCTTCTGTCGCTGACGCCGGCCCTGGTGACGGTGCTGGCGTTTTTTCTCGGATTTCTCATCGTGCCCAATCGCTCGGTGCCCTGGCGCCACGCGCTGTTCGGCGCGGTGATCACGGCAATCATGTTTGAGGTGGCCAAGGCGGGCTTTGGACTGTACCTGCGCAGCTTTGACGGTTATGAACGTATCTATGGTGCACTGTCGGCGGTACCCATTTTCATCCTTTGGATCTACCTGTCGTGGTCGGTGATATTGCTGGGTGCTTCCCTGACCGCGTCCCTGGGCAGCTTCCGGTACCGCCGCGGCGCCAGCTACCCGGTACAGGCGGAATTCCTCCTGCTGTTCCGCCTGACGGGGCACCTGTGGCGGGCACAGGGCGAGGGCAGGGGACTGCAGACCGAAGCCCTGCTGCGCGAGGAGCCCGGCGCTGACGACCACCAGGTGCAGGAACTGCTGGAAAACCTGCGGCGGGCCAGTGTGGTGCGGCGGGGCGAACAGGGTGAGTGGCTGCTGGTTCGCGACCTGGACGACCTGACGCTGGCAGAGCTGTACGCCACCGGCGCCTACGTCTGGCCCATGCCGGACGCTGACCTCGAGGGAAGCGACGACGGTTGGAACCAGGCATTCAGGCAAGCCCTGGCAGGTGCCGCTGAGCCGCTGGCCGAGGTGACCGGGCGCAGTTTGAAATCCTTTTACCTGACCACAGGTCCTAAATGCCGAAACGACAACCTGAGACTGGTATGACAATGACAAAAAACTGGGCAGGTGCAATCCTGCTGGCTGCCGGCCTGCTTGCGAGCGGCGTCGGGGCATCCGCTGAGCTGAGGAATTTCCAGGCAACCGATGTTTTTGGGGCCAAACTGGATCTGAACGAACTCGACGGCCAGTGGCTGGTGGTGAACTACTGGGCCACCTGGTGCAAACCCTGCCGCAAGGAGATTCCGGATCTATCCTCCCTGCACGATGACCGATCGGACGTTTTTCTGGTGGGGCTTGCCTTCGAGGAAATCGAGGTCGAGGCGATCCGGGAGTTCCTGGAAACCTACCGGGCGTCCTATCCCATTGTCCTGGTGGACGTCTACGAACCGCCTGCCCAGTACGGCGTTCCCCGGGTATTGCCGACCACCATTCTCATTTCTCCCGAGGGTGAGCGCCAGCGGACTTTTGTCGGGCCGGTGACCCGGGAAATGATCGAGCAGGAGATTGCCGAGGCCATGTCCGGCGCCAGTGCCGGAACGCCGTGATGCCTGCCCGCAGGTTTCTCATCAGTGGCCGGGTCCAGGGCGTCTTCTTCCGGGAGTCCACCCGCAAGGAAGCCGGCAGGCTCGGAGTGGCCGGATACGCGGTCAACCTGCCGGACGGCAGGGTGGAAGTCGCGGCCAAGGGAGATGAGGGCGCCCTGGGCAAACTGCAGCAGTGGCTGCGGCAGGGGCCGCCCATGGCCAGGGTGGATAACGTCGAGGTGCAGCCAGGGCCGGAGGACTTCTCGCCGGAAGGGTTCGAGACCGGCTGGAAGGATTAGTCGCCCAGCTGGGCCAGGCGGTCGGCCTGGTCTTCCTGGATCAGCGGGTCGATTACCTGGTCCAGATCCCCTTCAATCACTTCGCTCAGCTTGTACAGGGTCAGGTTGATGCGGTGGTCGGTGACCCGGCCCTGGGGAAAATTGTAGGTGCGGATTCTCTGGGAGCGGTCACCGCTGCCCACCTGGAGTCGCCGGTTTTCCGAGATCTCGGCGGATTGTGCCGCCTGCTCCGCTTCCACGATTCTCGCCCGCAGCAGCGACATGGCCCGGGCCTTGTTCTTGTGCTGGGACCGCTCGTCCTGGCATTCCACCACGATCCCGCTGGGCAGGTGGGTGAGCCGCACTGCGGAGTCCGTGGTGTTGACGTGCTGGCCGCCGGCGCCGGACGCGCGGAAGGTGTCCACCTTCAGATCGTTGCGGTCAATTTCCACGTCCTCGACCTCGTCCTGCTCCGGCAGTACCGCCACGGTGCAGGCCGAGGTATGAATGCGCCCCTGGGACTCCGTCTCAGGCACCCGCTGAACCCGGTGGGTGCCGGACTCGAATTTCATGCGGGAGTAAGCGCCGCGGCCCGCCACCCGGGTGATGATTTCCTTGAAGCCGCCGTGTTCTCCGGGGTTGCTGTTCAGGGTCTCCAGGGCCCAGCCCCGGGATTCGGCGTAGCGGGCATACATCCGAAACAGGTCCCCGGCGAAAAGGGCGGCCTCGTCGCCGCCGGTGCCAGCCCTGATTTCCAGGAAGATGTTCTTGTCGTCGTTGGGATCGGTGGGTACCAGCAGCAGGCGGAGTTCGGTCTGGAGCTGCTCCAGCCGGTTCTGGCTTTCCTCCATCTCGGCCCGGGCCAGTTCCTTGATCTCCGGGTCGCTCTCCTGCAGCATTTCGCCGGCGTCGGCTATGGCCTGTTCAGCGCCCTCGAACTGGTCCAGCTTGGCCGATACCGGTTCCAGCTGGGCATATTCCACGGAAAGATCGCGAAACCGGTCCGAGTCCTGGATCACCTCGGGCTCTGACAGCAGCGCCGCGATTTCCTGGTGCCGCTCCCGGAGCTGCTCCAGCTTCTCCCGCATGGAAGCCTTCATATCAGTCCTTTGATTCGGCCAGCCTGAACAGTTCCCGGGCCGCTTCCACCAGGTCCATGCGGCCGCGGGCCGCCGCTTCACGCATGCTGGTGCTGGGGGCGTGGGTCATCTTCTGGGTAATGGCGTGGGCCAGGTGGGCTAAGACCTCGTCCACCGGGCGGCCCAGTGCGACCTGCCGCTGGGCCTGTTCCACCAGGTCTTCGGCCCAGTCGTGGGCCCGGTCGCGGTACTCGCGGATCGTGCCGACCGCGTCCAGGGACCGCAGCCAGCCCATGTAGTGTTCGACCTCCAGCTCGATAATGGCCTCGGCCTGGTTGGCGGAGCTGGCTCGGTCGCGGCGTCCCTGGTCGGCGATTTCCTGCAGGTCGTCGAGGGTGTACAGGTACAGGTCCTGCAGCTTGCTGGCAGCAGGATCGATATCGCGCGGTACTGCCAGATCGATGGCGAACACCGGTCGCCGCCGGCGGGCCTTGATGGCGGCCGTCATCGCCTGACGGGTGATGACCGGCTGGGTGGCGCCGGTGGAGGCGATAATCAGGTCGGCCTTGGCCAGGTTGGCGTCCAGTTCGTCCAGCCCGATGGGCGTCCCACCGAACAACTCGGCCAGGCGCATGGCCCGGGACCGGGTGCGGTTGGCGACCAGCAGGTGCTTGACCTTGTGCGCCATCAGGTGGCGGGCGGTCAGCTCTGCGGTTTCCCCCGCCCCCACCAGCAGCACCGTCAACTGGCTGAGATCCTCGAACACGCGCTGGGCCAGCTTGATGCCGGTGTAGGCCACCGAAACCGAGCTGCGGCCGATGTCGGTGCGGGTGCGGACCTTCTTGGCGGCAGCGAAGGTATGCTGGAACAGCCGGTCCAGTGGCGCGCTCAGCGTGCTGGCATCCCGGGCATACTGGTAGGCGTCTTTCATCTGCCCGAGGATTTCCGGCTCTCCCAGGACCATGGAGTCCAGTCCCGCGGCCACCCGCAGGATATGGCGTACTGCATCAGAATCCCGGTGCCGGTAGAGAAACGGGTCCAGGTCGCCGGAATCCAGTTCGTGGTAGCGGTGCAGCCACTGGCAGGGCACGCTGGGATCACCGCCGGGGACGCTGCAGTAAAGCTCGGTGCGGTTGCAGGTGCTGAGAATGGCGGCTTCGCGGATGTCCGTATTGCCGGTCAGATCCTGCAGCGCGGGCACCGCGGCATTGGGAGAGAATGCGACTCTCTCACGGATCGCGACTGGAGCGGTGTCGTGGTTGATTCCAACAGCGAGAATGGACATGGGAACGTTTAACCGCGCGGATGCTGGTGTCGTAACCGGGTAAACAGCGAAGATCACAGTGTGCGGTTCCTGATCTGCAATATCAAGCCGGGCCGGGGCGCCGGCAGACCCGGAAAACACGCGGTGGCGCAACGGGGTCGCGCGCGTATTAGAATGAACGCAGCTGATTGAAAGCGGTCGAACGACCTGACCACAGCTGCCTACGACGACTGAAGGATTAACCGTCTCATAATGAACACTGCCAAAGCGAAAATACTGACTGTCCTGCTGGCCATGACGCTTGGAGCCTGCGCCTCCCAGGAGAAAGTCCGACCGCCGGCTGAGCTGCTGGTGTCAGAAAGCCCGGTTGCCAGGACAGACCCCGATGTTCTGTATTACGTCGGCGCAGCAGAAATCAGCGGCCGCCGTGAGATGCATCAGCAGGCGGCGGTGTTCTATGCCCGGGCTGCCGAGATATCCGACGACCCCAGCATTGCCGAGCGGGCCGTGCAGGTGGCTGTCTATGCCAACAACGAAGACCTGACCCTGGTTGGAATCCAGCGCTGGCTGGAACTGGATTCGGAGGCCCTCGAACCCCATCGCCTGGCCGCCATCATCCACCTCCGCCGGGAGGATTCGGAAGCCGCCCTGAGCCACATCAACCAGATCCTGGAGCGCAACGGCAGTGCCGAAGCCTGGACAGCAGTGATCAAGATGCTGGGCGGCGTGAACGACCGTGCGCTGTCCGTTGGCATCCTGGAGCAGGTCACCGATCGGTGGAATCCGCCTGAGAACGAAGAAATTTTCCAGCAGCTGAGCGACCTGGCGGTGCGGAACGGCCGGGTTGGGCTGGCCGAGGAATTTGCCACCCGCGCCATCGAGGTCAACCCCGACAACGCCGAGGCCCACAACTGGCGCGGCAGGCTGCGCACGTCCATGGATATGCTGGAGGAAGCCAGGGACGACTTCGCCAGGGCTGCTGAACTTGACCCCGAGAACGTCCAGTTGCGCCAGTCCTATGCGGCCCTGCTGGCGGAACTGGGTGAGTACCACGAGGCGATCCGCCAGCTGTCGGCGCTGGACCCCACCATGACCGTTCTGTACAGCCAGGGCATCTACGCGGCAGCGGCGGAGGATCCGGATCTCGCCCAGGCATTCTACGAGGAGCTGCAGTCCTTTGCTGTCGAGGAAGACGAGTCCAACGAGAAATATTTTCTGCTGGGCCAGCTGGGGGAAACCCTGGAACGACCGGCTGATGAAATCGTCGACTGGTACAACAACGTCAGGTCGGGCGAACGGCTGGACGATGCCAAGCTGCGTACGGCCCTGGTGCTGGGCAAAAACGATGAGATGGCCCAGGCCCGGGTGATTCTGCGACGCCTGCAGAACGGTAACGAGCGAACGGCGACCCGAGCATTCCTGGCAGAGGCGGGTCTGCTGCGGGAACAGGAACAGAAGGAAGACGCGTTTTCGGTGTACAGCCGGGCGCTGATGATGCTGCCTGAGAATACTGATCTGCTGTTCGCCCGCGCGCTGCTGGCCGAGGAGATCGATCGGGTCGACGTCACCGAGGACGACCTGAGAAAGGTGCTGGAGCAGCGGCCGGATGACCCCAACGCGCTGAATGCCCTGGGTTACACCCTGGCCGATCGCACCGACCGCTACGACGAAGCGCTGGACCTGATCGAGCGCGCCTACAGTCAGCTGCCGGACGAGGCTGCGGTGGTTGACAGCATGGGCTGGATCCATTTCAAGCTGGGCAACCTGGAAAAGGCGCTGGACCTGCTGCAGCAGGCGCTGGCGCTGGAGTTCGACGCCGAGATCGCGGCCCATCTCGGTGAGGTGCTCTGGGCCATGGGCCGCTTCGATGAGGCCCGTCAGACCTGGCAGGATGGGCTGGAGAAATCGCCGGACAGCGACGTCATTCTGGAGACCCGGGAGCGGCTCGACACGCCGTGAGTCTCGCCTGGGCCAGGCCCGGCGTACCGGCCGTGCTGTCAGCCCTGCTTTTGCTGGGCTGCGCTTCAATGCCGCCAGCGCCCGTCGAGCCATTGAACCTGTCCGATGTCCTGGCGCTGGATCGATGGTCGCTCAAGGCCAGGCTGGCACTGTCCAACGGTGGTGACGGCGGCAGCGGCCAGCTGGAGTGGCACCACGCACCGGACCGATCGGAAATGCGCTTTCACGGCGCGTTCGGCCGGGGCAGCTGGCGCCTGACATCCGAGGCCGACAGTGCGGCTCTGCGGCTGGCTGACGGAACCGTGTACACCGCCGACGACGTTGAGTCACTGGTACTGGCCCAGACCGGCTGGCACATCCCGGTGCAGGCACTGCAGTACTGGGTACGCGGTGTGCAGTCGCCGGTACTGGCCGGCAAGTCCGTGATCAGGGATGCGCAAGGGCGGCTTCAGCGCCTGGAGCAGATGGGCTGGACAGTGGTCTATGATCGCTACCGTCAGCTGGACAACGGCATGGTGCTGCCTCGAAAAATCACGGCAACGCGCCGGGACAGCCGGATCAGGCTGATCGTCAAGAGCTGGAGCCTTCCGGAGCCCGGTCCGGCTGGTTAAGCGTGGCTGTGCCGTTGACAGGGGGGCGGCAGCAGATAAAATAGCGCGCCCTCCTGGCCCCACACCGGTCAAGGCTCTGGAGAACCAGCGCGCAGGCATATAGAATGGCCGCGCGGACATCTCGCAGGTTTTTTGGGACGTCGCCAAGTTGGTAAGGCACCGGGTTTTGATCCCGGCATTCGCAGGTTCGAGTCCTGCCGTCCCAGCCAGAAATGCCCGCATTTCCCGAACCGGGGAATGCGGGCATCTTTAAACCAGCCGGACTGACCAGACAATAACAAACGGCTTCTCGAGTTAAAGCGGGGTATCACCATGAGCATTTCCGGCGTGCTGGTATTTACCGGCAGGGCGAATCCCGAACTGGCGAGGAGTATCGCCGCCCACCTCAACATGCCCATGGGCAAAATCAATGTCGGTGAGTTCAGCGACGGCGAGGTCATGGTGGAGGTCATGGAAAACGTCCGCGGCCAGGAAGTGTTCATCGTTCAGTCAACCTGTCGGCCGACCTCACGCAATTTCATGGAACTGCTGGTCATGGTTGACACCATGAAGAGAGCGTCCGCGGCCAGGGTCACCACCGTTATCCCATACTTTGGCTACGCGCGGCAGGATCGGCGCCCCCGGTCTGCCCGGGTTCCCATTACCGCCAAGGTGGCGGCAACCATGGTCAGCGCCGTGGGAACCGACCGCGTGGTGACGGTAGATCTCCACGCCGACCAGATCCAGGGATTCTTCGACATCCCCATGGACAATGTCTACGCATCGCCGGTGCTGCTGGCGGACATCTGGCGGCAGGTGCCCATGGAGGACCTGATTGTGGTGTCGCCCGATGTCGGCGGTGTGGTCAGAGCGCGGGCCCTGGCCAAGCGGCTCGATGACGCGGACCTGGCCATCATCGACAAACGCCGCCCCCGTGCCAACGAAGCCACCGTCATGAACATCATCGGTGACGTGTCGGATAAATGCTGCGTCATCGTCGACGATATCGTGGACACTGCCGGAACCCTGTGCAAAGCCGCCGCCGCCCTCAAGGAGCACGGCGCCAGGCGGGTGCTGGCCTACTGTGTCCACCCCGTGCTGTCCGGCAACGCCCTTGAAAACATCAAGAACTCGGCTCTGGACGAGCTGGTGGTGACCGACACCATCCCCCTGTCCGAAGAAGCCCGGGACATTGGCACCATTCGCCAGCTCAGCGTGGCCCAGATGCTGGCCGAAACCATTCGCAGGATTGCGATTGGCGAATCGGTCAGTTCTATGTATGTGGATTGATTGATCTGCGAGATCCGACATCCATGTCGGACTCGCAGTCGCTTCGCGAAAAACGTGGTTTTCGCTCCGCTCGCGCGCTCCGCGCGGTGGCACATCCCTGTGCCACGGGGCTTCGTTGTTAACAGTAGGGCTGGCGGACATCCTGTCCGGCTTGCGGGCGCTACGCAAAATGCGATTTTGCTTCGCTTACGCGCTTCGCGCGTTGGCGCATCCCTGTGCCAATGGGCTTCGTCAGGGCGTTTCCTGATGAGGCTTGGGTCCTTGGTCGAAGCCTCGACCGATGAAGCACTCACGGTGTTAGCGGTAACGTCATCCTGAACTTCATTCGGCTGGACGCCGATTGAAGGGCTTGATTCAGGACCCATCTGAAATTCCGAAGGCGCCACCCCAAAACACTGTCACCGTGCTCATACCGGAGACATCGTCCGTGACCCTGCCCGGGTCAGCTCCGAGCAAACGAAAGCACCAGGGGACCCTGAAAGAGTTTGATCAGGAGCTCGGATTCCGGTGGTGGGCCTGTCAATGCCCTTGCTAACAGCGTGCCGTTCGAGTATAAAGGCGCGCTGATTTTTCGCCGGGGTCACCCGGCCGGCTTCCCGCCTGGTCGCAAGGCGCGAAACCGTTCATTCAACAGGAGACTGAAATCATGGAAACCCATTCTGTTCCGGCGGAGATCCGGACGGTACGCGGGAAGGGTGCGAGCCGCCGCCTGCGCAAGTCCGGCCTGGTGCCGGGAATCCTTTACGGGGCTGACCGAGATCCGGTAGCACTTGAAATTCCCCAGCGTTATTTGTTGCGCGCCCTGGAAGACGAGTCGTTCTTTACCTCCATCCTCGAGATCAAGGTGGGCGACGGTCGCAGCCAGCGGGTCATTCTGCGCGATCTGCAGCGTCATCCTTTCAAGCAGCAGATCATGCACGCGGACTTCCTGCGGATTTCGGAAACCGAAAAGATGACCATCCGCCTGGCGCTGCACTTCGCCAACGAAGACACCTCGCCGGCTGGCAAGATGTCTGGCGTTGTGATTTCTCACCAGGTCACCGACGTGGAAGTGAGCTGTCTGCCGAAGGATCTGCCGGAGCACCTGGAAATCGACCTGGCTGACCTGGACGTGGGCGACATCATGCACCTGTCCGACATTCCCCTGCCGGAAGGCGTTGAGATCCCGGCCCTGGCCCAGGGTGAGGACGCCACCATCGTCAGTGCCCAGCACGTGGCGGCGGCCGAGGAAGTCGAGGAGGCGGTGTCTGCTGAAGTACCGGTGGTCGGCGAAGCCGAAGCGGCGCCCGCGGCTGACGAGGCTGCTGACGGGGGCGACGACGAGGCCGACGGCTGATTCTGTCCTGCCGCTGCACGACGTGAGAGGCCGCCATCGTGGCCACCCTGCTGCAAGCCATTGTGGGCCTGGGGAATCCAGGCCCTCGCTACGAGTACACCCGTCACAACGCGGGATACTGGCTGCTGGACCGTCTGGCGGCAGACTTCGGCGCGTCTTTCCGGACCGAGAAGAAAATGCGCGGCGAGCTGGCCAGCGTTGCCATCGGTGGTCAGAAGGTCTGGCTGCTCAAGCCGGACACCTTCGTCAACCGAAGCGGCGAATCAGTTCAGGCACTGACCAGCTACTACCGCCTGGCGCCGGAATCCGTCCTGCTGGTTTACGATGAGCTGGACCTGGAAGCCGGCGATCTTCGCTTCAAGGCAGACGGCGGGCATGGCGGCCATAACGGACTGCGAGACATTTTTTCCCGCACGGGACAGCGTTCTTTTCCAAGGCTGCGAATCGGCATCGGCCATCCCGGCCACAGGGACCAGGTGACGGGATACGTGCTGGGCCGGCCCTCGGCCGTTGACCGCCGCGCGATCGAAGAGGCCATGGACAAGGCCCTGCAGCTCATTCCTCAGTACGTCAATGGCGAGTGGGAGAAGGCGACCCACCAGCTGCACACCGACATGCGCGGTTCCGCCGGTCGGGAGACCAGCTGACAGCGCGAACCAGAAACTGCGAGAAATCAATCATGGGATTTAAATGCGGCATCGTTGGGTTGCCCAACGTGGGCAAGTCCACTCTGTTCAACGCCCTGACCAATGCGGGAATTGCAGCGGCCAACTACCCATTCTGCACCATCGAGCCCAATGTCGGCGTCGTGCCGGTACCGGACCCACGACTGGCGCAGCTGGCCGACCTGGTGCAGCCGGAGAAGGTGGTTCCCACGACCATGGAGTTCGTGGACATTGCCGGACTGGTAGCAGGAGCGTCCAAGGGTGAGGGTCTGGGCAACCAGTTCCTGGCCCATATTCGCGAGACCGACGCCATTGCCCATGTGGTGCGGTGCTTTGCAGACGACGATATCGCTCACGTGGATGGTCGGCTGAGCCCGCGGGATGACGTGGACACCATTCAGACCGAGCTGGCCCTGGCGGACCTGGAAACCTGCCAGAAAGCCATGGACAGGCTGGAGCGCGTGGCCAACTCCGGCGACAAGGAGGCGAGGGCCCGGCAGCAGCTGCTGAACCGGGTGCTGGAGGCCCTGGCCGAGGGCAGGCCGGCCCGCAGCGTCGACCTGACCCGGGAAGAACGTGCCGCGCTGAAGGAATTTCATTTCCTGACTGGCAAGCCGGTGATGTACATCGCCAACGTTGACGAATCCGGCCTCGTGGAATCGGCCCTGGTGGACGAACTGAAGGCGCTGGCGGCGGAGGAGGGCGCCCGGGTAGTCCCGGTGTGTGCAGCCATTGAAGCGGAAATCGCGCAACTCGATCCCGAAGACCGGGCTGACTTCCTGCAGGATCTGGGCCTGGACGAAGCCGGCCTGGATCTGCTGATCCGCGAGGGCTATGACCTGCTTGGACTGCTGACGTATTTCACCGCGGGCCCAAAGGAAGTACGCGCCTGGACCGTCAAAACCGGCTCCACAGCCCCCCAGGCCGCCGGCAAGATCCACACCGACTTTGAACGCGGCTTCATCCGCGCCGAAACCATCTCATTCGACGACTTCGTTGCCCTCGGTGGCGAGCAGGGGGCCAAGGAGGCCGGCAAAACCCGCCTGGAGGGCAAGGAATACATCGTCCAGGAGGGCGATGTGATTCATTTTCGGTTTAATGTCTGATCCGCAAGACTGGACATCCTGTCCAGCTTGCGGTCGGTAATCGAAAACGCGGTTTCCGATTACCTCACGGCCTTCGGCCGCTGGCACATCCATGTGCCAGGGGCGTTGTCGCTCCTGGCCGAACGGTGGCCCAAAGATGAACAAGCGGTTCTTTGTCTTCGCAAACGAGCTTCGCGCGCCGGGCATTGAGCGTGTGCCCAACCCACCATCCCCGTTAATCGGAGCCCCTTTGGCACCAGGATGTGCCAACGGCCGGAGGCCGTGAGTGATTGGGAAATCGCATTTTCCAATCACGGCCCCAAGTCGCACAAGGATGTGCGGTCTTGGGGATTAATGATCCATGTGCCAGCGGCCGAAGGCCGAAAGTGGAGCGAAAACCGCGCTTTTCGCGGAACGACCGCGATTCGTCCATGGATGGACGATATCGCGGATAAACTATTGACACGCGTAGCGCGTACCACCAAAATAGCCGGCTGTTTTGCTGGAGGGATACCCAAGCGGTCAACGGGGGCAGACTGTAAATCTGCTGGCTCAGCCTTCGGAGGTTCGAATCCTCCTCCCTCCACCAGCAAAAATCTGGTGGAATCAACAGGTTAAAGCAGAAATACAGGAACCCTGCCGCGGGATTGATTCAGCAGGACGGGTGCCTGAAAACAGAGGACAGGTGACAGAGGACCAGGTTCGAAAAACGTCTTCCGTCGTCTGTCCTCTGTTTTGTAGGCGGGTGTAGTTCAACGGTAGAACCTCAGCCTTCCAAGCTGATGATGTGGGTTCGATTCCCATCACCCGCTCCATCAGGACAAGAACAGGATAAAAGAACGCCCACATAGCTCAGGCGGTAGAGCACTCCCTTGGTAAGGGAGAGGTCACTGGTTCAATTCCAGTTGTGGGCACCACTTTAATAAGGCGCATACAAGATGCGCCGAGGCACAAGTACATAGACATTCGCGGAGTACGCAGCCAATGGCCAAGGAAAAATTTGAAAGAACAAAACCGCACGTAAACGTGGGTACGATTGGACACGTTGACCATGGTAAGACGACGCTGACGGCGGCGTTGACGAAGGTGTGCGCAGAGGCGCGCGGTGGTGAGTTCAAGGCCTACGACCAGATCGACAACGCGCCGGAAGAGAAGGCGCGTGGGATCACCATTGCGACGGCGCACGTGGAGTACGAGTCCGATTCGCGTCACTACGCGCACGTGGACTGCCCGGGGCACGCGGACTATGTGAAGAACATGATCACCGGCGCGGCGCAGATGGACGGCGCGATCCTGGTGGTGTCGGCGGCGGATGGCCCGATGCCGCAGACGCGCGAGCACATTCTGCTGGCGCGGCAGGTGGGTGTGCCGTACATCGTGGTGTACCTGAACAAGGCGGACATGGTGGACGACGAGGAGCTGCTGGAGCTGGTGGAGATGGAAGTGCGTGAGCTGCTGAGCGACTACGACTTCCCGGGTGATGACACCCCGATCGTGACCGGTTCTGCGCTGAAGGCGCTGGAAGGCGACGATTCGGACATTGGCGTGCCGTCGGTGCTGAAGCTGGTGGAGATTCTGGATGAGTACGTGCCGGAGCCGGAGCGAGACACGGACAAGCCGTTCCTGATGCCGATCGAGGACGTGTTCTCGATTTCGGGTCGTGGCACGGTGGTGACGGGCCGGGTGGAGCGCGGCGTGATCAAGGTGGGTGAGGAGATCGAGATTGTTGGGATCAAGGAGACCAGCAAGACGACCTGCACCGGCGTTGAGATGTTCCGCAAGCTGCTGGACGAAGGTCGCGCGGGCGAGAACGTGGGCGTGCTGCTGCGCGGAACCAAGCGCGACGAAGTGGAGCGCGGCCAGGTGCTGGCGCATCCGGGCACGATCACGCCGCACACCAAGTTCGAGTGCGAGGTGTACGTGCTGTCGAAGGATGAGGGCGGCCGTCACACGCCGTTTTTCAAGGGCTACCGGCCGCAGTTTTACTTCCGGACGACGGACGTGACGGGGGCCTGTGAGCTGCCCGACGGTGTGGAAATGGTGATGCCGGGTGACAACGTGCAGATGAAGGTGTCGCTGATTGCGCCGATCGCAATGGAGGAAGGCCTCCGTTTCGCGATTCGCGAGGGCGGCCGCACGGTGGGCGCCGGCGTGGTTTCCAAGATTTTTGAGTAATCGACATGGCCGACCAGAGAATTCGAATCAGGCTCAAAGCGTTTGACCATCGGTTGATCGACCGCTCGGCGAAAGAAATCGTCGAAACGGCGCGTCGCACCGGTGCCCAGATCCGTGGGCCTATCCCGCTCCCCACCAAGAAGGAGCGGTTCACCGTACTGATTTCTCCCCACGTCAACAAGGACGCCAGGGACCAGTACGAAATCCGCACCCACAAGCGGGTGATGGACATCGTCGACCCCAACGACAAGACGGTCGACGCATTGATGAAGTTGGATCTTGCTGCAGGAGTAGACGTACAGATTCAGCTTTATTGATCGAGCAATACGCTGAAGCGAGGCCCCCGGAAGGGGAGCCAGATCGCGAGTAGTCATAGGTATGAAGTGGCTGCGGTAGTGCAAAACATAAAGGCAGCGGCGCGAGCCCAGGCCAAAGTGTGTATGTCGCTGCCCACCACACAGGAAACGATAAGATGATTGGTGTAATTGGCCAGAAACGCGGCATGACCCGCGTGTTCACTGACGACGGTGCGTCGGTCCCGGTGACGGTGATCGAGGTAGCGCCTAATCGCGTGACCCAGGTGAAAACCGAGGAAAGCGATGGGTACCGTGCAGTCCAGGTGACCCGCGGAAGCAAGCGTTCCTCCCTGATTAGCAAGCCACGGGCCGGTCACTATGCCAAAGCTGGCGTAGAGGCGGGCGAAGGCCTGTGGGAATTCTCCCTGGACGAAGGCGAAGGCGCAGAATTGGAGGCCGGTGGCGAAATCACCGCCGAGGTGTTCAGCGCGGGCCAGATGGTGGACGTCACCGGCATCAGCAAGGGTAAAGGCTTTGCTGGCGTGGTGAAGCGTCACAATTTCCGCACCCAGGACGCCACCCACGGCAACTCCCTGGCGCACCGCGCGCCCGGTTCCATCGGTCAGTGCCAGACGCCGGGTCGGGTTTTCAAAGGCAAGAAGATGGCAGGCCAGATGGGTAACGTCCGGCGCACCATCCAGAACCTGGAAGTGGTGCGGGTGGACGCCGAGCGCAACCTGCTGCTGATCAAGGGCGCAGTGCCCGGGGCCAGCGGCGGCAACGTCATTGTGCGCCCGGCCGTCAAGAGCGCCGGAGCGGAGGCATAATGATGGAACTCGCAATCAAAGGCTCCAAGTCCACGGTCAAGGTCTCCGAGGCCGCGTTTGACCGGCCCTACTCCGAGGCACTGGTTCACCAGGTTCTGAACGCCTACCTGGCCGGCGCCCGCAGCGGCACCAAGGCCACCAAGTCCCGTTCGGACGTTCGGGGCGGCGGTCGCAAGCCGTGGCGGCAGAAAGGCACCGGCCACGCCCGTGCCGGCACCATTCGCAGTCCGATCTGGCGTGGCGGTGGCCACACCTTTGCGCTGCGGCCGCGGGATTTCAGCCAGAAGGTCAACCGCAAGATGTATCGCGGCGCCATGCAGGCAATCCTTTCCGAACTGCTGCGGCAGGACCGTTTTGAGGTGGTGGATGGATTTGACCTGGAGGAGCCCAAGACCAAGGCCCTCAAGGCCAAGCTGGCGGACTATGGCGATTCCCGGGTCCTGATCATTACCGAAAACGTTGGCCCGAACCTTTACCTGGCCTCGCGCAACCTGCGCAACGTCAACGTGATTGATTCGGCCGCCATTGACCCCGTGTCCCTGGTCAACACCGACAAGGTGATCGCCACGGTGGACGCGGTCAACAAGATCCAGGAGTGGTTGGGATGAACCAGCAGCGTCTGTACAACATTTTGCGGGCCCCGCACATTTCCGAGAAAAGCACCCGGGCCAGCGGCGAAGGTAACCAGTACGTGTTTCGTGTCGCCACTGACGCCAGTAAGCCGGAGGTCAAAGCGGCGGTGGAAAAGCTGTTCGAGGTGACCGTGGAGTCGGTCAACATCGTCAACATGAAGGGTAAGTCCCGCACCTTCCGTTTTCGTTCCGGCAAGCGCCCGGACTGGAAGAAGGCCTACGTGCGCGTGGCCGCGGGTCAGACCATCGATACCGACATGGTCGGCGAGTGAGAGGGAAGGAATAAGCAATGGCACAGGTCATTAAGTTAAAGCCAACGTCTCCTGGTCGACGCGGAACGGTTGTCGTCAAGCGCCCGGGCCTGCACAAGGGTGCACCCCACGGCGCGCTGGTCGAGAAGAAGACCAAGTCGGGTGGACGCAACAACGCGGGCCGTATCACCACGCGGCATCGCGGCGGTGGCCACAAACAGCGCTATCGGAACATCGATTTCAAGCGCCGCAAGGACGGCATTCCGGCCAAGGTAGAGCGGATCGAGCACGATCCAAACCGCAGCGCGTTTATCGCCCTGCTGTGCTACCTCGACGGCGAGCGCCGCTACATCGTCGCTCCGCGCGGCACCCAGGTGGGAGACACCGTGCAGTCCGGCCGGGACGCTCCCATCAAAACGGGTAACTGCCTGCCCCTGCGCAACATTCCTGTGGGCAGCACGGTGCACTGCATCGAGCTGAAGCCGGGCAAGGGCGCGCAGATGGCCCGCTCCGCCGGCGCATCCGCCCAGCTGGTGGCCCGGGAGGGCGTGTACGCCATGCTGAGGCTGCGTTCAGGCGAAATGCGGCGGGTTCCGTACGATTGCCGCGCCACCCTGGGTGAGGTCAGCAATGCGGAGCACAACCTGCAGAAGCTGGGCAAGGCCGGCGCCAAACGCTGGCGCGGCGTGCGGCCCACCGTTCGCGGTGTTGCCATGAACCCGGTGGATCATCCTCATGGTGGTGGTGAGGGACGTACCTCCGGCGGGCGCCATCCGGTGACGCCCTGGGGTGTGCCGACCAAGGGATACAAGACGCGCAAGAACAAGCGCACCGATCACATGATTGTGCGCAAGCGCTCGCGCAAATAATTGGGAAGTTACTCATGCCACGTTCAATTAAAAAAGGTCCTTTCATTGATCACCACCTGATGAGCAAGGTGGACCAGGCCGTTGCCACCAACAGCAAGCGGCCTATCAAGACCTGGTCTCGCCGTTCCATGGTGATTCCCGAGATGGTTGGACTGACCATTGCCATCCATAACGGTCGCCAGCACGTTCCGGTCCTGATCAATGAGGACATGGTGGGCCACAAGCTTGGCGAGTTCGCCGCGACCCGGACTTTCCGCGGTCATTCCGGCGATCGGAAGTCCAGGTAAGGAGTTGCAGATGGAAACTCAGGCAGTTTTGCGACGCGCGCCGATATCCGCGCAGAAAGTCCGGCTGGTGGCCGACATGGTACGGGGCATGCAGGTGGAAGAGGCTGAGCAGGTGCTGAGCTACAGCACCAAGAAAGCCGCGCACCTGGTGAAAAAGGCCCTGCTTTCCGCCGTGTCCAACGCCGAGCACAACGAAGGCGCTGACATCGACGAGCTGAAGATCAACGCCATCTTCGTGGATGAAGGTCCGACGATGAAGCGCGGCCGGGCGCGAGCCAAGGGCCGCGGAACGCGAATTTTGAAACGAACCAGTCACATTACCGTGAAGGTCTCCGACGAGTAATCAACGAGCGATAGTTTTATGGGTCAGAAAGTACATCCAACCGGAATTCGACTGGGTATTTCAAAAGACTGGAATTCCAAGTGGTACGCCACCCGCCAGGAGTTTGCGGACAATCTGAACACGGACCTGGCGGTCCGCGAGTTCATCCGCAAGAAGCTGAAAGGTGCTGCCGTCAGCCAGATTCAGATCGAGCGTCCCGCCAAGACTGCCCGAATCACCATTCACACGGCTCGGCCGGGGATCGTGATTGGCAAGAAGGGCGAGGACATCGAGCGCCTGCGCGCGGAAATCTCGAAGATGATGGGTGTCCCCACCCACATCAACGTGTCCGAGGTTCGCAAGCCTGAGCTGGATGCCCTGCTGGTGGCCGAGAGCATCGCATCCCAGCTGGAGCGACGCATCATGTTCCGTCGGGCCATGAAGCGTGCCGTGGGCAATGCCATGCGCCTGGGTGCCCTGGGCGTGAAGGTGCACGTGGCCGGCCGGCTGAACGGTGCGGAAATTGCCCGGGCAGAGTGGTACCGCGAAGGCCGGGTGCCGCTGCATACCCTGCGGGCCGATGTGGACTACGGTCTGGCCGAGGCAGAAACCACCTACGGGATCCTGGGCGTCAAGGTCTGGATCTACAAGGGTGAGGTGTTCGATCTTTACGGCGAGAAAAGCGGCGAGGCCGACGCCCAGCAGCAGACTGCGGGTTGATCGGCGGGTTAGGAGAAGAAAATGCTGCAGCCAAAGCGCACAAAATTCAGAAAACAGCAGAAGGGCCGGAACCGCGGTCTGTCCCAGCGGGGCAGCAACGTCAGCTTCGGCGAGTTTGGCCTGAAGGCCACCACTCGCGGGTTTATCACCGCGCGCCAGATCGAGGCCGCGCGACGAGCCATTACCCGGCACGTAAAGCGGGGTGGAAAGCTGTGGATCCGGATATTCCCGGACAAGCCGATCACCAAAAAGCCGCTGGAAGTGCGGCAGGGTAAAGGCAAGGGCAACGTGGAGTACTGGGTTGCTCCGATTCAGCCCGGTCGGGTTCTCTACGAGATCGAAGGCGTCAGTGAAGACGTGGCGCGGGAGGCGTTTCGCCTGGCGGGCGCCAAGCTGTCGGTACAGACCACCTTTGTATCCAGGCAGGTGATGTGATGAAAGCGGTAGACCTGAGAGAAAAATCGGTCGTTGAGCTCCAGGTAGAGCTTGACGCGCTGCTGAAAAAGCAGTTCCAGAACCGTATGGCCCATGGGACCGGGCAGTTGCCCCACACCCACGAGCTGAAGCAGCTGCGGCGCAATATCGCGCGGGTGCAGACGGTGATCAATGAAAAGACGAGAAGTGGTGAATCGCAATGAGCGACGGACAAAAGAATATCCGCACCCAGTCCGGCCGTGTGGTCAGTGACAAGATGGACAAGACTGTGACCGTTCTGCTGGAACGGCAGGTCAAGCATCCGATTTACGGAAAGTACATCAAGCGGTCATCCAAGGTGCACGCCCACGACGCGGACAACGAGTGCCGTGCCGGCGACACCGTGCTGATTACCGAGTGCCGCCCCCTGTCCAAGAGCAAAAGCTGGCGGGTGGTTGAGATCGTAGAGCGCGCCCAGTAAAGGCTGACGCCGATAACAAGTAAAGGATTGAGGGAACTCCCATGATTCAGATGCAGAGCATGTTGAACGCGGCCGACAACAGCGGAGCCAAGCGCGTCATGTGCATCAAGGTGCTGGGCGGGTCCAAGCGGCGTTACGCTCAGATCGGTGACGTCATCAAGGTCACCGTCAAGGACGCCATACCCCGAGGCAAGGTCAAAAAGGGCGAGGTGTACAACGCCGTGGTGGTCCGCACCCGCAAGGGAGTCCGGCGCAAGGACGGCTCGCTGATCCGCTTTGACGGTAACGCGGCCGTGCTGCTGAACGCCAAGCTGGAGCCCATCGGAACCCGTATTTTCGGGCCCGTGACCCGGGAACTGCGCAGCGAGCGTTTCATGAAAATCGTATCGCTGGCCCCGGAAGTGCTGTAACGGCGAACAGCCGAGTAGTTAGGGACTAATAGTCATGAACAGAATCAAAAAAGGTGACGAGGTTGTCGTCATCGCGGGGCGCAGCAAGGGCCAGCGTGGCCAGGTGCTGAGGGTGCTGGGTGAAGACCGCCTGCTGGTCGAAAGTGTGAACATGGTCAAGCGGCACACCAAGCCCAACCCTTCCCGTGGTTCCCAGGGCGGGATCCTGGAAAAAGAAGCGCCGATCCACGCTTCCAACGTCATGTTGTACAACGCCGCCACCAACAAGGGTGACCGGGTCGGCTTCAAGACGCTGGAAGACGGACGCAAGGTGCGCGTTTACCGGTCGACCGGAGAGGTGGTCGACGCTTAACAGCGACGGACAGAATCATGTCGAGACTGCAGCAAGAATATCGCGAAAAAATCGTGCCGAGCCTGATGGAGAAGTTCTCCTTCAAGTCGGTGATGGAAGTGCCCAAGATCACCAAGATCACCCTGAACATGGGTGTCGGTGAGGCCGTGGGTGACAAAAAGATCATGGAAAACGCCTGCGCGGAACTGGCCCGGGTATCTGGGCAGAAGCCCGTGGTGACCAAGGCACGGAAGTCTGTCGCAAGCTTCAAGATACGCGACGGCTATCCGGTGGGCGCCAAAGTGACCCTGCGGCGCGAACGCATGTACGAGTTCCTGGATCGGTTGATCAACATCGCCATTCCCCGGGTTCGCGACTTCCGCGGCCTGAGCCCCAAGTCTTTCGACGGCCAGGGCAACTACAGCCTGGGTGTAACGGAGCAGATCATTTTTCCGGAAATTGATTACGACCAGGTGGATGCGATTCGCGGGATGGATATTGCCATCACCACCTCTGCAAGAAACGACCAGGAAGGGCGGGCGCTGCTGGAAGCGTTCAACTTTCCTTTCAAGAGCTAAGGATTTACGTCATGGCAAAGATTTCGATGGTTCAACGCGAGCTCAAGCGCACCAAGCTGGTCAAGCGACATGCTGAAAAGCGTTCCCGGCTCAAGGAGATCATCCGCAGCCCCAAGAGCACCGACGAAGAGGTAATGGAGGCACAGCTGAAGCTGCAGAAGCTGCCGCGGGATTCCAGCCCGGTACGTCAGCGCAACCGCTGCCGGATCTCCGGTCGGCCCCGGGGCTACTACCGCAAGTTTGGCCTGGCTCGCAACAAGCTGCGGGAAGCCATGATGGACGGCAATGTGCCCGGCCTGAAGAAGGCCAGCTGGTAAAGCCAGGCTGGTAGAGAAAGAGTAACGAATTATGAGTATGAATGACCCCATCGCCGATATGCTCACCCGTATTCGTAACGGGCAGCAGGCGAACAAGAAAACCGTCAGGATGCCGTCTTCCAAGGTGAAGATCGGGATTGCCGAAGTGCTGAAGGACGAAGGTTTCATCAAGGACTACGCCGTCTCGGAAAACGACGGCAAGCCTGAGCTGGAGGTCGCGCTCAAGTACCACGGCGGTGCGGGCGTCATTTCCCGGCTGGAGCGGGTCAGTCGACCGGGGCTGCGCTGTTATCGCGGCAAGTCCGATATTCCCAAAGTGATGGCAGGACTGGGTATTTCCATCGTGTCCACTTCCCACGGAATCATGACTGATCATCGCGCTCGCGCCGAAGGCCACGGCGGCGAAGTGCTGTGCCTGGTGGCATAACACAGGACATCAGGAGTTAAGCATGTCTCGGGTAGCGAAAAAACCTATCAACATTCCGAAGGGCGTTGAATTCAACGTTCAGGAGGACGTGGTCACGGTCAAGGGCCCCAAGGGCGCGCTGGACCTGAAGCTGCATCCCACGGTGATCATCAAGCAGGAAGAGGGTGTCGTCACGGTTGAGCCCGTGAGTGACAGCGCCACCGCCATGGCCGGCACCATGCGATCCCTGCTGGCCAACCTGGTCGTCGGCGTCAGTGACGGCTTTGAAAAGCGTCTGCAGCTGGTGGGCGTGGGATACCGGGCCCAGATGCAGGGCACAGACCTGAATCTGAACCTGGGCTTCTCCCACCCGGTGCATTTCAAGCCGCCCGAAGGTGTGTCCATCGAAACGCCCAGCCAGACCGAGGTCGTGGTGCGTGGTATCGACAAGCAGAAGGTCGGGCAGGCGGCGGCAGTCATTCGTGGATTCCGCCCGCCTGAGCCCTACAAGGGCAAGGGCGTCCGCTACATGGGTGAGCGGATCGTCATGAAGGAAGCCAAGAAGGCCTGAGGCTTTCTGACAGATCAACAGGTAGCAACATGGATAAGAAAACATCTCGGATGCGGCGAGCCCGGAAAACCCGCGCAAAAATTCGCCAGCTCGGCGTTCCCAGGCTGTCGGTACACCGCAGCGGTCGCCACCTTTACGCCCAGGTCATCGACCCGGTGGACGGGAAGGTGCTTGCGGCTGCCTCCACGCTGCAGGCCAGCGTGCGCAGTGGGTTGACCGGTCTGAAGAACATCGAGGCCGCCCAGAAAGTCGGAACGGTCATCGCTGAGAAAGCGAAAGAAGCCGGCCTCGAGTCGGTCGCCTTCGATCGCTCGGGCTACAAGTACCACGGACGGATCAAAGCGCTGGCCGACGCGGCCCGCGAAGCCGGACTGAAATTCTGAGGCCTGACAGGCACAACAATCGGACAACACAATGGCACAGACAGACAGACAAAACGACGACGGCATGATCGAGAAGCTGGTAGCCGTCAACCGCGTGGCCAAAGTGGTCAAGGGCGGGAGGCAGTTCGGCTTCACGGCGTTGAGCGTTGTGGGTGACGGCAACGGCAAGGTGGGTTTCGGCTATGGCAAGGCACGGGAAGTGCCGGTGGCCATCCAGAAGTCCATGGAACGTGCCCGCAAGAGTATGTTCTCCATCAACCTGCACGACGGCACCCTGTGGTACCCGATCCGGGCCCGTCACGGTGGATCGACCGTTTACATGCAGCCGGCATCCGAAGGTACCGGCGTCATCGCCGGCGGTGCCATGCGAGCGGTGCTGGAAGCCGTGGGCGTCCAGAACGTTCTGGCCAAGAGCCTGGGTTCGCGCAATCCGATCAACCTGGTTCGCGCTACCATCCGTGGCCTGCAGGACATGGAGTCGCCGGAAAAGGTGGCGGCCAAGCGCGGCAAGCCGGTAGAAGAGGTCCTGGCAAATCATGGCTAAGGAAAAACAACTGAACGTCACTCTGGTGAAGAGCTTTCACGGCCGGAGGAAAAACCATCAGGCCTGCGTCAGGGGCCTGGGATTGCGCCGCATGCACCAGACGGTCACGGTTGCTGACACTCCGGAAAACCGGGGCATGATCAACACCGTCTACTACATGGTGCAGGTTGAAGAAGCTTGAGGCGAGAAAAGACCATGCGACTGAACAATTTGAAACCAGCCAGCGGCAGCCGCAGCGACCGGAAGCGGGTCGGACGCGGCATCGGGTCTGGCAACGGAAAAACCGGCGGTCGTGGCCACAAGGGCCAGCATTCCCGCTCGGGTGGATATCACAAGGTGGGTTTTGAGGGCGGCCAGATGCCGCTGCAACGCCGTCTGCCCAAGGTGGGTTTCCGCTCACCCAAGGCCGGGCAGACCGCGGAGGTTCGCCTGTACCAGCTCAACGAGTTGAAGGACAATGCCATCGACCTGGAGGTCCTGAAAGCGGCGGGCGTGATCAGCCGTGAAGCCAAGAAGGCCAAGGTCATCAACACTGGGACCCTGGATCACCCGGTTACCGTGAAGGGACTGATGGTGAGCAAGGGTGCCGCGGCAGCCATTGAGGCAGCCGGCGGCAAGATTGAGTCCTGAGCTGAGCTTTAAACTATGGCCGCACCCGGTAAACAACCTGCTAACGTTGGTGGACTGAGTCTTCCCAAAGAACTGACTCAGCGGATTCTGTTTGTTCTGGGCGCCCTGGTGGTGTTCCGCCTGGGAACATTTATTCCCGTCCCGGGCATCAATCCGGTGGCCCTGGTGGAACTGATGGACCAGCAGCGCGGCACCATCGTGGATATGTTCAACATGTTCTCGGGTGGCGCCCTGGGTCGATTTTCGCTGTTCGCCCTTGGGGTAATGCCCTACATCTCGGCATCCATCATCATCCAGCTGCTCAGCGTGACCATTCCTACGCTCCAGCAGCTGAAAAAGGAAGGTGAGTCAGGGCGTCGAAAAATCACCCAGTACACCCGTTATTTCACGGTGGTGCTGGCGGGCTTCCAGTCTGTTGGTGTGGCCATCGCACTGCAGAACCAGGGATCCATTGCCGGTTTGCCGGTGGTGATCAACCCCGGCCCCGGCTTCCTGTTCACCGCCATGGTCACGCTGGTCGGGGGCACCATGTTCCTGATGTGGCTGGGTGAGCAGGTGACCGAGCGTGGCGTTGGGAACGGCATCTCGATTCTGATTTTCGCTGGCATCGTGGCGGGCCTGCCGGGCGCTATCGCGGCTACCCTGGACCTGGCCCGGGAAGGTTCCCTGTCACCGCTGACCGTACTGTTCCTGTTTGTCCTGGCCATCGCGGTCACCGCTTTCGTGGTATTCGTAGAGCGCGGGCAGCGCAGAATTACCGTCAACTACGCCCGGCGGGGCGGGCGGCAGGCTTATCAGAGCCAGTCTTCGCACCTGCCCCTAAAGCTGAACATGTCCGGCGTGATTCCGGCCATTTTCGCCTCCAGTATCATCCTGTTCCCGGCGACCCTGGCTACCTGGTTCGGAACCACCGAAAACGCGAGGTTCCTGCAGAATGTGGCGGCCAAGCTGGCACCCGGGGAGCCCCTTTACGAGCTGATGTTCGGCGCACTGATTGTCGGTTTCTGCTTCTTTTATACCGCGCTGGTGTTCAACAGCCAGGAGACGGCAGACAACCTGAAGAAGTCCGGCGCCCTGATTCCGGGTATCCGTCCGGGACGCCAGACCGCGGAGTACATCGACGGCGTGATCAGCCGGCTGACCGCCTGGGGGGCAATCTACCTGGCCGCGGTATGTCTGCTGCCGGACTGGCTCAACGTGTCACTGAACGTGCCGTTTTACTTCGGCGGCACGTCTCTGCTGATCGTGGTGGTGGTGACCATGGATTTCATGGCCCAGGTGCAGGCACACCTGATGTCACACCAGTACGAAAGCCTGATGAAGAAAGCCAACCTCAAGTCTTACGGACGATCAGGGGTTGTTCGATGAATATGTTTAATCAGCGTCGAAAATTCGATACAATGATCGGCTTTTCGCGTTCAGAAAACACCTTTCGAGGAGATAGCTAAATGGCTCGCATTGCCGGGGTAAATATACCGGTGCAAAAGCACGCCTGGGTAGGCCTGACGTCGATTTACGGCATCGGCCGGTCACGGGCCCTGGAGATCTGTGACGCGGCAGGAATTGATTCTACCCGCAAGGTTGGCGATCTCGACGAAGGCGAACTCGAGAAGTTGCGCCAGGCAGTGGCCCAGTTCACCGTTGAAGGTGACCTGCGCCGCGAAGTCGGTATGAACATCAAGCGTTTGATGGATCTTGGCTCCTACCGCGGACTGCGCCATCGTCGCGGCCTGCCGGTCCGTGGCCAGCGCAGCAAGACCAATGCGCGCACCCGCAAGGGACCGCGTCGGCCCATCAAACGGTAACGGTAAAGAATTATGGCTAAGCCCAGTACCAAGAAGAAAAAGGTCAAAAAGACGATCTTTGACGCCGTGGCACACGTGCAGGCGTCGTTCAACAACACCATCATCACCATCACCGACCGCCAGGGTAACGCTCTGAGCTGGGCGACCGCTGGTGGTGCTGGCTTCAAGGGTTCGCGCAAGAGTACGCCTTTTGCTGCCCAGGTGGCGGCTGAGCAGGCCGGCCGGGTAGCCCAGGAGTATGGTGTCAAGAACCTGGAAGTGCGGGTCAAGGGCCCCGGTCCCGGCCGCGAGTCGTCGGTGCGTGCCCTCAACGCCGTTGGCTTTAAGATTACCAACATCGTAGACGTTACGCCGATTCCCCATAACGGCTGCCGTCCGCCCAAGCGCCGGCGCGTCTGACGGAGATTTACTGATGGCAAGATACATAGGACCAACCTGCAAGCTCGCACGACGTGAGGGTACCGATCTCTTCCTCAAGAGCCCGGCCCGCGCCGTGGAGTCCAAGTGCAAACTGGAACAGAAGCCCGGCCAGCACGGCGCCAGCCGCCGCGCCCGCCTGTCGGACTATGCGCTGCAGCTGAGGGAAAAGCAGAAGGTACGCCGCATGTACGGCATTCTCGAGCGCCAGTTTCGCAACTATTACAAGACCGCAGCTCGGCGCAAGGGCGCTACCGGCGAAAACCTGCTGAAACTGCTGGAAAGCCGTCTTGACAACGTGGTGTACCGCATGGGTTTTGCGGTGACCCGGGCTCAGGCGCGACAGCTGGTGGGTCACAAGGCCATTGAGGTCAATGGCCGTACGGTAAACATCCCGTCCTTCGAGGTCAGCCCGGGTGACGTCGTCACCATTCGCGAGAAAGCGCAAAAACAGCTGCGCATTCAGGAAGCCATTAACGTCAGCCAGGAAATGGACCTGGTGCCGGGCTGGGTTGAGGTCGATCCCAAGAAGATGGAAGGTGTGTTCAAGAGCGCACCGGATCGGGTTGATCTGTCCGCCGACATCAATGAAAACCTGATTGTCGAACTTTACTCCAAGTAATCACTAGTTAGTCGAGGTTAGCATGGCAGTAACCATTGCCAACATGCTGCGTCCCCGGAATGTCCAGGTAGACAGCAGCAGTCCGTATCGGGCCAAGATCGTTCTGGAACCCCTCGAGCGCGGGTTCGGTCACACCCTGGGTAACGCTCTTCGCCGGGTGCTGCTGTCGTCGATTCCCGGCGCGGCCATCGTCGAAGTCGAGATCGACGGCGTTCTGCATGAATACACCACCATCGAAGGTGTGCAGGAAGACGTTATCGAAATCCTGCTCAACCTGAAGGAAGTGGCCCTGCAGATGCACACCCAGGACGAGGCCATCCTGACCCTCCAAAAGAAGGGTGCAGGGCCCGTCACCGCCGGCGACATCCAGCTGGACCATGACGTGGAAATCGTGAATACCGATCACGTCATCTGCAATCTCACCAAAGACGGCGACATCTCCATGCGTCTGCGGGTTGCCCGCGGCCGCGGATACCAGCCGGCGGTAAACCGGGGTAACCCGGAAGAGGACGCCAAGCCGATTGGCCGCCTTCAGCTTGACGCTTCCTTCTGCCCGGTTCGGCGGGTGTCCTACAGTGTCGAAAGCGCTCGTGTGGAGCAGCGAACCGATCTGGACAAGCTGATCCTCGACGTTGAGACCAACGGCACGCTGGACTGTGAAGAGGCGGTTCGACTGTCCGCCAACATCCTGGCAGAGCAGCTTGCGGTGTTCGTGGACTTCAGCAGCAAGCTGGAGCAGAAGGTGGAGGAGCAGAAGGAGGAAATCGATCCGATCCTGCTGCGGCCCATCGATGACCTGGAGCTGACCGTCCGGTCTGCCAACTGCCTAAAGGCTGAAAGCATCTACTACATTGGCGACCTGATACAGCGGACCGAGGTCGAGCTGCTGAAAACCCCCAATCTGGGCAAGAAGTCGCTGACCGAGATCAAGGACGTTCTGGCCTCTCACGGCCTGGGACTGGGAGTCAAGCTGGAAAACTGGCCGCCGGCCGGTCTTCGCAGCGACGCACTGTCCTGATAACGAATAAATTGGAACAAGAAAATGCGCCACCAGAAATCAGGTCGTAAGCTCAATCGCAACAGCAGCCACCGCAAAGCCATGTTTCAGAACATGGCGGTATCGCTGTTCAAGCATGAGCTGATCCGTACCACGCTGCCCAAAGCCAAGGAACTGCGTCGCGTTGCAGAGCCCCTGATCACCCTGGCCAAGAATGACGGTGTGGCCCAACGCCGCCTGGCCTTCTCGCGCCTGCGGGACAAGGAGGTCGTGGGCAAGTTGTTTGCCGAGCTGGGCCCCCGCTACCGCGAGCGCCCCGGCGGTTACACCCGCATCATGAAGTGCGGGTTCCGGCCGGGCGACAATGCCCCGATGGCCTACATCGAACTGGTTGGCCGTCCCCGGGAGGAGTCAGAAGACGAATCCTAGTGTCCCCATGACACTCCCTCCCTTCGAAGGACGGCCCGCAGCCCTGGTGTCTCACTGGGGCTTTTTCGTTTACGCCCCATGACGTTTCGCAACGCCTACCTGCTCGGGTTCTTCATCTGCGCCGGCCTGCTGGCGTATGCCTACTACCTGGAACATGTCCAGTACCTGGACCCGTGCCCCTTGTGCATGGTTCAGCGCTTGGCGTTCTATCTGGTGGGGGCGTTTTTCCTGCTGGGCGGCCTGCATGACCCGGGTCGAACAGGGCGCCGGATCTATGCTGTATTGATTATCGGGACGGGTATGCTGGGTGCTGCCACCGCCGGCCGACACCTGTGGCTGCAGAATCTGCCCCCGGACCAGGTGCCTGACTGCGGTCCAGGCCTGGAGTACATGATCCAGCACCTGCCTCTGAGGGAGACGCTGCAAGGTCTGCTTCACGGCTCCGGCGAATGTGCCCGGATAGACTGGAGTTTCCTCGGCTTGAGCATGCCCGCCTGGACCCTGGTCTGGTACCTGTCACTGATGGCATGGGCTGTGCTGGCGGCGCTCAGACACTCCCGCGGCGAGCGCCGTATTTTCAGATGATAGCGGATGTGCAATGATGCGTTTTCGAACACTGATCGGACCCGTTTTGTGAATTCCAACGACCCACAGGTGGCACCTGTCACTGAGCCAAAGGACTGGCAGCCGGACTCCTGGCAGTCCAAGCCCGCTGCCCAGCAGGCAACCTATCCGGACCAGGACGCGCTGGGCGCTGCGCTGGAACACCTGAAGAACCTGCCGCCGCTGGTGACTTCCTGGGAGGTCAACAGCCTGCGCGAACTGCTGGCGGATTGCGCCCAGGGCCGTCGATTCCTGTTGCAGGGTGGGGACTGCGCGGAGACCTTCGCGGAGTGTCGCTCGGATGTCATCTCCAACCGGCTCAAGGTTCTGCTGCAGATGAGCCTGGTCCTGATCCACGGGCTGGAGCTGCCGGTGGTGAGAGTGGGACGGTTTGCCGGCCAGTATGCCAAGCCGCGTTCCGCGGACGACGAAACCCGGGATGGTGTGACCCTGCCCAGCTTTCGTGGCGACCTGGTCAACGGCGCCGAATTTACCCCCGAAGCCCGTATTCCGGACCCTCAGCGCCTCCTCAAGGGCCACGCCCGCTCGGCCATGACCATGAATTTTGTGCGTGGGCTGATCGACGGCGGATTTGCCGACCTGCACCACCCCGAGTACTGGGACCTGGCGTGGGTGCATCATTCCCCCCGGGCCTCCGAATACCACAGTATGGTCGAATCGGTGGCCTCATCGCTGAAGTTCATCGAGACCCTGGCCGGCCGCCAGGTGGGAGCGCTGAAGCGGGTGGACTTTTTCACGTCCCATGAAGCTTTGCACCTGCACTCGGAGCAGGCGCAGACCCGGCAGGTGCCGCGACAGTGGGGCTGGTTTGATCTGTCAACCCATCTCCCCTGGATTGGCATGAGGACCGCGGCAGTGGACGGTGCCCACGTTGAATTCTGCCGGGGCATCCGTAACCCCATCGGTATCAAGCTGGGGCCGGCCATGACCCAGGAGTGGCTGACAGAGCTGCTGGATATCATCGACCCGAACAATGAACCCGGAAGAATAGTGCTGATTCACCGCATGGGTGCTGACAATGTTGAATCCGGCCTGCCGCCGCTCATCGAGTGCGTACAGCGGATGCAGCGCCAGCCACTGTGGGTGTGCGATCCAATGCACGGCAACACGGAGTCGGCCAGCAGCGGTGTCAAGACCCGGCGCTTCGGCAACATTACCCGGGAACTTGAGACGGCCTTTGACGTGCACGCCGGGATGGGATCCCGCCTCGGCGGGGTTCACCTGGAACTGACCGGGGAAAATGTCACGGAGTGCACCGGCGGCGCCCGGGATCTGACCGACGACGATCTGCGCCGGGCCTACAAATCCACCGTGGACCCGAGGCTGAACTACGAGCAGTCCCTGGAAATGGCCATGCTGATCGTCAAGAAGAAAGCATCCCAGGGCCGCGCCGGCCTGGGTTGACGGTCTGGCGTTCTCAATGAACCCGGCCCCGCGGCCGGCAGGAGTAACCATGCAGGGCCCAGGCTATGAAATCTCCCGTATTCTCGCGTCTGTCGTGGCACCGGGAATGGGAGAAGAGGTTCGCCGCGGCCTGACCGCCAGCCCCAAGGAACTTCCTCCCAAGTACTTTTACGACGAAACCGGATCACAGCTGTTTGATCAGATCTGTGACACGCCGGAGTACTACCTGACCCGTACCGAGTTTGACCTGCTGACGGCCCATTCTGCCCGGATCATGCACCTGTGCCGACCGGCCCACGTGCTGGAGTTCGGCAGCGGCACGTCACGCAAGACACGCCTGCTGCTGGATGCCTGGACCGACGTTCCCCAGCGTACCTACTGGCCTTTCGACGTCAGTGAAGAAATGCTGGGCGAGGTTGCCGTGGCGCTTGGGCGCGAATACCCGGACATCCACGTTCACGGTCTCATGGGTGACTACTCCCTGGGACTGGGCAATCTGCCGCACCTCAACGGCGTTACCCTGGGGCTGTTCCTGGGCAGCACGATCGGCAACTTCTCGCGAACCGAGTCACAGCACTTCCTGGACCAGGTGGCCGGCTGGCTGTTTCCGGGTGACTTTCTCCTGCTCGGTGCTGACCTGGTCAAGCCGGTCGAGACCATCGAGGCGGCCTACAATGACCGCGCCGGTATTACCGAGGCGTTCAACAAGAACATGCTGCGGGTCATCAATCGCGCCCTGGACGGCAACTTCGAGCCTGACCAGTTCGACCATCACGCCTTTTTCGACACCGAACTCGAACGGGTGGAAATGCATCTGGTGGCCCGATCCGACCAGAACGTGCTGCTCAAGGAGATCGGCATGAAGGTTCGGTTTGATGCCGGTGAAACCCTGCGCACCGAGATCAGCCGCAAGTTCCGCGCCGACCGGCTGGCGGAAACCCTGGCAGACTCGGGGCTGGAGGAGGTCACCCGATTCGTCAGCCAGGACTATCCCTATGCGCTGATCCTGGCGCGCCGGGTCTAACCCCGCATTTAGCCTGACTCTGAGTGCCCGTCAAAGGGCTGAAAAAAATTCTAGCCCGCGTACCGCAAGGTTTGGGAGGGGTGGGGAGTTGGCAATACGCGGGCTAGGAAAACCGTTGATCAGAGGGGTCAGTTGCTGGCTGAGCGCTGCTGTGCGCCGTTGCCATCGTTGGCGGCCGTGAAACGATCGATACCGAGCTTGCGCATCTTTTCCACCAGGGTGGTGCGGCGCAGGCTGAGCAGGTCCGCGGCTCTGGCTACGACACCGTTGGTGCGGTCCAGGGCCTGGGTAATCAGGGCGGCTTCCTGCTTGCGCAGGTAGTTGGCCAGGTTGACGCCGGCATCGGTCAGCACCGGGCTGTCAGACTGGGCTGGCGCGTTGTTCCGCTCCAGCAGGATCTGCATGGGCTCATAATCCCTCTGCTGGGCCTTGGGGCGGCAGGTTCCACTCAGCCAGCCCGGGAGCTCATCCCTGCCGACGACCTGGTTGGGATACAGCACGGACAGCTGTTCCAGCAGGTTGCTCAGTTCGCGAACGTTGCCGGGCCAGGCGTATTGCTGCAGGACGGCGATGGCATCGTCGGCCAGGGTCACGCCCGGTCGTCCTTCGGACCGCATGCGGTTGATCAGCGTCTTGGACAGCGGCTGCAGGTCCTCCGGGCGCTGCCGCAAGGCCGGCACCTCGACCGGGAACACGTTCAGCCGGTAGTAAAGGTCTTCCCTGAATTCACCCTTACGGGTAGCTGCTTTCAGGTCCTGGTGAGTTGCGGCGATGACACGAATGTCCACGGGAATCTCTCGGGTACCACCCACGCGCTCAACCACCCGGTCCTGGAGAGCGCGCAATAATTTGACCTGCATGTTCTTTGGCATATCGCCAATTTCATCCAGAAACAGCGTGCCCCCATTAGCTCGTTCGAATCGGCCTATACGATGCCTCAATGCGCCGGTGAACGCGCCTTTTTCGTGGCCAAACAGCTCGCTCTCCAGGAGTTCCGATGGTATTGCTGCGCAGTTGACTGCGACGAAGGGCTTGTCCCTGCGGGGAGACAGTGCGTGAATCCTGCGCGCGACAACCTCTTTACCGCTGCCGGTTTCGCCGGTAATCAGAACCGTCACGTTGGAGCGCGCGACGCTCTCGATGGCGTGATTCAATGCGCGCATGACCCGGCTCTGGTCACCGGCACTGGCGCTGTTGCTGGCCTGTTCGCGTTCGCTGAGCAGGGACTGCAGGTCTTCCGGCGCGTTCCCGCCTTCCCCGATATGAATAAGGTCAGCATCGGGAAACGCGGAGTTGAGCCGGTTTTCCAGGTCGGCGCAGACACCGTCGTCATTGCTGGCCAGCAGGATGATCCGGGGCTCGGAGTCGCCGTCATCCAGCTCAGACAGGTCGGTTACCGACAGTTGGTAGATGGACGCGTCGTACCCGGCCGCCTGGGCGGTGGTGGCGAATCCTTGAGCCCTGGATTCGCGGTCGTCGAAGATCAATACTGTGTTTTGCCCCATTATTCTTGTCCCTTGAACCTTGCGTTTGCCTCCGACACATGTGCCGGCTGTATCCCCCAGGTTGGCTGCCATTCTGCCACCCGAAAAAACTCCCGAACATCGCGTGAACTGTGAAAATTATGTGAGGGAAATGGGTGGTTCGTGTCACGGAATCCGTGACTCGGGTTGCCGTGGACCGGGACCCCGGTCGACGGCAGGGTCGTCAGATCAGGCGCCTGCGGCGCCCTGCCACAGCCCCACGACACCGGAGCTGATATAGACTTCCCCTGCAGTGACTTCACGTACTGCAGCCAGCAGCTCGGTGCCCGCATCCATCTCGAGCAGGTAGCCCAGGGCACCCTTCTTCAGGGCAGCTTCCACGTCGCGGTGGTCATTCCATGAGGAAATCACGATCACTTCCACTCCGGAGAGCTGGCTGAGATCGGCGATCAGGTCCGGCGAATCGTGTTGTTCAAACAGGTCAACGCTAACCACAACTACGTTGGGACGCAGGCTGCCGGCTCGCCCCTGCAGGTCAGCGGCATTGTCCGATTCGCCCACGATCCAGCACTCCGTGCCCCTGGCCAGGAGATCGGCCAGGAACCGGCGTTTGCCCGGATCGGGCTCTGCCAGCAGAATCTTGATGGGCAGGGAGGATTGCATGATTCCCTTCACGTCCGTGATCGACCCCGTCAGTATTGCCGGCCCGGATGGTCCGTACCAGACCGGATGGGGTGATTATGAAATCACGGAAATGTGGAATGGTCGTCACAAATTCCGTGACAAAGGCACGGATTCCGTGACGGGGCGTGGTGCTATTCGTCCAGCTGTGTCAGCCCGTGTCGAATGGCGTACTTGGTCAGTTCGGCCACGGAATGCAGGTCGAGTTTTTGCTGGATACGGCGCTTGTGTGTATCGACGGTGTTGACACTGAGGTGCAGCTGCTCGGAGATTTGCCGGGTGCTGGCGCCCCCGGCCAGCAAACCCAGCACCTCGCTCTCCCGCGGCGTCAGCGGCGACTCTCCGTCGCCCTGGGGGGTGGTCAGCTTGTTGACGTAATCCTGCATCACCACGTCGGTAACCCTGGGGCTGGTGTATACCCGGCCGGTCTGGACCGCGCGGATGGCCCCCACCAGCTCCTCCACTGCTTCGGACTTCAGCACATAACCGTAGGCGCCCGCGGTCAGCATGCCGGTGACAAATCGTTTGTCTGAGTGCATCGAAAGGGCCACGATTCGCATGTCCGGCATTTTCGCCATGATGCGACTGGTGGCCTCCATGCCGTTGACGTCCGGCATGCCGACATCCATGACCATGATGTCCGGTTCAAGCTCTCGCGCCAGGCGGATGGCGTCCCGGCCGTTGGATGCCTCGCCGATGACTTCGAAATCCGATTCCCGCTCGAGCAGGGAGCGGAGCCCCTTGCGCATGATCTCGTGGTCGTCGGTCAGCAGGATTCTGGTTTTCATGAGACGGGGGCCTCGGACGATTCTTCGGTCACGCTATTGTGCAGCGGGGCCAACAGGGTGACACGGGTTCCGCGCCCCGGGCGTGATTCGACCTTAAACCTGCCTCCGATGTGTCCCAAACGTTCGCGGATGCTGAACAGGCCGAACCGGGTCAGATCTCGGTTTGGGTCCAGCAGGGACGTGTCAAAGCCTGCACCGTTGTCTTCCACCGTGATGGACAACCCTTCGTCACCGTGTCGATAGCTTATCTTAACGTCTTGGGCCTGTGCATGTTTGACAATGTTGGTCAGCAGTTCGCGAACCGATCGATAGATCAGTGCAGCGATGTCCGGGTCGATGGTTGTAGCAAAAGGTTCTTTCGGCATGTGCAGCGCCAGTCCGTTCTGGCCGCAGACACTTTCACCGACCCATTCGATAGCTGCCCACAATCCCAGTTCGTGCAGAACCGGGGGGCTGAGCTCGAAGGTCAGCGTCTGGGTATCGTCGATAGTCTCCTCGATCAGATCCCGGATTTCGCGGATCATCTCTACGGCGTTTTCACCCGATACAATCTGCTGGAGCAGTCCGAAACGCATGCGCAGCACAGCCAGCGCCTGACTGATCTGATCGTGCAGGAAGGTGGCAATCCGACGGCGTTCCTGTTCTTCCACCCGGGTTAGCTGAGTAGCCAGGGCACGCAGTCGGTCCTGGGAGGCCAGCAACTCTTCTTCGGCATGCTGCCGGGCCAGCACCCCGGAAAGCAATTCGCCAAACACCCGCAGCCACTGCACCAGGTATTCCGGCCACTGCCTTTCATCATGCTGGGTGGCCACTGAAAAGCAGCCCACCAGCTTTTCCCTGATCGCAACCGGAATGACGATCCAGGACTTGGTCTTGATCCTGCCGAAGGCCTCCCTCTCACCAGCAGCAATCTCCGGAAGCTCGCTGACGCTCGAGAACTTGACGGTTTCCCCGGCGAGAACCTTGGGACCAAAATGGGATACCTGTGAGAACGAGAGGAACTGGGGAGCCGGCATTGCCGATGCTCTGTGCCATGCATGTGAGGCTTGTGCGTCTGTCTCGCTCATCGTGTACAGGGTCAGACGATCAACCTCAATGAACTCTCCCAGGATGGCCAATGCACTGTTGATCTCGCGATCGACCTGCCCGGGGTGGGCTCGGATAAACCGGGCGGAAAACTCGACCAGTTTTTCCTGGAGGGACGCGGTAAACGTCAGCTTTTCCTCGCTCTCACGCCGCGCCAGCACGGTGCCCAGTATATCCGCGAGCACCCGGTGCCACTGGACCAGATGTTCCGGCCACCGGGTTGCGTGGGTCACTGAACTCAGCGACAGGCACCCAGTGAAGTCGCCCCGGGTTGAAATCGGTACCGCCAGCAGGGATTTTGGCAGCAGGTAAGCCATCTCGGGAGCGTACTGCTCGGGGTTGAGATGCTCCAGGCGGACGATTTCCTGGTTGTCTACCAGAGGAGTCAACTCGCCGACCTGGGTGACCACCAGGTCTTTTGGAATAGGGGTCACCGTGTCACGGCACCAGGCGTGCCGAACGGTCAGGATGCCGTTATTGACCGAGTAGTGCGTCACGCGGTCGATGTCCAGGTGATCGCCGATCCGTTGAAATACCTGCTCGATGGCGGCATCAGTACCGGCAGCGTCCACTTGCATGAATCTGGCCGAAAATTCAACCAGGAGCTGCTGCAGAGCAGAGGTGCGCCGCAGCGTCTGTTCCGTGGCGGCTCGGGCCAGTACACCACCCAGCATGTCGCCAAACACCCGCAAGGCCTGGATTTCATGGTCCCGCCAGGCCCGCGGCTCCCGGTTGATGCAAACCAGTTCGGCCTGTCGCTCCAGGCCGATCCGGACCGGCAGCCCGAGCCAGGCGGATACGCCCATCTGCCGGAATGACTCCTGGTCAGCGGGAGACAAACCGGAGTATTGCCCTTTGTCGGAAATTTTCAGCCCGCCCGGTCCGGGACCGGCGGTGAATTCGAGCTCTGCCAGCGCTTCCTCTTCGATGCAGTTGCCGGGATCTGCACAGTCACAGCACCGCTCATGAATGATTCCGTCCTGGCGCTCGTACAGTCCAGCGTGGTCTATGGCCAGAAACTCGCGGATCCGGGCGATGGACGCCTGGATTTCCCGGTCCAGGGCCCCCGGCTTGGCGGCCACGAATACAGCCGACGACTCGGCGATGATCTGCTCCAGTTCTGACGACGCCCGCAGCACCTGTTCAGCGTCCTTGCGCGCAATGACGTTGAAGATCATTTCTCCGAACACCCGCAACCACTGCACCACGTAGTCGGGCCAGTCGCGGTGATGGTCCAGGCTGGCCACGGACATTACAAACAGGCCGCGGCCGGAAACATTCACGGGCGCGACCAGCCAGGATTTCACCTCATGCAGGGTCAGGATCCGGCGTTCCTCGCTGGCTTCCGGCGGCAGGTCCTCGACCCGCTCAACCTTGAATACGCGGCCCTCGCGGGCAGCAGCGCCCGCCAGGGGCGCCAGCCGCTGACCGGAGGGCACCGGGTTGACCCCGTGTCTGCCCCATTGGTGGATCACGTCAATCAGGTTGTCTTCCCGGACCTGGAAAAACGTGATCCGGTCTACCCCCAGGTAGTCACTGACGGCCTTGAGGGTCTTTTTCAACTCGTCCGGGGCCTGTTCCGCCGGTACCGCAATGAACCGCGAGGATCGTTCCACCAGCATGTTCTGGAGGTCAGCGGTGGTTCTGACCGCTTGTTCCGCGGTCAGCCTGGCCCGCACGGTGGCCAGCATTTCACCAAAAACCCTCAGGCCGTCCAGCAGATGTACCGGCCAGGCCTTGACCTGTTCCCTTTGGCTCAGCGTCATGACACCCCAGTTCCCGTCAGCAATGCGCACGGGTATCGCCAGCCAGGACTTGATTCCCAGTTCGCTGAGGATGCCACGAATTTCCTGGTGTTCCGGCTTCAGCTCTTCCACATTGTTCAGCTGGAAGATCGAGCCCTCCATCAGGCTGGCTGCCAGATCATCAGGCAGTGCCACCAACCTGGCTCCCCGGCTCCCGTCCACGGTGCCGATATTCAGTCGCTGCATGGTGCTCCCGTGGAGCGCGGCCAGCCCGCAACGGCCGACCCCCATGAACTCCGCCAGCTGCAGCAAGGCGTCATCGATGGCGGCGTCCAGATGGTCCACCGATTCGCCCAGGAACGAAGACGACAGTTTTACCGTGATGCGCTGCAGCTCGGTGCTGGACAGAACCGTGTCCTCGGCTTCTTTCCTCGCCAGCACCGTGGCTACCATCTCGCCGAATACCCGAAGCCACTGGATCAGGTGATCCGGCCAGCTGCGCTCTTCTCGAGTGGTGCTGATAGTCATCAGTCCGGGCGTCGATTTGCCCACCAGCAGTGGAACAACGATCCACGCCTTGATGCCGAGCCGCTCGAACAATTCCCGTTCCCGCTCGGCCCCCTGTGGCAGATCGGACACGCTTCCCAGGCTGACAACGTTGCCGCGCAGTGCCCGCCGTCCGATTACCGGTACCCGGTCCAGGGGAATCACGTCCGGCAGCGGGTCCAGGTCTTTGGCCCACCATCTGTGGGTGACCTTTGCCGTTGCCTGGTCGTCCTGACGATACAGCGTGACCCGGTCCACGCCCAGGAACGCACCCACGCGCTGCAGGGCGCTCTCCACCTCGACGTCCATTTCGTCGGTGGCGGCTCCGATGAACCGGGTCGACATTTCCACCACCATGCGCTGGAGTTCAGTGCTGGTACGCAGCACTTCCTCGGCGCGCTTGCGCTGGGAAATGTCCTCCATCATGATCAGGAAAATCGGTTCACCCGATGGGTCGTTCATCATGCGCACGGAGTAGTTGACCCATACATAGGTGCCGTCCTTTCGGAGAATTCGGCGCTCGCCAAAGTCCTTCTCCATATCGCCGGACAACAGTCGGGCCTTACCGCTCAGGATGCTGCCCAGGTCATCTGGATGAACCAGTTCCCGCAGGCGCATGGTGCTCAACTCGTCCGGCGTTTGCCGGGTGATGGCACACAGGTTGTCGTTGACCCGGCGGATGCGGCCGTCACGGCCGACCAGCAATGAGCCAATTGGCGCTTCGTCAAAGGCTGTACGAAACCGTTCCTCGCTCTGCATCAGCGCCTCGGCGGCCCGCGCGCGTTCCAGCTCGGTGGCGGCCCGTGCCCCGAACAGTTCCAGGATCTCCGGTTTGAACTCGGCGCCGTCGATGGGGCGGCGGGACATGGCCGCCAGCACGCCGATCAGGTTCTGGTTACGGTCAAACAGCGGCACGCCCACGTAACCCTTGATGTTGTACTCATTTAGATGCGGATCATCAGGGAACATGGTGCTGACGTGGTCGCTGATGACGCAGACTTTCTGGTTGGTGACGGCCTCGGTGGGTGACCCGGCGACATCGTACTCTTCCCCCACAAAAGACACGACGCCGTCAATGGCCAGCGACAGGATCTTGACCCGGTCGGTGGCGTGAACCAGTTCCCCTGCGAATACGATATCCACGCCCAGGTTTCGGCCCAGTTCGGTGACCAGGCGGTCGAAGAACTGCTGGCCGGTGACCTCGGCCAGGGACTCCACCAGGGCCCGCATTGCCAGTTCGGTGGTCTTGCGCTCGGTAATGTCCGGCGATACCGCCACGCCGGCGATGATATTCCCCTTGGAATCCATGATGGGAGACGCGCTGGTCAGCAGCCATCGCTCCTCGCCGTCAGGGCGGCGGAAAAGGTACTCCTCGTCGATAACGGTCTCGCCGCGGTGCACGGCGCGGACGAGGGGACGGTGCTGAAACGGGACCGGCCGTCCGTCGGGGAAGAGCAGGGCCCCGTCCTCCAGCGGCTCGGCCTCTGGAATCGGGCCACCACAGGCTTTCATGATGGCCGAATTGGCCATGCGGATTCGCAAGTCAGGCGCGTCGGCGATGATGATGCCGGCCGGTGTGTTCTCGACTGCCGCCGTCAGCAGGGACCAGGCAGTCTCGGTTTCAATCTCTGCGGCTCTCTGCTCGGTGATGTCCCGCCCGACCGACTGGATCTCCACCAGTTTGCCCCGGTCGTCAAACATGGCCTGGTCAGTCCATTCCATGTGGATGAAATCGTGGTCCCGGGGTATGCGTACCCGGTAAGTTCGGCTGGGAGACGCCGGCGTGTAGTGCCGCAGGTTTTCCTCCATCAGCAGGCGGTTTTCTTCGGTGCGGATTTCATCGATAAAGTTGGAGCCGATGGCATGTTCCGGGCTGAGATTGAAAAACCGGCAGAATGCCTGGTTGACAAAGGTGCGGGTGCCGTCCGGGGTCCACCGCATGAGCAGTTCCTGCTGTGTTTCGACCACGCCCCGATAGCGCTCTTCACTGCGGCGCAGTGCCTCTTCGGCGCGCTGCCGGCGGGAGATATCCACCAGGCTGCCCCGGACCAGGCGCCGCTTGCCCACGTCCACTGCGACCAGGCGGACTTCACAGGGAATCTGGTCACCGTGCCGATTCTGGTGCATCCACTCAAACACCGGGGTTTCGCCATCCAGCGCCTTGTCCACCCAGTATCGAATCTGCTCGGGAGAGGATCTGCCGTCCGGCTGCTGGGGTGGCGTGATGTCCTCCACACCCAGTTTCATCATCTGCTGGTGAGAGTACTGGAACATTTCGCAGGCCCTGTCGTTGACCAGCACCAGCTTGCCGGTGGCCTCGTCCAGCACCACCATGGCTTCCGGCGAGTTGACCAGCAGCTTGTGCATCTGCACCTCGGCCTCGCTCAACGCCTGGTCGCGCTGGACCAGCCGGGCTCGCACGAAGTAACCCAGGGCGGCAATCGCAACCAGCGCGACCATGGCAAAGAAGATGACCTGGGGATGCGCCTTGGCCAGGTGCAGCAGGTCGTCCAGGGCGCTGCCGCTCCCCGCCTCCCGGTCTGGAATATCGGCCAGTGCCAGAGCTGGGAACGCCAGTCCGACCAGAACCGCTCGGCCGGCATGCAGCAAAGCTGCCGGCCAGCCGCCGGTTACGAGCTCGGAATCATTGGATTCGGCAACTCCCATGGATGAGGTGTAAACCTGCTGAAACAACGTCGTCGGCAGTAAATCACCCGCGCATAGGCCGGGTCAATCTCCGTGGGGCAACCTGGCGGTGGACGCAGCAGGCGCCGTGACTGCGGTTCGCTGGAGGACCTGGCTGAATACCGATGGCGAATTGCTGTCTCCCTGTGCGGCCTGCAGTGACTCTTCCTGCAGCAGGGCGGTCATTTTGTCTGAATCTACCGGGGGGCTCATGAGGTAACCCTGGACCTCGTCACAGTCCAGGTCGCGGAGAAACTGGAGCTGTTCTTCCGACTCCACGCCCTCCGCCACCACAGAGATGCCCAGGTTGTGGGCCAGGGAGACTATCGCCGAGACGATGCGGGCGTCGTCAGCGTCTTCCATGACGTCCCGCACAAACGACTGATCGATCTTGAGTCGGTGCAGCGGGAATCGCTTCAGATACGTGAGTGAGGAATACCCGGTGCCAAAATCGTCCAGGGACAGCCGCACACCCAGGTCTCGGAGGCGATTGAGCGAGTCCGCCGTGTGGTCCAGGTTATCGACCAGTGTGGTTTCGGTAATTTCCAGTTCCAGGTAGGCCGGGGGCAGCCCGGTAGTGCTCAGAACGTCTGACACCCGTTCCACCAGGGTTGCACTCTGGAACTGCCGCGGTGACAGGTTGACCGACACATGGCAGTTTTCGTATCCCGCTGCGAGCCAGTTTGCGGCCTGCCTGCAGGACTGTTCCAGCACCCATTCCCCCAGTGGCCGGATCAGGCCGGTTTCCTCGGCGATGGCGATGAACTTGAGCGGGGAGATCCAGCCATGTTCTTCGTGGTACCAGCGCATCAGCGCTTCGGCACCGGCAATGCGGCCGCTGCGGAGATCCACCTTGGGTTGGTAGTAGACGGCAAATTCCCTGTTCTGCATGGCCAGCCGCATCTTGTTTTCCAGGTCCAGGCGCTCGGTTACCTCGGCGTTCATCATGCGGTCAAAAAACTGGTGGTTGTTTCGGCCCTGCCGTTTGGCGTGATACATGGCGGTGTCGGCATTCTTGACCAGGGTGTCCGCGTCCTCGCCGTCGTTGGGGTAGATGCTGATGCCGACGCTGGGAGTGACGTTGGCTTCGTAGCCGTCCAGATCGTAGACAGCCCCCACCGCCTTGCCGATCTTCTTCGCCACCGGAATCACGTCCTTGGGCTTGTGAATGCCCTCCAGGACGATGGTGAATTCGTCACCGCCGAGCCTGGCTATGGTGTCTTCCTCGCGCAGGCAGGTCTGCAGGCGCCGACTTACCTCTTTCAGCAGCAGATCGCCCATGGCGTGGCCGAGGGAGTCGTTGACATTCTTGAACCGGTCCAGGTCCATGAACAGCAGGGCCACCAGCGAACTGCGGCGCCGTGCACGGGCCAGGGCCTTGCTCAGGCGGTCGTTGAACAGTGAGCGGTTGGGCAGGCCGGTCAGGGTGTCATGGTTTGCCAGGCGCTTGAGGTTTTCCTCGGTCTGCTTGCGGAAGGTGATGTCTGAAAACACGCCGATGTAATGGCTGGCTACGTCATTGTCATCCATGACGGCGTTGACCCGCACCGACAGCGGCTTGCGCAAGGGGTTGCCTTTGGTCCGCTCTGAGATTTCCCCCCGCCACTGGCCGGTGGTCATGAGGGACTCCATCACCCGGTCCCAGATGGCATCCTCCTCCTGTTCGCTGGGACGCCCCGGACCCCCGCGGAAAATGTACTGCTCACCGATCACCTCGTCGGCGTCGTAGCCGGTGATCTCGGTGAACGCCTGGTTGACCGCCAGTATGTAGCCCTGGTGGTCGGCGATAACCACGCCGTCTGACGTGTTCTGAAATGCCGTGGCGATGAGCTTGAGCTGGTCTTCGGTGTTCTTGATGGCGCTGATGTTGCGCAGGGTGCCGGTGAGGCGAACGGGTTTGCCTTCACCGGAGTACTCCACCACCTTGGCCCGATCAAGAATCCAGATCCACGGTCCGTCCTTGGAGCGCATGCGGTAATGGGCTTCGAAGTAGGGGGTTTCTCCCTCCAGGTGGGCGTCCAGGTTGTCCCGCACCTGGCACACGTCATCGGGATGGATGCGGGCCAGGGAGTCTTCGATGCGCTCGGACGCCCGGTTGTCGCCGCAGACCATGGGCAGCGTATTGTGCCGGTGGATTTCTCCGGATTCGACGTCCCAGTCCCACAACTCGTCACCGCTGCCCCACAAGGCATGTTTCAGCCGGATCTGCTCCCTTGCTGTGCTGCCGAACTGCGGCCGGGCGCTGCTCCAGCGCCAGATCAGGCCGGCGCACAGGGCCAGCAGGGCGCCCAGCAGGGCACCCAGTGCCAGGGATGTCAAGGAAAGACCCGCGAGCTCGGAACTGGCTGCCGTGCCCTGTGCCGTCCCTGCGGCGGCAACACAACAGATGGCCGTCAGATATTTTTGCACTATTTCATTCTGACCCGGGAATATCAGTGTTCTATATCGACCATGCGCGCTATCGCTTGAGTTATACTCAGTCGGCGTTTTTGCCTGAGCGAATGAGTCAGGCCAGGGGAGCCAGGTTTGGGTGGCGTGCTGGTGGTCCAGCCCGGCAGTCCTGCCAGGGCCGGTCAGGTTTTTCAGCAGGAGTCCATCATGTCCCAGTCATCCTCCGGCGGTCTTCAGCCGCAACTCAAAGACGGTCAGATCAAAGCTTCAGACCTGTTCGTGAAGGCCCTTGAAAACGAGGGTGTCGAATACATATTTGGAGTGCCCGGTGAGGAAAACCTCGATTTGCTCGAATCCCTGCGCCAATCGAGTGTTCGTCTTATCCTGACGCGCCACGAGCAGGGTGCCGGTTTCATGGCCGCCACCTATGGACGGTTGACTGGACACACCGGCGTTTGCCTGGCCACTCTCGGGCCGGGTGCGACCAATTTTGTTACGGCTGCCGCATACGCCCAGCTGGGCGCAATGCCCATGATGATGATCACCGGCCAGAAGCCGGTGAAAAAATCGAAGCAAGGACGCTTTCAGATTGTGGAAACAGTGCCGATGTTCGTGCCGCTGACGAAATACGCCAAGCAGATCGTCAACGGCAATACCATCCCCAGCCTTGTGCGGGAGGCATTCCGCCTGGCGGAGGAAGAGCGCCCGGGCGCTGTCAACCTGGAGCTGCCGGAAGACATCGCCCACGAATACTGCGACACCCAGTTCATTTACCCGGTCAACCGGCCACGCCATCCGGCCCCGGATCCCAAGTGCGTCCGCCAGGCCGTCAAGATGATCCACCAGGCCAAACGCCCGCTGCTGCTGGTGGGCGCCGGCGCCAATCGCAAACGCATCCAGAATGCCCTGCATGACTTCGGCGAAAAGACCGGCATTCCGTTCTTCAACACTCAGATGGGTAAGGGGGTCATGAGTGAGTATGACCCGCTGTATATCGGCACGGCCGCGCTGTCCGACGGTGACTACGTACATTGCGCCATTGATCGCGCCGACCTGGTCATTAATGTAGGGCACGACGTCATCGAGAAGCCGCCGTTTTTCATGGAAGAAGGCGGCAAACAGGTTTTGCACATCAATTTCAACTCGGCCGAAGTCGACGAAGTCTATTTTCCCCAGCTGGAAGTGGTAGGAGATATTGCCACCACCATGACGGGTATTACTGCCCAGCTGGAGAAGAACCCGGAGTGGGACCTGGACTACTTCATGCGGATTCGCGACGAAGTACTGTCGGCAATTTCTGACGGGGCCGACGATCCGGGTTTTCCAATGAAGCCCCAGCGCATCGTGGCCGATGTGCGTCGTGCCATGCCACAGGACGGCATCATTGCCCTGGACAACGGCATGTACAAGATCTGGTTCGCACGCAACTATCGGGCCTACGAGCCCAACACCGTGCTGCTGGATAACGCGCTGGCGACCATGGGCGCCGGCCTGCCTTCCGCCATGATGGCTTCCATGCTGCACCCGGACCGCAAAGTCATGGCCATCTGCGGCGATGGCGGATTCATGATGAACAGCCAGGAAATGGAAACGGCGGTTCGCTATAACATGAACCTGGTGGTGCTGATCCTGCGCGACGACGGCTACGGCATGATCAAGTGGAAACAGGCTCACGGCGGCTTTGCCGACTATGGCCTGGATATCGGCAACCCGGATTTTGTCAAGTATGCCGAGTCGTACGGTGCCCGCGGACACCGGGTGGAAAAAACCGAGGACTTCCAGCCGATGCTCGAGCAATGCCTCAATACACCGGGTGTAGACCTCATCGACGCGCCGGTGGATTACTCGGAAAACGTCAAGGTCCTGATCGAGGAACTCAGCCAGAAGGTCTGTCTGATTTAGTTCGAATATTGCACGGAGAATCAATGAACGAGCGACCGTTATCGCCCCATCTGCAGGTCTACAAGCCGCAGCTAACGTCCATGACATCCATACTCCACCGCGGCACCGGCGTGGTGCTGTCGGTGGGCGCACTGTTTGTCGTTTACTGGCTGTACTCCCTGTCACAGGGGGCTGCTGCCTTTGAGTCGGCCCAGGGGCTGGTCAGCTCCTGGTTCGGGCGCCTGGTGCTGCTGGGGGTGGTGTTTTCAACCTTCTACCACCTGGCCAACGGCGTACGGCACCTGTTGTGGGATGCGGGCTGGGGGCTGGAGATCAAGTCGGCGTACCAGACCGGCTGGCTGGTCGTGGCGTTTTCCGTCATTACCACGGCGTTTACCGCCTGGATGATCTTTGGAGGTGGCGCATGAACCTGGTTCATCCCCTGGCCAAGGTGATCGGGCGGGGCTCCGCCAAGTCCGGGGTGCACCACTGGTGGATGCAGAGGCTGACGGCCATTGCGCTGGTTCCGCTCACCCTGTGGGTGGTGTTCGGGCTGTACGCCCTGGCGGGTGCCGAGTTCAGCACGGTGCGGGCCTGGGTGGCTGATCCCTGGCATGCGGCACTGCTGATCGCCTGGGTGCTGGCCATGCTGCACCACGCGCAGCTGGGGCTGCAGGTGGTCGTGGAGGATTATGTCCACGTACCCTGGGCTGAAATCACGCTGCATATTCTGATCAAGTTCGCGGCCATTCTAGGGATGATCGTGGCCGTACTTTCCATTGCTCGGGTGGTATTAGGAGGATCCCAATGAGCGAGAGCTATCCGCTGATTGAACATCGTTACGACACGGTGGTGGTTGGTGCCGGCGGCGCCGGTCTGCGGGCCACCATGGGCCTGGCGGCCACCGGCCTGAAGACCGCCTGCGTGACCAAGGTGTTTCCCACCCGCAGCCACACCGTTGCGGCCCAGGGCGGCATGAGCGCAGCCCTGGCCAACATGGGAGAAGACGACTGGCGCTGGCACATGTACGACACCATCAAGGGTTCCGACTGGCTGGGTGACCAGGACGCCATCGAATACATGTGCCGCGAGGCCATTCCGTCGGTGATCGAGCTGGAGCATTTCGGCGTGCCCTTTTCCCGGACTGAAGATGGCCGCATCTACCAGCGGCCGTTCGGTGGCATGACCACACACTTCGGACAGGGTACGGCCCAGCGGACCTGTGCTGCGGCGGACCGCACCGGCCACGCCATTCTGCATACCCTGTACCAGCAGGCGTTGAAACACGACGCCCAGTTCTTTATCGAGTTTTTCGCCATTGACCTGATCATGGACGAAGACGGCGCCTGCCGTGGCGTGCTGGCGCTGGAGATGAATACCGGCCAGATGCACCTTTTTCGCAGTCACGCCGTGATCCTGGCCACCGGCGGCTACGGACGCGCTTACTTCTCCGCGACCTCGGCCCACACCTGCACCGGCGACGGCAACGGCATGGTGGTGCGAGCCGGCCTGCCGCTGGAGGACATGGAATTTGTCCAGTTCCACCCCACCGGCGTGTACGGCGCCGGCGTGCTGATCACCGAGGGTGTCCGGGGTGAGGGTGGTTTTCTGACCAACTCCGACGGCGAGCGATTCATGGAGCGTTACGCGCCCAACGCCAAAGACCTGGCGTCCCGGGACGTGGTCAGCCGTTCCATGACCATCGAGATCCGTGAAGGTCGTGGGGTTGGGCCGAAGAAAGACCATGTTCATCTCAACCTCAATCACCTGGGCGCCGATGTCATCGAGGAACGGCTGCCGGGGATCTCGGAGACAGCGAAAATTTTCGCCGGTGTGGACGTGACCCGGGAACCGATTCCGGTGCTGCCCACGGTGCACTACAACATGGGCGGCATTCCCACCAACTATCACGGCGAAGTGCGCAGTGTCGCCAATGGCGATACCGATGCCATTGTTCCCGGTCTGTTTTCCATCGGGGAAGCGGCCTCGGTGTCGGTCCACGGCGCCAACCGGCTGGGCTCCAACTCGCTGCTGGACCTGATCGTATTCGGCCGCGCCGTGGCGCAACGCTGCGCCGAGACCATGTCCCCGGATCAGCCCCACCCGGACGTGCCGAAGGCGTCCCTGGAAAAAGTGCTGGCGAGGTTTGACGGCATACGCAATGCAAGCGGCTCCCTGTCGACCGCTGAAATCCGCGACAACATGCAGGCCACCATGCAGTCCAATGCGGCCGTGTTCCGTACCGATGAATCCCTGGCCGAGGGCGTCGAGAAGATCGCCGAGGTCCACGACTCTTTCGCCGACGTGAAGATCGACGACCGGTCCTTGATCTGGAACTCAGACCTGATTGAAACCCTGGAACTGCAAAATCTGCTGCACTGCGCGGTGGCTACCATGGTCTGCGCCGACAACCGCAAGGAATCACGCGGTGCGCATGCCCAGGAGGACCACCCGGATCGGGATGATGAGAACTGGATGAAACACACCCTGGTGTGGCTGGACCCTGCCGGTAAACCGACATTTGGATACCGGCCCGTCCATTTGTTTACCATGTCTGATGACGTTGAGGTGGTGGCTCCCAAGGCCCGCACCTACTGATAAAGGATTATTGAAGGCTATGGCTCAATTTACGCTACCAAAGAACTCCAAGATCACCCAGGGAAAGGTGTTCAAGGCGGCCAACGGCGCCGGCAACGTCAAGCGTTTCAAGATCTATCGCTGGGACCCGGACTCCGGGGACAACCCGCGCACCGATACCTACGAGATCGACATGGACGACTGCGGTCCCATGGTGCTGGACGCGCTGCTGAAGATCAAAAACGAGGTCGATTCGACGCTGACGCTCCGCCGATCCTGCCGTGAAGGCATCTGCGGGTCCTGCGCCATGAACATCGACGGCACCAATACCCTGGCCTGCACCAAGCCCATCGCCGACGTGAAAGGCGACGTCAAGGTCTATCCGCTGCCGCACATGCCGGTGGTCAAGGACCTGGTGCCGGACATGACGCATTTTTATGCCCAGTATGCCTCCATCAAACCGTGGATCCAGACCAGTTCGGTGGCACCGGCGGACAAGGAGCGTCTGCAGTCCAAGGAGGACCGGGAAAAACTGGACGGACTGTACGAGTGTATCCTGTGCGCCTGCTGCTCGACTTCCTGCCCGAGCTACTGGTGGAACAGCGACCGATACCTCGGCCCGGCCATCCTGCTGCAGTCCTATCGCTGGCTGGTGGATTCCCGGGACGAGGCTACCGGAGAGCGGCTGGACGAACTGGAAGATCCGTTCCGCCTGTACCGCTGCCATACCATCATGAACTGCGCGAAAACCTGTCCCAAGAGTCTCAATCCCGCCAAGGCTATTGCTGAGATCAAGAAGATGCTGGCCACGCGGCAGGGCGTTTAAAACGTAGCAAAATCAAATAATTAGGGCGCTTTCCTCGAAGGCGCCTTTTTTCGTTTTCCCCTGGGTGAAAGAAATTGCCGCCCCGGCGTTTCTAATTAGCCAAGCCACACTGACTAATGCCCAAGGGGAAAATGATGATCGGTCTACTCAACAAGTTTCAGGACCTGATGGACGGCCTGAGAAACCTGGATTTCCTGGCACCCACGGCTCTGCGAATCTACCTGGCGCCGATCTTCATTCTGGCGGGCAGCAACAAACTCTCCAATGTCGAAGGTGTCGCCGGCTGGTTTGCCAGCATGGGGCTGCCGGCGCCCGAGCTGATGGTGTACCTGGCCGGGGGAACCGAGTTTTTCGGTGGTATCGCCCTGATCCTGGGCGTGGCGGTTCGCTGGATTGCCATACCCCTGATGTTCACCATGGTGGTGGCGGCCGGAACCGCCCACTGGGAGAACGGCTGGCACGTGGCTCCTGAAACAGAGTTAACGGCTCCCTGGGAGTGGCGCACCGACCTGATTGAGGCGGGCGTTGAGCGACGTGACCGGGCCCGCTCCATCCTGCGGCGTCACGGCAACTACAGCTATCTCACCGAAGCCGGCAGCATCACGGTGAACAAAAACGGTATTGAATGGGCTGCCACGTACTTTGTGATGCTGCTGGCACTCTGGGCCATGGGGGCCGGGAAGTTCCTCAGCGTGGACTACTGGCTGAAGCGCAGGTTCCGACCGGACCAGCCCTAACCGGATCACGGGGACCGCAGGCGCATGTCCATGAACCAGCCATGCATTGTCATCGTCGGTGGGGGATTTGCTGGAGTGAAGTGTGCCCGGGTGCTGCGTCGAGAACTGCCTGACGCCCGGATTGTCATGTTCAACAAGGTGAACTACATGGTGTTCACCCCACTGCTGGCCGATGTGGCGGGTTCGTCTCTGAACCCGCGGGCAGTGACCGGCCCTTTGCGGCAGATGCTGAAAGGTGTGCACTGCCGCGCCGAAACCGTCACCGAGGTGGACCTGGAAGGCCGCCAGGTGACTTTCCGGCGATTCGACGGCGGCACGGGCACGATGACGTTTGACCACCTCGTGCTGGCGGTCGGCAACCGGGTCGACCTGGGTCGGGTGCCGGGCATGGCCAGTCACGCGCTCCCGCTGAAGACCATCGGGGACGCCATTGCCATGCGCCTCAGGGTCATGGAGCGGCTGGAGCAGGCTGACGCGACCGAGGACCCGGACCTGCGGCGCTGGTTGACATCCTTCGTGGTCATCGGCGGTGGATTCAGCGGGGTCGAAGTCGCTGGTGAAATCAATGACCTGGCACGGCATGCGCTGAAGTATTACCCCAACGTATCCGAGTCCGATATTCGCGTCACCCTGGTTCATTCCCGCGCCGAGATTCTGCCCGAGGTGACCTCCCGGTTGCGGGGCTTTGCCCTGGATCGGATGCAGCGCAACGGCGTCAGCTTCGAACTGGAAAGCCGGGCCGAGGTGGTCACCCGCCAGGGTGTGAAACTCACCACTGGCGAGATGGTCGCTGGCGGGACGGTGGTTTGCACCGTGGGCAATACGGCCAGCGAGCTGGTGCAACGCCTGGGTGTGCCGACGGAAAGGGGGCGCATCCTCACCAGCCCGGACATGCGCGTCAAAGGTCAGGAGTGCCTTTGGGCCATAGGCGACTGTGCACATGTTCTGAATACCCAGGACGGCCAGGTGTCGCCGCCTACGGCGCAGTTTGCGGAGCGACAGGGACGGCAGGCGGCCCGCAATATTGCCCGCCGGATTCATGATCAGCCGACCTTGCCGTTTCGATTCAAGCCGGTGGGTGTTGCTGCGGGAATCGGAAATCGCAAGGGTGTGGCGGAACTGTTTGGGATCAAGGTTTCCGGGTTTTTTGCCTTCTGGCTATGGCGGAGCGCGTTCCTGGTCAAGCTCCCTTCATTCCTGCAAAAGATCAAGGTGGGCATCGATTGGGCCTGGGAACTTGTTTTTCCCAGGGACCTGAGTGCCTTCAGCACAGTCAGCACGCAGCCGGTGACGCGGAATTTTTTTGCGGCGGGCGAGACCATTCTTGACAGTCGGACCGTTGGTCCGTCGTTGTACGCCATCGAAAGCGGCGAATGCGAGCTGGTCCAAACGGGGGCTGCGGAGCGGGTATTGACGGTGATTGGCAAAGGCGAGCTGATCGGCCGGCACACCCTGGACAGCTTTTCCGAAGAACAGCTTGCTCTGCGGGCTCGCAGCAACACCGAGGCCATCAGCCTGGCAGAAGATTTTCTGGAGCGAATGTCCGGTGCCCTGAAACCGGTGGAAGGCATGCTGCACAAGGCCATGCTGACCCACAAGCCTTTCTGGCACGATGCACCCCAGGCCCTGGACATTCTTGACGCCAGTCGAGCCGAGGCATTGATGCGGCCGCCGCCGGCCGCCAGCCTGGATCCCCAGATGCCGGCGCTGCAGGCGTTTCAGGCCCTGCGCCAGAGTCATGAGCCGCTGGCTTTTGTGTTGGATCAGCAAACCCTGGTGGGCATGGTGACCAGGACCGACCTGATCAGCGGCCTGGCCCGGGGAATCCACGTCACTGTCGGGGATGTCATGACCGAAGAGCCCGCCGCGGCCTGTGCCGGTGAGCGGTGTTCTATCGCGGCCAGCACCATGCGGGATCGGGGCTTCAAGTGGATGCCGGTGGTGCGGTCGCGGGACAATCGGGAACTGGTGGGGCTGCTGCACGCCGACGACCTGGTGGGTCACGTGTTGGACAATATTGGTGGGGCCAGGCAGATATCGGCCTGATCTGGGATAAAATGCCCGGAAAAAAGAGGCTGCACCATGAGCAATTCTTTACCATTTCCGCCGCTAGCCCTGGCCATCGGGGCGGCCGGTGCCATCATGCTGGTGTTGGGTGTGGTGGGACTGACCGGCCAGAATGACGGCTCCCTGCTATCGGATCCGGTGTTGAGCTGGTCCCTGGTGGGGGTCGGAGCCTTCCTGGTCCTGGCCGAGACCGTGATCATCGTGCTGGCGCTGATCAACCGACCGAAACCTTGAATTTCAGACTATTGCCCGAAGTGCTGGCGGTCAGCCGGATGGAGCCTGGTTGCGCGGTGCCGAAATGGGCGGATGGGGGATGGACCTCGGTTACGCGCACCGCCAGCGAGTTATCCATTGTGTGCGAAGCTGAGCGGGTCCCGGCGGGGGTACGCAGTCAGCAGCCCTGGCGGGCCCTGGAGATCCAGGGGCCGCTGGATTTTTCCGAGATCGGCATCCTGGCCCAGGTATCCGATGTGTTGAAGCGCGCGTCGGTCAGTATTTTTGTGTTGTCAACCTATGACACCGACATCATCCTGGTGGCAGAAACGGACCTGGAAACGGCGGTCAAGGCGCTGGAAGGCCACGACCACCACGTATTAGGGTGATGTCGAATTACGGTTGTTCCGGCTGAGACTGTCGCGCACCTTGCGCAGCAGACGACGCGCCCACAGGAATTCCACTCCCAGGATGGCCAGTCCAAGCGGCAGGACAATGAATGCCGGACCCGGTAGCACCAGCAATGCCACCCCCAGCAGCGTGATGGTGCCACCCACCACGCCAATAATCAGTCTTCGAGCAAGTTTATAGGCTGAGTAGGTACTGAAAAGAAAACGCTCCGTCTGGCCTGCCACTATGATCCCGCCGCAGTGGCTTCAATCACAAGGGCCAAAAGATGGGCCCGCCCTGGCCGGATTTCGCCGTATTTGCCGCGTATGCGGTAGTGGATGCAAGCTGCAGCCAGTTATTGAAGATCAACGTCGGGCCCATACCCTGGTTGCTGGCCGGCGCCCTGCTGTGCTGGCTGATCGCCATTGCCCTCCGATTTCACGGGCAGCGGCGATTGATGGCCATCACGGCTCTGGCGCTGGCGATGCTGTGGCTGCCGGACGTGCTGCTGGAGCGCATTGTCATGACGCCGGAACGGGTGACCTTTCGCAAGGGAACCTGGCCGCGTTACGGCGAGGTGCCCCTGGATCTGGAGCAGGCCCTGGCTGCTTACCACGTGGAGCGCTGGCCGAGGGGCCGCCTGAAGGAGGCGTTCCTGGTGCTGGAATACCCGGAACAGCGCCGGGCCAGCCACCGCCTGACCGGACTGGCCGCGCGGTCCCGGCGGCGCCTGATGGCTCACATTGATGCCTGCGGCGTGCCGGTCCGGAGGGTGCGAAACCGGGTCGGTCAGGAAGATGCCGTGGACAATTCAAAGGCCTGGTCGGCCCCGTCATAAAGCTGCCGAAGGCGGCGGTCCCGTCCGCAGCCCGTGCGGTAGTAGCGATAGCGAATGGGGTTCTTCAGGTAGTAGTCCTGGTGGTACTTCTCAGCGGGGTAAAAAGGACCAGCCGCCTCGATTTCGGTTTTGACGTCGAACCCCCAGCGTTCGGCCACGGCCTCGGAGGACGCCTGGGCCAGACGCTGCTGTTCCTGGTCGTGAAAGAAAATGCCGGTCCGGTACTGGGATCCGGTGTCACAAAACTGCCGGTTGCTGACGGTGGGGTCGATATTCAACCAGAACACCTGGAGCAGTTGTTCGAAGCTGACGACGCCGGGATCATAAACGATTTCCACGGCTTCGGTGTGGCCGGTGCGCCCCGACACCACCTGCTCGTAGCTTGGGTTGACCGTTTGCCCCCCAATGAATCCGGAGGTGGTGGACAACACGCCGTCGACCTTGTCGAAATCGGCCTCCACGCACCAGAAACATCCGCCGGCGAAGGTGGCCTTGGCGGTTTGATCATCCGCCAGCAGCTGGGCTGCCGGCAGGCACATCAAACCGCCCAGCAACAGGACTCGAAGTTGTCTGATCATAAGTTGGATTCCATTGTGTTCCAGGAATTGGACCGGGCAGGTGCCGGGCCGCTTTCGCACTCAGTTGCCGGACGCGATCTGGTCTTCCAGGTCCGCCAGCCGCTTCAGGTAAATAAATTCAGGATCGGCATCCCGCCACAGGTTTTTCAGCTCATTGATCTCGGCCTGGGCTTTTTCCGCAAACCCCTGGGCGAAGTAAGAATGGGCCAGTTCCAGCCGCATGCTTGTATTTCCTGGATTGCTGTTCAACAGCTGCGATGCGGCAATGGCGGCCTGGTCCGGCTTGCCGGATTCGCGCAGCACCCGGGCTCTTTCCAGCATGACCCCTTCCAGGGTCGAGGGATCGTCCAGCGTGACCACCATCTGGGCGAAGCTTTTTATCGTCTGGTCGTAGGCGGCGGTGGCTTCTTCGTAGCGCTGATCAAAACGCTCCATGCGCCCCCGGTACATGTCCATGAAATCTTTCAGCATGGGAAAATCGAAACGTTGGGCAAACTGCTCGATCTCCTTGAACTCGGCCCGATACTCGTCCGCCATATCCAGGTGGTAGTAGATGTCGAGATAGGGTATCCCCATCAGTCCGCTCAGGGGTGGGCTGAGTTGCTCTTTCACCGCGCGGGCGGCCTCCAGGGCGGCCTCGGCGTCTCCCGTCATGGCCAGCAGGGCAGAACGCTGACCTTCCAACTGAACAAGCCGCAGTGCCGGCGGCACAAATGAGGCGGCCGCCTGCTGTTGACGATCCAATGCCTCTATCGCATTGTCGACCTGGCCGGAATTCAGGTAAACGCGCAGCAGTGCCTGCTGCACTTCGAACTGCTGACGGTCCGGCAGATCCCGCTCGCTGATGGCCAGCAGCGCATTCATCGCCCGGTCCGGATACCCTTCCCGGGCGGTAAGCAGGGCCAGGGCCACCTCGCCGCGAACGGCGTCGGTCTCGCGAAAGGCGGCTTCCTCAAAGGCTATCCGGGCGTCCTCGAAGCTGCCGGTCTGCAAATGTGTTCGGCCGACAAACATGTAGGCGTCGGCGTCTTCGGGGTTTTCCTCGAGGAACCGGCCCGCCAGTTCAAGGGCCTTATCCGGCTCCTGCTGCAGCCGGTAGGTCGTCGCCAGGCTGAGCAAGGTGTCGGTCCGGGTCGGATCGAGTTCCAGCAGCTTTTCGAAAGATTCTCTGGCTTCCTCGATACGACTGGTGAGCAGGTAGTTGCGGCCGAGGTTCTCATACACGTCGATGCTGTCCGGGTGGATCTTGCGGGTGAGCTCCAGTGTGCGCAGAGCCTGGCTGATCTGGCCCTGGATGGCGTAAATGTTGGCTTTCAGCGCGTACTTGGTTTCCGAATAGAGTTTGTAGTCCAAGGCCAGGGCCTTTTGGGCATGATCCAGGGCCTTTTCCATGTTTGCAGCGAAACGGTTGATCATGTGAGCGTTGACGTGAGCTTCGGCGAATGTTGGATCCAGCTCGATGGCTCTGTCCGCGGCCGCTGCAGCGCCGGCGTAGTCGTTGTCAAAGGATCGCAGTCTCAGGGCTTCAATCAGCGATTGAATGGCGTCTTCCGAATCGCTGGTGTGCTCCTTGATGGTGAGCTCGGTGACAATGGAATCAGTTTTGACCTCTTCCAGCAGCTGGTCGCGGATGCTTCCGGACAGGGCATCAGCCGCATCCAGCCAGTCATCGAGATTCTGCGTGAACTCGGACACCAGTGCACCGGTTTCCACATCCAGCAGCCGGGTCTTGAACGTGAGGGAGCCTTGCTCGTTTCGACCGAATTCTCCGGTCACGATCTGGCGGATCTGGCGTTCCCGTGCAATTTGCAGGCTCAACGATCGTGGCTCACCCACACCCAGCGCAAATCCTGTCTCCCTGAGCCGTTCGATGATCCGCCGGTCCCAAAACGGGGTTTGAATCCGGATCAACGGGTTCCGGTTGAGATCCTGGGACATGCTCCAGGGCAGCGCGTAGGACAGCCAGTCGAGCTCCTCGTCGCCGGTGTTGTTCTTCCAGAAGAACGCCAGCAGGGTCTGGTTGAAGCCCTCCCGAGCGACCTCGTAGCTCTCGGTCTGGCCCTCGTCGTTGACAATTTCGATTGTTTCCGTGGCCAACATTGCCATCTCGGGCGGAGTTTCCGGCATCATGGGCGCACCGGCAAACCGCATCATGGCGGCCACGGCCAGCAGCGCGTTCAGGCCCGTGAAGCCGGACTCAAAACGGGTCCACTCGTCTTTACCCGGTGCCCCGTGCCCCCAGGCCACCACCGCCACCGTGGGCAGCATGGCGATCATGCCGATGAAGATGTACGAGGTGAGGGCTTCTGGCACCGGAAACCGCTCGATCATCCAGTCGCCGATCTCCACCGCCATCCAGGTGGCGGCGATGTAGATTCCCAGGAACTGGGGAACCCGGCGATGCAGCAGGTTCGAGATCAATGAACGATCTGACATGACACTCTATTCCAAAAAACTGGGCTCAAGATACGCACCCCCTGACCTGCAATCAATGGTGACCCGACTTCAGGTCGGAATATCATCACAATGCTTGTGAGAAAAACATGCAGGTCTTTGAATCACGGGGCAAATGTGCCCAAACGGGGGCCCACTGCTCCTGGGGGATCATCTTTTAGAAGGGCGTTGCAGCGTCAAGTTCCATGTGTCGTGATGTGACCAATCGGGAAGCGTCTGGTGTGAAGTTGCCCCCGTTCCCACCTGCGATCGCTTCGCCTGCGGTGACCAGGACGGATTCCGCATTTTTGTGGACCAGGGCGCCTGGAATGGGTAGGGGAATGTGCGGAAAGGAGCCCCGCCGGGATTGGGCTATGATTAGCCCATGGACAGCCAAGACACGCTCGCCGGACGGCATTCCGCGCGATTCGTCAGCCGACTCACCCGGGATACCCTGGCGCTGATTCTGGCTGGAGGCAAAGGTTCGAGATTGGGTCCCCTGACCAACTGGCGGGCCAAGCCGGCGGTGCCATTTGGGGGCAAATTCCGCATCATCGACTTTGCTCTGTCCAACTGTCTGCATTCCAGTATCCGCCGCATCAGCGTGCTGACCCAGTACAAGTCGCATTCACTGATCCGCCACCTGGTGGAGGGATGGAATGGTCTGAACAACGAATACGGTGAGTTTCTTGACCTGATTCCCGCCCAGCAGTGGCTTGAGGACGAACACTGGTACCTGGGCACTGCCGACGCGGTCTACCAGAGTCTGGATATCGTGGAGATGCACGGGCCCCGGTTTGTGCTGGTCCTGGCCGGCGATCACATCTACAAGATGGACTACGGTGAAATGCTGGCCACCCACGTGGAAATGGGCGCTGATCTCACGGTGGCCTGCCACGTGGTGCCGGTGGATGAAGCCAGGGAATTCGGCGTCATGCAGGTCGACCCGGAATACAAGGTTCGCGGCTTCCAGGAAAAGCCCGCACTGCCCGATCCCCTGCCGGATGATCCGGACAACGCCCTGGTCAGCATGGGTATCTACGTCTTCAGCCTGGAATATCTGGCCCGGGAACTGCGGCGGGACGCCAAGATGGATGACAGCAGCCATGACTTTGGCCGCGACATCATCCCCCACGCAGTCAAGAGGGGGCACAAGGTGCTGGCTTACCCCCTGCCCAAGGATGGACCCGGCACGGATTACTGGCGGGACGTGGGCACTATCGACGCCTACTATGCCGCCAATCAGGAGCTGCTGCTGGCAGGCCCGCCGCTGGACCTGTACGAGCCGGAATGGCCGGTTTACACCTATCAGTGCCAGTTGCCACCGGCCAAGTTTGTCGATCACGGGCCCGAAGGCGGGTGCCGCATGGTGGACTCCATGGCCAGCGCAGGCTGCGAAGTTGCGGATTCGACCCTGATCAAATCCCTGCTGTTTTCCGGCGTCAAGGTCGAGCGCCATTGCCACCTGGACGGTGTACTGGCCCTGCCGGAGAGTTCAGTGGGCGAGTCCTGCCGACTCTCCAACGTGCTGATCGACAACGGATGCCACCTGCCGGCGGGAACCGTGATCGGTGAGAATCCTGAAGAGGATGCCGAGCGCTATCACCGCACCGAGGGCGGCGTGGTGGTGGTTAATCGCGATATGCTGGGCGAAGACCGCTACTACAAGCCGGCAGCACTCTATGGCGGCCCTGCGGCGTAGGTTCTGATCAGCTCAGACGCGTCCAGGTCCGCGATCCGGTAGCCGTCGCCTTTCTCCCGTCCGGGGCTTTCGACGTGACGTTTGATGGCGCGCAGGTAGCGCCCGGCCGTCTGGTCCCAGGTGTACGTGGACAGCACCCGCTGCCGGCCAGCCTCGGCCAGGCGGCCGTGTTCAGCCAGTGCCCGCTCGATGCCCTGGGACATATCCGCCGGGTCCGTGGGATCCACCAGCAGTCCTGAGCCGTCTTCGAAAATCTCCGTGGGCCCGCCGTTTTTTGTCGCCACCACCGCCAGTCCGCAGGCCGCCGCTTCGATGGGTGCCAGGCCAAAGGGTTCGAACAATGACGGCAGCACGAATACCGAGCCGCGCCGTCCGAAGTACCGGTATGCCGCGGCCAGGTTCTGCTGGGAGCGGATGTCAAAGAAATCCACCTTTTCCCGCAGTCCAGCCTGTTCGATGCGTTCCAGGATGGGTCCCAGCACCGAGCGTTCACCCTCGGCCAGGGCATCGATGCTTTCGAAGGGGTTGGTGACCCCCCGCACGAACAGGGCCAGCCGGGCTTTCTCCTGCAGCGCGCTGGAGTGCGCGTAAGCCTCTACCACACCGCCGATATTCTTCTTGGGATCCAGCCGGCTGGACACCAGCACGTGGGGCAGGTCGTGGCCGGCGCAGCGCTGATCCAGCTGCTGCAGGAATTCGGGGTCATCCGCAGAGCTGTCCAC
>JASJDM010000007.1 GCA_030065125.1 Lysobacterales bacterium | reverse complement strand
GTCAGAGTAACGCCGGCGTTACTCTGACCCCGTACTTGCACCAGCTATTTACCCAATCGCCGCCTGATACACGCCCACTCCCGCCTCAATGCATCGCCAGCCTGGGTCAGCACAAGCTGTGAGGCATACCACCCGGCAATCATCAGCATCAGCAGTGCGGGCGCGTTGTCACTGTCTCCCACCAGCAGGGCCGAGGCAATCATAAGGGAAGCCCAGAGAACGGCATTGCCAATAATCTTGTTCTTCATGCATCAGGTTCCTTGAGAGAAAAAATGTCTTCCACCGGCACGCCGAAGTGCCGGGCAATTTTCAGGGCGATGACGGTGGATGGCACGAATCTGCCCACCTCGATGGTACTGATGGTCTTTCGCGACACCCCGATCAGTTCAGCCAGGTCGGTCTGGCTCAATCGGTGCTCGGCGCGGAACACCCGGATCCGGTTGTCCAGCTCCCGGTTCATCCCGCCGGGTCCTCCTCATCTTCATCATCGTCCCGGTTCAGCAGGAGGAAGCTGAGGCTGAACATGGCCAGGGTGACGGCCAGGATAACGTTGACGAAAAAGTTGGTGGGAAGCTGCAGCAGGAACCGGTCCGACAGGGGTTCGGCCAGTACCAGCAGCACGAACATCAGGGTAAAGGTGCGCACGCAGGCGGTGCGGAACACCTCGCCAACAAACCCCTCGGTATTGGCGCAGGCCCATTCGTCGCTGCGGCGCAGCCGCAGCAGCTTGACGAAGGGCGGCAGCACCATGGCCACGGCCGCCAGGGCAAATGCCAGGTCCAGGACATCCAGCACCTGGGCCGGGCCTTCGCCGACCAGGAACTGGCCCGCTGAAGCCGCATAACCGCCGGCCAGGCACAAAACGCCCACGGCGGTGCGTTGCAGGAAGCGATCCTGAAACTGGGGGATGGACTCGTGCTGGCTCATGGCAAAGACCTGAAGGTGTCATGTGTTGCATTTAGGGTATCAAAATGATACCTAAAGGTTACCTTTTGGGCAAGATAATTCCCAGGTCGTGAGCTGTGCCGGGCCGGCCGCAACATGGGGTACGGCTGCCACGGTTGGCAGACCGATGATCCCCGGGGGGATGTCCGCAGCCCAGAGCGCTTCAACATTGCGCCGTAAGTGGCGTGAATCTATTTGGAATTTTCCGACAAAAGGGTAAGCTACGACGAAATTGAGCGGTCCAGTGTAGTGTGCTGTTCCAAAAGGGGACGGCACACCAGAGAAACCGCTATCGGGGAGTGAGGTGGAACCAACCGATACCAAGAACCCTGACTACTTCCACAAGGTGGTGGACTGTCAGTGGGCCTGTCCGGCCCATACCGACGTACCTCAATACATTCGCATGATTGCCCAGGGCCGCTTCGGCGACGCCTACATGGTCAACCGGGAATCCAACGTGTTTCCCGGCATCCTCGGCCGGGTCTGCGACCGGCCCTGCGAACCGGCCTGTCGCCGGGGACGGGTGGATGACAAGCCGGTGGCCATTTGCCGGCTGAAGCGGGTGGCGGCGGATTTCCGCGAGGACATCTCTCATCGCCTGCCGACGGCGCCCGAGGAGAAAAACGGCAAGCGGGTGGCCTGCATCGGCGCCGGCTGTGCTTCCCTGACCGTGGCCAACGACCTGATGCCGCTGGGCTACGAGGTGACTATTTTCGAGCGCTTCGACAAGGCCGGTGGCCTGATGCGCACCAATATCCCCTCGTTCCGTTTGCCGGAAAACGTTCTGGACGAGGAGATGAACGCCATTGTCGACATGGGCGTGGATCTTCGACTCAATCACGAAGTCACCAGCATGAAAGCACTGCTGGACGAAGGCTACGACGCTGTTTTCGTGGGCACCGGGGCGCCTCGCGGCAAGGAACTCAATCTGCCGGGACGTCACGATACCGACCGTATCCATATCGGCATCGACTGGCTGGAGTCGGTGGCGTTCAAACACGTTGACCAGATCGGTGAGCGGGTACTCATCATCGGCGTGGGCAATACCGCCATGGACTGCTGCCGTACCTCGCTGCGGCTGGGTGCCAACGACGTCAAGGTGATGGCCCGGAAACCGCGGGATTTCTTCAAGGCCTCGGAGTGGGAACTGGAAGATGCCGAGGAAGAAAACGTCGAGATCGTCATCAACCACTTCCCCAAGGCCTTCGTGGTGGAGGATGGCCAGCTCAAGGGCATGACCTTCGACCTGATGGAGTACGACATCGAGGACGGCCGTATCGTGGACAGCCACGTGGTGAAAGAGGTGTTTGTCCCCTGCGATGACGTGGTGCTGGCCATTGGCCAGGAAAATGCCTTCCCCTGGATCGAGCGGGATATCGGCATCGAGTTCAACGACTGGGATATGCCGGAAGTCGACCGGACCACCTTCCAGTGCTCGCGGCCGGGCGTGTTCTTCGGCGGTGATTCGGCCTGGGGGCCGGAGAACATCATCTGGGCCGTGGCCCACGGCCACGAGGCAGCGGTGTCCATCCACCGGCACTGCATGGGTGAGGACATCAATGAGCGGCTGCCCCGGGGCATGAATCTGCAGAGCACCAAGATGGGTCTGCACGAATGGAGCTTCTCCAACGCGTTCGACGGCTCCGAGCGCCGGCTGGTGCCCCAGGTCGGCCTGCAGGAGCGATTCAAGAACATCGATATCGAGGTGGAGCTGGGCTTCACCATGGAGCAGTTCACGGTGGAGGTGGAGCGCTGCCTGAACTGCGATATACAGACCGTTTTCGCGGCACCCAAGTGTATCGAGTGTGATGCCTGCATCGACGTCTGCCCGACCCATTGCCTGACCATTACCCACAACGGAGAGGAGGCTGATCTGCGCACGCGGCTCAGCGCGCCGGCGGAAAACCTCGAGCAGCAGCTTTTCGTGTCCGAACCACTGATTCATACCGGTCGGGTAATGGTGAAAGACGAAGACCAGTGCGTGCACTGCGGGCTGTGTGCCGAGCGCTGCCCCACCGCCGCCTGGGACATGCAGAAGTCCCTGGTGCACGTTCCCAAGGCGGAGGATCAGCCGACACCGGCCGACGTCAGCCCCGAGAGGAAAGCGGGATGAGTCCGGCCAACACCGGCATCAATGACTTTGTCATCAAGATTGCCAACGTCAACGGCACCGGCTCGGCCTCGGCCAACACACTGCTGATGAAAGCCATCTTCCGGATGGGCATTCCGGTGGTGGGCAAAAACTTTTTTCCGTCCAATATCCAGGGCCTTCCCACCTGGTACGAGATCCGGGTCAGCCATAAGGGCTACCTGTGCCGCTCGGGCAGCGTCGACCTGATGGTGGCGGTCAATGCCGAGACCTACTCACAGGACCTGCAGGAGGTCGAACCCGGCGGATACCTGATCTACGACTCGACCTGGCCACGGGACCGCCAGTTGTCCCGTGAGGACATCCAGGTGCTGGGTATCCCGCTGTCGGCCATGTGCAACGAGCGATTCGACAACGCCCGGGCCCGGATACTGATGAAAAATGTGGCCTACGTTGGGGCCCTGGCGGCGCTGCTGGAAATTGACCTGGACGTGATTCGGGCGCTGCTGCAGGAGACCTACCGGGACAAGCAGAACCTCATCGCCGCCAACCTGGAGGCCATCGACATCGGCTACAGCTACGCCCGGGAGCATTTCGACTGTCCGCTGCCCATGCGGCTGGAGCCCATGGACGAGACTCGCGATCACATCATGATTGACGGCAACACCGCGGCCGGCCTGGGCTGTGTCTACGCCGGCGCCACGGTGGGAGCCTGGTACCCCATCACGCCGTCGACATCGCTGATGGACGCCTTCAAGAATTTCTGCGAGCGGCTGCGCATCGACCCGGAAACCGGCGACCGCAACTACTGCATCATCCAGGCCGAGGACGAACTGGCCGCAATCGGCATGGTCATGGGTGCCTCCTGGAACGGCGCCCGGGCTTTTACCCCCACCAGCGGGCCCGGAATATCGCTGATGAATGAGTTCATCGGCTTCGGCTATTTCACCGAGATTCCGGCGGTGCTGTTCAACGTGCAGCGGGTGGGCCCGTCCACCGGCCTGCCCACCCGCACCCAGCAGGGGGACCTGCTGAGCTGCGCTTACGCCTCCCACGGCGACACCCGGCACGTGCTGCTTTTCCCGGCGGACCCCCGGGAATGTTTTGAACTGGCGGTGGCGGCTTTCGACCTGGCCGACCGTCTGCAGACGCCGGTGATATTTGTCACTGACCTGGATATCGGCATGAACGACTGGATGGTGCCGGACCTGGAGTGGGACGACAGCTACCAGCCGGACCGGGGCAAGGTGTTCACCGCTGAGCAGCTGGAAGAGATGGACGTATTCCACCGTTACGCTGACCCGGACGGTGACGGTATCGGCTACCGGACCTTTCCGGGCGATCATCCGAAAGGGTCCTATTTTCTGCGGGGATCCGGTCATACCGCCGCGGCGACCTATTCAGAGAAATCCCCGGATTACGTAGAGCTGGTGGACCGCCTGGCGCGCAAGTTCGAGACGGCCAAACAGCTGGTGCCGGCGCCGGTCATCGATCAGCGCAAGGGCGTCGGCCGGGCCATCGTGTCCCTGGGCAGCTGCGACGGCGCCATCCGCGAAGCCCGGGACATTCTGGCCGCCCAGGGCATCGAGACCAGCTACTGCCGGGTGCGGGCATTTCCGTTCAATGCCCAGGTCGAAGCGTTCCTCGAGGAACATGATCAGGTGTTCGTGGTGGAGCAGAACCGCGACGCCCAGCTCAAGCAGATGCTGGTCATGGAAACGCGGGTGAGCAAGGACCGCCTGCGCTCCATCCTGAGCTACGACGGCATGCCGGTAGATTCCCGCTTTATCGTCGACGCCATTACCGAGGCACTGGAAGAGGAGGCCGCGGCATGAGTTTTATGCGTAAACCCGACGTGGTTCATTCCCGGGCCCCCAAGAACGATCTGGGCCTGACCCGGAGGGACTACGAAGGGGGCATGTCCACCCTGTGCGCGGGCTGTGGTCATGACGCCATCACCGCGGCCATCATAGAGTCCTTCTGGAGCCTCAACGTTGAGCCACATCGGGTGGTGAAGATGAGCGGCATCGGCTGCTCCTCCAAAACCCCCGCCTATTTCCTCAGCGATGCCCATGGCATCAACTCGGTGCACGGTCGCATGCCGTCCATCGCCGCCGGCGCCAACGCCGCCAACCGCGACCTGCACTACATCGGGGTTTCCGGCGACGGCGATTCCCTCTCCATCGGTTACGGCCAGCTGGCCCACGCTCTGCGCCGGAACCTGAATATGCTCTACATCATTGAAAACAACGGTGTTTATGGGCTGACCAAGGGGCAGTTCTCGGCTTCCGCTGACCTGGGCACCAAAGCCAAGAAGGGAGACATCAACGAGCAGCCGCCTATCGATCCGGTGATCGCCTGTATTGCCATGGGCGGCACCTTCGTGGCCCGGGGATTCTCGGGTGACAAGGCCCAGCTGGTGCCGCTGATCCAGGCGGGGCTCAAGCACAAAGGGTTTGCCCTGATCGACGTGCTGTCACCCTGCGTGACCTTCAACGACCACGAAGACTCCACCAAGAGCTACGCCCATACCCGCCAGTTCTATCACCCGGCCATCCACGCGGACTTCATCGCGCCGGCGGAGCCAATCCGGGCCGCCTACGAAAAGGGTGAAGCCATGGAGGTAGAGCTGTTCGACGGCAGTTTCATCCGGCTGCGCAAGGTTCGCGAGGGTTACGACCCTACCGATCGATCAAAGGCGCTGACCTATCTCAATGAGTACATGGCCAAAGGGGAAATCATCACTGGGCTGATGTACTGGGAAAAATCCACCCCCGACCTGCACAGCATCGCCCGCACCAGCGAAACGCCGCTTTCGAAGCTGGACTACGGGAGGCTGTCGCCGGGGGCTGGAAAGCTGGCGAAGATTCAGGAGAGATATCGTTAGTTCATCCGCAAGACCGCACATGCCTGTGCGGCTGGCGGGCGCTCCGTAAAAACGCGGTTTTGCTTCGCTCACGGCCTCCGGCCGTTGGCACATGGGTTTTTCATCCGCAAGACCGCACATCCCTGTGCGGCTGGCGGGCGCTCCGCAAAAACGCGGTTTTGCTTCGCTCACGGCCTCCGGCCGTTGGCACATGATTGTTGAACCGCAAGATCCGCCATCCCTGGCGGACTTGCGGACGGGAATCGAAAACGCGGTTTCCGATTCCCTCGCGGCCTCCGGCCGTTGGCACATCCCTGTGGCAAATGCCTTCGTTCTGGCTCGGGGGCGCGGAGCGTCAGTCTTTCCCTACTGTCATCCGGAACCAACCCCGACGTCATCCTGAACTCGATCCCGGATCGGGTCCGGGATGACGTTTTTAATGTGCTTCGCGTGTATATGAATTCAGGATCCATCTGAAGTTCCGAAGCTGCCCACGTTGACGTCTGCACTGAACCGGAGCAGTGCCATCGTCAGTGACCCCCTCCGCGGCCGCCGGGTTGTATCGAAGCCTCCGATCAAACCACTGGCTGGACCGCAAACTCGTCGCGACACCATTCTCAGATGGATCCCTGGTTCAGGATGTCGGTAGCGGTAATTCGAAAGGACCCAGGGTTTTGGTTCAGGAGGAGATCGCAGAAGGTGTTGTTGATGACCCGGCATACCTTGCCATCAACCACTCCCCAGCCTGCTCCAATGTCCCATGGGAAAAAATCTCCATGACCGTCAGGCCACCTTCGGGCAGGGTGAAGGTGAAGCGTCGGCCCCAGGTGGGCTGGCGGGAACGGAATCCCAGTTCGAGCCCTTCAGCCGGGTCCATGATCCGGTATTCGAACGGGCCCTTTGGGGTTTCCATGAAGCGCTCCAGGGTTTGCCCCAGGGGGCGGTTTCCCAGGGACCCCAGCCAGGGGTAGTGGTCCACCAGGGACTCCGGCATCAGTGTCGATGCCACGACGCACAGGCGCTCACCGGCACGCAAAGCGACGTCGCGCCGGAATCCACCGTCCACCGGTGACAGGGCCAGTAACTCCACGGTCACCGGATCCTGGAAAGTGCTGGCCAGAAGCCGTGTGAGCAGGTTGGGGTAGAGCAGCGCCTGGCGAATTCTTCGATCCGGTTCATGCCCGGACAGGTCAGCCGCCTTGATCCAGCTTTGCGGATCCAGGATGAGTTCGGATGGCGGCAGTACCAGATTGGTCATCATCTGATCAGCGGGCCGGACGCCGACTGATAAAAACCTGCATGCGGTTGCCGGCGGCATCGGTCACCACCAGGTCATCCAGGCCGTCGGCGTTGAGATCTGCCGCGGCCATGCCCCAGGGGTTGGCGCCGGCTTCCAGTCGGGTGGTGTAAAAGCGATGGCCGGCACCGGCCAGGACCAGCACCGGAGACGAGCGGAAATCGGCCACGGCGGCATCGCCGATGCCGTCACCGTCGAAATCCCCGGCAACGATACGCTTGGCCCCGGCGGCCATCTGCTGGGCGTGCGCGCTGCTGTCGGCGAATTGGCCCAGGCCCGAACCCACCAGCAGGTTGATGCGACCGGTCTCGGACGCCACCAGCAGATCCGGCGTCGAATCGCCATTACCGTCCAGACTCGCCACGGCGAACGGGGACCTGGAGCTGAGGGTCATGGGCGGGCGGAATTTTCCACTGCCGAGGTTTCGCACCACGGCCACGTGCCAGGGATTCGGCGTAATCAACTCGGGACGGCCGTCCGCGTTCAGGTCCGCTATGGCCAGACCCAGGTAGGGATCACCGCCCACCGGAATCAACTTGCCGGGGGAAGTGAAATCTCCGCGACCGTCGCCCGGCAGCCACAGCAGCCCTTCGGCATCGCGGTGGTCGGTCAGCAGGTCATAGCGACCGTCCTCATTGATGTCCACCAGCCGCGCAACATGGGGATGTGGTTTTGCCTCGACAGTTATCGTGCGTGTGGCCCTGATGCCAAAACCGTCAGTGGCCAGCAGGACCGTCAGGTAGCTGGTTTCATGGTTGGCCACGGCGTAATCGATTCGACCGTCACCGTCGATGTCCGCCAGGTCGATATCGTTTGGCTTGTCACCGGCGCTTACAACCCGTCGCTGAACAAATCGGCCGCTGCCGTCACCCTGGAACAGGGTCAGGGTCGCGTCGTCGCTGTTGGCCACCACCAGGTCCAGGTGGCCGTCTCCATCCAGGTCGGCGGCGGCAACCGCTGACGGATTGCGGCCGGTGTCGTAGCCGCGGGCCTGGTCAAACTGAGCCAGCCCGCTTTTTGCGCTTGGGGGAAACAGCATTGCCGTAAGGACAGCAGCGCCGATCCTGAATATTGAATTCATCGATTCTTCCGCATTCCGGGGCTAAAGCTAACCAGTCCGGGCGCGGGCGTAAAGAAAAACTTCAGGGCTCAGCCGACTTTCAGGCTGCGGCGCATTCGAACCGCGTTTTCCACCGAGGAATAGTAGCGCCGTACTTCTTTTTCTGTCCGGTAGCCCAGGGACTCGTAGAAAAGGGCTGCCTGGCCGTTGCCGGTGCGAACTTCCAGCACCACGTCGAAGATGCCGGCGACCCTGGCCGTCTCCTCCAGCCATTCCATCATGCGGCGGCCGATGCCCATGCGCTGGAAAGCCGGCTCCACGCCCAGCAGACACAGGTGGGCATGCTGCTGCAGGTAGTGCATCACGCCAAAGCCGGCCATGGCGTTCTGTGCCCGGGCCACCATCACCACGTATTCGGGATGCCTGATACAGCCGCGGATCCTCTGCGGGGTCCAGGACCAGGGTAGACCGTGCTCGATCAGGTTGCGTGACAGCAGGGCAATACGGATGGCGTCAACAGTGCGCGCCAGGTCCATCTCACAGGTAACTGCCATCTGGGGTGTCTTCCTCCTCCACCGGGCGCCCTATCAGGCGCCGCTCAATTAACTCTAGCAACTGCTGGCGCTGTGTGAAGAACAAACGCAAGAATTAGCCTGAATTAGGAACATTTTCCCGCAGGGCGGTGAAGGTCGGCAGTTCCCAGGGCCGGATAGCGAAAACCGACCCCACGCCGATCTTTTCTTCGTGGGGCAGGCAAGCGTCTTCCTGTACCAGTTCGTCGAACTCGCGGGTGATGCGGTTGATGGCCTGCTGCATGCGGATCAGTGAATCGTGGGACAGCCGTCCGCCCACGAAGCGCATATGCTCGTCGGACTTGGCAAACCGGCTGTCCAGGAAATCCCGCCGCACCTCTCGCTCAAAATACTTCTGCACCGGTCCGTGGGGCCGCCAGCTGAAGTTGCGGGCCACCAGTCGCCGCACGCGATTGCCCGGCAGCAGTTCGATCATGCCCAGGCGGTCCAACTTGGCCAGGCGCTGAATCACCTCGTGCTCGGTGACGGCGAAGGTCTCCACGATCTGCTCGGGCCGCCACTCGTTGAGCACCATGAAAGCCACCAGCAGCAGCTTTGGGTCATTCAGCAGTTCGCGCTCCTGTTCCGGCGTCAGCATGGTGATGGGGTCCGGCCGCTGATCCGACTCCCGGACCAGTTCGGCCAGGGGCATGCCGGCCAGGTCGCACACCTTTTCAAGGCGATCCAGGGTGAAGGTCATGCGCGAGAACATGCGCTTGACGCTGGCTTCGCTCAGGTCCAGGTGGCGGGCCACGTCGGCGTAGGTGATCTTCTGGCTCCGCAGCACCCTTTTCAGGGTTTCGACCAGGATTCGGGTTTGATTCATGGCTTTAGACGGTTGGACGAAAGGGACGCCCAGTCTACTGGAAAAGTATTGATATCCGATACCAACACGTCTGCCCTCAGCCCCGGGGTCTCGCCAGTTCCCGGAGCAGCCGATCCACGGTCTGGCGCAGATCCAGCTGACCCAGGGTTGACTGGTCCAGCATGCTGGTGGCCAGGTCGGAGTCCATCAGCCGTTCCACTTCGTGGGTCAGCTGGTGGGTGATGGTTCTGCGCACCAGCAGCTGCTGCTTGTGAGCCCGCGCCGAATCCAACTGTCCGCTCTGCTCCAGATAGTCCTGGTGATCTCTCAGCGCGGTCCACAGTTCGGCGACGCCGTCACCGGTGCTGGCGGTGGACTGGCATACCGGAGGCGGGGGTTCCCGGTTGAGCAGCGACAGGGATTCCAGCAGGTCGGTTCTGGTCACGTCGGCCCCCGGTTTGTCCGCCTTGTTGATGACGAACACGTCGCCGGCCTCGGTCAGGCCCGCTTTGTTGGCCTGGATGGTATCGCCCCAGCCGGGATTCAGGACTACCAGGGTGGTGTCGGCCAGGTTCATGACGTCCAGCTCCACCTGCCCGATGCCCAGGGTCTCGATAATGATCAGCGACCAGCCGCAAGCGTCCATCAGCCGCATGGCGGTCGACGCCGCGCGGGCCAGTCCTCCCAGCTCACCCCGGGAGGCCATGGATCGGATAAACACCGAAGAACCATATTCGCCGCCCTGCATGCGAACCCGGTCGCCAAGAATGGCGCCGTCTGAAAATGGTGAGCTGGGATCCACCGCCAGCACGCCAACGCCGTCGAAATCTTTCAGGGCATGGGGCAGCAGGGCGTTGATCAGGGTGGACTTGCCGGCGCCGGGAGGGCCGGTGACCCCCACGACCAGGGCATTGCCGACCCGGGCAGAGATCCGGTCCTCTATTTCCAGTAGCTCGGGGCCGCTGCGCTCGGCGATGCTCAACAGGCGCGCCAGCGCAGGGCGGCTGCCGGCCAATGCCGCGTCAACCTGCTCGCAGATGGCCGACATGACGCGACTCAGCGGGTGGCGGTCAGGCGCTGGGCGGCGTCCACAATGTCCGCCAGCTGGGAACCGGGCGGATAGACCTCGACTCCCAGATCCTGCAGCATCTTGACCGAGCGGGGCGGTACAGTGCCGCCGGCAAAAATCGGCACCTCGGGCCGTGCCTCCTGCACCGAGTTGACCGCCCGGATGGCCACGTCGATGTGGCCGCCCACGTTGAGCCCGACCAGGTCCACGTCTTCGTCCACCGCGGCGCGCACAATGTCGTCGGTGTTGGCCATGCCGATCATGATGACCTCGAAGCCGGCGTCGCGCAGGGCCCGGGCCACGATGGTGGGACCGCGCCAGTGGCCGTCCAGACCCGTTTTGGCCATGAGAATCCTTTTCGGTAGATCATTCATGATGGTTTTTCCTAGGTCTGGATGGGGGTGTTCCAGTCACCGAAAACTTCGCGATAGACGTCGCCGATTTCGCCAAGGGTGACGTCGGATTCCAGCGCATCCAGCATGGCGGGCATGATGTTCCGGTCAGAGCGGCAGACGGCCTCCAGGTTTTTCAGGGCGGCGTTGGCGCCGGCCTCGTGCCGGCTGCGCCGGATGTCCTTGAGCCGTTCCAGAGCGACATCGAAAGCGTCGTCGGTGCCCATGAAGCCGTCCACGTGGAACGGGGTCTCGTCTTCGGTGGCACAGGTCACGCCCACCACGTTCTGCTGGCCGGATTCCATGGCCATGAACTCCTTGTACTGGTTCTCGCTGGCCTGGGCGTGCAGCCAGCCTGAATCCAGGCTGGCCAGGTAGCCGCCCTGCTGCTGGATCTGTTCAAAAAACGCCCAGGCTTTTTCCACCAGAGTGGCGGTCAGCGTCTCCACGTAGTAAGACCCGCCCAGCGGGTCGGTGACCGCACAGAGGTTGGTTTCTTCCTGCAGGATCTGCTGGATTCGGACCGACATCTGGTGTGCATGCTCGGAAGGGATGGAGAGCGCCTCGTCGTAGCCGGACACCCCCAGGGACTGGACGCCACCCAGCACTGCGGCCATGGCCATGACCGTGCCCCGTACAATGTTGTTGAGCGGCTGCTGGTAGGTCATCCTGGATCCTGCGGTGACGCAGTGGATGCGCAGGTTGGCGGTTTTTGGATCGGTCAGGCCGTAGCGTGACTGCAGCAGGTCGCTCCACATCAGTCGGGCTGCGCGCATCTTGGCGGCTTCCTCGAAAAGGTGAATGGAGGCCCGAAAGCTGACGCCGCCGCAGCCCTTGGCGGCAAACTCCAGGGGCATGTTCTGCCGACGCTTGATCTCGTCCAGGTACTCCACGGCATTGGCAAACAGGGCACCCAGCTCCTGGTCGGGCGTCAGCCCGGTGTCGGCCGCGTTGTAACCGGCAATGGATACGGGCACCCAGCGGGGCAGGTGCTCGGCGCAGAATTCGATGATGTCGGCGTTGAAGCGCAGTCCGGCATCGGTAGGGATCTGCTGCTTGGTGACGCAGCCCAGGTAGGTGAGATTGAAGTCGCTTTGCCCGGTGCCGGCAATTCTGCTCAGGTCATACCCGCGCTTTCTGGCGACGGTCCAGTACCCGGCCAGGGCGAAGGGCGCGTGCTGCACCACGGCGCCGCCGGCATGCCCGAAGCTGGTATCCACCGGCAGGCCGTCCAGGCAAATGGCCATGTCCCGGACGCTCTGCATGACCGCTCCGGTCAGCCCCACGTCCTCCCGTCGAGCCAGGACTTCGGGATGATCAACGTTATAGCAATGATCAGCCGTGTTGCGGTCGTGCTCCATGATGAAGCCGGTCTCACCGTTCTTCAGCAGAAACTTGATGCGCTCGTTTTCATCTTCGGGTTTGCCGAATCCGCTGAGCTGGAAAATCCGCCATGGCTTGGATCGATAGCCGGTGGGGTGAAAGCCGCGGTGATAGGGCGCTTCGCCGGGCGCCTGCCGGGCGCGAGAGCGGTGGGCAGGTGGCACGTCGTCGGGGGTGTAATAGGCCTTCAGCTCGATGCCCGAGGTGGTTTCGATCACCAGGTTGGCGTCCTGTTTTTTCATATCCAGCGCATCCCGCTCGAGGAATCCTTGGCAGGCCGGGTCAGGCCATTGTTCATACTTATGTTAGATTTTGTTTACTGATATTACAAATACTTTACTCTAATAAATCTTGTTGCTAACCTAAGTACGAAATCGCAGATAGCGGTCCAGGCTGAGGGAGAGCGCACATGGCAACACCGGGTCAATCCACACTCCTGTTGACCACCACTGAACGAGTCCACATGGGACGGCCTGCAGCGGACGCACTGGCCGAGGAAGCCGAACGGCTGGGCGCGCAACGCATCTTCCTGCTGGTGAGCAGGACCTTAAATTCAGAAACCGAAGAGATCGCCCGGATCAGGGATTCCCTGGGTGAGCGGGTCGCCGCCGTCCACGACGGGATTCCTCCCCACGCCCCCAGAACCTCGGTGCTGGAAGCGGCCGCCGTGGCGTCGGAAGCCGGCGCGGACCTGATCGTCACCGTGGGAGGCGGCTCGGTGACCGATGCCGGGAAGATCGTCTCCATGGTGATGAAGCATGAACTGAAAGAGCACGATGACATGGAGCCGTTTCACGTCTACGTGGACGATGACGGCGCGGTGATCAAGCCCCAGTTCGACGGTCCCGACGTTCGCGTCATCTGTTGTCCCACCACCCTGTCGGGCGGCGAATTCAATCCGCTGGCCGGGGCCACCGATGAGAAGATCGGCCATAAGCAGGGTTACGAACATCCGCTGATGGCGCCCATCAGTATCGTGCTGGACCCGGCGCTGACGGTCCATACGCCGGAATGGCTGTGGACCTCCACCGGCGTGCGTTCGCTGGATCATGCGCTGGAAACCCTGGGCTCGCTGCAGTCGGACTATTTCAGCGACGGCGTGGCCGACAGCGCCCTGAGACTGCTGGTAGAGGCCCTGCCGGCGGTCAAGGCCGACCCGTCGGACCTGGATGCGCGGCTGCGCTGCCAGGTGGGTGCATGGCAGTCCATGGTGCCCATCGTCGGCGGCGTTCCCATGGGCGCCAGTCACGCCATTGGCCATATTCTCGGCGGCACCTGTGACGTCCCCCACGGCTATTGCTCCTGCGTGATGGCGCCGGCAGTGCTGGACTTCAACCGGGAAGCCAACGAGTCGCGCCAGCATCGCATCAGCCAGTGTTTCGGCCAGCCGGACCGGCCCGCCGGGGCGCTGGTGGACGAATTCATCAGCGGTCTCGGCATGCCGAGATCCCTGGGTGAGGTTGGGGTGGGCGAAGACCAGCTGGATCATATTGCCGAGTACACCATGCTGGATTTCTGGGCCCGGACCAATCCGCGTACCATCGAGACCCCCGCTGACGTGCGCAAGATCCTGGACATGGCGGTCTGAGTTTTGGCCGCGACTCCCCAGTCGAAGGCGATAGATGGGGCTGCCCCGGCGGTCGGCCTGAAGGGCGAGATTTCCGACTTCAAGCGCCGTCGAATCCGGGAAGAAGCCTGCCACCTGTTTTTCCGTAACGGCTACGAGGGCGCCACCATCGACGCCATCGCCCAGCGGCTGGACGTCACCAAGCCGTTCATCTACTCCTACTACAAGAACAAAAGCGTGCTGCTGTTCGAGATCTGCCAGCTCGGCATTTCCCGTTCCCTGAAGGCCATGGACCAGGCCATCCTGGAAGAAAAGCCCCCCATGGAAACGCTCAAGTCCCTGCTGGAGCGCGTGTTGAGAATCATCATGGACTACCAGGAGTACATCGTGGTGTATGTGCGCGAGGAGAAAAACCTGGACCCGGCGCTGGCCCGGCAGATTCGCGAGATGCGCAACCTGTTCGATCACCGGCTGGCGGAACTGCTGGAAAAGGGTAATGCCTCGGGTGAGTTTGCTGTCAGCGACCCGGTGATGACCGCCACCACCGTGGGCGGGATGATGACCTGGGTGTCTTTGTGGTACTCGCCCCGGGGCAAATGGACCGAACACGAAGTGGTTTCCCACGTGATGTGGACCATCGAATCCGTTGTCCGCGGCCACCCGGACTCCCGTGCCGGCGCCAGTATGAAGGAGGGTATGTCATGACCAGTGTGCCTGCCACCACCGATCCCCGCGTTCCCCCCAGGGAATCAGTAGTCACCCGTTACCTGATCGATCGCTGGGACCGGGAGATGCCCGACAAGGTATTTGCCGTGTTCGAAGACGGTGAGCAGTGGACCTACGCACAGCTGCGGCAGATGGTGCTGAAACTGGCCGGCGGCATTGCCGGCACCGGCGTCAAGCGAGGGGACCACGTGGCGGTGTGGATGTTCGACAGCCGGGAAGCCATCCTGACTTTTTTTGCCATCAACTACCTCGGCGCGGTGTTTGTCCCGTTTAACACGGCTTACAAGGGCAAGGTGCTGGAGCACGTCCTGGACAACTCCGACGCCCAGGTGCTGGTGGCCCACGGCCAGCTGGTGGAACGGCTGGGCGAAGTGCAGATGGCCACGGTGGAGAAAGTCATCAGCGTTGGCGGCGGAGCCGCACCGGCGCCCCTGCAGACACTGGATTACGCCCAGGTATCCGAATCCGACCTGCCGGTGCCCGAACTGGAACGGCCCATCGAGCCCTGGGATACCCAGTCCATCATCTACACCTCGGGTACGACGGGACCGTCCAAGGGCGTGCTGTCGTCATACCTGCACATCTTCACCAACGCGGGTCCCGAAACCTGGCATTTCGTGACCGGGGAAGACCGCTTCCTGATCAACATGCCGATATTCCACATTGGCGGCATGGGAGTGATCTACGTGATGCTGGCCAGGGGCGGTTCCATCGCGGTAATGGACGCTTTCTCCACCGAAAAATTCTGGCCGTTCGTGCGCGAGAGCGAAACCACGGCGGTGTTCCTGCTGGGCGTCATGGCAACTTTCCTGCTGAAGCTGCCGGAATCCGAAGACGATCGTGATCACAGCGTGAGAGTGGCATTCATGGTGCCACTGACCGAAACCTGCGTGGAATTCAAGCGCCGCTTCGACATCGACGTCTACACCATTTTCAACATGACCGAAATCTCTTCTCCCATCGTGTCGGAGCCCAACCCCACCAAACGGGGCACCTGCGGCAAGGTGCGGCCGGGGGTCGACGTGCGCCTGGTGGACGAATACGACTGCGAGGTGCCCCTGGGCGAGATCGGGGAGATGCTGGTTCGCACGGACCGGCCCTGGGGCATGAACCACGGCTACTACAAGAACCCCGAAGCCACAGCCGAAGCCTGGCGCAACGGCTGGTTCCATACCGGCGACTGTTTTCGGCAGGACGCCGACGGTTACTTCTATTTCGTCGACCGGCGCAAGGACGCCATCCGCCGGCGCGGCGAAAACATCTCGTCCTTTGAGGTGGAGGCGGAGGTGGTGGCATTCCCGGCGGTGCGGGAGGCGGCTGCCTACGCCGTGCCCAGCGACCTCGGCGAAGACGAGGTGATGATCGCGGTGGCCCCGGTCGATGGCAGCAGCATCGACCAGAAGGAATTGATGGAGTTCCTGGGCGAGCGCATGGCCTACTTCATGGTGCCACGCTACGTCAGGGTCCTGGACGAACTGCCCAAGACAGCATCAGCCAAGGTGATGAAACACGTGCTCAGGGATCAGGGGGTTACCCCGGATGCCTGGGATCGTGAAGATCACGATATCAAGTTCAAACGAGAAAAACTGGAAGCCAACGCCGCCAGCTGACCTGGCCGCAACAGCACACGAGGGAAAATCATGTCGTTAAACAAGCTCACTGCCCTGTCCGTGGGAGTCACACTGGCCCTGGCATTCCCCGGCGCCGCATTCAGCCAGGAGGCCGTTGAGGAAATCGTGGTGTCGGTCACCAAGAAATCCCAGGCCCTGGAAGACCTGGTGGGCGCCGCCACCGTCATTGGCGCTGACGACCTGCGGGCCGGCGGTATCGAAAGCGTTCGCGACATGATCTCGGAGGTCCCTAATCTGTCCATCGGTGACCAGTTCGGGTTCGCCCGGGTGTTCATGCGCGGCATCGGCATGACCAGCATTGATATCGGCGGTGAGGGAGCGGTTTCGTTCCTGCAGGATGGCGCCATCGTTCCACGACCGGCAGCCCAGTTGATGGGCATGTTCGACCTGCAGCAGGTGGAAGTGCTGCGTGGTCCCCAGGGGACTCTGTACGGTCGCGGCGCCACTGCAGGAGCCATCAACATGGTGGCGGCCAAACCCGGCAGCGAAATGGGCGGCTATGCCACCTTCAACGCCGGCAACTACGGGCTGTTCAGCTTTGAGGGCGCCGTAGACGTCCCGGCGTCCGACACGCTGAGCATGCGCTTTGCCACCAAGATCGAGCAGCGGGACGGCTACGGCACTAACCTGTTCAGCGGCGAGGAGGTGGACGATCGCGACGCCGAAGCGTTCCGTGCCGTAGTCAGCTATGACCCCGATACCAACTGGGACGCCACGCTGACGGCCCAGTACTACCAGGAAGACGACCATAACTACGCGTTTCATTACTTCGGCCCATCGGCGGGCACCTCGCTGCCGTTTCCGCTGGCCGTTCCCATCCTCGGCGGACGCACAGTATTCGACGTGGGCGGTGACCTGTACGACATCAATTCCGACCAGGAGGCCATCAACGACCGTGACGGGCACCTGGTTAACCTGGAGCTCAACTTCCAGCTGAACGACAGGGCCAGCCTGCGGTCGCTGACCTCAACCCAGAGTATCGATCGCTTCCTGCGGGACGACCTGGATTCCACCGACGTCAACCTGTTTGGCCAGAACAACTACGAGGAAGAGAGTGACTCCTTCAGCCAGGAATTCACTCTGAATTACCAGGCGGAAAATCTCGATGTGCTGGCGGGCATTATGTATTTCGAGGAAGACCTGTACGGCAATGTGCTGGTGCCTCTGACCAACATCTGTTTCCTGCTGGCGCCGGACCTGTGCGGCACCCCGGTGGGTGACGCCATCAACGGCGGCCGCTACGAGCAGAACGGCGACGTGGATATCACCGCCTACGGTGCCTTCGTGGAAGCCACCTATGACATCAACGAGCGCTGGTCATTCATTGGCGGGCTGCGCTACAACTATGAAGAGCGCGAGGGCACCGGCTTTTTCAACTTTGATGCCCTGGCGCTCAACATTCCCACCATCGCCAAAGCCGACTGGGACGACATCACGCCCCGGCTGACCCTGCAGTACCGACCCAACGAAAACGTCATGCTCTACGCCACCTATAACGAGGCGTTCAAGTCCGGCGTGATCAATACCGGCAGCCTCAGCCCGCCGCTGGATCCCGAGACCGTGGACGCGGTGGAGTTTGGCATGAAAGGGGTCACCGGTGACGGCATGATCCGCTACGCCCTGGCGCTGTTTTCCTACGATTACAAGGATCTGCAGATTTCCTTCGTGGATGAAAACTCTACGGTCAGCACCATCAATGCGGCCGAGGCGGAAAACCGCGGGGCAGAGCTGGAGCTGGACGTGGACATGGGGAACGGCTGGTCCGTGGATTTTTTCCTGACCATCCTGAACGCGGAGTATACGGAATTCGTCAACGGTGACTATGCCAGCGGTTTTGCCCTGACCGACCTCAGCGGCAACGCGCTGCCCAACGCGCCGGACAAGACCGCCAAGATCGGCATCAACTACGAGACCGAGACGGCCAACGGTGTTTTGAGAATACGTGGCGAGGTGTATCACCAGGACGAGGTCTTTTTCACCGAATGGAACCGGCCGGACGCGGCCCAGGACTCGCACCAGTTGATTAACGCAAGGCTGGACTACGAGTTCAGCAACAGCGCCTGGACCGCCAGCCTGTGGGGCCGCAACCTGGCCGACGAGGAGGTGATTTCCAACAACATCATCACCGCGCCGCTGTACGACTCACTGCGTGTGGGATCGGTGCTGCCGCCGCGGACCTTTGGCGCCAGCGTCAGTTATCGGTTCTGAGCTCGCTGCGCGAGCTGGGGAACGACCGCTGACGCGGTCTGGGGAACGCGCTTCGCGCTAGGGAACGCTCACTTCGTGAGCTGGGGAACGGCTGCTTCGCAGCCTGGGGAACGACCGCTGACGCGGTCTGGGGAACGCGCTTCGCGCTGGGATTTATCTCCCTCCCAGACCAGGTACGCGCCCCCGCCGAGGGGTCAATTCCCAGCGCGCAGAGCGCGCGTTCCCCAGGCCCCGCAGGGGCCGTTCCCCAGCGCCCGCAGGGCGCGTTTCCTAGACCGCGTCAGCGGTCGTTCCCCAGCTCGCGAAGCGAGCGTTCACCCTATCAGCGGTATCTCCTTAGATTCCTGAGTCTCATGGTCCAGTACACTCTTTGCAGGAGGAGCTGAGCCATGGCATTCAATTTGAAGAACCGCAGCTTTCTCAAGCTGCTGGACTTTGACCAGAGCGAAATCAATTTCCTGCTGAACCTGTCCCGGGACCTGAAGCGTGCCAAGTACGCGGGCACCGAGCAGCAGCACCTGAAAGGCAAAACCATTTGCCTGATCTTCGAGAAGGCCTCCACGCGCACCATGTGTGCGTTTGAGGTGGCGGCGTTCGACCAGGGTGCCCAGGTCACCTACCTGGGGCCGTCGGGGTCCCAGATCGGCCACAAGGAATCCATGAAGGACACGGCACGTGTGCTGGGGCGCATGTATGACGCCATCGAGTATCGCGGGGCATCCCAGTCCATCGTGGACGAGCTGGCGGAGTACGCGGGTGTTCCGGTCTACAACGGACTGACCGACGAGTTTCACCCGACTCAGATGCTGGCAGACCTGCTGACCATGCGGGAGCACTGCGAGAAACCCCTGGGCGATATCTCTTTTGCTTTTGTGGGTGACGGCCGCTCCAACATGGGTCACTCCCTGCTGATCGCCGGATGCCTGATGGGTATGGACGTCCGTATCGCCTCACCCAAGGACAACTGGCCGGGGCATGAATACGTTGCGCCGGCCGAAGAACTGGCGAACCGGTATGGGGCCCGCCTGACCATCACCGAGGATCCCAGGGAAGCCGTGAAGGGCTGCGATTTCATCCACACCGACGTCTGGGTGTCCATGGGAGAGCCGGAGGATGTCTGGTCCGAGCGTATTGCCACGTTGACCCCGTACCGGGTGAACGCTGAGCTGATGCACGCCACGGGTGTGCGCACCACCAAGTTCATGCATTGCCTGCCCGCATTCCACAACCGCGACACCGTGGTGGGTGAGCAGATGTTCCAGAAGTTCGGCGTATCGGAGATGGAGGTCAGCGACGAAGTGTTCGAGTCGCCGGCCGGGGTGCAGTTCGATCAGGCAGAGAACCGGCTGCACACCATCAAGGCGGTGCTGGTCGCCACCATCGGCAGCTGATGCGCATTGTCGTTGCATTGGGGGGTAATGCCCTGCTTCGGCGCGGTCAGCCCATGACCGCGGAGGCCCAGCGGGAAAACGTCCGCATCGCAGCCCGCGCCCTGGCGGGCATTGCCCTGGAGCATGACCTGGTTGTGACCCACGGCAACGGTCCCCAGGTCGGTCTGCTGGCGCTGCAGGGGGCGGCGTTCAAACCCGATGAAGTCTATCCCCTGGACGTGCTGGGCGCCGAGACCGAGGGCATGATCGGCTACATGATCGAGCAGGAACTGGGCAACCTGCTGCCCGAAGACCGGCCTCTGGCCACCCTGCTGACTATGATCGAGGTGGACCCGGATGATCCGGCTTTCGACGACCCAACCAAGTTCATCGGTCCGATCTACGATGAGGAGGACGCCAAGCGTCTCGCCGCCCAGAAAGGCTGGCGGGTGAAGCCTGACGGAGACCACTGGCGGCGGGTCGTGCCCTCACCGCTCCCCCGCAGGATCTTCGAGACCCGGCCAATCCGCTGGCTGCTGGAACACAATACGGTGGTGGTTTGCGCAGGCGGTGGTGGCATACCCACGCTGTACCGGGCTGATGGCACGCTAACCGGTGTTGAGGCGGTCATCGACAAGGATTTCGCCAGCGAGCTGCTGGCGCGGGAGCTGGACGCGGATCTGTTTGTCATGGCTACAGACGTGGATGCCGTCTACCATGATTGGGCCCGGCCCAACGCCAGGGCTATCCGTCGAGGCGCTCCTGGAGCATTCAATCTCTCGGATTTTCCGGCGGGCTCCATGGGTCCGAAGGTAGCGGCAGCGGTCCAGTTTGCCGAGCATACCGGCAGGCCGGCGGCCATCGGGGCGCTGGCCGATCTGCCGGATATTCTGGCCGGTGAAGCAGGGACTACAGTCAGCACGGAAGCCGAATCGCTGGAGTTCCTCGACGAATAAGAGGTCGCTGGGACACTGGGCGGGCACGGCGGTCCCGGCAACCCCTGGCGGAACCTCAGCTGCAACGAATCGCCGCGACGCCTATACTCGTTGGCGCCGAGTTGCAAAGAATTGATGCCGCACACCTCTGAAAAACCCCCAATCCGGCAGCGTTTGGCCGGCCTGATCTGGTGGCCAATGGCGGTGGCTTTCACGCTGTTTGTAGTCGCGTATCTTCCCGGCCTCAGAAGCACCGTACTGGGCGAATTTGTCTTCAACTATTCCTTCAGCTTCTTGTGTCCGCTGGTCATCCTTGCCGCATTTTTCGAACTGGACAGGATGCATGGCCAAGCTGAAAAGGTGTTCTGGCGCCTGGTTGGTGCGGCATTCCTGATGTGGATTGCTGCCGATGCAATCCCATACGGCTCAGAAGATTCCTCAAGCGTTATCGCCGGCCTGGTGTCTGACGCCTTCTACACGGCGTTTTTTCTTTTGCTGCTGCTGGCGACCCATCGACGCCCGGATCGCCCGGCCAGGTATCATCCTGAAATCGAGCGGGTTCGCGACCTTTCTGCCGTGGCCTTGACGTTGAGCATGTTCGTGTTCTGGATCCTGATTCCCGCAATTGTCGATGCCAGCCATTACGAGTCTTTGTTTCCCTCTTACGCACTATTCCTCAGTCTTGACGTCGTCCTTGTGGTCCGACTTGCCACCCTTTTTGTCCTGGCAAGACAGAGGCGCTGGCAATTGATTTACTGTCTGCTCGGCATTGCAGCCCTGTTGTGGCTTATCTCAGATTTGAATTGGGCCATGGTGTACAACCTGGGTCTGCCCGAGGATGTTTCCGCAGTTGGCGATTTGACCGTTGTCATCTCGTTTCTGCTGGTCCTGTCCGCGATCCTGGTGCGGGGGTGGGATGACTCCGGCGAGCTGCATTCTCAACATGGCGAAGTTGCCCTGCAGTCCGGAGTCAGCGCGCCTGGCGCACTGATACTGGTTGTGTGTTACACCCTGGTCACTCCGCTGGTCCAGGTGAGTTCAGCTATTGCTGGCCCGACTGGACATGCCATGGATGAACCGCGTTTAGGCCTGACCGTTGCCGTGACCCTCCTGTTTGCGGCCGCAATCGCGTTTCTACTGATTCGAATGCGCACCGTAAAGGACGGTGAGTTCGAGGTCCGTATCAGTGTGTCGGACGAGCAGCTGCAGCATTCCCAGCGAATGGAATCCCTGGGGCGGCTGGCAGGCGGTGTTGCCCACGATTTCAACAACGTACTGACGGTCATTCTGGGCTATGCCCACATGATCCAGAACGCGGGGGATTCCGGCCCCAGGCAGAGGTCCGGCGCTGGCAAGATCCAGGCGGCGGCTGAAAACGCCCGATCGCTGACCCTGCAACTGCTGGCGTTCAGCCGCAAGCAGGTACTCGACCCGACCGTCATCGATCTCAACGATATGATCGTCGACACCAATGAAATGGTGGAACGACTGCTGGACGACGAGATATCCGTGCAGGTCCACACGTCGCAGCAGCCCTGCACCGTGAGAGCTGACGCGGGTCAGATAACCCAGGTACTGTTTAACCTCACCACCAACGCTCAATCCGCCATGCCTCAGGGTGGTGAGTTGGAGATCTCCACGTCAATTGTTGAAATCGGAGATGGGATTGGAGATTTAGATGTCGCGGCGGGTCGCTATGTGCTGCTCACCGTGTCGGACACCGGCAAAGGCATGGACCAGGAAACCCTGAACCACATCTTCGAACCGTTCTACTCCAGATCGACCGGGGGAACCGGGCTGGGATTGGCCATGGTGTATGGCATTGTCGATCAGAGCGGCGGCTTCCTGGACGTGAAAAGCGCCATTGGACGGGGCACCACTTTTCGGATTTTTCTTCCCTGGGTCGAGGAGGAAAAGGAAAAAATGGCGCCATCGGAGGCAGCGCCAACCGGAGCGGGCGGGGACGAGACCCTGCTGGTGGTGGAAGATGACGCCGGCGTGCGCGAGATGATTTCCTCTCACCTGAAGAGCAAGGGCTACCGCGTTTTGGAGGCTCCTCACGGGCAGAGCGCTATGGAGCTGCTGGAGCGGCACCCCCAGGTTGACCTGGTCGTGACCGATATCACCATGCCGGAGATGGGTGGGCCGGAGTTTGCCGATCAACTGGTTCGTTCCCGGCCCGAAGTGCCGGTCCTTGCCATTTCAGGACACGCAGATCGGCCCGGAGATTGCGTGTCCGGGAGTTCTATTCGGGCTTTCCTGCAGAAGCCGTTTTCCATGGATCTGCTGGATAGCACGATCCGCGAATTGCTGAGCTGAATGGCCCTTGGCGTGACCTTACCGAGCGGACCTGGGCCGCCACCGACGGAGTTCAATTGCCTTTTGCCTGCAAATAATGTAAGCTGTTGAATTCATTTAATTTTTCAGGAGAGTTCCATTATTTCCAATTCAGACGTGATTTTTCATCCCCAACACGGGGTTGGTCAGATACAACCCATCGACCGCGAAACCATCATGGGTCAAGCATCCAAGTCATTCGTCAAGGTCTTCTTCAAGCGCGACAAACTCACCATGATTATGCGTAGCGACGATCTCAACGAGCAGGCGCGCAAGATCATCAGCAAAGCTGAATCCAAAAGAGTGCTGAATCATCTCAAGAGCGGTGATGCCACCATGAGCACCCGTTGGCAATCCAGAATCAAGGCCAATGAGAGCGCCATCGAAAGTGGCGACCCGTTCCAGCTGGCAACGGTTTACAAAGGCCTGACCCAGCTGGAAGAAAGCGGCGAAACATTGCGTGCCGCTGATCGCAAGCACCTGAAGACATCGCTGGAAGGCCTTATCGAAGAGTTGGCCGCCGCCCTTGGCCAGCGCCGCAAGAAGATCGAAGCATTGATCACTGCCTAGCGCCCGTCGCCTGTTCTGGATCCACGATCCTGAAGGGCCCCGGCACGTGCCGGGGCCCTTCTTTTTTAGTTATCGGCTTGCGCCGACCAGCGGCTGTGTGAGCCGGTTGAGGTTCATGGTTCCGCTGCCGTAGTCCTCCAGCAGGGATTCGTACTCCAGCACGGCCGTGGTGGGGGAGGTGAACTGCACCCGCACCTGGCCCCAGTCGGTTCGGGTCACGCTGGCGGCATCGAAGCCGTCGCCGAATTGTGCACCCTCGGTGATCACCAGGTCCGCAATGGCGGTGTCACCCACCAGGGGACCGGAGCCGAACAGCCAGACCTGGTCGCCGGAGCCGTCCGGGGCGTAGGTATAGAAACTCACTACGGCGGTGGGGTTGGCATCGTCCACCAGTTCAAGCAGCAGGCCCTCGCCGCTGCGGCCGGTATTGAACCAGGAGCCGCTGTAGGACCCGTCCACGGCCCGGCTGAGAGTGATCCGCGCAACCCGGAAGCTGTTGCGGGTGAAGTCTGAAGCCATGGGCTCGAAGGAGAAGCCGGGTCCGTTGACCGCGCCCAGGATGTTGACCGGCGTGGCATCGGGATTGCCCTCGGAGCCGTTCAGCCCGGGGTGGACCTGGACGGTGCCGCCTTCCACGGTGCCGGCATCAGCCGCCGCCTGGTCCAGGAACGCTGCGTCGGTCTCGTTGTTGACCTCGGTACCCGCGTCCCTGACGCCGTCGCCGGAGACAATGAAGCTTACGGGTCCGGTGAAGTTGCCGCTGTCGTCGAACAGCTCCCAGGCGGTGGGATTGCCGTTGCCGATAAAGGCGTCGTTGGAAGGAATCACCATGGAGGCAAAGCTGAAGTAACGGTTGGCCACCGGGTCAAGGTCGAACTGGGCCACGGCATTGGCGCCGGGCTCGAACAGAGGGGCGCCCGCAAACCCTTCGGGCTCGGTGATGGTGGCATCGATTCCACCGGTTACCAGGCTTTGAAACTCCGCGCTGATCTCCCCGGTGTCGCCGTCTTCGGCGACTCGCTCAAGCCCGGGTGATGCCGGCGCGCCGATATCGTAGAGATCAAAACTGCCGTCGTGGAAGCCGGCCCAGACCGGGGTCAGGAACAGGCCGTTGTCATCCTGTACGTTGGTGATGCTGACGGACACCGGCAGGGTGGCCGGGGCAATGGTAATCCTCGCCACCTGGTAGTTGGGTGCCGTGAAATCAGCCGCCGTCGCGTCAAAGAAGATGCCGGGCCCGCTGGTGCCCCCCAGGAAAACCACGGGCGATCCGTCGGGATTGGCCAGGGAGCCGTTGAAGCCCGGGTGGGGGCCGATCACTCCGCCAGAAGTGACTCCGGTATTGGGTGCGGATTGATTGAAGAAGGCCGCATCGGACTCGGTGTTGTCTTCGGTGCCGGCGTCCAGTATCCGGTTGCCCCGGACCAGGAAGCTGATCGGCCCGGCAAAATTGCCGTCGGCATCAAACAGCTCCACCGCCCGGGGATCGCCGTTGGCGAAAAAAGCGTCATTGGAGGGCAGCAGCATGGATGCGTAACTCATGAATCGCTGGCTGGCCGGATCCAGGTCCACGGTGATGCTGGAACGGCTTCCGGGATCGAACACCGGCGCACCGGCGAATCCGGGAGCATCGGTCACCACGGTGTCCAGTCCGGTGGGAACGGCAGATTGGAACGCCGCGCTCAAGGGGCCGTTGTCGCCGTCCTCAGCCACGGCCTCCAGTTCCGCCGAGGCCGCCTGGCCACTGTCGTAGATATCGAAGCTGCCGTCGTGGAACCCGAGCCATACCGGGGTGAAGAAGACACCGTCTGCAGGTGCCAGGTTTTCAATGGTGATGCGGACCTGTTCGGACTGTGCGGCGAAACTGCTCAACAGTAATCCGCCGGCCAGCATTGCCGCTCGACGGGATGGATCGGTGATGTTCATTCGGAGTCTCCGTGTTGGTGGTCAGGCCCTGGGTTTCCAGGGTCCGTTTCACCTTAATCACGCGGAGTCACGTCCTGATCACGCAAATCTCACGAAAGTGTTGCAGTGTTGCGATTTTTGCTACGCGGGTGAAGAGAGCTCAACGAAGCCCCCCACAGAAGCAATGATCAAAGCCCATTGGCACACGGATGTGCCAACGCGAAGCGTGAGGGAATCGGAAACCCCGTTTTCGATTCCCGCCCGCGAGCGGGTCAGGATGACCCGTCTTGCGGTTATCCTGAAAACGCCGGCAGCCAGAACTCGAACGAGCTGCCTTTGCCCTGCTTGCTGCGCGCGATTACGCGACTTTTGTGCAGGTCCATGATGCGCTTGACGATGGCCAGGCCGAGACCCACGCCGCGTCCCTCGGATTGGGTATCCGGACGGTAGAAGCGGTCAAAGATGAAAGGCAGGTCACTCTCGGCGATGCCGGTGCCGGTGTCGTGTACCGCAATCTTTATCCGATCTGTTCCTTCGGGGCTCAGGGAAAGCTGGATCTTGCCGCCCCGAGGGGTGTGATTGATGGCATTGGCGATGAGGTTTTCCAGGACTCGTTCGATCAGGCCGATTTCCGCCACCGCGTGGGATGCCTGGGGATCGACCTGGAGATCCAGCTGGATCCGTTCCTGCCGGGCCTGCAGCTGGAACTTCTGCAGCACGTCGCTGGCCAGCTCCGCCAGGCAGAAGGGCTCCGGCCTGGCTTCACGGCTGGTGGCTTCCAGCCGGGACAGCTCAAACAGCTCGTCCACCAGGCGGATCAGGCGGTGACAGCTTTTTGCTGCGATCTCCACATATTCCTGCCGCTGGGGTTCAGTCAGGGATTCGCGTTTCAGCATCAGCGTCTGCAGGTAACCGTCGAGAGCCGCCAGAGGCGTTCGCAGATCGTGGGACACGTTGGCCACCAGCTGGCGCCGCATGATGTCGGTTTTGCGGATCGTCAGCATCTGCTCGGCCAGCCGGTGGGTCATCTGGGCCACCCGGGAGTACAGGCGGTCGATCTCATCGCCGGGCCCGCCGGTGGATCTGGGCAGGGTAATGACCTCGGGGATACCCTGGTCCGCGCAGCTCGCTTCGAATCGCTGTACGTCCCGATCCAGGCGCCGCAGGCGAAGCGTCAAGACCCGGAACATGACCGCGCCAGCCACCAGGGCAAATCCGATCAAGGCAAACAGCGAGCTGCCGCTGATCCGCCACATGGTGTCACCGATGACAAAAGCGTTGGCGCTGTCGAACTGGTCACTGCCCAGTACCACGTAGAGATAACCCCGCGGAATACCGTCGGATTCCACCGTGGCCGCGGAGAAAACCTTGTGTCCCGATTCGGACCGGGGATTCTCACCCCACAGTGGAAAGCTCGCTTCACCGCCGATAAAGGTGCGAATGGGTCCCAGATCCACCGACTCCCGCTTGACCTTTCGATAAGGCGCAGAGTAGCTCAGGATGTTGCCCTCCAGGTCCAGCAGGTAGACCTCGATGTTGGGATTGACCACCATCAGGGTCTGGAACACCTGCTCCAGGCCCCGGGTGCTGATGCCGCCGCCGTCAAAGATGACGTTTTCGGTGACCAGGTTGCTGGCCAGGTTGTGATGCAGCTGCTGGTGCACCTGGTGAATGTGGCGCTCCATGATCCAGCCGCTCATGGCCAGGTAGGCCAGTCCCACCACCAGCAGCAGGGCCAGCAGGGTCAGGGTCAGTTTGTTGGACAGTTGATTCAACATGGGCATCAAACCTGCCGGGACTCGGCCAGCTTGTAGCCCGCCCCCCAGACGGTTTTGATGTAACAGGGGTTGCGCGGGTCCAGTTCGATCTTGGCCCGCAGCCGATTGATGTGGGAGTTAACGGTGTGCTCGTAGCCGGAATGACTGTAGCCCCATACCGAATCCAGCAGCTGGGCACGGGTGTAGACCCGCCCCGGGGAGCGGGCGAAGTGGAGCAGCAGGTCAAACTCCCGGGCCGTGAGGGTGAGTTCATTGTCGCCCAGGCAGACCTGGCGCCGGTCAATGTCGATGACGAGGTCGCCAACCTCCAGTGTCCCCCGAGGAGCCTGCGACTCCTCCCCTGAAAGCGCTGCCATGCGCCGGAACACGGCTTTCACCCGGGCCACCAGCTCCAGAATGCTGAATGGTTTGGTGAGGTAGTCGTCCGCACCGGCCTCCAGCCCCGAAATCCGGTCCAGTTCGGTGGATTTTGCCGTGAGCATCAGGATCGGTGTGTAGCTGGACCGGGTGCGCAGGCTGTGACAGATTTCCATACCGCTCATGCCCGGCAGCATCAGGTCCAGGATAATGAGATCGAATGCCCCACCGGCAGCCAGGTCCAGACCGGTGACGCCGTCGGCGGCGTGGGTCACCTCGCAGCCGATGTCACCCAGGTGCAGGCTGACCAGGCGGGCCAGGTCGGCGTCATCTTCGACAATGAGTACTTTTCTGTTCACAGCGCGTCGATTCCAGGCGTTGCTCATTAGAGACCGAGATTAGGCCGGAATAATCACAGAAGTATCACCGTCGGGCCTGAAACGACGGATGCCGCGAGAGGATTACGGTATTTTCAGTTGACGCTGAACCGGATGAGGTCGGCGCTGATCCGGCTTCGCACGGCGAAGTACACGGTGGTGCCGTCCGGGGTGACGGCGAGGTTGGTGGACTCGCGCAGCAGGGGTTGTTCCAGCGCCAGGCGGCTTTTGCGCTGGCCGGTTTCCAGATCGACGCTGAATACCTGGGGACCCGCTGAGTCATTCAGGCTGAAGAAAACCTCACTGCCGCGCACCGTCCAGTTACCCCAGTACTCCTGAGGAAGATCCGCTACGATTTGCTCCGTGGAGGCGTCTGCAAAGGACTGCTTCCACAGTCCGGGCTGATCACGGCGGCTGAATACCAGTCCCCGATCCTGCCGGGTCAGATACTCTCTCTGCGCATACGCGCCACCGCTGGTGATCTGAGCAGACGCCGTCGTATCCAGGTCGTAGCGCCATACCTGCCAGACACCGCTTCGATCCGACGCGTGGTACACGGCCGAGCCATCGATGGACCAGGAGGGAACCCTGTTGTCTCCCGGCAGATCGAGGATTTTCTTGGCCCGGGCGTCCAATGTGTACACCACGAGACGGCTCTGACCGCGCTGGCGCATCTCGAACACAATCTTCTGTGAATCCGGCGACCAGCGGGGTGACTCCGCCTCTGCTCCGTGATCCAGTTCGATGGGGCCAAGGATCGTATTGCCGTCAAGCTCGCCGATCCAGACCCGTGGGCGTCCGGACCGCGTGGAGACCCAGGCCAGCCGGGTGCCGTCGGGCGAGACCGCCGGGCCGAAGTCGTACCGGCTGGACGAGAAAACCACCGTTCCCCGATCGGCGGGATCCAGCAAGGAGCGTGAATAAATGTCGGCATCAGCGGCCCAGGACTCGGCGATGACCATGCCGTCTGCCGAGATTGCGGGCTGGCGGATGATGCCAGAAAAACCGCCATAGACGGTGGGTGATTCCTGGCCGGGAGACAGCCTCCACAAGGCAAAGCGGTTGTCCCTGGCGTTGGAGAAAAACAGCAGGTCAGCGTCGGCGCCGGATCCCAGCCAGTCCAGGCCGGTAATCTCGGCCGCTGTGCTGGTCAGCGGCTCCACCGGCCGGCCCTCGTCACGCAGGCTGCCGGACAGGGGTGCGCGGTATACCCTGCCGATGCCCGGGGTGACGTAGGTGGACAGGGTTGACTCGCGGTCGGCACGGAAAAAGGCCAGTGACTGACCATCGGGGGAGGGAGCAGGGTAGAGATCACCCACGGAATTCACCGGCGGGCGTGTGACGGCGGACACCGGCCCTCCATTGACCGGGACCGATCGAATATGAAAAGGGCCGGCGGCGCCGTCCGGGCTGTCAGAAAAAAACAGGTGCTGACCGTCGGCGGACCAGCCCAGGCTGCCGTCGTTCCTTCGATTGCAGCGGGTCAGCAGCGTGTCCTTCTGATCACCGAGGTGGAATATGCGGATCTCGCAGCCCGATGTGTCTGATGCCTGGTAAGCAATTCGCTGGCCATCGGGATGAAACGCCGCGCCTTCGCCGCCGTCCACCAGCAGCACGCCTGGAGCAGGGTCGCCCAGACCCTGCAGGCAAAGGCCCAGCTTTTCGCTGCCGTCGGTACTGCAGGTGAACACCACCTGCTGCCCATCGGGATGAAAGGAGGGGTGGGTTTCAAATCCCAGTTGGTTGCTGAAAACCTCGATGGTTGGTGATTCATCCACGGGCCCTCCCGTACGCCCTGTCAGGACCAGCACTGTCCCAACGGAAGCCGCGGCCAGAGCCAGCCCGATCATCCAGGGCCGCCGGCCTGCCGGCGCCTTCGACGCCTCGGCCGGATCAGCGGCCGCCACGCGGTAGCCCACCTTGCGTATGGTCTCGATGGCCTGCACTTCCGGATCCAGGGCCTTGAAAGCCTTGCGCAGATCGAACACCAGTCGATTCAGGGAATCGTCGGTGATGTCCGCGGACCGCCAGACCTGGTCAAAAATTTCCCGCCGGCTGACCACCTCGCCCCGGCGCTCCAGCAGCAGCCGCAGCACCTGCATGGCCCGGGGCTCCACCGACACCGAATCAGCGCCACGGCTCAGGCGATTGGTGGCCGGATCGATGGTGATGTCGGCGAGCTGGAATCGCTGGTTTTTTGTCATTCCCAATGAATTCCCAAGCGGATCCTCAGGTTCATGCTGTTGGAATCCTTTAGGTTGGATTCGTTCAACTGACGTTTAAGGAGTGGCCGTGACCCGATGGATTTTTGCCCTGCTGGTTTTTCTTCTTCTGGCCGAAGCCGGAGCCCAGGAACCACGAACCGTATTCATCAACGTCAACGTGCTGACCATGGCCCAGCCTGATATCCGCCTGAATCAGGCGGTCATCGTCCGAGGCAACCGCATAGACCAGGTCCTGCCGACTGCCCGGTTCCAACGGCGGGCTGGCGATCATATCATCGACGGGGACGGACAGTTCCTGCTGCCGGGCCTTGTCGACAGCCACATCCATATCGATCATCCCCAGGACCTGAAGATGCTGGCGCTGTACGGCGTCACATCAGCGGTCAACATGCGGGGTCTGCCCTGGCACCTGCGCCTGCGCGATCGCATTCGAAGCGAAGGGATTTTCTCGCCGGATTTCCTGACCGGCGGAGACTACCTGGACGGCGACCCGCCGAACATGCTGCCCATGTCCAGCGTGAAGGGCCCGGACAGCGCCCGTCGGGCCGTGGGACAGATGCATGCAGCGGGTTATGACTTCATCAAGGTGTATTCCGAGCTGAGCCGGGAACAGTACCTGGCTGTCTGCCAGCGATCCCGGGAGCTTGGCACCACGGTGGTCGGCCATGTTCCCGATGCGGTTTCCCTGGACGATCTGACCCGGTGTCCCCATCTCAACGTGGCCCACGGTGAGCAGCTGTTCAAGGTGCTTGAGTCCCGGGAAGACCGGCAGGAAATCAAGCGCATGCTGGGGACCCTGACGGATGCCGGCATCACCTTCACCGCCAACATGGCCGGTCACGCCGAGGGGGCGCGAATGCCGTTCGACCTGGACCAGTTGGTCAACCGGCCTGAAGCTGCCCTGATCCACCCCGCCACCTTCCAGCCCTACCGCCCCGGCATCAACCGCTATGCGAGGCGAGGTGAGGACTGGGCAGAACGGGTGCAGAAGTCGGCCGACGACGTGGCCGTGATCAGCGCCCTCGCCGTGACCGTCAATCCCGCAATGCTGGTGGCCGGCAGCGACATGCCCGTGGCTGGCTGCTATCCAGGTGCATCACTGCTGTCGGAGCTCGATGCCTTCAGGCGAGCCGGGTTGACGGCCAACCAGGCCCTGGCGGCGGCCACCGTACATGCCGGCAGGCTGATGCGACAGCTGAATCCTGCCTATCCGGTGGTCGGGGTGGTCCAGACCGGTGCCCGGGCAGACCTGGTTCTGGTGCGGAACAACCCGCTGGATGACCTGGACCAGCTGGGCGATCCCGCGGGCGTCATGCTGCGGGGGCTCTGGTACGACGCGGACAGGCTGGGCGCGATCCGTAACGATCTCAGACGCAGCAACCAGCAGTTAGATCCCAAGGTCCGGGCCCTGGAGACCGCGGTGTTTTCCAGAGACATGGACGAGGCGGCCCGCCTGTTCAGGCAATACCGGAGCGAAGACCCCGACGTGGTGCTGTTTGCCCAGTATCCTTTTTTCTTTTTTGGGTTCTCCCTGCTGTACGGCGAAGGTGGCCTGACCCGCGACCCGGAACAGGCGAGGAAGGCGCTGCTGCTGTACGACATGGTTCGCCAGACCTACCCGGAGGTCCATTCGTCCCATCACGTCTACGGCCTGGCCCTGGAGGCGACAGGGGACGGGGCTGCCGCCCGGAAAGCCCAGTTGAAGGCGCTGGAGATTTTCCCCGAGTTTCCACCCGCCCGGGAGGCGCTGGAACGGTTGGCGGGTGACTGATCGGGGTCTGATCGGGGTCTGATCGGCTTGGGCAATTCAGCGGTTTTCCCCAGTGTTCTTTTCAATCCGTGGCCGGTTAACATTGACGGTTGGACGAATTGACTTGGGACACCACCAATGAACGAACGGGTTGAACGCCAGGGACTGAGCGTCAGCAAGGTTTTGTGTGATTTCATAGAAGAAAAAGCGTTGCCGGGCAGCGGTTTTTCATCCGACCAGTTCTGGTCATCTTTTGCCGCCATCATCAGCGATCTGACGCCGCGAAACGTGGAGCTGCTGGGCATCCGGGATCAGATCCAGGAGAAGATCGACGCTTGGCACACCGCCAATGGGGACAAGGGCTTTGCCGCTTACAAGGCCTTTCTGCATGAGATCGGCTACCTGGTGCCCGAGGGTGAGACTTTCTCCATCACCACGGAAAACGTGGACGAAGAGGTCGCCGGCCAGGCGGGCCCGCAGCTGGTGGTGCCGGTCATGAACGCCCGGTTCGCCCTGAACGCGGCCAATGCCCGCTGGGGCAGCCTGTATGACGCCCTGTACGGCACGGACGCCATCCCCGAGGACCACGGTGCTGAGCGGACCTCGGACTACAACCCGATTCGAGGCGAACGCGTCATTGCCAAGGGCCGCAGCCTGCTGGACACGGCGGCCCCCCTGGCAGGTGCCAGCCACGCCGAGGCGGAGGCTTACCGAGTCGAGGATGGCCAACTGGTCGTAGCGGTGTCCGGCGGTGCAGCGGCCCGGCTGGTCAGCCCGGACAAGTTGGCGGGCTACTGCGGCGATCCGGCCAGCCCGTCCGCGGTGCTGCTGGTCAACAACGGCCTTCACCTGGAAATCCAGATCGATCGGGATTCGTCCATCGGGCGGTCGGACAAGGCCGGCGTCAAGGACATCCTGGTGGAAGCGGCCGTAACCACCATCCAGGACTGTGAAGACTCGGTCGCGGCGGTGGACGCCGAAGACAAGGTGACGGTGTACGGCAACTGGCTGGGCCTGATGCAGGGGACGCTGGAGGACACCTTCGAGAAAAACGGTCGCATGATGACGCGAACGCTGAACGGCGACCGGGAATACCTGGCGCCGGATGGTGAATCTTTCTCTCTGCCGGGGCGCAGCCTGCTGTTCGTGCGCAACGTGGGCCACCTGATGCGTAACGACGCTATCCGCGACGGCAACGGCGAGGAAGTGTTCGAGGGCATCATGGACGCCATGATGACGTCCCTGATCGCCCTGCATGACCTCAACGGCAACAGCCGCTTTCACAACAGCCGGCGGGGCAGCATCTACATCGTCAAACCCAAGATGCACGGGCCTGACGAAGTGGCGTTCGCGGTGCAGCTGTTCAGCCGGGTGGAGCAGGCCCTGGGCCTGGACCCCAACACCATCAAGATGGGCATCATGGACGAGGAACGCCGCACCACGGTCAACCTGAAGGAATGCATCCGGGCGGCGAAAGACCGGGTGGTGTTCATCAACACCGGGTTCCTGGACCGGACCGGCGACGAGATCCATACCAGCATGGAGATGGGTCCCATGATCCGCAAGGAGGCCTGCAAGGAGGAGCCCTGGATCAAGGCCTACGAGGACTGGAACGTGGATATCGGCCTGGAATGCGGCCTGCCCGGTAAGGCGCAGATCGGCAAAGGCATGTGGCCGGCACCGGACCTGATGGCAAAAATGCTGGAAACCAAGATTGCTCACCCCATGGCTGGTGCCAACACTGCCTGGGTGCCGTCACCCAACGGGGCAACGCTGCACGCCATGCACTACCACGAGGTGGACGTTTTTGCCCGGCAGGAGGAACTGAAATCCCGCGGCCGCGCGTCCCTGGACGACATCCTGACGGTTCCGGTGATGGACGATCCGTCGTCCCTTAGCGTCGGCGAGATCCAGGAAGAGCTGGACAACAATGCCCAGGGCCTGCTGGGTTACGTGGTCCGCTGGATTGGCCAGGGCGTGGGCTGCTCCAAGGTGCCCGATATCAACGACGTGGGCCTGATGGAAGACCGCGCTACGCTGCGGATCTCCAGCCAGCACATGTGTAACTGGCTGCACCACGGGGTCTGCACCGAGGAGCAGGTCCTGGAAACCCTGCAGCGCATGGCCCAGGTGGTGGATCGCCAGAACGCCGGCGATCCCAACTACCGCAACATGGCGCCGGATTTTGAGTCCAGCATTGCCTTCCAGGCGGCCAGGGACCTGGTGTTCGAAGGCCGCAGCCAACCCAGTGGCTACACCGAGCCTCTGCTGCATGCCCACCGTAAAACCGCCAAGGCGCTGCCGTGACGACCATCTCAACGCCGGACCTTTGTGATGAGCACCCGGATGTCCGGGTGCTGGAGCCGGTGTTCAGGAACTACGGCGGCCGCGCGGCCTTCGGCGGTCCGGTGGTGACCATCAAGTGTTACGAGGACAACTCCCTGGTGAAGTCTCAGGCGGCCGAACCCGGTAACGGCCGGGTCATGGTCGTGGACGGCGGCGGCTCCCGCCGGCGCGCCCTGCTGGGCGACATGATTGCCGCCAAGGCCGCCGAAAACGGCTGGGCCGGACTGGTGATCTGGGGCTCGGTGCGGGACGTGGATGTGCTGGCCGGAATCGACCTGGGCGTCCAGGCCATCGGCGCCATCCCGGTTAAGACCGAAAAGCGCGGGCTGGGTGACCTGGAGGTGCCGCTGGAGTTCTGCGGTGTGACCGTGAGTCCTGGCGATTGGATTTACGCGGACAACAATGGGGTGATTGTGGCGGATCGATGTTTGGTTTGATCCGTTGGTTCGGTTGACTGCGGTGCCAGGCCAGCATCCTCGTCCCCAGCGCGCAGCGCGCGCGTTCCCCAGGCCGCGCAGCGTCCGTTCCCCAGGCCATGTAGCGGCCGTTCCCCAGCGGCCAAAGGCCGCGTTCCCCCGCGAGCAAAGCGAGTGATCTCCCGAAAACTCATTGCCCTGCTCATCGTCGTCGGCATGCCGGCGACCCTGATGATCTGGTATCGGGTCCACCAGTCCAGCGGCTTCGCGCCGCTGGAATTGATCGTCTACCCGCTGCTGTTCGGCGGCTTGAGCATCGTTGCCATTCTGCTGCTGCAGCGCTTTTACCTGAAGCAGCCGCTGTCCGAGTTCAACCGGGGTACAGGGACCCTGCTGACCGATGGGTTGTGGGGTGTGGCGCTGACCGCGGTCTATTTTTTGCTGTTTGTCCTGGAGCGGCCTCTGCTCGGCGGCATCCTGGAGTCCCGGCCCAACATGGAGCTGCTGGGCCTGATGCTGGACATGCGCCAGCACCCCTGGATGCTGGTCATCTGGTTCGGTCCGGTGCTGTGGATCGGGGTGGCCCTGTATGAAGAACTGGTGAGGACGTTTCTGCTCAACAAGCTGTGGTCGTTTTCACCCGCCATGGCCTGGGTGGTCGCGTCGGTGGTGCTATCAGCACTGATCATCGGCCTGACCCACTGGAGCCAGGGCCCATATGGCGTTGTCACCATTGGCATCAAGAGCCTGGTGGCCGGAATGTTTTACTACCGGGTGCAGCGCCTGCTGCCCCTGGTGCTGGCCCATGTGCTGTACGACGGTATCCAGGTGGCGCTGCTGCTGCTGACCTACCCTGAGTAGCCATGACACGTCTGGCGACCCGGTCAAATCCTTGAAAGCCTGATACCATTAGGCTTCACTTTACGTTCGGAGCTTTAGCCTATGGCCTGGTGGGCCTGGATCGCCTTTGGAACGCTGCTGCTTGCGGCAGAACTGATGGTCATCGACGCCGGGTTCTACCTGGTGTTTGCCGGCGTTGCCGCCGTCATCGTCGGGCTTGGCGTGCTGACCGGCATCGGCGGGCCGGAATGGGCCCAGTGGTTGGCATTTGCCGCGTTGAGCGCGGTGCTGATGGTGTCATTCCGCCGGGAACTCTACAACAAGCTGCGGGGCAACCTGCCGGGCTACGACAACTCTGATTCCGGCAAAACCCTGGCGCTCCCCAACGGCCTGGAGTCCGGCACGGAAGCGCGGGTTGAGTATCGCGGGTCCAGTTGGAAAGTTGTCCACGACGGCAAACTGCCGATTCCCGCAGGCGGAAAGGCGGTGATCGAGCGCACCGAGGGAACCACCCTGCACGTGCGTGCTCCCGAAGAATCTAGTCACTCCTGAGGAGTTAGAGATATGGAAACCTCCCTGATCGTTGCGGTGATCATCGCCGTTGCCATCATTATCGTGCTGGCAAAAACCGCCACGGTGGTCCCCCAGCAGAACGCCTACGTGGTGGAGAACCTGGGCAAATACAGCCGAACCCTCACTGCGGGATTTCATATCCTGATCCCGTTCATTGAAAAAATTGCCTACAAGCACTCCCTGAAGGAGCAGGCTTACGATATCCCTGAGCAGATCTGTATTACCCGGGACAACGTGCAGGTCCACGTGGACGGCGTGTTGTACATGCAGGTGCTGGATGCCCGCCGTGCCTCCTACGGCATCGGCGACTTCGTGTTTGCCATCGCCCAGCTGGCCCAGACCACCCTGCGCAGCGAAATCGGCAAAATCGAGCTGGATCGAACCTTCGAAGAGCGGGCCATGATCAACTCCAACGTTGTCAGTGAACTGGACAAAGCCTCGGACCCCTGGGGTGTCAAGGTGCTGCGCTACGAAATCCGCAACATCACGCCGCCCCACGACGTGCTCCAGGCCATGGAGAAGCAGATGCGCGCCGAGCGCGAAAAGCGGGCCGTGGTGCTGACCTCCGAGGGTGAACGCGACGCCCAGGTCAACCAGGCCGACGGTGAGAAAAAGCGCGTGATCATGGAGTCCGAAGCGGCCCGGGAGCAACAGATCAACGAAGCCCAGGGTGAAGCCCAGGCCATTCTGGCAGTGGCCACCGCAACTGCAGAGGGCTTGAAGCGGGTGGCTACGGCCCTGCAGGAGCGGGGCGGATCCGAGGCCATGCAGCTGCGGGTAGCCGAACAGTACCTGGCTAGTTTTTCCAACCTGGCCAAAGAGGGCAATACGCTGGTGGTTCCGGCCGATTTGTCTGACGTGTCTTCCATGATTGCCATGGCGACCAAGGTGGCCAAGGGCAGCGGATCAACGTCGGCCTGAAGTACCTCTCACTGACCAACCTCAACCGGGCACGTCTCGGGATCAGGCATGCCCAGAAAAAAAACAAGAAAAACCGGATTCAAAGACCCCCACGCCAAGCGTGAGGCCAGCCGCTACGAGCAGCCCATTCCCAGCCGCGAGGCGATCATGGGCTTGCTGGACCAGCGCGGCGAGCTGATGAAATTCAGTCACCTGGTGGATGCCCTGGAACTCGACGGTGAGCGGGACCAGGAAGCGCTGCGGAGACGGCTGGCGGCCATGTTGCGCGACGGCCAGCTGATCCAGAACCGGCGTGGCGGCTACGGTATTTCCCGCAAACTGGACCTGAAGGCGGGCCGGGTCATTGGCCACCCGGATGGATACGGGTTTGTCGACCTGGATGAGGAGGGGGACGACTGGTACCTGTCAGCGCGGCAGATGCGTCAGGTCCTCCATGGCGACCGGGTCCTGGTCCGCGCTCAATCGGTAGATCGTCGTGGCCGTATCGAGGGTGCGGTGGTCAGCATCCTGGAGCGGGCCAACAGCCACCTGGTGGGCCGATTCCACCGGGAGTCGGGCGTGGCCTTCGTGGTGCCGGATGAAAAGCGGGTCAGTCAGGACGTTTTGATTCCGCCAGGGCATGAAAAGAACGCTTCCAGCGGCGATTTTGTGTACCTGGAAATCACCGAGCAGCCGGATCGCCGACGCCAGCCGGTGGGGCGGGTGCTGGAGGTGCTGGGTCGCAACATCAATGCCCCCATGGCCACCGAGGTGGCCATTCGCAACTTCGACCTGCCGCACCAGTGGCCCAAAGCCCTCTCGGCAAAGGACCTGAAGATTCCTGACCATGTGCAGGAAGACGAGATGCCGGGCCGCAAGGACCTGCGCCAGGTGCCCCTGGTGACTATCGACGGGGCCGACGCCCGGGATTTTGACGACGCGGTGTACTGCGAACAGGCATCCCGCGGGGGATGGAAATTGCTGGTGGCCATTGCCGACGTATCCCATTACGTCCGGCCCGGGACCGCAGTCGATGAAGAGGCTTATCACCGCGGCACCTCGGTGTACTTTCCCAACCGGGTGCTGCCCATGCTGCCCGAGGCCCTGTCCAACGGCATCTGCTCGCTGAATCCAGCGGTGGATCGGCTGTGCATGGTCTGCGAGATGCAGGTGGGTGAAGACGGCCAGGTCAAACGCAGCAGGTTTTACGACGCCGTGATGCATTCCCATGCCCGGCTCACCTACGAGCAGGCCTGGGCGTTCCTGGACGGTGGTGGCGGGAAGGCCCTGGAGGCGCCGGTGCAGGAGTCTCTCACCCGGCTCTACCAGGTCTACCAGGCGTTTCGGTCCTATCGCGAGAGGCGCGGCGCCATCGATTTCCGCAGCCGGGAGGTGGGATTCAGGTTTGACGAGCAGGGTGAAGTGGCTGCCATCGTGCCCCGGTCGCGCAACGATGCACACCGGCTGATCGAAGAATGCATGATCGCCGCCAACGTTGCCGCCGCCCGCTACCTGATCAGCAGGAAGGTCCCGGTCCCGTTCCGGGTGCACGCCTCACCGCCGGAAAGAAAACTGGATGGATTGCGCGATGCGCTGATGGAGCTGGGGATCTACCTCCCGCCCGGCGACGACATCAAGCCGGAACGGCTGTCTCAGGTGCTGCGTGAGTCACGGGAGCGGCCGGACCGGGATCTGATCGAGGCGCTGATCCTGCGTTCCCTGAGCCTGGCGGTTTACCAGACCGCCAACGCCGGCCACTTTGGCCTGGCCCTGGATGCTTACGCCCACTTCACCTCGCCGATTCGCCGCTATCCGGACCTGATGGTGCACCGGGCCCTGCGCAGCACCTTCAAGGGGGACCGGCGGCAGTCGTATGCCTATTCCCTGGAGCAGGCGGGCAAGATTGCCGAGCATTCCAGCATGACCGAGCGCCGGGCCGAAGACGCTTCCCGGGACGTGGACGAGCGGCTCAAGTGCAATTACCTGCTGGCCCACGTGGGTGATGATTTCGCCGGAACGGTAACCGGGGTGCGGGAGTTTGGCCTGTTCGTGGAGATACACGACAACCAGATTTCCGGGCTGGTCCATGTCACTATGCTGCCCAATGACTACTACCACTTCGATCCCATCGCCCACACCCTCACCGGTGAAAAGCGCCGCCGAACCTATCGCCTGGCCGACCAGGTCCAGGTACAGGTCATCCGGGTGGACGTGGACGATCGCCAGGTCGACCTCAAGCTGGTCCCCCGTGAGTCGGGTGATGAGTCGCGCCAGGCATAAGCCCGGGAAATCCGGCCGCACCGAGAGCTGGCTGGTGGGTATCAACCCCGTGGAGGGGGCGCTGTCAAACGATCCTGCCAACGTGCGGGAGCTGCTGGTGGCGGCGGGTCGCCAGGATGCCCGGGTGCGTGGCCTGCTGGGTGCGGCAGAATCTGCTGACGTACAGGTTACCCGCGCCGACAGCGCGGAGTTCGACCGGCGCTTTCCCGGGACCCGACATCAGGGCGTCGCGGCGCTGTACCGTTCCGCCGGTTACCGGCCCGAGGCCGATCTGGCCGAACTGGTGGAAACTTCCGGGAACCCGCTGATCCTGGTGCTGGACCACATCGAGGATCCCCGCAATTTCGGCGCCTGTCTGCGCAGCGCAGAGGCGGCCGGCGTGACGGCCGTGGTATTTCCCCGCGACCGGTCTGTGGATCTCACGCCCGCGGCCCGGAAAGCCGCTGCCGGTGCTGCGGAACGGCTGCCTCTGGTGCAGGTGACCAACCTGGCCCGCTGCCTCAGGTCACTCAAGAAGATGGGTCTGTGGGTGGTAGGTGCGGCCGGCGACACCGGACAGTCCCTGTACCAGCTCGACCTCACCGGGCCTACCGTGGTGGTGCTGGGCAGTGAAGGGCAGGGGATGCACCGCCTGATCCGGGAAACCTGCGATTTCCTGGCCGCTATTCCCATGCAGGGCCAGGCCGAAAGCCTCAATGTTTCCGTGGCGGCGGGTGTCTTCCTGTTTGAAGTTCAGCGGCAGAGGCTGTCCCATGGCTGACTGGCCCGCGGTCACCTGGCAGCTGCCCGACTGGATAACCGGGTTTGTCCAGGGCTGGCAAGGTGCCCTGGAAACGCCCGGGCAGCGGATGGAACTGGTGATTGAACTGGCCAGGGAAAATGTCCGGCGGGGCACGGGCGGACCCTTTGCGGCGGTGGTGTTCGACGCCAATGGCCAGGTGGTTGCGCCTGGTGTCAACCTGGTCACGGCGATCAACAGCTCGGCGGCCCACGCCGAAGTGGTGGCGCTGACCCTGGCCCAGGCGGTGGTTGGATCCTTCGACCTGTCCACCGGTGACTATGAGCTGGTGACGTCCACCGAACCCTGTGCCATGTGCCTGGGTGCCATCCCCTGGTCCGGGGTGCGCTCCCTGGTCTGCGGCAGCACCGCGGCGGACGCTGAAGCCATCGGCTTCGACGAAGGCTCCAAACCCGAGGACTGGAAAGGGACACTGCGAGCCCGGGGCATGACGGTGCTGACGGAGGTTAGTCGAAAAAGGTCAACAAGTGTATTTGCTGACTATGCCCGGTCTGGCGGGGTCATTTACAATCCCCAGTCTCAGGGATCCACTGCCGCGACTGACCGCGGCGACCAGGAGATCCCTGCAACAGGAGGAAAAAATATGGCAGTCGCACGCGTTACAGAAATCATCGCTTCTTCTCCCAAGAGTTTCGAGGCGGCCATCAACAAGGGTGTCAAGCGCGCCACCAAGACCCTGAAGGGCGTCAGAGGTGCCTGGGTGGACGGCCAGAAGGTGATCATCAAGAATGGCCAGATCGTCGAGTACCGGGTCAATCTCAAGGTCACTTTTGTGCTCAAAGACTGACGGGATAGTGACCGTCAGCTGACCGCATCGAGCCGCCGGGTCCAAAGCCCGGCGGTTTCATTTACCAGACACCATTTTTCGCCTAATCTTTGCTGGTGCCCTGGCAGGCACACCAGGAAAGCAGACCCTGAACTGACCCACATCCGGGGAGACAAGATGATGAATATTCGCGTTCTGACGCTGGTGGCGTGTATCACCGGCGGTGCGGCCGCTTCGGCCCAGGACAACAGCAGCTCAGGCGCCGACGTGCGCTGGACCGGCAGCGATGGCAATGCCCAGGTGTCTTACGCGGGCGATGACGTGCGGGTCGGCATCGGGATCGATGACGAGGGCGATATCCAGGGTGAGTATTTCAATGTCTTCGGCGAAGACGATGACTCCAACTGGATTGGCGAGCTGTGGCTCGGCGATGAGCGGGGCGGCGTCAAGCTCAACTACCACTGGCTCAGCGGGGCTCAGAGCCTGGAAGATGCCGCCCTCAACCAGGATTCCGTGAAGATATCCAAGGCGTTTCTGGCGGTGGACCAGAACCAGTGGGACGACCGCAAGCTGACCCTGGGCTATGGCCGGGAAGGCCCGATGCTGTTCTGGGGCGCCTACGTAATGAAAGGTATGACGGGTGACCGGCTGGTCAGCGAGAGCGTGCGGACCGAGATCGAACAACTGACCGGGGTCAGCGGCAACCAGGCCTTTGTGCAGGACCAGTTCACCGACACCATCACCCGTATTTTTGAGCGGCCTTATGACTACGGCGCCGGCCTGAGGGTGGGTCGCTGGTTCGACCGGTCGCTGGTGCGACTGCGCGGCGGCCTGGACTGGGAAGACGGCCGCTCCAACGCGGATCAGCTCACGGTCAGCCTGGGTCTGGAAAAGTTTTTTGCCAACACCGGCCACAGCCTGTCACTGACCGGCGAATACCTGAACAAGTCCGGTGACTTTGAAGTGGACGACAGCGATACCCGGGCGGTGCTGATGTACCGCTATGCCTTCGGTGAGAGCTATCAGCCCCGGCGGGACGGTATCGAGCGGCGGGTGGAAGTCCCGGTACCGGCGGTGCCGGCAGTGACCGAAGCGCGCCTGATGAAGAACCGGGTCACCGTAGCCGAAATGGCCCTGTTCGACCTGGACCGCTCGGCGATCCGGTCGGATACCGGCGAGGTGCTGACCGACCTGGTGGCGCGTATCCGCAGCATGGACATCCAGGGCCGCATCAAACTGACCGGGCATACCTGCGACCTGGCCAGCGACCAGTACAACCTGGGGCTGTCCCAGCGGCGGGCCGAACAGGTGGCAGGCTTTTTCCAGCAGGCAGGCCTGTCCCCGGACCAGCTCAACGTAGCCTGGCGGGGTGAAGCCGAGCCCCGGGTGCCCAACACCAGCGAAGACAATCGCAAGCTGAACCGGCGCGTGGAGATCGAGTTCGTCAGCCTGGAGCAGTCATCCCGGGACGTGGTCGTCCGGGAGGCTACCGAGGCCAGCACCCGGGTGCAGTGGCAGCGGGAAGAGATCGACGACCCGGCCTGGCTGCGACGCGCCCTGCGCAACCCGATACAGCACAAGCGCGAGGTGGACGTCTACCGCATTGCCCGATCGGAAACCCAGGTTCGGCTGGGTCCCCAGGTGGTGGTGAACACTTTCCCGGCTGCGGCTGACGACAGCGCCTCCACGCTGCAGGGGTTTGCCGTGGTCATCGATGTGCTGGAAAACGACAGCGACCCTGATGGAGACCCTCTCAGCGTGACCGCCGTGACCCAGCCGGCCAACGGCGTGGCCGAGATCAACGGTGATCAGAGCGTGACCTACACCCCCAACCCGGACTTTTTCGGCAGCGACAGCTTTGGCTACACCACCGATGACGGGGCGGGCGGCCAGGCCATGGCGCAGGTCAGCGTCACGGTCATCGAGCGGCCGCCGCTGGTGCTGGGTGACGACCAGGCGTCGACGCCGCGGACCCAGCCCGTCACCATCGACGTGCTGGCCAACGATTCCGGACAAGGCGTGGTGCTGCAATCGGTGGGAGATCCCGCCAACGGCACGGCGGTCATCAGTGGCGGCCAGGTGGAGTACACACCGGAGCGCAGCTTCGTCGGCACCGACACTTTCATCTACACCGCGGAAGACGAGTTCGGCATCACCAGCACGGCGACCATCAGCGTTGAGGTCACCCCCTTCAACCAGCTGCCGGTGGCGGTGGACGACCAGGCCACAACCAGGAAAGAGGTCGCGGTACTCATCGACGTACTGGCCAACGACTTTGATCCCGACGGTGATCCGCTGACCATTATCTCGGTGACCGCGATGACCCGCTATGGCTCAGCGGAGGTGACCGCGGACAACCAGATCCTTTACACCCCCATGCCCGCCTGGTGGGGAGGCGACGAGCTGACTTACACGGTGGATGACGGCTTTGGCGGCCAGGCCTCGGCAACCATCACCCTGGAGGTGACGTCCCAGGACTGGGGAAGATAGCCTGGATTGTTTATGAACGGCGGAATTGTCGGTTGTCGTGGTGCGTGCAGGTCGGCCGATCGTGTGCCAGACCATAGCACCGCTATGGTTGGCGCGGGATCGGCTGAGATGTGCCGCCACGGCAGGCGACGATCCGCCAGCAACACTATCCTTCTTGAGAACGCCCAAGATCCACCCCAAGCGTTTGAATCAAATATCAAATCGATGGTTCGTTCTGCGGGTTCATGAATAATCCAGGCTACTGATCAGGTCTCGCTGCGGGCCCGCCACTGTGACACCCTGGCGCTCTCGCGCAGCATCAGCCAGGGAAGGGCCGCCAGTGCCAGGGTGACGCCTGCGGTACGGCGCGGGTTGAGCAGGGCCAGGCAAAGAGCAGGAACCACCAGGCTCCACAGCCAGACCGATCCCAGCAGCTGGGCCGGGCCGTCCAGCCACGGTGTGGCGACCCACAGGAAATTGAGGGCCGCGGCCCAGTAAAGGAAGAATCGGTTGAGATCTCGACGTATGATGCTGGCCATGTTGGATCATTCCCTGGGAAGCGTTGCAGGCATCCTGACCGGCGCCCTTCCCAAAACCTGAGAATGCGGATTTTTCTCGTTCTACTGCTGGCGCTGGTCATTACCCTGACCCTGACCTGGTTCTTCGCCCCGGGACCCATGTACTACGCGGCGGTGGGCCTGGAGCGCCAGCTGGCCGGGCTGGACAGCAGAACAGTCAGGGTCCAGGGAACTCGCTGGGCCTACACCGACGGCGGCAGCGGGGCGCCGCTGCTGCTGCTGCATGGATTCGGCGCCGATAAGGACAACTGGAACCGGGTAGCCCGCCACCTGACCGACCGCTACCGGGTGGTGGCCCCGGACCTGCCTGGTTTCGGCGACAGCGACCCCGCGGCCGACGGCTACACCATCGCCGCCCAGGCCCAGCGCCTGTTCGAATTTGCCGATGCTATCGGCCTGCGGAGGTTTCACCTTGGCGGCAATTCCATGGGGGGCTACATTGCCCTGGCCATGGCCCGGCGGCATCCCGAACGGGTTGAATCCGTCTGGCTGCTGGCGCCGGCGGGGGTTGCCGCGGCACCCGTCAGTCCCTTTGTCGAAACCGTTCTCCAGGGCGAGACCAATCCCTTGATCCCCAGCAGCCCGGAGCAGTTCGAGCAGACCCTGGAGCTGGTGTTCGAACAGCGGCCGTTTCTGCCGGGACCCATGATTGACTACCTGGCGGAGCGTCAGGTAGCGCGCCAGGAGCTTTACCAGTCCATATTCCAGGACGTGGGTTTTGGCTCCCAGCCGTCAGAGACTTTTGCCCAGGGACTGACCGTTCCGGCCTTGATTGTCTGGGGTGAGCGGGACCGCGTGCTGCACCCCGACGGCGGCCCTATCCTGGCTGGTCTGCTGGCCAGCGACACGCTGATCCTGATGCCGGGCATCGGACACCTGCCCATGGTGGAAGATCCGCTGGGGACCGCCACGGACTACATCCAGTGGCGGCAGCAGGTCAGCCGGTCTCCCGGTACAGTTCAGCCGTAGCCCTGGCGCGGTCCTGCACCGCCTGGCGCAGGGGCGGGGGCTCCATCACCTCGACGTCGGGCCCGTAGCGCAGGATGTCCATCACCAGTTCCTGGCTCTTTCCATAGGGTAGCCTGAGTTCATAGCGACCGTCGTCCAGCCACCGTCCCTCCTGTTTGGAGTGCCACAGCTCGTCGGATACCCAGCGGGCGATCTTCGCCGAGAACACCATCACGGCCCGGTGTTCGGCCGGTCCTGAAAAGATGCCGTAGGCACTGGTGAAGTGCGGCCCCAGTTCGTCATCGGGGATGTCCCGGGCGGATTCCTCCAGGATGTCTGCCTGCTCGATGCACTCCAGGGCGAAGCTGCGCAGGGCCTTGCGCAGGTGGCACCAGGCGTCAACGTACCAGTTGTGACGGTAGCTGGTCAGCCGCTGGGGGGAAATCACCCTTTCGGTCAGCTCGTTGCTGCCCCGCGCGCGGTAGCGGATCTGCAGCCGGCGCCGGGTGACCAGGGCGCTGAGGACCGGACGGAATCGATCACTGGACACCAGGCGGCTGGCCTGGTGAATGATGCGGATGCGCCGGCTCTGGGAGCCCTGGTCCACACCCTTTTCGTCCAGCAGCTTCTCGATCCGGGTCCTGAGTGAATCCAGTTCGTCCTCCATCAGGCCGGGCTGCACGCTGCCGAGGATCTCTTTGGCCGACATCAGCGCCTGCAGCTCTTCCGGGCTGAGCCAGATACCGGGCAGCTCGAACGGCCGTATGCCGGCGTGCTGGTCGTAGAAAAAGCCCCGGGATTCCGGGTCCTGTTCGATGGGGGCGCCCAGGTGATCGCGCAGGTCCGCGATCAGTCGGTAAAGGGTGGCCTGGGAACAGCCGAGCTGCTCCATCAGGGACTGTCTTGAGATCGGGGTTCGGCGCTGGCTGAGGATGTTGTGCAGGTGATAGACGCGTTCGAGTTTGCTCATACCCTGATCATGTAGAATCGCGTGGTGGAAAAAGCTACACCATACGTGGTTCTGGTTCAGCCTGGAAAGAAATATTTCTGGTGCCGATGCGGGCTCAGCGGCAAGCAGCCTTTTCGTGATGGTTCGCACCAGACCACCGAACACACCCCGGTGGAATTCACTTCCCGGCGACAGAAATACGTTTATTTTTGCCACCGCAGCATGGACATACCGCTGTGCGACGGCAGTCATCGTTTTCCAGAAAAGGAGCAGGACACATGATCAGGACCTCAATCTTGACCCGAATCGCGACCTGCATCGCCGCGTTGATTCTTGGGCCTGCCACGGCGGTTGCCGGACCCGCGGAGTGGGCCCTGGACAGTGAAAACTCCACCGTGAGTTTCGTCTCTCTCAAGAACGTCGACGTGGCGGAAGCTCACCGCTTCGCCAGCATCAGCGGCGGCATATCCGGTATGGGCCGGCTCAACCTGGAAATTGCCCTGGACAGCGTAGATACCCGGATCCCCATCCGGGACGAACGGATGCGCGAGCATCTTTTCACGACCCAGGAGTTTCCTACCGCGGAGATATCGGGGCAGCTGGACTGGCAGACCTATGCCGACCTGGAGCCGGGACAGTCGCTCGACACGGAAGTGCGTATCGAGCTGAACTTTCGTGGCGCCACCACACCCTTCCTGGCGACGGTCCAGGTCAGCGCCCTGGATGGCCAGGTGATCCAGGCCGTCAGCAGCGCCCCGATCCTGGTCAGCGCCCGTTCACTGGGCGTGGCTGACGGTGTGGAAAAGCTGCGCGAAATCGCCGGGCTGCAGTCCATCAGCATGGCCGTGCCGGTGTACTTTTCCCTGCGCTTCCGGCAGGCCTCCCACCGTCACTGATCCGTAATCAGGAGTCCGATGATGATTCGTCGGGCTCTTTCTTTTCTCCGGGCTCCTTCTCCTCGGACTCGTCGCCTTTACGTTTCTTGTCCTTGTCCCGGGCCAGCAGGGACTTGGCGGTTTCCTTGTCCAGCTTTTCAATGCGCTTGATGCTGTAGGGGAAGCCGTCCACGATGATGCTGTCGAAGCGGGCGTGAATGGTGCTGCCGCTGCGCTTGATGGCAATCGCGTCATCGAATCTCAGGGCATTGGCCTTTCGTCTCAGGGTGATGAGGTAAGGCTTGAAGGGCGTCGCGTAAAGGATGATGCGCTGGTTGTCCAGCACCCGGAAGCTGCTGATCCGCGGCGCGTAAATCTTGTCCACGACCTCGCCATACATGACGTCCGCGGTCAATTCTTCGCCACCGCCGATGACCGCGTCGAGTCCGGCGTCCTTGTCCTTGTCGGCCGATGCCAGGGCGGGCAGGGCCAGCATGCCCAGCAGCAGGGACAGCAGTACCCGGCGCTTGTTGCGTGAAGTATTCATATCGCTCTCCAGTCGGCCAGGGTCGGGCCGATCTCATGCGTTTGCAGCGAGCTGGCTCGCCGCGTGTCTCGGGTAATTTGACAGTACCCGGAGCCAGGGGTTCTGCGTGCACAGTGGATACGTTAGCATTGCGCTTTGTCAGCAGGATGCCGCTGAAGCTGCCGCTTTTCGCGATCAGCGGCCCGCACCGCAGAAAAACGAGACACCTCAATGGAAGCACTATACGATCCACAGGCAGTGGAAACCGCGGCCCAGGAGCAGTGGGAGCGCGAGCAGTCCTACCGGGTCACCGAGGACCCCGACCGGGAAAAGTTCTATTGCCTGTCCATGCTGCCGTACCCCAGCGGTGCCCTGCATATGGGCCACGTCCGCAACTACACCATCGGCGACGTGATATCCCGCTATCAGCGGATGCTGGGCAAGAACGTACTGCAGCCCATGGGGTGGGACGCTTTCGGCCTGCCGGCGGAGAACGCAGCCATCAAGAACAAGGTTCCGCCTGCCCGCTGGACCTATCAGAACATCGACCACATGCGCGGCCAGCTCAAGCGCCTGGGGTACGCTTACGACTGGAGCCGCGAGGTGACCTGCTGCAAGCCGGAATACTACCGGTGGGAGCAGCAGATGTTCGTGCGGCTGATGAAACAGGGCCTGGCCTACCGCAAAAGCGCCACGGTCAACTGGGACCCGGTGGACCAGACCGTGCTGGCCAACGAACAGGTAATTGACGGCCGCGGCTGGCGCTCGGGCGCCGAGGTGGAGATCCGGGAAATTCCCCAGTGGTTCCTGAAGATCACCAACTACGCCCAGGAACTGCTGGACGAACTGGACAGGCTGGAAGGGTGGCCGGACTCGGTCAAGACCATGCAGCGCAACTGGATCGGGCGCTCGGAAGGGGCTGAATTCGATCTGAAGGTCTGCGACGCAGCAGGAACCCTGGATGCCGATGGACACGCCATCCGCGTGTACACCACCCGGCCGGATACCAGCTTTGGCATGACCTACGCGGTGCTGTCTCCGGAACATCCGCTGGTGGCCGGTATTGTTACCCCGGACCAGAAAGACGCGGTGGACGCATTTGTTGCCCAGGCGGCAAAAACCACCGAGGCAGACCGCCTGGCCGAGGGGCAGCTGGAAAAACGCGGCGCATTCACCGGCGCTTACGCGCTGAACCCCTTCACCGGCAAGCCGGTCCCGGTTTACATCGCGGACTACGTGCTGATGAGTTACGGCACCGGCGCCATCATGGCGGTGCCGGGCCAGGACCAGCGCGACTGGGATTTTGCCAAGGCCTATGACCTGCCCATCATTCGCACGGTCCAGCCGCCGGAGGACTTCGACGGTGACGCCTACACAGGCGACGGGCCGGCCATCAACAGCGAGTGGCTGGACGGCATGGAAGTGACCGAGGCCAAGGCCAAGGCCATCGACTGGCTGGAGCAGCAGGGCATCGGCCGGCGCCAGGTAAATTTCCGCCTGCGCGACTGGGGCGTATCCCGTCAGCGCTACTGGGGCTGCCCTATCCCGGTCATCATCTGTCCGGACTGTGGGGACGTGCCCGTGCCCGAGGAAGACCTGCCGGTGGTGCTGCCCGAGGAAGTGGAATTCATGGGCGTACAGTCGCCCATCAAGGCGGATCCCGAGTGGCGCAAGACCACCTGTCCGGAATGCGGCGGTGCCGCCGAGCGGGAAACCGACACCTTCGATACCTTCATGGAGTCATCCTGGTACTACGCCCGGTACACCTGCCCCGACGCCAACGCCCAGCTGGACGAACGCGCCAACTACTGGCTGCCGGTGGACCAGTACATCGGCGGCATCGAGCACGCCATCCTGCACCTGATGTATTTCCGCTTCTATCACAAGCTGATGCGCGACGCGGGTCTGGTGACCTCCGACGAGCCGGCAACCCGCCTGCTGTGCCAGGGCATGGTGGTGGCCGAGACCTATTTCCGCGAAGGGGATGACGGCGCCAGGGAATACCTGAATCCGGCCGAAGTCACAACCGAGCGGGATGACCGCGGGCGTATCGTCGGCGCGGTCCTGGATGGCGAGCCGGTGGAGGTAGGCCCCATCGAGAAGATGTCCAAGTCCAAGAACAACGGCGTGGACCCCCAGTACCTGGTGGACCGCTACGGAGCCGATACCGTGCGGCTGTTTTCCGTGTCCGACTCGCCGCCCCACCAGTCCCTGGAATGGTCCGAAGCAGGCGTGGAGGGGGCCTACCGTTTCCTCAAGCGGCTGTGGCGCAACGTGTATGACCACGTCAGCGCCGGGCAGGCCGGTGACCTGGAGCCGGCTTCCCTGGACGCCGGCCAGAAGGAGCTGAACCGCAAGCTGAACGAGACCATCGCCAAGGTGGGAGACGACATCGGCCGCCGTGGCACCTTCAACACGGCCATCGCCGCCATCATTGAGCTGGTCAACATGGCCTCAAGGCACCCGGAAGAGTCCGATCAGGACCGGGCGCTGCTGCAGAAGGTGTGGGAATCGGTGGTGCAGATGCTGAGCCCCATGACGCCTCACGTCGCCGCCGCGCTGTGGCGGGAGTTGGGCCGCAGTGAGTTCCTGCTGGACCAGCCCTGGCCCCAGGCCGACGCCAGCGCGCTCAAGCGTGACAGCGTGCAGATCGTAGTCCAGGTCAACGGCAAGGTGCGCGGCCGGGTCGAGGCGCCCGCGGATATGGAACAGGCTGAGCTGGAGGAGTTGGCCATGGCCGAGCCGAACGTGGCCCGATTCGTGGAGGGCAAGACCCTGCGCAAGGTGATCGTGGTGCCCAACAAGCTGGTCAACATCGTCGCCACATGAGGCCCCGGGTGATACGGGCCCTACTGGGGCTTGTTCTGGCGGCACAGCTGCCGGGCTGCGGATTCGCCCTGCGCGGTCAGTCCCAGCTGCCGCCGGAAATGGCGCGGACCCACCTGACCGCACCGGCCGGCAGCCGCGAACTGGTCAACGAACTGACCGGTTTGCTGCGGGGCAACGGCATTGACATTGTCGCCGCGGATGCCGCCACTGCTGGACTCAGGATCACCCGCAACGAGCTGGCCAGGAACGTTCAGTCCATTGGCGCCACGGCCCGGGTGCGCGAGTTTGTCCTGGTGTACCAGCTGGAGTTCGATCTGGTGGATGCCCAGGGCAATACGCTGCTGCCTTCCCAGCTCCTGGAGCTGGAGCGGGATTACACCTTTGACCAGGGTCAGGTGCTGGGTGCCGCCAGCGAAGAGGAGTATCTGCGTCAGGAAATGACCCGGGACATGGCGCGCCGCATCGTCGAATCCATCGAACTGGCCATCCGCTGAGCTGACCGTGCGACTGAAGCCCGAATCCATCCAGCAACACCTGCAGTCCGGCCTGCAGCCGGTTTATCTGGTCACGGGTGATGAGCCGCTGACCGTCATGGAAACGTCCCAGGCCATCCGGGACTCGGCCCGCGCTGCGGGCATCGACGAACGCCTGGTGTTTGACGTCGACACCGGGTTTGACTGGGACAGTATCGGTTCCGGCAGCGACAACCTGTCGCTGTTCTCCAGCCGTCGCCTGCTGGACGTACGCGTTCCATCGGGCAAGCCGGGCCGAGAGGGCTCTGCTGCTCTGCGCGAGCTGGCCAGCCGGGCTGAACCGGGCGGCGACGTCCTTCTGATCACCATGCCCAGACTGGACAAGCGCACCCTGGCCACGGCCTGGGCCAAGGCGCTGGACCAGGCCGGCGTGGTGATCCAGGTGTGGCCGGTGGCGCTGAACCGCCTGCCGGGATGGCTGGATCAGCGCATGCGCGCTGCCGGTCTCTCTCCGGAGCCCGCCGCCTGCCGGGCCCTGGCCAACCGCATCGAGGGCAACATGCTGGCAGCGGCCCAGGAGATCGAGAAACTGGCGCTGCTTTGCCAGGGAAGGTCGGTGACCGCGGCGGATATCGAACACCTGGTGGCGGACAGCGCCCGCTTTGACGTCTACCGGCTGGTGGACTCGGCCCTGGCCGGGCACGCGGGCCGGGCCCTGCGCATCGCCCGTTCGCTGCGTTCGGAGGATTCGCCCCTGCCGGTGGTGGCCTGGGCGCTGACCCGGGAAGTTCGCCTGCTCTCCCGACTGCGCGCAGCCCTGAAACGCGGGGCCAATCTGCAGCCCATCCTGAGGGATAACCAGGTGTGGGACAGCCGCAAGCAGCTGGTGGACCGGGCCATGCGCCGGCTGTCGCCGCAGCAGTGGTCGGGCGCACTGGCGGGTTGTGCGCGGCTGGATCGCCTGGTCAAGGGAGCGGAAGCCGGTGATCCCTGGCTGCAGGTGGACTGGCTGCTGGTACTGATTGCCACCGGTGAACCGGCGCTGGGCCGCCTCGGTCGCGCCCATTGAGCCTGCGCGGCATCTACGGCGGTACCTTCGACCCGATCCACCTGGGTCATCTGCGAACCGCCTGGGAAGTGGCGGTCACCATCGATATGCCGGTGCACATGGTGCTGGCCAGGACGCCGCCCCATCGCGATCAGCCTTCCGCCGGCCCGGAGCATCGCTGGGCCATGCTGAATCTTGCCCTGGAAGGTCAGCAGCGGCTGCACCCCGACGACCGGGAACTGCGCCGCCAGGGACGTTCTTACATGATCGATACCGTGGACAGCTTCAGTGAGCAGTACGGGGGAGTCCCTTGCCTCATCCTGGGCCAGGACGCTGCCACCGGCCTCGATCGCTGGCACCGCTGGCGGGAACTGCTTGACCGGGTCCACCTGGTGATCATGACCCGGCCCGGCGGCCATGACCTGCCGGTGGCCCCCGAGCTTGGTGATCTGCTGAATGAACGCGAGGTGGCCGGTCCTGCACAGTTGCGTCGCAGCGAGGGCCCGGCCCTGTGGCGCTGCCAGGTTTCGGCATTGGAGATTTCCGCCACCGCCATCCGGCTGCAGCTGCTGCAGGGTAGCCTGCCCCGTTACCAGGTGCCCGGGAAGGTGCTGAATTACATCAGGAAACACGCGCTGTACCGGGCGGAATCCAGGATATGACCCGGCGCCGGTTCGTGGTTACAATACCAATCAGTCAACCACCCGAGGGACTGACCACTTGGAAAAAGACTCAAACCGGACCGATGCCGGTCCAGCGGGCAACCCTGAACAGGTTGCCAAAATGGTCCAGGACGCACTGGACGATGCCAAGGCCATCAGTATCGAAACCATCGATGTCCGCGGCAAAACCACCATCACCGACTTCATGGTCGTCGCCTCCGGGAACTCTACCCGGCACGTCAAAACCCTTGCAGAATCTGTCGTGCTCAACAGCAAGCGCGCCGGTGTCGAGGTGTTGGGCGTGGAAGGTGAGTCCGAAGCCGAGTGGATACTGGTGGATCTTGCCGACGTGCTGGTACACCTGATGCTGCCGCGAACCCGGGATTTTTACAGCCTGGAGTCTCTCTGGAAGATCGAGGACAAGCGCGCCACGGGCTGATTTGCCCGGGATGTCGGCTGACTGGTCGTGAAGCTGCGCGTCCTCTCGGTCGGAAGAAAAATGCCTGCCTGGATCGGTGCGGGCGTCGATGAGTATGCCCGCAGGCTGCCCCGCCACCTGGGATTTCAACTGGTGGAAATCACCCCCGCCAAAGGCCCTGACCCTCAATCCATTCGATGCGCGGAAGCGCAGGCCCTGTGCAAGTCCGCCGGCCAGGCGCGCCTGGTCGCCCTGGACGAACGCGGCCGCGGCTGGACCACCGAGGATCTGGCCAGCCAGTTCAAGGGCTGGCTGGACGACGGTCGCGACGTGGCTTTCCTGATCGGAGGCGCGGAAGGGCTGGATGAATCCCTGCGGCGGCAGGCGTCCGCCGTCTGGTCCCTGGGGCCCCTGACTCTGCCGCACCAGCTGGTGCGCGTGGTGCTGGCCGAACAGCTGTACCGGGCCTGGACCATTCTCCAGGGTCACCCCTATCACCGGCCCACGGTGCGCCCCGGTCGGGAGGGTGGATGAGCGGCGACCTGCCCCAGATCGCCCTGGCCTCCCAGTCGCCGCGCCGCCGGCAGCTGCTGGACCAGATCGGCGTGGGTTACACCTGCCTGCTGGTCAGCGTGGAGGAAATCCAGCAGCCCGGTGAATCAGCGTCCGATTTCGTCATTCGACTGGCCCGGGAAAAAGCCCAGGCCGGTCGCCAGCTGATCCTGGAAACCGGCGAGTGGCCGGAGTCGCTTCCGGTGCTGGGGGCGGACACTGCGGTAGTGCTGGACGACGAGGTGTTCGGCAAACCCACCGGCCCGGACCACGCCCGTGCCATGCTGACCCGCCTGTCGGGGCGTCGGCACCAGGTATTGACGGGCGTCGCCCTGGCCACGCCTGGCGGGATCCTCCACCGGCTGCAGTCCAGTAGCGTGTCATTCGATTGCATACCGCCCCACGCCATCGACGCTTACTGGCAATCCGGCGAGCCGGCGGACAAGGCCGGCGCCTACGCCGTGCAGGGACTGGCGGCGGGATTCATCAGTGATATCCAGGGCAGTTTCTCGGGTGTCATGGGCCTGCCGGTGTTTGAGACCGTGGCCCTGCTGCGCGAAGCCGGAGTTTTTGCGGTAGATTCCCTGTTCGGACCCGGACACGCAGGCCATGAGTGAAGAAATCCTGATCAACGTCACCCCCAATGAAACCCGCGCGGCCGTGGTGGAGAACGGCATGCTGCAGGAGGTGATGATTGAGCGGGGCAGCCGCCGCGCCTACCTGGGCAACATCTATCGCGGGGTGGTATCCCGGGTGCTGCCCGGAATGCAGGCAGCCTTCGTGGATATCGGCCTCGAACGCACCGCATTCCTCCATGCATCGGATATCTTCCGGCCGGCCGAGGACGGTCCTCCGGGGGAAACGCCTGAGCCGCCAACCATCAACGAGCTGCTTAGTGAAGGCCAGGAGATCCTGGTGCAGGTGATCAAAGATCCCATCGGCAGCAAGGGGGCGCGCCTGACCACCCAGATCAGTATTCCGTCTCGCTTCCTGGTGCTGACGCCCTACTCACCGCAGATCGGCGTGTCCGTGCGAATCGAAGATGAAGCCGAGCGGGAGCGGCTGAGAACCATCGTTGACGACATTCGGCCCAATCCGGAGGTGGGTTACATCGTCCGCACCAATGGCGAAGGCATGGACACCTTTGCCATTCGCGCCGATCTGGAATACCTGAATCGCCTGTGGGAGCTGGTGCAGGACCGGCAGTCCGGCGCTAACGGCGGCGACATGGTGCTGGAAGATCCATCCCTGGAAGTACGGGTCATGCGTGACCTGATGTCTGCCGACGTGGACCGGGTACGGATCGACCAGAAGCAGGCCTACGAGCGCAGCCTGGGATTTGTGCGCCAGTTCATGCCGGAACGTGCGGACCGGGTTGAGCTGTACCAGGAAGAGCGCCCCATTTTCGATCTGTACGGCTGCGAGGACGACATCAGCAGTGCCCTGCGGCGAACCGTGCCGCTCAAATCGGGCGGCCACCTGGTCATAGACCAGACCGAGGCCATGACCACCATCGACGTCAACACCGGTGGATTCGTAGGGCATCGAAACCTGGAAGAGACCATATTCAAAACCAACCTGGAGTCGACCCAGGCCATCGCCCGGCAGCTGCGCCTGAGGAATCTGGGTGGCATCATCATCATCGATTTCATCGACATGACCGAGCAGGGTCACCGGGAACAGGTGCTGCGAAACCTCAAAAAAGCCCTGTCAAAGGATCACGCCAAGACCTTCATTTCCGAAATCTCCACCCTGGGGCTGGTGGAGATGACTCGCAAGCGCACCTCGGAAAGCCTGGAGCGGCTGCTGTGTGAGCCCTGCACGGTCTGTGGCGGCCGGGGCAATATCAAGACCGCTGAAACCGTGTGCTACGAGATCTTTCGCGAGATTACCCGGGCGGTCCGGCAGTTTGATGCCGACCGGCTGATGGTCATGGCTGCACCCCAGGTGGTGGATCGCATACTGGACGAAGAATCGGCGACCATCGCTGCGCTGGAAGAGGGCATTCAGAAGACCATTCGCTTCCAGGCCGAGGAGCAGTACAGCCAGGAACAATTTGACGTCGTGTTGTTCTAAAATTGTACTGACAATGAATTGCCAGACCCTGTCTGCCGGTCCCTTTAAAAATCCAACGACAATAGGAGCCAACGCGCGGCTGGACCAGAACGTCATGATGCATTCTCAGCCAACCACGGAAACGGTGTCCGGGTAAGCTGCCGGGTCTCCCGACCCCGCTGAATCCGCCCCTGACATCGAACCCTGAATGCCGTTTCAACGGAAGCTTCGCCAGTTCCGCGCATTTGCGTGGACCGCGCTGGCCATGTCCATCATTACTCTGGCCATCGGCGTGGCCCTGGCCAGTCTGCTGCTGCCCTACGCCAGCCACCTGCGTCCCCAGGTGGAGCAGTGGCTGAGTCAGCGCATCGGGCAACCGGTTGAAATTGAACAGGTTTCGGGAGCATGGGCGGGCCCCGGCCCCAGCCTGACCCTGCACGGCGTCATCATCGATACGGCCGGCGGCGACATCATGCTGGACAGCGCCGAGGTCGGCTTTGACCTGCTGAACTGGGTCCGACCGGGCACCGGGGGCACCCACTTTCGCTTGCTGAGTGACCGCCTGGAACTGGTTCGAAAGCCAGACGGCAGCTGGGGCGTCGCCGGCCTGGTAACCGGTCAATCCCAGAGCGCCGACGATTCGCGCGGCTGGCTGCAGTCCCTTCGAAACTTTGGCCTGCGTGCCGGCGAGGTGGTCGTCAGCGACGAGATCAGCAACACGTCTGCGCGCTACGGCGATCTCGAGCTGACCCTGAACAACGCCGGCGGCTACCAGGAAATCCAGGGCATCCTGGGGGGTCGGGCCGATACCGGCGGCTCCCTGGAGTTCCGCCTGCGCACCCGATCATCCCTGTCGGATGACCCGACCCCGGCCGCCGATTTCTACCTGGAGGCCCGTGAGCTGGATCTGCCAACCTGGTTGGGTACCACGCCGATAGCGGGCGCCCTGTTGGAGGCTGGGCAGCTTACCGCCAGCCTGTGGGGGCACTGGGACGGTGACCGGCTGGAGTCGCTGCAGTCTGAGTTCGAGCTGGACCAGTTAACCCTGGCCGGGCAGGTGCAGCGGGACGATGCCCCGGTGGACACGCGCTTTTCCGCCCAGCGGCTGGCCGGCTACCTGGAACTCGCGCTGGACGCTGACGGCGGATGGCAGTTCAATTTCAGCGACGGTGAGGTGGTCTTCCAGGAGCGCGCCTGGGGTGACGCTGAGATTGCGCTGTCCCATCGACCCGGCAACGCTGGCGACCGCTACGCCGTCACTGCCAACACCCTGAACCTGGGAGATATCAGCAGCGCCGTGACCGTCGTGCGGGGCCTGCCTGAGGACCTGCGCGACCGGCTCTACCAGCTGGCGCCCCAGGGTGAGGTGAGCGGACTGGACCTGCGGGTCGATGCCGGCGACAACCTGGCAATGCGCGGCGGGGCGGCGCTTCAGGGCATCTCCTGGCGGCCGGTGGGGAAGCTGCCCGGCGTGTCGGGCCTGACCGGCAGCGTGCAGCTGCAGGGCGCCGGCGGCAGCTTTCAGGTTGATGATCTCCAGGACACGATCGTCGAGCTGCCCAAGGTGTTCCGGTGGCCCCTGCTGCTGAACGACGTCGACGGCACCGTGGGTTTCTCCTGGGACGGGCCGGAATGGACGGTAGACGCGCCGGCGCTTGAGTTTCGCAACGAGGGCGTGCGCGGGCTCAGCCGGGTCTACCTTCGCGGCGGAGACGGGCGGCCATTCATCGATGCCCAGCTGAGGGTGTATTCGGGGCAGGTGGAAGAAGCCCGCCGATTCTGGCCCTACCGCAAGTTCAACCAGCCTTTGATCGACTGGCTGGATCGTGCGCTGGTCCGGGGATCGGTCGAGGGCGGCAACATGGTGCTGTACGGAGACCTTGACCAGTGGCCGTTTCGGGGTGGCGAGGGCAAGTTCGAGGCCAGGGCCATTGTGGAAGATGCACTGGTGGACTTTCATCCGGATTGGCCGGCGGCCGACCAGCTGGACGCCAGCCTTTATTTTGATGCCCAGGGACTGTCAGCCACATTGCCGCGGGCATCCCTGGCAAACCTTCCTGTCAACGACGTCGAGATTGATCTCCCGCAATACCGGGAGCCTCGACTGAAGGTGGCAGCCCAGGGCCAGTCCGAAGCCTCACGCTTCCTGGCATTCCTTCGGCGCACGCCTATTTACCAGGACTACCGGGAATTCCTGGAAGACCTGAGCGTGGATGGTGCGGCCCAGGCCTGGACCACCCTCGAGCTTCCTCTGAGGCAGGGCATGCCCGAGCAGAAGGTGGTTGGACACGTTTGGCTGGATGATGCGCTGGTCACCGACGAAAAGTGGGGTATCGAGTTTCCAGGCACCACCGGCCGGGTGGATTTTTCCGACAAGGGTATTTCCGGACGTGGCCTGGACACCAACCTGCGTGGGTACCCGTCCAGGCTGTCCCTGGCCACCGGAGAATTTGTCAGTACCCCGGGCCTGGCAGCAGAGGCGGTGCTGGTCGGTGTCGCACCGGCTAGCATTTTTACCCAGGACTTTCCGGTGCTGGAGCCGGTGCTGTCCCGGGTACCGGAGGCCTGCGAGTGGACAGTGCGCCTGACTGTCGAGGAAGACGCCGCCGACGGTCAGGGGCCCCGGATGACACTGGAATCCGACCTGCTGACCAGCCAGGTGGATCTGCCGCCACCACTGAACAAACCCCCGGGTGCTGCGCTGCCGGTCAAGTTCGGGTTTGACCTTCCGGATCTGGCGGACCTGACTATCCAGATCGGGGACGTGGTGTCTCTGGACCTGAATACGGGGACGTCCAATGAATGGTCCGGGCTGCTGCTGTTTGGCGGCGGCAGGCCATACAAAACCTCGGGATCCGGCCTGGCCGTGGGCGGTCAGATCCCGTCCATCGACCTGGACCAGTGGTCCGACTTCATGTCCCAGTTTGTGCCGTCCGACCTGTCCGAAACTGACACCCGGAGCCTGCAGGACCTGGACGTCAAGGTCGACCGGGTACGCTACAGCGGCCGGGATTTCACCAACCTGAATATCAAGACCGACCGCGACACCGAGTACTGGACCGTGCAGCTGGACGGCGATCAGATCAAGGGGCAGCTGCGGATTCCGGTAAACCCCTCGGTAAGCCGCCTGCTGCTGGCGGAATTCGAGCGGCTGGAGGTCCCGGAGTCGGACGTGGAAATGGAATCCAGCACCATCGATCCGCGCCAGATACCGCCCCTGCGCTTCGTGGCCCAGTCACTGAAATTCGGCGCCACGGAGTTCGGCGAGGTCAGTTTCGAGTCGTATCCCACCGGGGACGGCATGCACATTGACCAGCTGGAAACCCGGTCCGAGGTCATGGCCATCAGTGCCACCGGCGACTGGAACATCACCGACCAGGGACGGGACAGCCAGTTCGGGGTCACCGTCAGCGCCGAGGACCTGGGCGACCTGCTGGACGGCTTCGGCTTTACCCGGCTGGTTGAAGACGGCCAGACCATCCTGCGCATCGATGCCCACTGGCCCGGCGGGCCCACGGATTTTGACCTGGCCAACCTGGGCGGGGAACTGGACGTCCGGATTATCCGGGGGCGTATCCTGGAGGTGGAACCCGGCGCGGGACGGATTTTCGGATTGCTCAGTCTGCAGGCGCTGCCGCGTCGGCTGCAGCTGGATTTCGGCGACCTGTTCAGGAGCGGCCTGTCCTTCGACTCCATCGAGGGTAAATTCAACCTGGACGAAGGTGACGCCCGCACCGACAACCTGCTGATCAAGGGCCCCACTGCCGACATCCTGATCAAAGGTCGCACCGGCGTCGCGGCCCAGGACTATGACCAGGTCATCACCGTGGTGCCCGAAGTCGGATCGACCCTGCCGCTGGTGGGTGCCCTGGCCGGCGGCGGCGCCGGCGCGGCGGCGGCGTTTGTGCTGCAGAACATCTTCGACCGCGCCATCGACGAAATCACCCAGTTCCACTATTCGGTCACCGGGAGCTGGGACGAACCGGTGGTGGAGCTGATCGGGGCTGATGATCAGCGGTTTGATCTGGAGACCGCGGGCAGGTGATTTCCAGGATTCCATAGTTGGGGCCAGTGCCCAGATGCCGTTGAGGTTGGAGGAATGTCAAGTCATTTCCCCGGTGGGCACAGCAATCCGCGGCCGGGTCTGACAGCAGCCGTTCCGGACCAGATCTGCAGGCATGTTTTTTCACAGGGAAAATGTCCTGTAGTATCGGCGGTCGTTCGGGGACAGTAGCGGCGCATTCAGGTGCGCGCCGCGGAACTGGTCAAGTGGATGGAGCCAATGTCGTGCTGAAGAGCCCACCATCGCAACCTTGGATCACACTGCTGAATGCCGGGATCGTCCTGGCGTGCGTGGCGGCTGTCCTGATGGCTGCTGTCATTCAATACCGGGTTGTAATGGGCTATGGACCCGAAGTTCGCTTCTTCGTAGTTCCCTCCTTCGTCGGGCTCTTTTTCGGACTCCTGTTGGTCACCGTGCGGCGAATGCTGGTTGTCAACCGGTTGTTTGGGCGCATCCTGGCCGAGAGGAACGAACAGATCGAGACTCTGAATCGAGACCTTGAAGGTCTGGTCGCGGCAAGAACCAAGGAGCTTTTACAGGCCCAGCGCCTGGAACTGGTCGGCCATCTTGTTGGTGGGGTTGCCCACGACCTGAATAACCTGCTGACGGTGATCAGGGGCAACGTTGACGTCCTGAAGATGCGCGACGCAGAAAATCCGTTGCTGAGTGACGTCATCGCTGCCATTGAGCGGGGGCAGCGTCTCACCGACAGCCTGCTCGCGACGTCAAGGCGGGATCATGCGCCCACAGACCTTCCGGTCAACGAACTGGTCGATGAACTGGTTGGGCTGTTGCGGCGGGCGTTTGGGAAAGCGTACACAATTGAAGTGAAACACGGGGCCGATCCAGCGCCGCCCTTCGACGCAGGTCGATTGGAGCAGATTCTTCTCAACTTGTTGGTGAATGCGCGGGATGCGCAGCCCGAGGGTGGGCGAATCATCGTGCGAACGGTGGGCAGTGGCCGGGAGCGCGTGGTGCTGGAAGTGGAGGATGAGGGCCCGGGTGTGCCACTCGAGATCCAGGACGACATATTTGACACGTTTTTCACCACTAAATCCGAAGAAAAGGGGTCCGGCCTGGGACTGTCCACGGTACGCCTGTTGGTCGATGAGGTGGATGGCACAATTACGTTGAGCTCGAGTTCAGATGGGGCGTGCTTCCGGGTCGAACTGCCGGTGCCGGGGACCGGCGACTGAATCCTTCATCGTCTTTCAGTCCGGATTCCCTTCAGGCGGGGCGAACAGGCCCAGCTGCGGCTTGGCATTGTGGCCAGTCAGCGACACCATTTCGTAGCGGACCAGTCCGTTGTTTGTGGTCGCCCAGTTCGGCACCCAAAGGTTGCCAAAGCGCGCAAGCGGACCGAACACATAAACGTACTGGGTGGTCGCCCAGATGACCGGTTCCTTCCGGGCATTGAGAATAATCCAACCACGCGCCACGCCCTCCGCATCCGCGAACTCGAGTGCTGGAAAGCCCGGGATACCCTCGAGCGTGCCGAATCGCACCTCAAGTGACTCATCGTCACGCGCAACGCTGCGCGCAATGCGGTAAATGCTGTAGGGAGCCCGCTCCATGGCGTTGGCCAGCGATACTTCATCTCCGCGGGCGAATTTGCCGTTCGTGATGCTCCAGTACCCATACTCGGGACTGTAAGCACGGACGCGATCGTAGCTTTCGCTCTTCATGGTCACCCACGACCGTGGGCCGGTGAGATCGAGTATTTCGTTCTCGAGGTATCGCTCGTGGCGGTTGGCGATATCCCACTCGTGCACAAAATGCACTTTCTCGAGTTCTTTCCAGATGTGGATACCTCCCATTGTTCCAACCATGGACCTGGCATCGGCGACTGCTGCGGGATCGCCGCGCAGGCCTTCGGCCATTGCGTTGTCCGTCAGTACACAGATGATCAGCAGTAATGCAATTCGGATACGCAATTCTTTCTCCTTTCGTCCACCGGCCCTATGTCTATTTGGTGTCCTTTGTGGTGGCAAAGTTGCATGCCGTATTGGCTTCGCGAACAGCGGCTACCCTGGAATCTGATCGAATTCAAAGAGAAACAGCCTGAATTCGAACCGACGGCTTTGGGTTGCGGATGACAGTGAGGTGGTTAAACCCGAGCCGCGCCGAGTATGCCATGCTGTGGGATAGGCCTGATTGCGGCAATGCACGACCAGACGCCAGAACGCGTATTCCTGGCGTCACCCATTTTTACTCAAAGCTGTCGCCGAACACCTGTTCCGGTGGCGGGACGGTGAGACACCACTGGTCCAGCGCACTTGGCGTACCGTCTGAGTGTTTGTCCAGGGTCAGCACCCAGGACTGAAGGTTCAGCGGCCGTCCATCGAATTGGCCCAGCCGGTCAGCGATACCGTCGAATGCGTCGGGTCGAACCGCAATGATATCGGCGTTGCTCCGGCCAATGGCCTCGTCATCGATATACCAGTGGTTGGGTCCGGCCCTGTCTCCATTCACGAAATGAAGGTCCGCCTTGAAACTGCCCGTGGCCAGGCTGGCCCTGTAGATGGCGTTCCCCTGCAGCACCATTTCCACGTCCAGGTCGCGAATCACCTCATCGGACGGAACGTCCATGACAAAGGTGTGTGAAGCCGCATTGAGGACGGTATTCTCGACCTGGCAGTAGCTTACGCGACCCACCCGTTCATCAGCGCCGGGATCAGGTGATGCCGGCATCCCGGCGGTGCTGTCCCGGGGGTCACCCTCGATGTCGGTGGGCAGAGTGGCTGGCCCAGCGCAGCGGTCTACTGCCAGGGACGATTGTGCCAGTCGGTATTGGTAAGGGCTTTCAGCGTCAAATCCCATATCTGCTGGGGATGGCAGCAGGTCCCATGCCCCAGCCGTTGCGGGATAGGGTGATGCGGCGCTGGTCAGGACACAACCATCCGTGATGACGTCGATGCCGGGCTGGCCCATGACGCTCACGGCACTGTCTTCAGCAAGCAGGGACGAGTTCACGGTCACGAGTGCGTCGCTGGAGCTGTCGATCAACGCTGCAAGGTTATCGTTTTCGGCCGTCGTCACATGTTCGAGATGCAGTGCGCCGCCGTCAACATGGAACAGGCTTTCTGCCGTGGCGCCGTTGACGCCGGCTGAACGCAAAATCTGGGAATTTCGCAGGGTCACCGCAGACGATTCCCCGACGACCTCCACAGCGGCGCCGCGGTTTGCCCGTGCACTGTCAATGACCAATCCGGACGCCCGTATCCGGGCGCCGTCGGTGGCCAGGATCGCGCCCCCGGATTCGGCCCGGGATATGGTTGTCACTTCGAAAAGAACCGGAGCGGCACTCCCGGGTCGGCACAGGTTTCCGCCGGTGTGCTCGGCACAGCCGATTTCAACGGTGGTTCCGTCACCGTTGGCCGAAAGCACCCCACCGCGGGATGTTGTGCCGCGCAGTTCAGCCCCTCTCACCAGGACGCCGGATAGACGCAGTATGGAACCGCTGTCCACGTAAAATGCGCCGCCGTTGCCGAAGGTCACTCCGGACCGGGACTGGGCCGATGGATCCAGCCGAACGTCGGCCAGGTTCACCTGCGAACCGTTGGCCGCCCAGATGGTCCCCCCAAAGGCGCCACCCAGCCCGGAAGCCAGCAGGAAGGTCCGCAGAAATCCGGGGCCCACCATGCGCATAGTGCAGTGGTCCAGAGCCGCCAGCCCGCCACGCAATCCTCCACCGATCGCGCTGGTGGCGATGGCGCGGCTGGTCCCGGACCAGGCGCCCTCGGCGTCAATCTCTATGCGGCCGTGGCTGGGGTCACTCAGGCACGCAATGGTTCCGCCGGCCACCGGGACACCGGGGTCGGTTGAGGTGGCTTCCCCGCCCAGCAGGACAAACCCTCGAAGCACAAGCGACGGTCGTGACCCGTGGGGATCCACGCCAAGATAGACGCCGCCGCCTTCCCGGGCCGCGGTGTTGACGATCCGGGTGTCTCGCAGAAGGACGCGACCTGCCGTGGCGTAAATGGCGCCGCCCCTGGACTGCGCGATGGCGCTGAGATCGTTGTCTTCAAACTCGATACCGACAAACTCGACGGTTCGGTCCAGCGCGGGACCGTTGCCGGGACCACCGGCTGAGATTTCCACGATGGGGGATTGGTTGTTTCCCATCAGCTCGGATCGGGAGGTAAGGGGAGTGTCGTCCGTGCAGGCCGTGTATCCGCCAGCGATGGTGAGATGAAAGCCTTCAGGCCGCGCCGCCAGATCATCAATGACCAGGTGGGTGGACCTTCGATGATCTCTGCGCACCCGGATTTCAACTTCGCGAAACGCGTCTGACGGTGGCACGGTCCGCCAAGCATTCTCCAGCGACAGGTGGTCGCATTCCGGGTCCGGGCCTACGGTGAGCAGCAGGTCGGGGTCGCCAGCGTGGGCGGCCAGGCATCCCAGCACCAATGGCATTGCCAGCACGCTCGTGATGATACTTCGCCAGAGTCGGGGGGTATTGTCGTTGTTCATAGTGATTCTCCAGAGGGCCTGCAGCCGCGCAATTGCCGCCGCGATTCGACAGGAGTCACGCAAGCAGCGAACGAATCCCGCCAGACAGAGTTGACTCGCGTCATCTTCTGCCCGTGTCCGGCCACGTACGAGGCGGGAATCGGCGGCAGTTTGCGTTAGCATGGATGTGGAAGGGGAGGGAGCGGCTTCCCCATGCCGGAATTGACTGTGTGCAGCCGCGGAGACCTGCATGACATCTACCCAATCTCTCGATCTCGATGATCTGCTGACCCCGGGGGGCGGTATGCGGGTTATGCAGCGGCTCTCGCCGGAGGATGGCGGTGGGCTCGTCGGGCAGGTTGTCGGCAATTATCGCATCGAGTCCCTGCTGGGCACCGGTGGCATGTCAACGGTCTACCTGGCGCAGCGAGTCGATGGTGAATACGACCAGTCCGTGGCCATCAAATTGCTTCGCCATGAGCACCGGGATCGGCGATCCGAGAAACGAATTCGCCTGGAGCGCCAGATCCTGGCAGATCTTTCCCATCCCAACATTGCCGGCTTGCTGGACGGCGGCGTAGCGCCCGACGGCCGACCCTACCTGGTCATGGAGCACATCAACGGGATTCCCATCGATCAGTACTGCGCGGAGCAGGGCCTGGATCTGACCCAGCGCATCAAGCTGTTCACCCAGGTGGTATGGGCCCTGGACCATGCCCACCGGGCGGCGGTGGTCCATCGGGATATCAAACCATCCAATGTCCTCGTCAGCCGGGAGGGAACCGTCAAGCTGCTGGATTTTGGCATCGCCAAGTCCGTGGACAACGACGCCATCGAAACCGGTCGTCTGCTGACGCTGAGCTATTCCAGTCCGGAGCAGATCGAGGGCGGGGACATCTCTATCGCCACGGACATTTATCAGCTGGGCATTGTTCTGTATCTGTTGCTTACGGGACGTCATCCTTATGCCTCCGAAAGCGGGTCCCAGGTCAAGGTCATGCAGGCGGTTTCTGCCAGTGCGCCAGTCCGACCCAGTGACGCATTGAAGTCCGACGGTAAGCGTACCGAGTCAAATCGGGTTCGCGGCGACCTGGACGCCATTGTGCTCAAGTGTCTGCAGCGCCGGCCCCAAGACCGGTACACATCGGCAGCGCAGCTGGCTGAAGACCTCAAGGCGTTCCGCAAGGGCCGGCCGGTGAGCGCGCGCGGGGCCGGGCCGGGATACGCCCTTTCCCGCCTGCTGATGCGCAATCGGCTTGCCGCCGGTGTTGCGCTGGTCAGCGCCATCGCCCTGATTGCGGTTGTTGTGGTCGCATTCCTGCAGATCTCGTCGGCCCGCAATGCGGCGATCGAACGGGCCCAGGCCGCGGAGAGGATCCAGGCCCTGACCCGGCAGATGCTGGATACCGCGTCGCCCTATTCGGGACGAGACGCCAGTTCCTCGGCAGCGCTGCTGGACAGCTGGGAGCGGGAGGTTCGAATTTCCCTTGCCGACGAGGCCCCGGTGATGGCGGAACTGCTTTTCCTCATCGGATCCAATCGCCTGCAGCTGGGGCAGCTGGATGCCGCCTGGTCCAGCTTCAGCGGGGCACTGGCGGCAGCTCGCGAACCTCCCCAGCGCGCTGCAATCCAGGTCGGCCTGGCTGATGTGGCGTTTCGATCCGGTGATCCCGAGGCCGCCCTGGGATTCCTGGAGCAAAGCCGGTCGGCGTTGGACGGTGCCGACCTGGCACGCTGGCATGGGGTCAACGGGAGAGTGCTCCGGGAGGTATCCCGGCTTGCCGAAGCCCTCGAGAGTTTCCGCCTGGCCAGCAAAATTTACGCCGGTCTGGGGGCTGGATACGGTGACGAGGCATTGCGCAGTCGCTCCCGCTGGGCCCAGGCCCTGGTGTTTGCAGAACAGCCCAGGCAGGCGCTCGCGGTCATGGAGTCGGCCCTGGTCGACGGGGAGTTCCCAGCTGCCCTGAATGGCCTTGCCCGGGCGGATGTGCTGACGGACTATGGCGAGGTGCTGGGGATCAATGGGCGGGTCGGCAGTGCGCTGGAGGTGTTTCAAAAGGCATTGACCATTCGGCGCCAGTACCTTGATGAACTCCACCCGGACATTGCCAAGACCCTGGGGTCCATCGGCCGGTCGTTGAATCACCTGGGCCGGGAACCCGAGTCCGTGGAAGCTTTTGAACAGGCGCTCGCTATTCACAGGAACGGAGCGGGTCTGAATAACCATGAGTTGGCCACCATCCGCTTCAACTACGCCAACACGCTTTCCGATCTCGCCCGACTGGAAGACGCAAAGCGGGTCTTCGAGCAAATCCGTGACTCCCAGGCAGGCGCTTCTCCAACCCCGACGCTGCTGTGCAAGGTATACAACAATCTCGGCAATACGCAGCTGGAGATGGGCAACCTGGACGCGTCAGTGGATTCCCTCGAACGTGCCGTGTCCTGCAAACTCGCAGTCTATGGCCCGGACGCGATGACCACCGGGAACAGCCAGCTGAGCCTGGCCGATGCCCTGCTGGAGAGCGGGAACACCGAGGGTACGGCGGCCCTGATCGACAGCGGACTGGAGATCAGGACCGGTCAGTTCGGTCCCGACAGTCCGCGACTGGCCTTCCCCATGGAGCTGCGGGGCGAGTTGCTGTCCCGTCAGGGCGACCACCCGGCGGCACTGGCCCATCTGACCGGCGTCATCTCCCTGCGATCAGACAACGGCGAAACCGGTTCCATGCACTTTGCCCAGACCACGCACCGGCTGGCGCGGGCCCATGCCCGGAGCGGCTCCCGCCTGGCGGCCTTCGAGGCCTATGACCGTGCCGCGGACATGGTGCGCTCGGGACGGGCGCCGACCCACCCTGTGTCCCTGGCGATCCGGGTTGATTGTCTCGAGGCCTATGTTGAGGCCGGCCAGCCGCCGCCGGAGCCGGTTTTGACCCTGCATCGTCTGGTGACGGAGCACGCACCTTACCGGCAAGATCTCCTGGATCGTCTGAAGGCTGCGCTAGAGGTGGCAGATCAACCGAAATCGGGCTGAAGGCGTTCCTTGAGCAGTTCGCGGGCCTGTTTCCACTTACGCTGAACGGTGCGCAGGGAGACGCCCATGCCGGCCGCGGTTTCCTCTTCGCTGTATCCGGCAAAAAAACGGCATTCCACCACTCGGGCCAGATCGGGATCCGAGGCTCTCAGGGCATCCAGTTCCTCGTTGATGGCCAGCACCGCCTCGGCCTGGCGTTCAGCCTCGGCGTCGACGTCATTGATGTCCACGTGGACTGCGCCCCCGCCTCGTTTTTCCGCCAGCCTTCGGCGGCATTCGTCCACCACGATCTGGCGCATGGCCTTGCTGGCGACGGCGAAAAAGTGGTCGCGGCTTTGCCAGTCAACATTGCTGTATTTGACCAACCGGAGAAAAGCTTCGTTGACCAGTCCGGTGCGCTCCAGGGTTACAACGTCGGGAGTATTGCGGCCCTGGATGCCGGCCAGGCGTCGGAGGTCCTGATACACGAGCTTGAACAGGTGGTCCCAGTCAGACGCATCACCCTCCCGGCTGGCTTTCAGGGCCGTGGTGATGTCTCCCAGTATCGCGTTGCCGGGCTGGTCTTCGGGCACGGTTGCTTGTCCGGACTGGATCCTGAACCATAGCTTATCCGCAATGCACCACCATGTATATTTGCCGGGACTGACGGCCATGTCCTACTGGTCGAGAAAGGACGTCTGGAAGGCGACTCATTCGGCAACCCGGGCCTACATGCGAGTCTTCTGCAGGACTACCTCCTAACGGCGGCGGCAAATCCCGCCAATTCGACCGGCCGCGCACTGACCTGGCGGGTTTTTTCCACTTTCCACGTGAGTGTTCCTGTAACCCGGCAAACACCCCATTGGGAGGAAAGAAAAATGGTCCGTTTTTTTGTTGCCGTGATGCTGTGCAGTATCACATCGCTTTCGCTGGCTCAGATTCCCCTGTGCCCGGCGGAGGATCCTCACCGTTCGGTCATCGTTTCCAACAGCGGCAAAGCCGACTACCGCGATCTTCAGACCGCTATCGACGCCGAAGGCTGCGCCAGTTACTACGTGGATGCGAATAACTTCACGCCGCCGAAACAGCTGCTGATCCGGGACGTATCCTTGCTGATCTCCAGCCTGACGGAAAAGCGAATCGTTTTGGACGGACAGAGCATCCGTCGGCCCATTACTATTGAAGCCACGGCCGCAACGACCACCCGACAACAGGTCCTGTTGTTCGGCCTGGACATCCTCAATGGGCGAGCCTCTGGCGGGGGTGGAGCGATCAGCATCCGCGGGAGCGTTGACGTAACCATCGGGAATGCCAGCATTCGACAGGGCACCGCCGATCGGGGTGGCGCTATTGCCGTTGAAGACGGAGGGGCACTGAGGCTGGCTCCGCCCCCGTTTGAACACAAGGTTGTGGAATTCATCGCCAATGTCGCCCAGGGTGCCCCTGCCGAAGAGGGCGGTGGCGCCATCTTCTGTACCGGAAGCGCGCTGAACCTGACCGGCGCGGTCTTCACCGGGAACGATGCGACGGGCCGCGGCGGGGTACTGCACGCGGAAAACTGCGAGGCTGCGGTTTCCGGCGTGACCATGGCCGGAAATTCGGCGACCAGCGGTGCGGTTATTTACCTCTCCGGCTCGACGCTGGATCTGCATGATGCCGAGGTGGTGGACAACACCGCGCTTGGATTTCCTGGCGCCCGGTCAGACTGCCCTGATGATCCCTGGATGCCTCTCGGCGGAACCATCAGCGCTGTCCGATCCACGGTCACCATTGACCGCGCCAGGTTTGACGGCAACGCCGCCGTAAGTTCCGGGCCGGCGGATTGTGTTGATGGATTCGCCGGTCCGTCCGTGTCGCTGATTGCCGTCGATGAGAGCCTTGTTCGGGTTTCCAACTCGCAGTTTCGGGACAACCATCGGCCGGCCTCCAGGGCGGAACTGCTGTTTTCCGTTGCCGGGTCTCCGCAACAGCCGGGTCGCCTGTCCTTATCCCACACGACGTTGCTCCATCAGCAGGTCGACGACGCTGACATTTACGGGGTCTTTGGGTTGCACGGAGACAGCGAAAGTGTTGAACACCTGCTGATCGAGAATTCCATTATCTGGTATGACCAGCCGCTGGCTCCGGTCCACTTCATGGCGGATTCCGGCGATGTTCAAAAGGCCGGTGCCAATCCTGACCTGGATGTGCTGGAAATTCGATGCCTGGTCACGCCGGAGCTGGAAACCGCCGAGCGCCGCATGGATCTCGATGCGGTACCGGGCATCTCCGTCCATGTGACTGAAGATCCGGCGCTACTGGAAGGTACGCTGCAGTTGGCCGACACTTCACCCGCCATTGACCTGTGTGCACGGTCGGAGGTGAGCGGGTCCAGGGACTACCTGGGTGCGATACGTCCCGTGGATCACCCTCGGGTGCCGGGCGGAGAGCACTTTGACGCCGGGGCAATGGAAAACCAGAACGGAACCCCGGCAATGTCTGATCTATCGGTAAACTTTCAGTCCCCGCCTCAGCCGGTTGTCGCTGCATGGCCTTTCGAGTTATCCGTTCGGGTAGCCAACTGGGGGCTGGAAGCCATGAATGCCGAACTCCTGCTGACCAGCCGGAATCTCTTCCAGCTCACGCCGGCGGGCACCACACCCTGGAATTGCCTTCCGGCCGGTGAAACCACCCTGCGGTGCACTCTTGAACGTGTCCCTGGAGACGGCAGCGTGGCCGTACTCACGTTCGATGCCCAGGCCCACTTCGGCAGTGGTTCAGCTCAGGTGACCGCAGAGTTGCGCAGCGACAGCGGGGACGTGAACGATGACAACAACATTCGCACCCTGCACATCGAGGTGGAAGACCGGCCGATGTATTTCGGCCCGATCAGCCGCGGCGGATGAAGTTGCCTGCGATGACCCTGGGACCGGCCCGGTGCCCGTTTCCCCGATGCCCGTTTCATGGAGAAGGCCCATGTCCAGGTCAGCATCGAGATCGGTGAAAATGTTCAGGCATCGCCGCGATCCCGCGGATTGGTAAAGTCTGCATTGCCTGCCATCCAGCGGCAAAAATGGGATTTGCGTACTCGCCCCAGACACCACTTTCTGTTGCAATACCCGGATGACCGAAAATCTCGATATTGCGACCCAGCGCCTGCTGGAACCTGGTGGCCTTGGGGAGAAGGAACTGGAGCGTCTGCTCGGCACTCTGATGGGGCCGTCGGTGGATACGGCGGACCTGTATTTTCAGTATTCGCGCCACGAGTCCTGGGTGCTGGAAGACGGAATCGTCAAGGAAGGGCATCACAGCATTGAGCAGGGTGCGGGGGCGCGGGCGGTGTCTGGTGAGAAGACCGGCTTTGCCTATTCCGACGAACTGGTGCTGCCGGCCCTGGAAGACGCCTCCCGGGCGGCCAGGGCCATCGCCCGCAGCGGAGAGTCCGGCTCCATGCAGGCCTGGCACCGCACTTCCGGTGGTGCCCTGTATCCGCCTATCGACCCGGTGAATTCCCTGGGCAGCGAGGACAAGGTTGACTGGTTGCGTCGCATCGACGCCATGGCCCGGAAAGCGGACCCACGGGTACGCCAGGTGGTGGCCAGCGTGGCCGCGACTCACGACGTGGTGCTGGTGGCCTGCAGCGACGGCACCCTGGCCGGGGACGTCCGGCCCCTGGTCAGGCTCAACGTACAGATCATTGCCGAAGACGGATCCCGGCGGGAAACGGGGGTATCCGGCTGCGGCGGCCGTTATGGCTACGACGAACTGCTGACGGCGGAAAACGCCGAGAAGATGGCCCATGAAGCCGTACGCCAGGCGGTGGTGAATCTGGAGGCGGTGGACGCGCCGGCGGGAACCATGACCGTAGTGCTGGGGCCCGGCTGGCCCGGCGTACTGCTGCACGAAGCGGTGGGCCACGGCCTGGAGGGCGACTTTAACCGCAAGGGCACCTCGGCCTTTGCCGGTCGCATGGGCCAGCAGGTGGCATCGCCGCTGTGTACCGTGGTGGACGATGGGACCCTGCCTGGACGCCGGGGCTCATTGACCGTGGATGACGAGGGCGTGCCGGCGGAGAACACGGTGCTGATCGAAAACGGCATCCTGACCGGCTATATGCAGGACAAACACAATGCCGGACTGATGGGCGTGCGCAGCACCGGCAACGGCCGGCGCGAGTCATTTGCCCATCTGCCCATGCCGAGAATGACCAACACCTATATGCTGGCGGGTAATCACGACCCCGGCGAGATCATTGAATCCGTGGACAGCGGACTGTACGCGGTGAACTTTGGCGGCGGCCAGGTGGATATCACCTCGGGGCAGTTCGTCTTTTCCGCCAGTGAAGCTTACCTGATCGAGAACGGCCGGGTGACCCGACCCGTCAAGGGTGCCACCCTGATTGGCAACGGGCCCGAGGCATTGACCCGGGTCAGCATGGTGGGCAACGACCTGGAGCTGGACCTGGGCGTTGGCGTTTGCGGCAAAAACGGGCAAAGCGTACCCGTTGGTGTTGGCCAGCCTACATTGCGGATCGACGGCCTGACAGTCGGCGGCACCCAGGCCTCATGATCGCGGTGGTTCCAGCGGAGACTGGTCGTCCAGCTCACGCAGGCTGCGAAAAAGCTTGCGGGCGGCTGCCGGGGGTTTCATCTCGGCCAGCTCACGCTGCGCCTTTCGAATCAGGCTCCGAATCAATTGCCGATCAAGGTCCGGCCGCTGGGCGATCAGCTCGTTCAGTCGCTGGTGCCCGTCGTTCAGCAGGGCTTCCCGCCACGCTTCCAGCCGATGCTGCTTGAGGGTGTCCTCGACGCCCTGGCCGTGAAGCTTCGCGGCGGCGTCGATGATGGGCTGGGGGTCAATGGCGCGCAGTTGCTTGGCCAGGAACTGGAGCTGGCGTTTGTGGGCCACGTGGCTTTTGATGCGTTGGGCTTCCACAACGGCATCGAGCACCGATTCGGGCAGCGGAATCTGTTCCAGCTGGTTGGGGGACATGGCCACCAGCTGACGACCCAGGTCGAACAGCTCCCGGGCGTCCCGCTTGAGCTGGGACTTGGAAAGGGATTCTTCGGAATCTGAAAACATGGATTTTCCGACACGATGAACGAACTGAACAAGGATAATGGATTCGACCTGGATCTCTCAAAAGCGGAGCAGAAATCCCGCTGGGCGGAGCAGGAGATCCAGCGCCTCTCGGAGATTGCCGAGGGCATCCTGAAACGGGCCAGGGAACGGGGCGCAAGCCAGGCTGACGTATCTGCCAGCATCCATGCCGGCCTGTCGGCCACGGTCCGCATGGGCGAGGTCGAAACCCTGGAATACAGCCGGGATCGCGGCGTCGGCATCACGGTCTACTTCGGCCAGCGCAAGGGCGGCGCGTCCAGCGCCGATCTCAGCCCGGGGTCCATCGACGAGTCCCTGGACATGGCCTGCAGCATTGCGCGACTGGCGGAACCGGACCCGTGCCATGGACTGGCTGATCCGGAGCAAATGGCCACCGAGCCGGTGGAACTGGACGGCTGGCACCCCTGGGAAATTGCACCGGACCAGGCTATCGAGCTGGCAACCCGCTGTGAGCATGCGGCGCTGGGTTGCGATCCGTTGATCAAAAACTCCGAGGGTGCCACGGTCAGCAGCGGCAGCACCGTGGCGGTTTTTGCCAATTCTCATGGCTTTGTCGGCAGTCGGCGGGCCACCCGTCACTCCGCCAGCTGCGTGGTGCTGGCCCAGAGCGATGACAGCATGCAGCGGGACTACTGGTACGACACCCGACGCTGTGCCGCGGACCTGCAGGACATGGAGGAAATCGGTCTGGAAGCAGGCCGGCGGGCGGTACAGCGGCACGGCGCGCGGCCAGTTGAGACGGCAACGGTACCGGTCCTGTTCCTGCCTGAGACCGGCCGCAGCCTGCTTGGGCATCTGGTGGGTGGAGTCAGTGGTGCCAATCTGTACCGGCGGTCCTCGTTCCTGGTGGACCGGGCAGGGGAGCAGCTGTTTCCCGACCATATCCAGATACGCGAGCACCCTTTCCAGCGGCGCGGGCTGCGCTCGTGCTGGTACGACGGAGAGGGGGTGGCCACCCGGGAGCGGAGCCTGATCGAAGACGGGGTTCTGACGGGTTATGTTCTGGGCAGCTACTCCGCCCGCAAGCTGGGGCTGAGCAGCACCGGCAATTCCGGCGGCGTGCACAACCTGACCCTGGAGCCGGGTTCCCAGTCCCGGGACGACCTGCTGGCACAGATGGGCCGCGGCCTGGTGGTGGGTGAACTCATGGGGCAGGGGGTACACCTGGTGACCGGTGATTATTCCAGGGGCGCATCGGGTTTCTGGGTGGAAGACGGCAGGATCGCCTATCCGGTTGAGGGAGTAACCATTGCCGGCAACCTGGAACAGATGTTCAAGGGCATTGTGGGCGTTGGCAACGACCTGGACGACCGCGCCGCCCTGCGCAGCCCGTCAATACTGATTGATCGGATGACCGTCGCAGGGCAATAAAACAATTCTTTGGCAGCAGTGCCAGTCAAATTCGTTGTGGTTCCAGGGAACGCGCCCTCTGGGCGCTGGGGAACGCTCGCTGCGCGAGCTGGGAAACGGCCGCTGTGCGGCCTGGGGAACGCGTGCTGCGCACGCTGGGAAAAGCGAGACTTGTGATACAGAGCTTGAACGAAGCTCTTTGGCACAGGGATGTGCCAACGGCCGGAGGCCGTAAGCGAAGCAAAATCGCATTTTGCGTAGCGCCCGCGAGCGCGTCACGGATGACGCGTCTTGCGGATGAACCAACCATGTGCCAACGGCCGAAGGCCGTAAGCGGAGCAAAATCGCAATTTTGCGTAGCGCCCGCGAGCGCGTCATGGATGACGCGTCTTGCGGATGAACCTAATAAACGCTAATGCCTGGTCGTACAATGCGGCCCCATGCACTCCCGGCTTTTCTTGAGGCCGGTGGCCTTGACGCGGCCGCGAGCGATGGGGAGATCCTGCAGCAGGTTCATGCAGGAGGAATCCATGACTGAGCGATTGTCCTGGATTTCGGGATTACATACGGGGGGAGGTTCTCCAGCCAGCTTTTTGTTGGGCACCGAGGCGCAGGCCGTGATGGCCAGGCTGACTACAGCGAGAACGGCTAACCGCATGCGAACCTCCTGTCTGTTGCGAGCATCTCATCCTACAGCAAATTTCGTAGAGCGCAACGAAGCACCGCAAAGCTGAGGATTTCGGCAACGGATTTGTTTTGTGGGAACGCGCCCTGCGGGCGCTGGGGAACGCTCGCTGCGCGAGCTGGGAAACGGCCGCTGTGCGGCCTGGGGAACGCGTGCTGCGCACGCTGGGAAGAGCGAGACTTGTGATACATAGCTTGAAGGAAGCTCTTTGGCACAGAAATGTGCCAACGGCCGAAGGCCGTGAGCGAAGCAAAACCACGTTTTGCGCAGCGCCCGCGAGCCGGCGTAAGCAACTATCGGCAAGGCCTTTTGAGTGTCCCCAAAAATTGCCATCGCCCACTTCGGATGCCCGGTGCCGCATGAGAACTGTTTTGATCGAAGCCATTTGGCACATGGATGTGCCAACGGCCGAAGGCCGTGAGCGAAGCAAAACCGCGTTTTGCGCAGCGACTGCGAGCCGGGCAGGATGCGCGGTCTTGCGGACCAACTAATGCACGTTAGTAAACCGAATCCGGTTGGCCAGCGTCAGGGCGATGGTCTTGTAGAAGCGGGCGCCCAGGCCGTCGTCTGCGGCCAGCAGTTCGCGCAGGATGTCGTGGGCGACCTCGAGGATTTCGCAGGGTTTGGCGGCAATGGCGCTGGCGCTGGATTCGCGGTGATCAAGGAAAGAGACTTCGCCGAAGAAATCGCCGTCACCCAGCAGCGCCAGGGTGTCATGGGCGTAGACACGGCTGAAATCGATCTGCACGACTCCGGAGCGTATGAGGCAGAGCTTATCGGTCACGGTGTCCTGGTGAAGAATGACGTCCTTGGGCTTGTACTGGACGATTTCTCCCTTGTCCTCGAACAGCTTCATGTCCTGTTCGGTCAGGTAAGATTTGGTATGACTCATGCGCTTTCCTTCTCCGGTCAGTGATCCACAGGGACACTGTTTCGGATAGTTTAGCCCAGCCCGTCGATCAATTCAGTCCATTGTGCCGGCGTCTTCGGCACCGGTATCCGGGCGCATCTCACCCCGGTCCCACCACTGCCTGAACTCACTCCGCGAGATCAGCCCGTCGCCGTCCGCGTCGATGGCGCCAAAAACCGCGTCGATGACATCTTCCGTGCGGTTCAGCCCCAGCTGCTGAGCCAGCTGCCGAAACTCGTTCTGGTCGATCTGGCCGTCACCGTTGCCATCAATGCGGTTGAAGTAGTCCCTGATCGAAATCAACGTGATCGCTCCACGGTGAACCGGGCGAGGTATTCCAAAAGACCGGTGGAGCCGGGCAGGGCGGACAGGCAGTCCATGGCTTCCTGGAACAGGTCTCCGGCCATCTTGCGCGAGGCCTCCAGGCCGACACAGGCCGGAAAGGTCGGCTTGTTCTGCTCCTGGTCGGAGCCCTGGGGTTTGCCGATCTCCGCGGTGTCTCCCTCGATGTCCAGTACGTCGTCGTGGATCTGAAACGCCAGCCCGATACACTGGCCGTAACGCCGCAGCGCGTCGCGCTGGGCCTGGCCCGCCCGGTGCAGCACCGCCGGCAATTCCACGGCGCAGGTGATGAGCGCACCGGTTTTGAGTTCGTGCATGTTTTTCAGCGCCTCCAGGCCCATGGATTCGCCAACCGCTTCCAGGTCAACGGCCTGGCCACCCGCCATACCGCGGGACCCACAGGAGCGGGCGAGCAGCGTCACCAGGCCGGCCGCGTCGGCGCTCGGTGGAAGATCAGAAACGAGCACGTCGAAAGCCAATGCCTGCAGCGCATCACCTGCCAGCACCGCGGTGGCCTCGTCAAACGCGCGATGACAGGTTGGACGGCCTCGCCGCAGATCGTCGTCATCCATCACCGGGAGGTCATCGTGAATCAGGGAATAGGCGTGAATCAGCTCGACCGCGCAGGCCAGCGGATCGGCGGATTCGGGCGAAGCCGCCAGAGCTTCAGCGGCGCCATATACGAACAGGGGCCGCATGCGCTTGCCGCCGCCCAGCACGGCGTACCGCATGGCGGCGTGCAGTCGCCTGGGCGCCATTGATTCCGGCGGCAGGTGTCGCTCGAGTTGATCGTTGACCTGCGCGACCAGTTTCGCGATGTGCTGGTCAATCGGACTCGGGGTCGAGGGGTTCGGTTGCATCCGAATCGTTCTCCAGCAGTTTATCCACCTTGAGCTGCGCCTGGTCCAGTGCGTCCCGGCAGAGGCGCGTCAGTGCCACGCCGCGCTCAAAACTTGCCAGGGACTGCTCCAGGGTCAGGTCACCCTGTTCCATGGACTCGACCAGTGTTTCCAGTTCCTTGAGCGCCTCTTCGAAATCCGGGGCTTGCTGTTTGCTGTCGGTCATCGGCCCGTTGCCGTGCTGCGCAGTCTCCTGCCGGGGCAGGCAATTATGATACAGACCGCGGGCAACGAACAGCTCAGTTTCGGCCTCGCTGCCATACCAGCCTGCTCTGGGTTTCCTGCTGCAATTGCGCCAGCGAGTCGGAGCCCAGCAGGTCCCCCAGGCCAATCAGTTCCTGCCCCCGGTAGATCCGCGGAATCCGGACGCGCTCCCACGGTGGAATACCCTGCTCCTGGAACAGATTTTTCAGCGTCCGGGTGCGGGCGCTGCCCGCGGGCCTGAAGCGGGAACAGGCCGGGTCGAAATCCACCGACAGCGGCGGTACCGGCCCGTCCACCAGGCTGTTGTCTGACAAACGCCGCCATTCCAGGCGGCCAAGTCCGGCGGGAAGCTCACAGGCTCCCCGGTGCCACTCCACCCGCCAGTCGGTCGCTATGTCCAGCAGCGGATGCATGAGTCGAAGTCCGTCCCGGTAGCGGCGCAGCTCACAGTTGGGCCAGGCGATCAGCAGGCCGCCGTCACCCGACAACTGTCGCTGCAGCTCCATCAGCCGACTGGCTGGCGGTGCGGGGAAACCCCGGCGCTGGATCCAGCGCCTGATAACTGCGCGCTGGCGTGCCGGCTGCAGCTGCTGCAGGCCACTGACGCTCAACGCGTCCTGGCCCGGATCCACCAGTGCATCCAGGTCCTGGTCGCAGTATTCGTCCACCAGGGCGGCGGCCTCGCCCGACAGCTCGGCACTGCGTGCCAGCGACTCCGCGGCATCCGGCCAGTGCTTTTGCAGTTCCGGGATGACCTGGTGCCGGATGAAACTGCGCGGAACGCCCGGGTCGCGGTTGCTGGGATCATCCATCCACTGGACTCCGCGTTGCTGCAGCCAGCTTTCGATCCGGGATCGGCGCAGCGGCAGAAATGGCCTGAGCAGCAGCCCCGGCCCGAATGTACGGCTGGGGGCGATGGCCCGCTGTCCGTGAATACCGCTGGCACGCATCAGGTTGAGCAACAGGGTTTCAGCCAGGTCATCGCGATGGTGCGCCGTGAGCAGGGCGTCGCCCGGTTTCATCAATTCGTTCATCCAGTCATACCGCGCCTGTCGCAGTTCGGTTTCGCTGGGCTGCTGGCGGGACCAGCCCCGGGCCAGGCCGCAATGCAATGCCAGCCCCAGGCTGTCGCACAGTTGCTGGCTGTGGGTCTGCCACTGGTCGGAATGGTCCTGGACAGCATGGTTGAAATGCAGCGCCTCCAGCGGATGCTGACCGGCATGAGCAGTTTCGCTAATGGACAGGAGCAGGGCGGTTGAGTCGGCACCGCCGCTCAGCGCAACCAGCAGCCGCCCGGTAAAAGGTGTGGGCAGGTGCTGATCCAGGAATTGCTCAGCTACTGTTGACAGGCTTGGGGGGTGGCCGGGCGCGGACACGGCTGGATGGCGGTACTATTTGTAGGCGCCGTACTGCATCAGTCTCTGGTAGCGGCGCTCCAGCAGTTCGTCCATGCTCTTGCCTTCGAGTTCCTCCAGTGACTGGACCAGGGTAGATTTAAGGGCATCGGCAATGCCGTCAACATCCCGGTGCGCACCACCCAGCGGTTCGGCGACGATGCCGTCGATCAGGCCCAGACCCTTCAGGTTTTTAGAGGTAATGCTCAGCGCAGCCGCGGCGTCCTTGGCATAGTCCCGGCTCTTCCAAAGGATAGACGCACAGCCTTCGGGGGAAATCACCGAGTACGTTGCATACTCCAGCATCAGGGTGACGTCGCCAACGCCGATGGCCAGGGCACCGCCGGAACCACCTTCGCCAATGACCGTGCAGACAATGGGAGTGCGCAGCTGCGACATCTCGAACAGGTTGCGCGCGATGGCCTCGCTCTGTCCGCGCTCTTCTGCGCCCACTCCGGGGTAGGCGCCCGGAGTGTCGATAAAGGTCAGCACCGGCAGCTCGAAGCGCTCCGCCATTTTCATCAGGCGCAGGCACTTGCGATACCCCTCGGGTCGCGGCATGCCGAAGTTACGCCGCACCTTTTCCTTGGTGTCCCGCCCCTTCTGGTGGCCGATGATCATGACCGCCCGGTCATCGATCCTGGCCAGGCCGCCGATCACCGCACTGTCGTCGGCATAGGCGCGGTCGCCATGGAGTTCGTGAAACTCGCTGGTGATGCGGCTCACGTAATCCAGGGTGTAGGGGCGCTCGGGGTGTCGCGCCAGCTGGGAAATCTGCCACGGATCCAGAGACGCAAAAATAGACTTGGTGCGGCTGCGCAGCTTCTCTTCCAGGCGATGGATTTCCTCTTCCAGGTTCATCGCGTTGTCCGAGCCGACGTAGCGCAGTTCCTTGATCTTCGCTTCGAGTTCCGCAATGGGTTGTTCGAAGTCCAGGAATTGGGTGTTGTTAGTCATCCAGGAATTATAACGGGTAACGCCCCAAGTTTAGAACGAAGACCCCTGGCAACCCTTGGCACATGGATGTGCCAACGGCCGGAGGCCGTAAGCGAAGCAAAATCACATTTTGCGTAGCGCCCGCGAGCGCGTCATGGATGACGCGTCTTGCGGATAAACCAACCCGCCAATGGCCGGAGGCCGTAAGCGAAGCAAAACCGCGTTTTTGCGAAGCGTCCGCGAGTCGTCCATGGACGGACGATCTCGCGGATGAACGAATCATGTGCCAACGGCCGGAGGCCGCAAGGGAATCGGAAACTGCGTTTTCGATTCCCGGCCGCGAGCGGGACAGGATGTCCCGTCTTGCGGATGAACGAACATCACGCAAACACCAGTTGTGCGGCGTCCACCCCAGGCAGTTGCTTGAGGTCCTTGATCAGGCCCCGGGTGGGCCGGACCCGGCAGCTTTCGTCCAGCTTCAGACGGGCGGTGGCCCCGTCTGACTGGTAGTCCAGCAGCACTGGCGTATCGCCAGGCTGGTGCTGCTGAATCATCTCGCGGAACTGCCTGATGTTGAACGCCGCGTCCGCACGCACCGCCACGGCCCTGACGTATCGCGGCAGCGCCTGGTCCAGTGACATGAGCTGGTTGACCCGCATCTGCAGGCCGCCGCTGAAGTCGTCCGGCACCAGGTTGCCCTCGGCAATAACCACCTGGTCCCTGACCAGCAGTTCTGAGTTGTCCTGCAGCACGTTCCCGTAGATCGCCAGCTCCATGCGGCCGGATGGGTCTTCGATGACTGCGAAGGCACTGCGCTCACCGCGCCGGCGCACGCTGATGACCATGCCCGCAAGGGTGCCGGGAGTGCCCCGGTTGGCGTATCCGCTGCCCCGCTGCCCCACCTTGGAGCCGAAGTGGCGCTCAGCCTCACCCAGGGTGCAGCTGACGATGGGCGTCAGGTCCCTGGCCAGGCTGGCGATAGGGTGACCGCTCAGGTAGAGACCCAGGGTGTCACGCTCGCCGCTGAGCCGGACCTCTTCGTCCCAGTCGGCCACGGTGGCGGGCTGGCTGGGTGACGCCACGGGTGTCGGTGCGCCAAACATGTCCGACTGCCCAGCGGCCTGATCGCGGTAGTGCTGCTCTGCCGCCTTGAGTACCTCGGGCAGGCCGTGGGCCAGGGAACCCCGGTTGGGGCCCAGGTCGTCCATGGCGCCGGCTTTGATCAGTGATTCGATCACCCGGCGGTTGACCTTCTGCAGGTCAACCCGGGTACAGAAATCCATCAGGTCGGCAAATGGCCCGCCATTCTCGCGTTCCTCGATGATGCCTTCGATGGCGGACTGTCCGACCCCCTTGATGGCGCCGAGGCCGTACAGTATCCGGTCCGATGCGGTTGCCGTGAAGGGGTACATGGAGCGGTTGACGTTGGGCGGGTCAATGGTCAACCCACGCTGGCGGGCGTCGTCGAAGAAAATCACCACCTTGTCCGTGTTGTCCATGTCCGAGGACAGCACCGCGGCCAGAAACTCCGCCGGATAGTGGGCTTTCAGGAATGCGGTCTGGTATGACAGCAGCGCATAGGCAGCCGAGTGGGACTTGTTGAAGCCGTACCCGGCGAAGGTCTCCATCAGGTCGAAGATGGATTCAGCCAGGGCAGCATCGATTTCCCGGCCAACGGCGCCGTCCACGAAAATGGTCCGCTGCTTGGCCATCTCCGCCGGTTTCTTCTTACCCATGGCCCGGCGCAGGATATCGGCGCCGCCCAGGGTGTAACCGGCCAGGACCTGGGCGATCTGCATGACCTGTTCCTGGTAGAGGATCACGCCGTGGGTTTCCTTGAGAATGGGTTCAAGGTCCGGGTGTGGATACCTGACCGGGGCGCGGCCGTGCTTGCAGTCGATGTAGGTATCCACCATGCCCGAATCCAGCGGGCCCGGCCGGAACAGTGCCACGAGCGCCACGATGTCGTCGAAGGAGCTGGGCTTGAGTCGTCGGATCAGGTCCTTCATGCCCCGGGATTCCAGCTGGAACACCGCGGTGGTGTCGCAGGCCTGCAGCAGCTTGAAGGCCCTCTGGTCATCCATGGGCAGCTTGTTGATGTCCAGGGGTTCCTGCTGGTTTGCCTGGCGGCCGCGGTTGATGGCTTCCACCGCCCAGTCAATGATGGTCAGGGTGCGCAGGCCCAGAAAGTCGAACTTGACCAGTCCCACGGCCTCAACGTCGTCCTTGTCGAACTGGGTGACCACGCTCTCACCGCCGGATTCGCAGTACAGCGGGCAGTATTCGGTGAGCGCGCTGGGGGCGATGACCACGCCGCCGGCATGTTTCCCCGCATTGCGGGCCAGGCCTTCCAGGGACTGGGCCAGGCCCATGAGTTCACCTACCTCATCCTCGGTCTCGGTTCGCTCTTTCAGTTCACCCTCTTCGGCCAGCGCGGCGTCCAGGGTGATGCCCAGGGTCATGGGAATCAGCTTGGCCACCCCGTCGACCTGGCCGTAGGGCATCCCCAGCACGCGGCCGGTGTCCCGCACCACGGCCCGGGCCGCCATGCTGCCGTAGGTGATGATCTGGGATACATGGCCGCGCCCGTAGGTCTGGGCCACGTAATCGATGACTTCGTCCCGGCGGTCCATGCAGAAGTCCACGTCGAAGTCCGGCATCGACACCCGTTCCGGGTTGAGGAAGCGCTCGAACAGCAGTTCGTGTTCCAGCGGGTCCAGGTCGGTGATGCCCAGGCAGTAAGCCACCAGCGAACCCGCTCCGGATCCGCGGCCGGGACCAACGGGTATGAGTTGTTCCTTGGCCCAGCGGATGAAGTCGGCCACGATCAGAAAGTAGCCCGGAAACCCCATCTGGCAGATCACGCCCAGTTCATGCTCCAGACGATCGTTGTAATCGTCCAGTGAGAATCCTTCGGCCACCGGATGTACGGCCAGGCGCTCCTCCAGCCCGCGCTGGGCCTCGCTGCGCAGGTGGGATTCAATGGTGTGGTTTTCCGGGACCGGGAAATCCGGCAGATAGTAGGTCCCCAGGTCCAGGCTCAGGTTGCAGCGCTTGGCCAGTTCCAGGGCGTTGGTCAGGGTCTCCGGAATGTCGTCGAACACCTGGGCCATTTCTTGCGGTGACCGCAGGTATTGTTCGGCGGTGTAGTTTCTGGGGCGGCTCGGGTCATTGAGCATGCGCCCTTCGTGGATACAGACCCGAGCTTCGTGGGCCGCGTAGTCAGACTGGTGGACAAAACGCACGTCGTTGGTGGCCACCACAGGCAGACCACAGCGGTGTGCCGCATCCAGGGCGCCGTCTTCATAGCGACGTTCGCCCTCCCTGCCGGTACGGGTCAGGTCCACGTAGAAGCGGTCATCGAACAGGCCGGCCCAGTAGCCCAGGGTTTCGGCCGCGCGCTTGGGTTTACCGTCCAGCAGCAGCCGTCCGAACTCCCCGTGGGTGGCGCCCGCAAGAGCGATCAGCCCGTCATTTTCCTGTTCCAGCCAGTCCTTCTGAACCACGGCGAACCGGCCGCTGCGCTCCAGGTAGGCCCGGGAAATCAACCGGCACAATGAGCCGTAGCCCCTCCGGTTCTGGCACAGCACCGTCAGCCGGTCGGGTTGATCCGGGGACTCGGGGTTGGCAACCCACAGGTCAGAGCCTGCCAGGGGCTTGATGCCGGCCGCTTCGGCGGCCTTGAAAAATTTGACCAGGGCGAACAGGTTGCACTGGTCGGTGACCGCCACTGCCGGCATGCCCAGTTCCACCACCCGATTGATCAGCGGCTTGATCCGCACCGTGCTGTCGACCAACGAGTACTCGGTATGCAGGTTGAGGTGGACAAACGACATGGTCAGGGGGCGGCGGGCGGGTTGGCCGGGCCAAACAGGTCATCCTGCAGCGTATCGCGAACCGGGGCAAATGAACGCCGGTGCTCTGGCGTGGGGCCGTGGCGTTGCAGCGCCTGCAGATGTTCCGGCGTGCCGTAGCCCTTGTGCCGGCCGAACCCGTATTCGGGAAAACGGGAATCCAACCGGGTCATATAGGCGTCCCGATGGGTTTTGGCCAGGATGGAAGCAGCGCCGATACACTTTTCAAGAGCGTCGCCGTCGACCAGGGTGCGGGTTTCGATGTCGAGTTCCGGGGCGCGATTGCCGTCGATCAGTACCAGCTCCGGTGCAAGGTCCAGACCCTTGACCGCCCGGCGCATGCCCAGCAGCGTGGCCTGCAGGATATTGATCTGATCAATGGTTGCGCGATCGATCAGCACCACCCGCCAGGCCAGGCAGTGGTTTCGAACCATGTCTGCCAGCTCTTCCCGTCGCTCCCTGGACAACTGCTTTGAATCGTCAACGGCCTCCCAGTCATGGGCCGGGTCCAGGATGACCGCGGATACGGCTACCGGTCCGGCCAGGCAGCCCCGGCCTGCCTCGTCAACGCCAGCAGTGAGCAGGGGTCTGGCGGTCATCGGTTCCCTCTGGACAGCAGTTCCGCCACGGCGGCAGCGGCTGCGCGACTGGCATCCTGCTTGAGCTGCTGGTGGATCAGGGTGAATTGCTGCAGCATGTGGTTCTGCCGGTCCTCGCTACGCAGCAGCGTCAGCATTTCCGTCGCCAGGTTTTCCGGCGTCGCCTGTTTCTGCATCACCTCGGGAACCAGCGGGCTATCGGCCAGAGCGTTGGGCAAAGAATAGCGCTCCACTTTCATCAATCCAAACGTATGCACGATCCAGTGGGTTATTGGCGAAATCCGGTAGCTGACCACCATGGGCGTCTTGCACAGGAGCGCTTCCAGCGCGGCTGTCCCCGATGCCAGCAGCGCTGCATCCGCTGCGCCCAGGCACTCCAGGGATCGGCCGTCCAGCAGCTGCATGTCGACTTCACCCGTTGCGTCCACCATGCGTTGAAATTCCAGGCGGGTGGCTTCGCTGGCGCAGGGAGATACGAACCGCAGATCGGGCATCTCCCGGGACATGATCTGGCAGGCATCCAGGAAAATCTGTCCCAGGCGCCGGATTTCACCCATCCGGCTGCCCGGCAGCACCGCCACGGTTGTTCCGGACCCGGCCAGTCCCAGCTGCTGGCGCAGTGCCGGCTTGTCGGGATGCAGTGGAATCTGGTCAGCGGTGGGGTGACCTACGAACCGGGCGTCCACGTCAAACTCCCGGTAGATCGCCGGTTCAAAGGGAAACAGGGTCAGCACCAGGTCGGCGCTGCGCCCGATCTTGCGGGCCCGCCCGCGACGCCAGGCCCAGACTGACGGGCTGACGTACTGGATTGTGGTGATGCCGGCGCGTTTGAGTCGTTTTTCCACGCCCAGGTTGAAGTCCGGGGCATCGATGCCGATGTAGCAGGCCGGCGGCCGGCTGAGGACCCGGCGGATAAACTGCCGTCTCAGCCTGAGCAGCCTGGGCAGCTCCCCTACCACCTCGGCGAATCCCATGAGCGCCAGGTCGCTGGCGGGGTACCAGCAATCCATCCCTTCGTCCGCCATCATGGGCCCGCCGATGCCGGAAAAGTCGCAATCCGGGAGGACCGCTCGCAGGGACTGGATCAGGGCGGCGCCCAGCCGATCGCCAGAGGCTTCGCCGGCAACCAGGACAATTTGAGTGGTCATGGGAAGCCGGCGCTACCTGATGATGCTGCGCTGGCTTCCTCGAATGAAATCCACCATGGGCTGAATGTCGTCGGATTCGTCGCTCATGGCGTCCAGGCTTTCCAGCGCCTCGTTGAGTTTCAAGCCGGTTTTATACAGGACCTTGTAGGCCTTTTTTATATTGGCGATGCGTTCACGGGAGAAGCCGCGTCGGCGCAGGCCCTCGCTGTTGATGCCTCGGGGCTCGGCCATCTTGCCGGCCACGGTGACGTAGGGCGGGACATCGCGGTTGATGATGCTGCCCATGGAGGTAAACGCATTGCGCCCGATCCGGCAGAACTGGTGGACCAGGGTAAAGCCGCCAAGGATCACATCGTCTTCCACCGTGACGTGTCCGGCCAGGGAAGCGGCATTGGCAAAGATGTTGTCGTTGCCGACAATACAGTCGTGGGCAATGTGGACGTAGGCCATGAGCCAGTTGTTGTTGCCGATGCGGGTCACGCCGCCACCGGACTCGGTGCCCCGATTGAAGGTGCAGAACTCGCGGATGGTGTTGTTATCACCGATTTCCAGCAGGGCCTCTTCGCCCTCAAATTTCTTGTCCTGGGGGTCGGCCCCCAGGGAAGTGAACTGGTAGATCTGGCAGTTGCGGCCAATCCGGGTCGGACCCTGGATGACCGAGTGGGGGCCGATTCGGGTGCCGGCGGCAATCTCCACCTTGGGTCCAATGACGCTGAATGGACCCACCTCGACGTCTTCGTCCAGCTCGGCAGCCGGGTCTATGCAGGCTCTTGGATCGATCACGTTCAGCTGCGCTCCGCACAGAGAATCTCGGCCGTTGCCACGGTCTCCCCGTCCACGCTGGCCTGGCACTGATACAGGCCCATCTTGCGCAGCATTCGCTTCTGGTGGATCTCCAGCAGCAGCTGGTCGCCGGGCACAACGGTCCTGGAGAACCGGGCCTTGTCGATCTTGACCAGGTAAAACAGCGGATTGACGGACGGATTGTCCTCGGCGCTCAGCTGAACCAGGATGCCTGCACTCTGGGCCATGGCCTCCAGGATCAGCACGCCCGGCATCACCGGGTGGTCCGGAAAGTGGCCGGTAAAGAATGGTTCGTTGATGGTGACGTTCTTGATGGCCTTGAGCCACTGGTCAAGTTCGTAGTCCACCACCCGATCAATCAGCAGAAAAGGATACCGGTGAGGAAGAAACTCCCGGATCTTCTCGATAGTGACAATTTTTCCCTTGGCGTCGACAGAGTCTGTCATGACCTTATTCCTTTTCCAGTCGGCGCAGCCGACGGGCCATATCATCCAGCTGGCGCAGGCGAACTGCGTTCCTCCGCCAGTCCCGGTTTGGTTGCAGTGGAGTACCCGATGAGTATTCGCCGGCTTCGGTAATCGACCGGGTGACCAGGCTCATGGCGGTCACGGTGACACGGTCGGCAACCTCAAGATGGCCGAGAATACCGGCACCACCACCAATCAGGCAATACTTTCCGATTCTGGCGCTGCCGGCAACGGCAGAACAGCCGGCCATGGCGGTATGCGCGCCGATGCGGACGTTGTGGGCGATCTGAATCTGGTTATCCAGCCGCACGTCATTTTCCAGCACTGTATCCTCCAGGGCGCCCCGGTCGATGGTTGTGTTGGCGCCGATTTCGCAGTCGTCCCCGATCACCACCGACCCCAGCTGGGGCACCTTGATCCAGCCGCCCTCGTGGAAGGCCAGGCCAAAGCCGTCGGCGCCGATCACGGCGCCGGGATGGACAATAACTCGCTGGCCCAACCGGGCTCCGGCGGTCACCGTTACCCTCGGCCCCAGGAAACTGTTGTCGCCAACGCTGCAGTTGCGGCCGATGATGGTGCCATGACCCAGATGGACCCCGGATCCGATTTCTGCGCCGGATTCGACCACGGTCCCGGCCCCGACGAAACATCCGTCAGCGACTCTGGCCGCGGGATCCACAAAAGCGCCGGGGTGGATGCCGGGCTCAAACCGGCGGGCGTGGTCAAACAGCGCGGCCGCCCGGGCGTAGCTGGCGTAGGGGTCGTCGCACAGCAGGGCGGCGCCGTCATACCCCTCGGCGTCGTCGGTGCGAAGCACGACGATGCCGGCCCGGGTCTGGGCCAGGTGTTTGCGATAGCGTGGGTTGGCCAGGAAACTGAGGTCGGATTCCCCGGCCTGTTGCAGGGTACTGACGCCGGTGACCGTGGTTTCAGGGTCGCCCCGGAATTCACAGCCCAGGTGTCCGGCCAGTTCCCTCAGCGACAGTTGATCGGTCATTGGGGCTCTGGATCGGTCTGTTCCGGTCCGAAGGAAACCCGCAGCCGCTGCAGCAGCTGACCGGTCAGGTTGATGGCGTCGCTGGCGTACAGTGCCGGGCCGGGAATGATCAGGTCAAATCCGTTTTCCTCGGCAAATGCCCGCACGATGTCGTAGATTTCCTCTTCGACCCGCTGGCGCTCTTCCTGCAGGCGGTAGTCCAGTTCCTCGCGCAGATCCTCTTTTTCGCGCTGTACGTCCCGGCGCAGGGTTCGGATTTCACGCTCCTGCCGCTCCCTGATCTCGGAGCTCATCACCGCAGAGTCACGCAACAGGCGCTCTTCCCGGTCCAGCAGGTCCCGTTCCTTTTCCGCAATGGCCTCGTTTTTGGCGCGAAATTCCGTGTCGAGCTTGTCCCGGGCGACCTGGATCTGGGGCGCGCTCTTGATGAGTTCTTCCCAGTCCACGTAGCCCACCCGGGTCTGGGAATAGGCGATCGGGGCCGCCACCAGGCAGATGGCCGCCAGGAAACAAGTCAGCATCCCCTGGGTTGCCGGGGATGGATGTGTGGAACCGCTCGTCATCACTCCGAATCGAGCCTCCAGCAGGGTGTTGAAAAATCCATCCATGGCTTTTTCAACGACGCCAACGGAAAAATGTGATTTTCTGTTGGCTCGCATTTTCAATGACTTACAGTCATCGAAAATGTCGGTACATCCCTGTACCGGCCGGAGCTTGTCGAAAAAAATCATTTTTCAACAGCCTCCCAGGCCCAGCCGTCGGCTTGTTGTCGCCGCTTAATAGCGCAGTTTGCCTCAGATCCGGGTTCTGTGTCGAAAATTCCGGGCGCCCGAACCGGGGCATGGATCAGAAGAAATTGCCGAATGCGAACTGCAGGGTTTCGGTTTCGTCCCCGTCTTTGTCGTTCAGCGGTGCCACCAGGTTGATGATGACCGGCCCCACCGGAGCCTGCCACTGCAGGGAAAGACCCGTGGTGTAGCGGATTTCTTCAGCTTCGAAGGAGTCCAGGTCACGATAAACCTGGCCGAAGTCCACGAACCAGGACAGTCGGGTGGTGACGCTGGCTTCCTTGGCAAAGGGAATCGGGAAAAACAGCTCGGCTGCGCCGGTGACCTTCAGATCGCCGCCCAGCGGACGACCAATGGTGACGCGTTCCTCGCCGGTATCCGGGTCGATATCGATAAACCGCTCCCGGGGGCCCAGGGTGTTGTCCTCATATCCGCGCACCGAGCGGACGCCGCCGGCGAAGAAATGCTCGAAAAACGGCAGCCCGTACGGCGAGTCGCTGTCGTCGCCGTAGGTATCACCATAGCCAATCTCGCCACTCAGGGCGAAGGTGAAGCTGCCGGTGCGGGTCAGCGGGAAATACTTCTTGTTGGAGTAGTTGATCTTGTAATACTCGATGGTGCTGCCGGGCACGGCCAGTTCAAAGCCCAGTCGCTGAACCGAGCCCCGGGTGGGGCTGAAAAATCGGTTGCGCGAATCACGGGACCACAGCAGTTCGGTGCGCAGGGTCTGGGCCGAGTCCACCGTGCGGAAGCCGTTAAACGGGCAGCCCGCGTCTTCAAACGGCTCACAGGGCTCGCTGAGCTCGTAGAACAGCAGTTCATCGGTGATTTCAGTGCCCAGGCCCGAAAAGGGCGTGATCTCGGTGTCTTCCAGGCCGATCAGCAGCCGCACCCGGTCCACTTCCGTCAAAGGTATGCCGTAGGTCACGCCAAACGCCTTGGTGTCTGCCAGGTAGCTGGCAATGTTGGCTTCACCCTGGTCCAGTTCCCGGATGCTGAAATTGAAGCCGCGGCTGACGCCATCTTCGGTGTAGTAGGGGTTGACGAAAGACAGGTCGAAGCGCTGGTAAAAGCTGCTGTTCTGCAGACTGATGCCGGCCTGCTTGCCGGATCCCAGGAAGTTCTCCTGGTTGATGGAAAGGCTGCCCAGGATGCCCGTGGTCTGGGAGAAGCCCAGGCCAAAGGTGAAGGAGCCGGCGGTGCGCTCCTTGATGGTGACATTGACGTCCACCAGGTCCTCGCCGACCCGGGGTGTCTCGATGTCCACGGATTCAACGAAGCTCAGCCGCTGCAGGCGCAGCCGGGAGCGGTCCACCATGGGCTGGGAAAACACGCCGCCCTCGAACTGGCGCATTTCCCGGCGCATCACTTCGTCCTTGGTTTTGGAGTTGCCGTAGAAATTGATGCGGCGGACGTATACGCGTTTGCCGGGTGCTACCAGCAGGGTAATCTTGACCTCTCGGTTGTCGGCGTCGATTTCGGGAATAGGGCTGACGTTGGCAAACGCGTAGCCCACGCTGGCCAGGCGATTGGTGATGTTCTCCACGCTGGCCTCCAGCAGCCTGCGGGAAAATACCGACCCGTCCTGGATCACGATGAATCGGCGCAGATCCTGCTCGGTCAGCACCATGTCGCCGGTCAGCAGGACCTCGGACACGGTGTGCACCGAACCCTCGCGGACATTGGCGGTAACGTAGATGTCTTTTTTGTCGGGGCTGATGGAGACCTGGGTGGATTCGATGTTGAAATCGATGTAGCCGCGGTCCTGGTAGTAAGAGGTCAGGGCTTCCAGGTCACCCTGCAGCTTCTCCTGGGAATACTGGTTGTCCCGGGTGTACCAGGACAGCCAGCCGCCGGTGCTGGATTCAAAATCCTCCAGGATCTCCTCGTCGGTGAATATGGTGTTGCCGACAATATTGATGTGCTTGATGGTGGCAGCTTCACCCTCGGTGATATCGATTTCCACCTCGACCCGATTCCGCTGGAGCTGGCGTGGACGCGCCTCCACCAGGACGTTGTACTTGCCGCGGTTGTAGTACTCGCGGGTCAGCGACTGCTGTACCCGGTCCAGGGTGCGGCGCTGGAAGACGTCACCTTCGGACAGGCCAAAATCGGACAGAGCCTGGAGCAGGTCTTCGGTCTTGATGTCCTTGTTGCCGTCGATACGGATTTCCGAGATCGCCGGCCGCTCCTCCACCGTTATGACCAGGATGTTGCCCTCGCGATCAAAGGCAATGTCTTCGAAAAAACCCGTCTTGAACAGCGCCTGCATGGCGCGCCCCACGCCTGCCTCGTCCAGGGTGTCGCCGACTTCCAGCGGCAGGTAGTTGAAAACCGTGCCTGCGGAAATCCGCTGCAGCCCCTCCACGCGAATGTCGGAAATCTGGAACGGTGACGCCGCCTGGGCAAGGTTTGCCCACAGCAGCACCGCTAGGATCATGAAGATTCGGGTCATTGTGTTGTTGTGGCCGGAGTCGGCGGGCACCCGTCTTTGCACGTCAGAATCCCGTTCAATGGATGACAAGCGGCGCATGTTACGACACGAGTCGCAAAATGTCGTTATAAAAAGTGAGGCCCATCAGCGCAATCAGCAGGCTGAGGCCAACGTATTGGCCGATGATTTGAACGTGTTCGGAAACCGGCTTGCCGGTCACCCACTCCACCAGGTAGTAGGCCAGGTGCCCCCCATCCAGGAGCGGGATTGGCAGGAAATTCAGGATTGCGAGGCTGAGGCTGAGTACACCCAGGAAAAACAGAAACCGTGACAGCCCCAGCCGGGCGGAGTCCCGCGCGTACTGAGCGATGGAAATGGGGCCGGACAGGTTACTCAGGGAGGCGCTGCCCGACACCATGCGCACGATCAGACCGAGAGTGGCGCCGGTAATCCGGTAGCTCTCGGAGAAGGCAGCTCCGATGGACTCCAGCGGACCCAGCCGCATGATGGTGAAAAACCGCCGGTCCTCGGGATCAAAGGGGTAAACGCCAATGACATAGCGCTGCTCGCCGCCGTCACTGCTGGCCTGGGGCATAATCATCAGGGTGACCTGCCGACCGTCCCGCTCCACCAGGATTTCCAGGGGATTGAGTCCGTCAGCATGGGCCTGAATCGCCTCGGACAGGTCCCTGGCCTGTTCCACTGCCGAACCGTTCACGCTGATAATGAGGTCGCCCACGCGCATGCCGCCCTGTTCGGCCGGGTCGCCTTCGACCAGGCGGTCGACAAAGGGTCGACCCCTGGGGCTGTAGATGGTGAGTCCCGCGGTTTCCAGCAGCTTTTCTTCCTTGAAGTCGTCGGGCAGCTGGCTGAAATCCAGCACATGCTGGCGGCGCTCTCCGCCGGCGTCCTCAACGGTAACCTCAACCGGCTTGCGGTCGATGCCATACCCCAGGAGCTCCAGGTTGGCATGGGTCAGACTGCGGGTTGGACGCTCGCCCACGGCCACGATCTCGTCACCCGCCTGGAGGCCAGCGCTCTGGGCAATGCCCTGGGGTTCACCCAGCAGCATGCGAAACTCCTGCACGCCCACCATGAACATCAGCCAGAAGGCGAGCAGGGCAAAAGCCAGGTTGAAGATGGGGCCCGCCGCGATAATGGCCGAACGCTGGCCCAGGGTCTTATTGTTGAACGCCTGGGAAACTTCGTCCGGCCCTACGTCCGACTCGCGTTCGTCCAGCATTTTGACGTAGCCACCCAGGGGCAGGGCGGCCACCACGTATTCGGTACCGTCTTTCCCGGTGCGGGAAAAGATCGGTGTGCCAAATCCCACCGAGAACCGCAGCACCTTGACGCCACAGCGCCGTGCGACCCAGAAGTGGCCGTATTCGTGGAAGGTGACCAGCAGCCCCAGGGCAACAATCAACCACCAGACAGAACCTAAAAAATCACCCATCTACAGTTTCCGGTGCCGCGTACGGCTGTCCTTTCTTGCTGAATTGCGTTTGATCATCGTACCGGTGGTGGAGTTCCCCACCGGGGTGGCCTCACACCTGGGACAGCAACAGCCCCAGTCCAAACACTGGCGCGGCGGCCAGCATGCTGTCGAACCGGTCCAGTACGCCGCCATGACCGGGGAATATGGAGCCTGCGTCCTTGAGGTTGCGCTGGCGCTTGAGCAGACTGACGAACAGGTCGCCCACCACCGACACTGCCGCCGTGGCGCAGCCCCAGACCAGCATTGGCCAGGGTGAGATCAGCTCCGGGCGAATCCAACTGGCGGCCAATATGACTGCGATGACCAGCAGCTGCCCGCCAAGCACGCCTTCCCAGGTTTTCCCGGGACTGATCTGGGGGGCAAGTTTGTGTTTTCCAAGCAGTCTGCCGGCCGCGTAGGCACCAATGTCTGCCGCCCAGATGACGAACAGCAGCAGTATGAACAGTTCCCGGCCTTCCGGTGCTGTGTGGACCAGCCCCAGGGCGCCGCCGCCACAGATCAGTACGGCCATCCCGACCACCAGTTTCAGGGTCACGGGGCCCGCGCCGGCCCCCTCGAGGAAATGCCGGCGCGACAGCCAGGCCAGGTTCACGGCCCACAGC
>JASJDM010000051.1 GCA_030065125.1 Lysobacterales bacterium | reverse complement strand
GGTGCCAGTCGTGATTGCCGTGCTGCTAACAAATCGTTCAAGCGGACGCTGGAAAGCCATGGCGCCGCGTTACCGCGGTAACTTCCTGCGCAGCGCCGCTTAACTCAAACGTTAGCAGCTCCGTCGTGTAATAGTTTTCGTTGCCATCGCCTTCGGGCAGCCAAGTCCAATCAAGACCACCCCCCTGCCCTCCCAATCGACGTGCGGCGGCTGGAGCATCGGCTTTCCACCCGTCGTTTTCGCCCAAATCCGGATGTCTCCAGCGGCCCATCCCAGGCCACGCAGGGATAGCCCTCAGTCGGGTCGTGCTCTCCCCGAAAAACCGTGTATTCTGAGACTCACAGGCTTCGGAACCGTGGGAGGTGCCAGTCGTGAACGCATTGCTGCTAACAAATCGCTCAAGCGGACGCTGGAGGGGCATGGCGCCGCGTTACCGCGGTAACTTCCTGCGCAGCGCCGCTTAGCTCAGACGTTATACGTACCTTGAGAGTTCCGAAAGCGGAAATCTTATTTGGAGTAGTCTTGGCGACTTTGGCCTTTTTCGCCTTTCTGTTCGTCGCCCACAATTTTGATAGTGTCGAACTTCGCATCGCTGGATACGCCTTCGTGGCCATCGCGGCCCTTTTCGCGGCCCTAGGGAACGAAAGATTCATCAAAAGGAACCCGGCAGAGCTCGAAAACGAGCTGATTGGAAAGCGATGCACTGCGTTGGAGTCGTTTGCCAAACGAGAGCATTGGTACGAAGGTACGGTCAGAGTCTCCGGTGAGGTCTGGAACGCAAAGTGCTCAGAACTCCTCCCTAAAGACGCAAGAGCAATAGTTGAGAGGAGAAATGGACTTGTACTGGAAGTGCGGAGCCACGTATAACAATTCGCTCAACACGGACGCCCGCGATGCGGGCGCCGGTTAGCTCAAACGTTATGCGCGCTATTCAGAAATGAACCAAGAAACTGCTAAAAAACTGATGTCTGCACTCGCATGGATGGAAACACCGTTCAGAGCTTTTGAAAGACAATTGCACGAGGTCGACGACGAGCATGAAGCGCGCCAACTTCGAGAAGCGTTTGGACAATTAATCGGGGAAAAAATGGAGCTAGAGCGTCTAATCACAAATCAGTTTCCCAAACTCGCCTTTGGGAGTGATTGGTATGTATCTCTCCTCAAGAAATATGAAACGGCTGAGTATCCATATTCCGAATTGAGCGAAGAGCAAAAACGCTCGGCCCAACGAGCTGGGCTTCGAGCAGCCGCAGAAATTCGCAAGGAAATGGGCCTAACTAAGCGATTCGATGCGGGAGAGTAAAGCGCATAACAAATCACTCAACACGGACGCCCGCGACGCGGGCGCCGGTTAGCTCAAATACGTTATGCGGTTCGCCCGGAGCAGAAATGAACATTAACCTCGCTTTGCTCGGACAAATCGTGGCGATTACGAGTCTGCTTTTTTCAGTTTCCCTCGCAGTGATGGCGAAGCGAAGAGATTTGAACGCCGCCGGTTGGGCGGTTATAGGCTTGATTCCCTGGCTCAACTTCGTGGGTTGGATTGTGTTGCTGCGCACGCGGCAGAGGCAGACATCGGAAATTGCCCCGAAGACGAAGCCGCTGTTTCGGTTTAGGTCGTAGGGTTCTGAAGCAGAGCGCATTTATGGCCATTCGCCCGCATAACCATTCACTGAACTGGACGCGCGCAAATCCTGCGCCGCGTTACCGCGGTAACGTGCGGCGGCGCGCCAGTTAGCTCAAATAGGTTAGGTCTCTTTGAGGTGTACGACGATATTGAACGTCCAGATGGTCCGATGACTGCTGCCCAGAAAGCGGTTGCTGATCGTCTCTCAACGGATGATCTTTCAGCTATCGACGAAGCATTGATGTCCAACGTGATTTCGCACTGGAGAAAAGTGGCGCGAGTAGTGGCAACGACCATGAATGATCTTTCAGGCCAACACTTGGATCTGCCGGATGTCTTTTTTTCTCAACGCATAAAGCACCTCGTACGCGCGGGTCGACTGGAGTCCTTCGGAAACCCGGACTACATGCGCTACAGCGAGAGCCGACTCCCTGCACACGGAGGGAAGAAACCTAACGAGCAACTGAGTCTCCTCAGCGGTATCCCGAAATCGCGTCGGGAATCCGTAAAGTCTCACTGCAGGGTTGGAGCCCTCTTCTCGAAGCCTTTTAGCGTATTTTCCGCGTTCACCGCTGCGGATGAGCTCGGCGTCGTACTTCGAACGCATTTCTTTTCTCGAGAGGAGCCGCGGATGCGCGTTCACGTCCTCAGCGGAGATGGCGAGGCGAAATTCTGCCTGGAACCGGAAATCGAGCTTGCTAGGAATTACCGCTTCAACCGGGCACAATTGAGAACGATCGAACAGTTGATCGAGTCACATTACGATGAGCTCACAGCCGCTTGGAAAAAGCACTTCTGCTGAAGTCAGCAACATCTCTCAGCATGGGTTTTGGCTCTTGGTGTCTGACGAGGAGCTGTTCCTGCCTTTTTCAGAGTTTCCTTGGTTCAAGGATGCTCCAGTGACCGCGATCCTGGAAGTACAAGAGGCATCGCCGGGCCATTTCTACTGGCCCCAACTCGATGTGGACCTTGGACTGGAGACTATTCGTGACCCCGACCGCTTTCCGCTCATCGCGAAGGCCGACGCCTAACAACTCGCTGTACTGGACGCGGGACACGTCCGCGCCGCGTTACCGCGGTAACTTTTGGCCGCGCGCCAGTTAGCTCAATACGCTATATGAACTGAACAAGGTTCGGAATGGAGGACACCTTCAATGCCATTACCTGAAAATTTGGATGAGACGAAACTGGCAGAGTGCGCGCTCGCAATTCTATCGCTGACTATGTTCGATGAACGATCAGTAACGCGCGCTTGGAAAGGTATGGATTGGGATCTTTTGAATCTGCTTCACGAAAAAGGCTGGATCAGCGATCCAGTCGGGAAACAGAAGTCCGTGCTCCTTACCGAAAAGGGCCATCACCTAGCGAGTGAATACCTGGAAAAGCACTTTGGAGCCTGAGACTCCGACAAGCGGTTCATATAACAAATCACTCAACACGGACACCTGCTTCGCAGGCGCCGGTTAGCTCAAACGTTGTTGATCGTGAAAAGCCGGCACTTCATAGCGATAGCAATCTTTTGGCTGATACCGTTTCCGTTGCTTGCCCAAAGCTTTCAAATAGACGTTGTCGACGCAGTCACTTCGGAGAATGGAGATACGGGATTGGCGAGGGCGTTTGTCGACCTCCCTGCAATGAACACCATCGTTTGGCTGAATGTTGTTTCTTCGGACGAGAGTGAAGTCACGGCTAGCGGAATTCTTGGGTTCACGGCAACAAGCCCTACTGGTTTACCTATAACAATTCGAGGAATCGATGACTTGGAAGTTGATGGCGATCAAACCGTGACAATTACGGTGTCCGTCGATCCTGATAGGACCACCGATCCCAGTTTCTTATTGGCTCAGCCGGTATCTTTCAATGTGACGAACCTCGACAATGACTTTGAGTCTGTGCCATTGAGTCCTTGGGTACCCCTGGTTCTCGTGGTCTTATGCGCCCTGACCGCGGCCGCATTTATTGCTCAGAGGTGAAATTCAATAACAAAATTCTGCCGCTGACCTGCTGCGCCGGCCGCTGAACTCAATACGTTTGTTGTCCATGTCCCAAGAGCACTTCTGCAAGGAACTGGATCTCTTGGTCGATCGGTGGTGTGCTGCAAAGGATTTAGAACCGTTAAGACAATTGCTCACAGCGGGCATACCCATGGTGGGGCGGAAATGGCGAAGAAACTCATCATAAGTATCACTCTCATTTTTTGCTGTCCTTTTGCATTTGCAGAGGACGGGTTGGTGGTCCGATTTACAGTCGAAAAGACTGAAGAAAACGCCATGCGAAGCTATTCGAACGGCGTGCTCATGAAATTCAACGAAACGGTTCGCCTGGATTTCGAAAACCAGTACCAGATAAAGGTCCAATCGCTGGCCAAGGATAAAGGCATAGTGCATCTCACGGTCACGGTCAAAGACCAGACCAGCGGCAAGCCGTACTATGTTGGGGTGGCTTCCGTTGAGATTGAGATCGGACAAGAAAAGACTGTGGAGCTAAAACAGGGAATGCCGTCCTACGCAATTACGCTGGATACCGCCTATGGCGTGTTGCCCTAACAAATCACTCAAAACCGACGCCTGCTTCGCAGCTTCCGTTCCCTTCGCTGTCACTCCGGTCGGCGGCTCTAAAGCGCTTCTCAACTCGGCATCAGGCGGCAAAAAATGACAAGGATAGGCCAAATAGTTCTAGCAGCAGTCATCTACCTGCTCGCATTGCTCAGTCTGGCGGCTGGAGTACCCAAGGTATTGCAGATGCCTCAAGAATTAGGGTTCCTCGCCTCGATCGGCTTGTCTGGATTGGCCGTATCAGTTCTTGGTTGCATGCAATGCTTAGGCGGCGCCCTTTTGTGCTGGCCTCGGTTTCGTGTTGCAGGGGCCGTCCTGGCGGGAATCGGGTTTCTGGTCTCCAGCATCGCGCTACTGATGGGCAAAAACCTGTGGTCTGGCGCCCTTTCACTATTGCCACTCGTCGCCCTGCTCGTTGCTGTTTACTTAGACCGATGGGGCGGCACCAATGCGGACTGATGGATCGCTCAGCATCATTCCGGCTGCCACGCTGACTCCGCCGGACCTGCGCCAGGCGTCCACCGCTCAGTTCAAAAGTCAGGCTGTTGAACAATGACCAATCCGTCCTTTCAGGCAATCCCAATTCTACGGATAGACTGCGTTGAAGAGGCAAAAGAGTTCTATTGCGACCACCTTGGCTTCGAGATCGATTGGGAGCACTACTTCGAGCCCGGCGCCCCGGTTTATATGCAAGTTTCGCGTCATGGGATTCGGCTTCAATTATCGGCAAACGAAAGATTCCGATCCGGGAGTGCCGTCTATATCGACACGGTCGGAATCAGAGCATTTCACGCACAGCTCATGGCAAACTCCAGCAGGTTCGAAATCCCAGGTGTCACCGCTTCCCCCTGGAATACGGAGCAAATGGAAATGGAGGACCCCTTTGGAAACCTGCTACGTTTTCATGAAGAGTTGGCCTGACAAATCGTTGCTGCGCGACTCTGAGGCCAATCATGTTGCGATCTAGAGTTGCCAATCTGGCATTTGCTCAGCACAGGAAATTTTGAATCGATGGCGGCCCAGGCACAGTCGAACCAACCTTTCGTTGATCCCGAATTTGTTGTTCCAGAACAGCTCGAGACCGAAGAGTTCCGGCTTAGACCATTGACGGTAAATGACGCCGTAAAAGACTTCGATGCGGTAATGTCCAGCGCCGAACACTTAAGGGCAATCTGGCCAGAGTCGGAATGGCCAGACGGCCTTACTCTGGAGCAGAACCTGATCGATCTGGGTTGGCATCAGAAAGAATTTCAGACCCGGCGGTCGTTCGCCTACACCGTCGTTACACTTGATGAGACCCGGGTCGTTGGCTGTGTCTACATCGATCCAACGCGAAAACGCGGGTATGACGCAGAAGTGTATTTGTGGGCCAGGGACGCAGCGATCGGCAGCCCACCTGATTCGAAGTTGTACAAAGCGGTGAACGAGTGGCTGGCGGAGCGGTGGCCGTTCGAAAATGTGGCATTTCCAGGAAGAGGAATAGCTTGGGACATCTGGAATGCCATACCGAAGGAAAACCGGTAGGAGGCGGGCCTGACCCAAGGAACCCCACATGGGAAGTTTCCGCGGTAACGTGCCCTCTAGAGAATCGGTGTATGCTGAAGGCGCGAAGAGGCTTCGGAACCGCGGGAGGTGCCAATAGTGAACCTCATGCTGCTGAACAATTGTTCAAGTCAACGCTGGAAAGGCACGGCGCCGCGGTTCCGCGGTAACTTTTGCCGGCGCAGAGAATGACCGTGAGGGAAAAACTGGCAGGAATCGCACTGGTTGCCTTTTTCGCGTGGCTGCCAATGGCCTCCGAGTTTCATTCCAGCGATTCTGGCAACCTACCCGCCCGGTCGTACCATCTACCCACTTTCGGGCCATTGCCGACTGAAAATCCGCCAATCGAAAGCGGCCCACCGTTCTGTCTGTTGGGTACGCCACACTGTTCGGAATTGCAGATTGAGCCTGTTAAGCCGTGCCTGCTTGGTGTTGAAAGGTGCAGCGGGGAAGCAAACGTCCAGTTGCTTGCGCGGGAGATCCATGAGCCCAGTGAATTTACCCGGTAATCTCAGACTAACGGAACGAATTGGGCCCTATGGATCGTTATGTGCATTCCGGTCGCGGTGATTTACGATGCCTTCGTTCGAGACGAACACTGACATTTGGATAAACAGGCGTATCTCCTTCGGCCGGGCCGCCGGCTGAACCGAGACGCTGAGAGTCGGAGGACAAACCCTGAGCGGATTTACCAGAGCATTGGCCGGCCTGAGCGGAGCACTCTTGCTCATAGTTGCGTATCTGCATTCCACAGGCACTGACGGGGTTCGGGACACTCTGTCAGGAACTGAAGTGTCGGCTTTCTTTGCCCAGGCTCTCCCAGTGATCTGGTTGTTCTTCTCCTGGCACCTGATCGTGCTGTCCATACCGCTGCTGTGGGCGTCAATTGCCAAACCTGCCTGGTTTCTTCAGGCGGCGTTTTTTTGTGGCCTGGTAGCGCTTGGCGACTTTTTCTGGGTGTACAGTGTAACGGGTTGGTTCCCGGGAACCGTGTTGCTTTCGATCGTGGTCGCCAGCCTTGCGGTAACGACGATGATTCTATTCCAGGCCAAGCGTGCTTCTGCAACCTGACAATTCACCAATTCGCGGTACGCTGGCTGGAATGCGCTTGTTGGCTCAACCGGGAGTGTGTCATGACACCCGAGGAAAATAAGTATCTGGTCAGGCGATACTACGAAGAAGTCGCCAATACTGGAAACGTTTCAAACCTCGCAGATTTCATATCGCCCGACTACGTGGAGGTTCATGACAATGTCCGATATGAAATCGGCATCGACGGCGCCCGGGATCATGTTCTCGGGGTGCGAAACACCTTTCCCGATCTGCACCTGGAAATTGAACAGCAAATCGCCGAAGGCGACTGGGTGGTCACGGTAGCAACTGTCCGTGGAACTCACGAGGGGGTGTGGCTAGGCATGACTCCCACCAACAGATCCGTGGAGATGACAACGGTCAACGTGGACCGAGTGGTGGACGGCAGGATTGTCGAACACGGCGGCGCCGTCAATATGCTGCACTCCTTCCTGGAAATCGGTGCCGTCCAGGTTGCCAATCCCGTCGGCGATCCATGACGGACAGCAGCCGAAGCCCAATGTGACGATTTTTTATTCGCATGACGAGAACTGAGGTTCATCGATGAGAAAACTGGTCTATGACGTGGCGGTGAGTGTCGATGGATTCATTTGCCGGCCCGATGGCGATATCAGTGACTTTATCCAGGATGGGCCTCACGTCGATGACTATCGCGCCCGGCTGGAGACTTACGACACGGTTGTCATGGGTCGGCGCACCTACGAGTTCGGATACCAGTTCGGGCTGGATCCCGGAAGCCGCGCATATCCGCACATGGACCATTTCATCTTTTCGTCGTCCCTTCGACTTGACCATGAGCACCAGCTCAATATCGTGTCGGAGGGCGCCGACGATGTCGTTCGAGAGCTGAAGCGGCAAGCGGGCTCAGAGATCTACCTCTGTGGAGGCAGCATCTTTGCCGGCTACCTCCTCCAGGAACAACTCATCGATCGACTCATACTGAAGGTCAACCCCGTAGTGATCGGCGAGGGACTGGGGGTTTTCTCCTCACCGGCAAGTATTCGCCTCAAGTGCACAGACTCCAGGCGCTACGACAACGGCGTGATCCTGGCAGAGTACGATCTGGTGTATGAGCAGCCGCACCGCATCCCCAGCCAGCCCACCACAGGCGACGACAAAGCCGATGCGATCAGCAGCAGCGCCGCCACCGGCTCGGAATGGGTCGAACCCAAACCTGTAACGGTGGTGGCTGCAAAACTGGAGGAGATCGTGGAGGCGATGGATGCGCTGTCGAACGGATTCGATACGTATCTGAGCAAGGAGAGCGGAAAGGTCGTGGCAATTCCTGAAGAGTATTGGAGCTACGCGGAATTTGAAGACGAAGATGAGGAAAATCAGCGTGCCGACTGGGAGCGGAAAACCATCGCCGAGGCGCGAGACATCATTGCGCGGCCGGAGCAATACCTGGAGTTGCCTTCCAGTTGGGACATAAACGAGTACAGAATCATGGAGCGATTTTGCTGGAGCCGCAATGATCCCCAAGAACAGGAGAAGCTCCTAAAAGCGATTCAGGGAAAAGGTGCATTCCGGCGTTTTAAGGACCGGGCGCACGACCTGGGTGTGATCGATGACTGGTACGAATACAAAACCCGGGAACTGACTGAACAGGCCGTGGACTGGTGCGAGGCAAACGACGTTGAGGTGGTCCGCGGTGACTGATCAGACACACAAACTTCCAGCCGCCTGTCAGCCCCGGTAAGCCCTGATGGACATTTTTCCCAGACTTGTTAGAGCTGTGGCAAAAGCGAAGTTTCGGCTGATGGGTCTGGCAACGATAAGGGATGTTCCAACGGACCAGTTCAACGCTCTCCTGCAATCGCTGGTTGATGCTGGCTGGCAACCTCAATCGGCGTATTCTGGGGTCGATGCCTGGATAGACTATGGCCGTGTTGTCCTGAAAAAAGGCCCCAAACGCCTCAAATTCGAGTGGGATAACTGGACCGAGGGCAGTATCGAGGGGCGCAAAGCCGTTGTAACAGAGTTTGCCGCAGCTCATGATTTGACCGTTGTGAACGAATGGCGGTGGAGCGAGTACGACCATGCCTAGCGCCCACGCGCCAGCCCTCGCCTTGGATTCATCGTGAGATACGAGTGAAAGCAGTCATTTTTGACATCGACGGAACGCTGCTGCACACCAGCGATATCGACGGCGAACTGTATGACGCCGCGGTGCGGGCGGTACTGGGCCCGGTTCAGATGCGGCGGAGTTGGGGCGACTACACCCACGTCACTGACGTTGGCATTCTCAAAGAGGTGCTGATCGACAATGGCTTCCGGGTTTCGAACTCCACCATTGTGGACATCAGGTCCGCTTTTCTCGAATTGCTGTCCGCACATATCGACCGGCATGGGCCAATTGCCGAGGTGCGCGGAGCGAGGCAATTTGTCCAGGCGCTGCAGCGCTGCGGTACCGGCATTGCCTACGCCACAGGCGGATGGCGAGCATCAGCAAGGATGAAGCTTGAGTCGGCGGGGTTTCCGGTATCCGGTATTCCGCTGGCCACGTCGGACGATTCGGAAGTCAGAGTCGAGATCATGCGAATCGCGTTGCGGCGCCTGGGCGGAAATTTCAGTGACATCACCTACTATGGCGATGGCGACTGGGATCGTGCCGCCACCCGGCAACTCGGATGGAAGTTCGAGGCGGTGGGAAAAACCCTCGGGGGGATTACCGAGTACATTGCCGAAGCTGCCCCAATGGGGGCCGAGGCCAAATCCTGACTGTTCATGTCAGCCCAGGCAAAAATGATCCTGGTGAAGCTGCCGTACTGGCTCGGCATCGCCGCCGATGCTTTGTGGGCGGTTGCGCTGTTCTGGCCAACGGTGTTCGGTTTGCTCCTGGGCCGGCCTGATTTTCATCCTGAAACGGACGTCCGCATGATCATGGCCATCGGCGGAACACTGATGACCGGCTGGACCTGCCTGCTTGTTTGGGCGGTACAGGAGCCGATCGCTCGACGCGCCGTAATCCTGCTGACGGCATTTCCCGTCGTGTTTGGCTTGTTTGTTGTTGCTCTGGTCGGTGTCATCACGGGCGATTCATCCGGCACATGGATACTTCTGAAGACGGCGGTACTGTTCGTTTTGATGGTGACCAGCTACACACTGGCGTGGCGGATACATCGGCAGAACACTACGGCTCAGACGTCACGGAGAGAAACTCAATGAAAATCGGCAAATTCATCCTTTTGTCAGCCACCCACCTCATCATGGTTGCAGTGGGCTTTGCAGCCGGGATCTACGCGCTTCCTATTCTGACCGCTCCCGATGCACCGTCGTCAGAGGCCGTGTCTGCGGTTGCCGCCGAAGCCGCCTTTACCGCTGAGTTTCAGCGCGACCTCGAGGACAGCGACGCGCTGCACTGGGGTGAGGGTCAGGTCTTCGTGGGCAGCAATGCCATTTCCCATCGGGGCCGACTGGCACCCGGGCCGGACTACCGCCTGTATCTGTCGCCCGAGTTCGTTGAAACCGAGGCGGACTTCAACCGCCTCAAGTCCAGCATGGTTCAGGTGGGGGACGTGAAGACATTCAACGGCTTTCTGGTGAATGTCCCACCCGGGGTGGATCCTTCCAACTACAATAGCGTCATCGTGTGGTGCGAGTCGTTTGGCGAGTTCATCACGGCGGCTCAGTTCCAGTGACCTGATCGCCCCCGGCGCGCCGTTCAAAGCCATTGCGTTCAGCCAGCAATTGGAGGTTAATCGCTGGGCTCACACGCAGCCAGGCGCTCAAATCCACTGCTGAACACGGTGTGCTCGTCCCGGTATACCAGACTCAGCGCTGGCCGCAATCCGCCGTCAGGATTCTCCCGGCTGGCAAAGCGGTGAGCGCTCAACCCCGCCGCCTCTCCCCCCACCAGGATCCAGCCAAAATTGTCACCCGGGTTTTGCAGCCAGAACTCAATATCCGTCAGCAAACCCGGCCCGGACCATGCAAATGGCTCCAGCATGCGGCCGACCGTGGTTTCCGCCGAAGCAGATTCGACGAAATGTCCACCTGCCGTGTCCCATAAATCTGTCGCGTAAATTCGGTGGTGCCACGTAGCGTCGCCAGCCTGGGCAAAATCTCCCTGCCCCTCGGGGCCGATACCGTTGGAGTTACCCTCGCCCCAGGCCTGCAGAACCCGGTGCAATCCAGTGACCGCCGGCGGACTTCCCGGTGCCGCCTTGGTCTGGTGCAGCGTCAGCCGGCCACAGAGGATCTGCGCCCCCGGGGGAATACCAGAGAGGTCAAACCGCAGCAGCGCCCGGCGACGCTTGTAGAAGGCATCCAGGCCGGTGCGCCCGGTAAACAGCGCCATGCCCTGCCCGTTGCTCAGTTCCAACTGCTGCCCGGCCTGGTCCATGGGTGTGTCGTACAGCGTGTTGTCCGCAATGGGCTCCATGCGGGTGTGCTCAGCTCCCGAGACGGTCCCGCTGCAAAGGCAGAGAACCAGGCACCATGCACTGCGCTGAGCTCGCAATTGATTCAGTTTTCCATCTTCCCCTGCAGTTCCGGCAGCTTGTGAGCCCAGCTTTCTCCCAGGGACGCCCGGCAGGCATGGGCCAGGGAGAGCGACAGTTTGCGCAGCTGCGCCATCTCGCATTGGTCGCGCAGGCAGCGACCGAATTGCACCATAGCCTGTTCCACCTGCAGATCCTCAACCAGTGCCATGGGGCCGTAGTACAGCTTCCAGAAACTGCGCTCCGCTGTGGCCAGCTGCTGAGGATCCGTGGCGGACACGAGCAGGCCGGTAGCGTTCGTGGCCTCGAAGTACACCGCAATCTGGCGCTCCCATAGCGGACGGCGATACTCTTTTTCAGAAGCGTCGAAATATTTCCAAAGGCCCAGCGCCCCACCAACAATGATTGACGCAGCGCCCAGCGCTTTCAGGGTGAATTCGATTCTATTCAGATTAACCTTCATCCTCTTTCCCCCGGAATCTATTCACTACTGGTCCGGGCCCGGTAAAGGCGCAACAGAACCGGCACCACGGCGAGGACTGCCAGAGCCACGATGGGCAGCAGAAACCGCGGCTGCAGCAGCAGCTCGGCGGTAATGGCTTCACGGGAATCCAACAGCGTACCCAGGTTCGAACCCAGGGCGGCCCATGCCGCATTGACCGGCGCAATGCCGGCTACGGTGACCAGCAGGAAGGTGCGTGCCGACATGCCCAGCAGGGATGCAGCTACGGTCACGGCAAAGAATGGAAACACCGGCACCACGCGCATGAAAAACAGGTAGCCCACGGCGTCTTTCTGGAATCCGCTGCGGAGCTTGGCCACTGTAGGCCCCGCCCTTTTTTCAAAGAAATCACCCCCGGCCAGTCGCGTCGCGTAGAACAGCACCATGGCGCCGATTCCGGCCGACGCCACGGACAGCACGGTGCCTCCGGCAATACCGAACAGGAAACCACCCAGGGTAATCATCACGCTGCCCACGGGCAGCGCGCAGGACACCATCAGGGAAAACACCAGCAGGTAAAGCGCCGCCGACTTGACCGGCCGTTCGCTGACCCATTCGCCAATGGACTGGTACTGGCTTTGCAGGGTGTCAAAGCTGACCCAGCGCGGACCGTCCAGCAGGACAAACACGGCCACCACTGCCCCGATCACGGTCAGCGGACCGAATCGTTTCAGCGTGTGAAAAGCGGTGGTGGTGTTGGGTAAGTTGGCCACGGGGCATTATTGGCTGGATGTTGGGGGTGGTGCAAAGGGGTGCGAAACTCCGTGACTCCGTGACTCCGTGACTCCGTGACTAGGTGACTTCGTGATTAGGACGCTTCGTGCGAACGAAGCGTGGCGACCCTCGAAGTGCCGCAGTTTTAATTCTTTAGTAGTCCTTGCCCATCACCCGGGCCCGCTCTTACCTAGTCACGGAGTCACGGAGTCACCTAGTCACGGAGTTTCGCCACCGCCCCGGCGGCACGCCCATGTGCTGTCGAAAGGCCTTGCGAAACGCCACCTCGGAGCTGTAGCCGGAGCGCTCGGCGATGTGGGCCAGGGACAGGCGGGTTTCGGTGAGCATTTCCGCGGCATGCTGCATGCGCCAGAAATGGACATATTTTGCCGGGCTCATACCCACGAGCCTGCTGAATTCTCCGGAGAAGGCGGATCGGCTGAGGCCCGCGGCCGCGGCCAGGTTTTCCACGCTGTGGGAGTCCCCAGGGTCCTCGTGAATCTGAGCCAGAGCTGGCCCGATTCTCGGATCGGCCAGCGCCTCCAGCGGGCCCTTGATCTGGCCTTTTTCCATCTGGTCCCGCAGCACGTGGACAAACACCACGTAGGCCAGGCGGTCAATAACGGCCTCGCTGCCCGGGGCGCCGCCGGAGGCTTCGCTGAGCCACAACTGGATCAAAGCCGCTGTATCGTGATGGCGCGCCGTATCCCGCAGGTCCAGCACGATGGATTCGGGCAGTCCGTCCAGCAGCGGCGCCGCGGCCTGCCGATCGAAACTGAAGTACCCGCACATCAGGCCGGTAACCGGGCCCGGCGGCTCCTCCCCCTGGTCCAGCCGCATATCGGTATGACCCGGCAATTCAGCGCTGTTGGCCAGCACGTGCCGGCTGTCCCGGGGAAAAATGACCAGGTCACCGGGAGTGAGCTGGACAGGGTCTTTTCCGGGCTGGTGCAGCCAGCCCGTGCCCCGGGTCAAAAGGTGAAACGGCGCGCGACGGGAACCCGAGGTGTCCACGCCCCAGCAACCGCAAAAATCCGCGCGCAAATCCACTTTCGCCGACAGGCGCAGGCGTTTCAGCACTTTACTCCATGGGTCGTTCGGCATGCCTGATATGAACATTTGGCTATGAAAAACGTATTTTTAGGCATATTTTGTACTTTTTCAAGAGACTAATATTGCACTTCAACATCAATCAAGCAGGAGGCTGTCATGGCCCGTATCGAAGTGTTCTCCAAAGACTGGTGCCCGTTCTGTGACCGGGCCAAGGCTCTTCTGAAATCGAAAGGCCTCGAGTACGAGGAGATTGACGTCACCCACGACCCCGAGCGCGAGCAGGAAATGCGACATCGTGCCCGGCGCAAGTCGGTGCCCCAGATCTTTATCGATGGCCAGCACGTGGGCGGGTTTGACGACCTGTCGGCGGCCAACGCCAGCGGTGAATTGGACCGGATGACCGGCGCGGCCACACAGGAGAGGGAAACACGCCACTTTCCGCTGCTGATCATCGGATCCGGGCCCGCCGGCTACAGTGCCGCGGTTTACGCTGCCCGGGCCAATCTGAAACCCGCGGTCATTACCGGATTGGAAAAAGGCGGGCAGCTGATGACTACGACTGATGTAGAAAACTGGCCCGGCGGAGACGCCGAACTCCAGGGATCCCAGCTGATGGACCAACTGGAACAGCATGCCCGGCGATTCGAGGCGCAGATCATCGCAGATCACATCACCAGCGTGGACACCGCCCAACGGCCCTTCCGACTCGAGGGTGAGCTGGGCAGCTATACCGCGGACGCCGTGATCGTGGCCACCGGTGCCAGCGCCCGATATCTCGGACTGCCATCGGAACAGGCCTACCAGGGCAAAGGCGTGTCGGCCTGTGCGACCTGTGACGGGTTTTTCTTCAAGGACCAGCCCGTAGCAGTGGTGGGCGGCGGCAACACTGCGGTGGAAGAGGCCCTGTACCTGGCCAATATCGCCTCCCACGTCACCCTGATCCACCGCCGGAATGAGCTTCGGGCCGAAAAGATCCTGCAGCAGCGCCTGTTCCGGCTGGAGCAGGAAGGGCGCGTCAGCATCCTGTGGGACCACGAACTGGACGAGGTGCTGGGTGACGGCACCGCCGTCAAGGCAATCCGCGTGCGAAGCGTCAAGGGCGGGCGCACCCGGGAATTGCCCGTTGAGGGTGTATTCATCGCCATTGGGCACCGCCCCAACACCGGCCTTTTTTTTTCCGACTCGGTGGCCCATGAAGGCGGCTACCTGGTGGTCCGGTCCGGCCGCCGCGGCGACGTCACCGCAACCAGCGTACCCGGCCTGTTCGCCGCGGGTGACGTGGCAGATTCGATTTACCGTCAGGCCATTACATCAGCGGCCACCGGCGCCATGGCGGCGCTGGACGCCGAACGATATCTCAGTGAACTGCAGCGGCCGGAGGATCAATCCCTGGCCGCCTGAAATCTACCCAACCAGGAGATTAACCATGAGCAAAGTGAAGACCATCAACGAAAAGGACTTCGGCAGCGAAGTCGGTCAATCAGAAACACCGGTACTGGTGGACTTTTACGCCGACTGGTGTGGGCCCTGCAAAGCCGTTGCGCCGGTGGTGGAAGACCTGGCCACGGCTTACGATGAACGCCTGGCCGTGCGCAAGGTCAACGTGGACGACAACCCGGCCCTGGCCACCCGCTTCGGCGTCCGCACCATACCGACGCTGCTGCTGTTTAAGGACGGTGCGCCGGTGGAAACCATCATCGGTGCTGTCCCACGGAGTCGGCTGGACGACGCCGTGAAGCGTCATCTGAACTGACCAGAACCGGGCAGCCCTTCGCCGGAGGGGCTGCCATTTGACTCCCGGCAGATGGCTTCCGGCAAGGCGGTCGGCACCCCGCCCTGCCTCGGTATTTGCGGATTTCAAAAATGATACAAAAATCAAAACTTAGGTACGGGTTTTTGTATCAAATCGTGCGCAGGGACCCAAATTAATTTAAAATTGGAGACCGCGTTTCGCACCAGGCACAGTGCCAACCCCTAAAGGGAAACACAGGCTGCAAAACCGCCTGTTACAGTCATAACAAATCGCCGAACAGATGTGCTCTCCCGTTCAAGGCCGGGAGCCGCGCTGTTGGTCCGAGGGAGCCAATATGAAGCCGTTGTCTACCCAGCTCGGTCAGTCGACCGAATCTGCTGATCCCCACGTGGGCTCTTCCATTTTTGAAGTCATTGGAGAGACAGGTCACGAGGAGGTGGTGTTCTGCCACAACCCTGACGCGGGGCTGAAAGCGATCATCGCCATCCACAACACCACCCTGGGACCAGCCCTGGGCGGACTGCGCATGTGGCCCTACAAAAGCGAGCAGGAAGCTCTGGACGACGTCCTGCGGCTGTCCAGGGGCATGACGTACAAGGCGGCAGTAGCCGGCCTGAACCTGGGTGGCGGCAAGTCCGTCATCATCGGCGATCCGACCCGGGACAAGTCCGAAGCCCTGTTCCGGGCCCTGGGCCGCTTCGTCGATTCGCTCAACGGCCGCTATATCACCGCGGAAGACGTGGGCATCGACGTCAACGACATGGAATACGTGTTTCAGGAAACCGACAATGTGGTCGGCGTGCACCAGGTGCACGGGGGATCGGGGGATCCGTCTCCCTTTACCGCATTCGGGACGGTCCAGGGCATCAAGGCCAGCCTGGAATACAAGTTTGGTGACAAGGAAGTGGGCAAGTATTCCTACGCCGTTCAGGGCGTGGGGCATGTCGGCCTGGAACTGGTCAAGCTGCTGCGCAAGGAAGGCGCCAAGGTGTTTGTCACCGACATCAACACCGAGTCGGTCAATCGTTGTGTGGAAGAGCTCGGTGCCGAGGCCGTGGGTCTCGACGACATTTACGAAGTCGACGCCGATGTCTTCTGCCCGTCGGCCCTGGGCGGTATCGTCAACCTGGAAACCATTCCCAACTTCAAGTTCAAGATTGTCTGCGGCAGCGCCAACAACCAGCTGGCGGACAATGACTGCGGCGACGAACTGGAGCGCCGCGGCATCGTCTACGCGCCAGACTACGCCGTCAATGCCGGCGGCCTGATGAACGTTTCCATCGAGTTCGAAGGCTATAACCGCGAACGGGCCATGCGCATGATGCGCACCATCTATTACAACGTTGGCCAGATCTTCAAGATTGCCGAGCGAGAGGGCATCAGCACCTGGAAAGCCGCGGATCGTGTGGCCCAGGAGCGCATCGAAACCATCGGCAAAATCAAGCTGCCCTACATGGGCGCCCGGCCCCATCGCTTCCCGGGCCGCAACCGCAACGAACGAAACTGACCCATGACAAGCAGCGAAGAACTTGATCTGCTGAGAGAAACGGTCCGACGCTTCGCCCAGGAAAAGATTGCACCGCGAGCCGACCAGATCGACCGCAGCAACGAGTTTCCCCGGGACCTCTGGCCCGAACTGGGCGAACTGGGCCTGCTGGGGATGACGGTGGACCCGGAATACGGCGGTGCCGGCATGGGTTTCCTGGCTCACCTGGTGGCCATGGAGGAAATTTCCCGGGCCTCGGGTTCCGTTGGCCTGTCTTATGGCGCGCACTCCAACCTGTGCGTGCAGAACCTGTACAAGTGCGGCAGCGAGGAGCAGCGCGCCCGCTACCTGCCGGCCCTGTGCAGCGGCGAACACGTGGGTGCCCTCGCCATGAGCGAACCCGGGGCCGGTTCCGACGTGGTGGGCTCCATGGCCTGCCGGGCCGAGCGCCGCGGTAACGTCTGGTTGGCCAACGGCTCCAAGATGTGGATCACCAACGGACCGGACGCGGACGTGGCCCTGGTCTACATGCGCACCGCCGATCGCGACGCGGGTTCCCGCTGCATCACCGCTTTCGTGGTGGAAAAAGGCATGCCCGGCTTCAGCTCAGCGCCTAAACTGGACAAGCTGGGGATGCGCGGATCCAGCACCAGCGAACTGGTGTTCGAGAACTGTGAAATCCCGGACGAAAACCGCATCGGTGACGTCAACCAGGGGGTGCGCGTGCTCATGGCCGGCCTCAACACCGAACGGCTGGTGCTGTCGGGTGGCCCGATCGGGATCATGCAGGCCGGCATGGACCTGGTGCTGCCTTACATCAACGAGCGCAAACAGTTCGACCGCCCCATCGGCAGTTTCGGCATCATGCAGGCCAAGCTGGCGGACATGTACACCTGGCTGGAGTCGGCCCGGGCTTACGCCTATCGCACCGCTGAAGCCTATGATCGTGGCGACCAGTCCCGGATAGACGCCGCGTCCTGCCTGCTGCTGGCCTCTGAAAATGCCGTACGCTTCAGCCTGGAGGCCATTCAGTCCCTGGGGGGTAACGGCTACATCAACGATTATCCCTGCGGCCGCCTGCTGCGCGACGCCAAGCTGTACGATATCGGCGCGGGGACCAACGAGATCCGACGCATGCTGATCGGCCGGGAACTGGCCGGCAGCGTCACCTGAACAGGCAGAGCCCACCAGGACCTGGCAAAGGATAAGGACCCATGACCAGAAGCACAGACGTCATCATCGCTGCCGCCCGGCGCACGCCGATCGGCTCGTTCCAGGGGCAGTTTTCAAACGTGTCGGCCACGGACCTTGGGGCCGCCGCCATCCGGGCCGCTCTGGCGGATTCGGGCGTTGCCGGCGCCGAGGTCAGCGAGGTCCTGATGGGCTGTGTACTGCCCGCGGGGCTTGGCCAGGCACCGGCTAGACAAGCCTCACTGGCCGCCGGCATACCCAACTCCGTGGGCTGCACCACGGTCAACAAGGTCTGCGGATCCGGCGCCAAGACCATCATGCTGGGTCGTGACGCCATTGCGGCGGGGTCGGCGGACGTGGTGGTGGCCGGCGGCATGGAGTGCATGACCAACGCACCCTATCTGCAGCTCAAGGCCAGGGGCGGCTACCGCATGGGCCATGGAGAGATCGTCGACCACATGTTCTGGGACGGCCTGCAGAGCCCGTTCGACCAGCAGATGATGGGGGTGTTCGGCGAAGCCTGCGCCGCTCATTTCAATTTTTCGCGGGAGGAGCAGGATGCCTTCTCTATCCGCTCCGTGGAACGCGCCATGGAATCACTGGAACAGGGCCGTTTCGCTGAAGAAATCACCCCGGTGACCGTCACCGGCCGCAAGGGTGACACCGTGGTGGAGACAGACCAGGAGCCACCGACCTGCAATGTCGAGCGAATTCCCGAGCTGCGACCCGCATTCGCCAGGGACGGGACGGTCACGGCGGCGAGTTCCTCCAAGATATCCGACGGCGCTGCAGCAGTTGTACTGATGAGTGCCGCCGAGGCCGAGCGCCGCGGCACCCAGGGGCTCGCCCGGATTGTAGGCCACGCTACCCATGCCCAGGAGCCGGAGTGGTTCACCACCGCGCCGGCCGGATCGATCCGCAAGCTGCTGGACCGGCTGGGCTGGGGCGTTGGAGACGTCGACCTGTGGGAGATCAACGAGGCATTCGCAGCGGTCGCCATGGCTGCCATCAGGGAACTGGAACTGGATGCTGACAAGGTCAACGTCAACGGCGGCGCCTGCGCCCTGGGCCACCCCATTGGCGCCACCGGCGCCCGCCTGGTGGTGACCCTGGTTCACGCCATGCGGCAGCGCGGCCTGCGTCGCGGTATCGCCAGCCAGTGCATCGGCGGTGGTGAAGCCACGGCCATCGCCGTGGAAATCCCGGGCTGACGCTGGTGCCGCTGATTCACGACACCATCGATCCGCGCTCGGAGTCCTACCGGGCCAATCGCGCCCACATGCGCGAACTGGTGGCGGATCTGAAAATCCAGCTGCAGCAGGCGGCAACCGGCGGCGGGGAGCGAGCCCGCCAGAAGCACCTGGACCGGGGCAAAATGCTGCCCCGGGAGCGGGTGCGGGCGCTGCTGGATCCCGGCAGTCCGTTCCTGGAGCTGTCGGCCTTGGCGGCCCACGGCATGTACAACGGGGATGCCCCCAGCGCCGGCCTGATTACCGGTATCGGTCGGGTCCAGGGTCAGGAAGTCATGGTGGTCGCCAATGACGCCACGGTCAAAGGCGGCACCTACTACCCCATGACCGTGAAGAAGCACCTGCGGGCCCAGGAAGTGGCGGAAGAAAACCACCTGCCCTGCGTCTATCTGGTGGACTCCGGCGGTGCCTTCCTGCCGCTCCAGGACGAGGTGTTTCCGGACCGGGAGCATTTCGGCCGTATCTTTTACAACCAGGCCAGACTGTCTGCCAGGAACATTCCCCAGATCGCCGTGGTCATGGGATCATGCACCGCTGGCGGCGCCTACGTGCCAGCAATGTGTGATGAGTCCATCATCGTTCGCAACCAGGGCACCATCTTTCTGGGCGGCCCGCCACTGGTGAAAGCGGCGACCGGCGAGGTGGTGGACGCGGAATCCCTGGGTGGCGCAGAGGTACATTGCAGCACCTCCGGAGTGACCGACCATTTTGCCGAAAACGACGCCCACGCCCTGTCCATGGCCAGGGACGTGCTGGCCCACCTGAATCGCAGCAAATCCTGCCCCCTGGCGGTCAGACCCCCGGTGGACCCGGCCTTCGACCCGGAAGATCTCTACGGCGTGGTCCCCCAGGACACCCGCTATCCCTACGACGTGAAACAGGTCATCGGCCGTCTCGTGGACGGCTCTGAACTGCACGAGTTCAAGAGCCGCTATGGCAAGACCCTGGTATGCGGCTTTGCCCACCTGATGGGCTACCCCGTGGGGATCGTAGCCAACAACGGCATCCTGTTCTCCGAGTCCGCCCTGAAAGGCGCGCACTTCATCGAACTGTGCAACCAACGCAATATTCCGCTGGTGTTCCTGCAGAACATCACCGGATTCATGGTGGGTCGAAAATACGAAAATGCCGGCATCGCCAAGGACGGCGCCAAGATGGTCACCGCGGTGGCCAGCTCCCACGTCCCGAAGTTCACCGTCATCATCGGTGGCTCTTTCGGGGCCGGCAACTACGCCATGTGCGGGCGCGGCTACCAGCCCCGCATGCTGTGGATGTGGCCCAATGCGCGGATTTCGGTCATGGGTGGCGAACAGGCGGCATCGGTGCTGGCCACGGTACGGCGGGACGGCGTCGAAGCTCGCGGTGAGGACTGGCCGGAATCGGAAGAGGAACAGTTCCGCAAGAAGATCCACGGCCAGTACGAGAACCAGGGTCACCCCTACTACGCCACCGCGCGACTGTGGGACGATGGCATCATCGACCCACTGGATACCCGCAGGGTGCTGGCCATGGGGATCTCCGCGGCGATGAACGCGCCCCTGGAGACCGGGCGGTTCGGCGTTTTCAGAATGTAGCCGAGCCGGCAAACACCCAAAGGATTTCTGATGAGCGACACCCCGATTTTGCTGGACAACAATGGGCAGGGCACGGCCACCATCACCCTCAACCGGCCTGGCGTGCACAACGCTTTCGACGATGACCTGATTCAGCAGCTCACCGATACCATCATCCAGGTCGGCGCGGACGCCGGTATTCGTGCCCTGGTGCTGACCGGCGCCGGGCCCTCCTTCTCCGCCGGCGCGGATCTCAACTGGATGAAGCGCATGGCCCAGGCCAGCGAGCAGCAGAACCGCGACGATTCCCTCAGGCTGGCTGCACTGATGCGCAAACTCGCCTTCTGCCCCAAAACCACCGTTGCCCGCATCAACGGCCCGGCCTTCGGCGGCGGTGTGGGCCTGGCGGCCTGCTGTGATATTGCCGTCACCGTGGACTCAGCCAGGTTTGGGCTGACCGAGGCCAGGCTGGGCCTGGTTCCGGCGGTGATCTCTCCCTACGTCATCGCCGCCATTGGCGCCCGGCACGCCTCCCGGCTGTTCCAGACTGCCCAGGTGTTTTCCGCCAGCCGGGCGCTGGAACTGGGCCTGGTGCACCGGTCAGTGCCGGCGGACGAACTGGACCAGGCGGTGTTTGATGAGATTTCCCGGGTGCTGGAGTGTGGCCCCCAGGCCACCCGGGCCGCCAAGTCACTGGTGGCCGCGGTCAGCGGACGCACCGAGGACAACCAGGAGCGCCTGGACCAGGCCACCGCCAATCTCATCGCCAGCCTCCGGGTATCGCCGGAAGGCCAGGAGGGCATCCAGGCGTTCCTGGAGAAACGCGCTGCCGCCTGGAGGCAGGAGAACTGATGTTTTCCAGGGTGCTGATTGCCAACCGGGGAGAAATCGCCTGCCGTATCATCAGGACCTGCCGGCGCCTGGGCATCGGCACCGTAGCCGTCTATTCCGCCGCCGACCGTCTCGCACCCCACGTGGCCCAGGCCGACTCAGCCGTGGAAGTAGGCGGCCCGGCACCGACCGATTCATACCTCCGCGGCGACCGCATCATCCAGGCCGCCCTGGATACCCAATGCCAGGCGGTCCATCCCGGTTATGGGTTCCTGAGTGAAAACGCCGGTTTCGCCCGGGCCTGTGCCGAAGCCGGCCTGGTTTTCATCGGGCCAAGCCCTGATTCCATGGAAATGATGGGCAGCAAGGCGGAAGCCAAGGCGGCCATGGACAAGGCCGGTGTACCGGTGGTGCCGGGCTATCACGGGGAAGATCAGGAGAACGACATACTGGTTGCGGAGGCCGACCGGATTGGCTTCCCCATCATGGTGAAAGCCGCGGCCGGCGGTGGCGGCAAGGGCATGCGGATAGTGGAATCCCCGGACGCACTGCCCGGTGCACTGGATGCAGCGAGACGCGAGGCCAGCAATGCGTTTGGCGACGATCGCCTTATCCTGGAGCGATACGTAGACCATCCCCGCCACCTGGAGGTGCAGGTATTCGGCGACCGCCTGGGCAACATGGTGCACCTGTATGAGCGGGACTGCTCTTCCCAGCGCCGTCACCAGAAGGTCATCGAGGAATCACCCGCCCCAGGGCTGACCGCGGAACAGCAGCAGGCCCTGTGCGATGCCGGCGTGGCTGCCGCGCGCTCGGTCAACTACCTCAACGCCGGCACCGTGGAATTCATCGCTGACCCGGATGGCAATTTCTTTTTCCTGGAAATGAACACCCGCCTGCAGGTAGAGCACCCGGTGACTGAAGCGGTGACCGGACAGGACCTGGTTGAATGGCAGTTGCGGGTGGCGGCCGGTGAGCCCCTGCCCCTGGCCCAGGATGAGATCCAGCTGTCCGGCCATGCCTTCGAGGCACGGTTGTACGCGGAGGATCCCGCCGCCGGTTTCCTGCCCTCAACGGGCACCCTGGATTGGCTGGCGGTGCCGACCCAGGCGCGCTTTGACAGCGGCGTTGAACAGGGCGGCAGCGTCACGGTCCATTACGATCCCATGATCGCCAAGATCATCTGTCATGGGCCTGATCGCAACGCCGCCCTGCAGCGGTTGCGCCGGGCACTGGGCGAAACCGCCGTCGCCGGTCTGCGCAGCAATCTGGGATTCCTGGCGCGGCTGGCAGACAGCCAGCGCCTGAGGCAGGCCCGCATGGATACCGGTTATCTGGACCGGCACCTGGACGAACTGCTGCAGGGACACGACCAGCCATCACCCGATCTGATTCGAGCGGCAGCCGTGGTGCATCTGCTGGAGCAGGAGGCGAAATCCGAGTTGCGGCAGCAGGATACCGCCGACCCCTATTCCCCCTGGGCCATCGCCGACGGCTGGCGGCCCGGCCATGCGGGCCGCCGGGTGGTGTCACTGGGCTACGGGGCCGGCCATCATCGATTTGATGTGCTGGGTCATCGTGGGCATTACATGATTCAGTCCGAATCCGGCGAATCCCAGGTGAGCAATGCCCGACTGGAGGGCAACCACCTGGTCTGGCAGGACTCCCAGAACAGCCATCGCGTTGGCGTGCTCCAGCATGGCGCCCATCTGCAGATTCACGATGGCCACCGGGTCGAGCTGTACCGGACCGAGGACCCGTTTGCATCGGGTCTGACCGAAGAGGCCTCGGATGAGCGGCTGCTGGCACCCATGCCGGGCCGCATCGTGGCCCTGCGCTGCCAGGCGGGCGACAGCGTGGCCGAGGGGCAGGAGCTGGTGGTCATGGAAGCCATGAAAATGGAGTTGAGCCTGACCGCGCCACGGGCTGCGGCAGTGGCCGAGGTCAACGTCCGGCAGGATGATTTCGTGGAAGCGGACACCCTGCTGGTACAACTGGATTTTGACGAAAGTGAGAGCGAGCAATGAAAACTGATCAAGTTAAAGCCATTGTGACCGGCGGCGTATCCGGTCTGGGATTTGCCACCGCCAGGCGGCTGGTGGACGACGGCGCCCGGGTGGTCATGCTGGACATCAACGACGAGAAAGGCGCGGAGGCCGTCAGCCAGCTGGGGGATGCCTCGTCATACATCAATACCGACGTTCGATCCGAGGACAGCGTCAGCCAGGCGGTCGCGGATGCGGCCGAGCGGATGGGTGGTTTAAACGTTGCCGTGAACTGTGCCGGGGTGATTGGCGCCGCGCGCACCCTGGGCCGGGATGGCCCCATGCCGCTGGAATTCTTCTCCAACACCATTCAGATCAACCTGGTGGGCTCGTTCAACGTGGCCAAGGCGGCGGCTGCCGTCATGCAGGGAAACGAGCCAACCGAGCAGAACGAGCGAGGGGTGATCATCAACACCGCATCCGTGGCTGCCTATGAGGGTCAGATCGGCCAGGCCGCCTATTCGGCCTCCAAGGGCGGCATCGTGGGCATGACCCTGCCCATCGCCCGGGAGCTGGCTCGGTTTGGGATCCGCATGTGCAGTATTGCGCCGGGCATCTTCTGGACGCCCATGGTGGACGGCATGAAGCCGGAGATCCAGGAATCCCTGAGCGCCTCGATCCCCTATCCCAGCCGGCTGGGGCGGCCCGAGGAGTACGCGGACACCTGCTGCTACATCATCAACAACAACTACGTGAATGGCACCACCATCCGGGTGGATGGGGCAGTGAGAATGGCGCCCAAGTGACGGCGCCCAGGTGATTTCTCGGGGCCGCCGGCTACAGGCTCGGCGGCCCCTTGCAGTACTCCAGCGACAGCTCCAGGAACCGCTTCAGCTTGATGTCCACGTTGGGTTCGGACAGGGAGTCCAGCCCCTGGAAGTCGAACTCGTTCTTGATCCGGGGATTATTTCGGTTCTGAAAATTCATCATGTGGGCGATGCGCTGGGTGCCCATCTGCATGGCAATCTTGTAAGTGCATGTTTCCAGGGCCAGCGGTGATGCCTCAGCGCCGGAGATGGGCAGGATATAGATGTGCACGGCCCGCAGCCGACCCTTGGCGTCGTTTTCCCGCCCCAGGCTGGCCGGAAAATCATGTTCCGTGGCATTGACCACAAAGTTTTCGAATGCCGGCCACACCGTTGCGTCTATGGCCTGCAGGAACTGCTGGCGGAATTCATCCCGTCGCCGGTCCAGGTCCGCATCGCTACCCTCGGCGCCGCGCATTTTCTTGATTTTTGTCAGCTCTTCGTCGAACCAGGATGGCATGCTGGTGTCCTCCGCCCCCAAATCAGTGGGATCGGGCCGATCATAACCCCAGCGAAGGTGGATGCAAAGCGCCCCTGGCAGCAGAAAATACCGGCCATCCGTCGTCCCGCTCGCCGCGGGCAGTATCCAATTGGCGGGTTCTTGGTTAATCTGGCCTGATCAGGGGCACCATCGACCGGTTTCATGATCAAAGCGGGGGAAACCTTTGGAAAGTACCAGATCGTCAGGCAGCTTGGCGCTGGCGGCATGTCCGATGTTTTTGAGGCCATCGACACCACTCTGGAACGCAGCGTCGCACTGAAGGTGCTGCCCCTGGAGTTTTCCCAGGAAGACGAACGGATCCGTCGTTTCCGCAAGGAAGTGCTGGCAGTGGCTGCGCTGGATCACCCGGGCATTGTTACCATTTTTGAAGTGCAAAGCGTGGAGGGCTACACCTACTACGCCATGTCCCTGTTGCCCAACGGCAACCTCAAGGAGCGCATACGCAAGGGCCCCATGGAAGCCAGCGAGGCGCTCCGCCTGATCCGCTACGTCGCCGGCGCCCTGGGGCATGCCCACGAAAACGGCATCATCCACCGGGACATCAAACCCGAGAACATCCTGTTCGCCAGGGACGGCCACCCGGTGCTGGCAGACTTCGGCATCGTCAAGATGCGGGATTCCAGGACCGCCATTACCGCCATCGGCACCTCGGTGGGAACCCCCTATTACATGAGCCCGGAACAGGCCCAGGCCACTGCGGAAGTGGGTACCCACAGTGACGTCTACAGCCTCGGCGTGGTGTTGTACGAGATGCTGACCGGTGACGTTCCCTACGATGCGCCAACGGCTATCGGCATTGCCCTGATGCACGTCAACGATCCCCTGCCCCGCCTGCCCGATGAGCTGTCCGCCGTGCAGCCCCTGCTGGACCGGATGCTGGCCAAGAAGCATCAACAGCGCCTGGCTGACACCCAGCAGCTGGTCGCGGAGATCGATACCACCCTGGGCCGCATTGCCATCGAGGCGACCCGCAAGGAAATCGGGGATCCGACCCGTGCCCTGAAGGCGCTCAACCAGTCCGGCGTTGTCCCGGCTGCTCCGGCACCAGACCCTGAGTTCATGGACGGCCCGGACCCTGCAGAACCGGCTCCCGGGGAAACGGGTCCCGAGGAGGCTGTGCCCGGGGGCCAGGAACACCCGGAGGAGACATCCACGCCCCAGGATCCCGTGACCGAGTTTGAGCTGATGGCGGTAACGCCGGCCGAAGGCGTTCCGGCGGTGGATGACGAAGCTGAAGCGGAGCCCCAGGAGCGCAAAGCCGAGCCCGAACCCGCACGTCCCCGCGCCGCTACTCCCACGCCGATTCCAGAACCGCGGGCACGCTCAGCGCCCCCTCGTCCCCCAGCCAGGGCAGAGGAAGATACCGAGACCCTCATACAACCCGGCAGCTGGCGCAGCGACGAGCTTTACCAGAAAGAGGTACCGCCCTGGTACCGGCGGCCGGTGACCTACATCGTCGGTGCCATTGCCGTGGTGCTGCTCGCGGCAATTGCCCTGCTGGGCGGTGACGACGATCCCAGCCCGCTGGATCTGATCACCGGAACAGAGTCGGAGCCCGGTGCTGCAACGCGTCCACGGGGCGAACAACAGCCAGGGAGTTACCGCGAGGAGGAACCCGAGGTGACTCGGGACACCCGGGAAGCACCAGCCAGGGAGAAACCCGGCGTGACCGAGTCCGAACTGGATCAGCTGCTGACTGATGAATTGATGACCCAGACCCTCAACGCCGAGATTGCGGCTTCGGACTCGCCCGATGAAAACCCGGGCAGTTCCCGGGCCACAGGGCCGCAATCCGCCGCCGGGCCCGGCCCGCGGGCGCCTGAGCAGGAATCCGGCGAACTGGCAGAGGCGCTGGTATCGGCAGCGTTCTACAGGGCTGCTGGCCAGCTGGCCGAACCGGCCGGAGAAAACGCCTGGGATATGTACAGCCGCGTCCTGGAAATCGATCCCGGCAACTCCGATGCCGTGAACGGGCGCCGCGAAATCCGCGACGCTTACCTCCAGTCGGCGCGGAACGCCCTGGACAGGAACGAGTTTGATCAGGCCCGCGGAGTCATCGCAACGCTGCAGCGGCTGGCGCCGGATCAGCCGGATACCCAAAGGCTGGCTGACGAGCTGGCACAAAGAGCGCAGACCGCACCGGTCAACGAGGAGCAATCCCGGGAATTTTCGGATCCGCTGGGCTCAGGGCGCGGTCCGGTCATGGTCCGTATTCCAGGGGGACGATTCGACATGGGCTCCAGCGCCGATCCGTCGGAACAGCCGATTCGCAGCGTGGAAGTCAGGGCGTTCTCGATCAGCAAGCATGAGGTCACCGTTGGGCAATTCGAGACTTTTGTCACCGCTACCGGGTACCGGCCTGAAGCCCAGCGATCCGGCGGCTGCAATTTCTGGCTGTTCGGCTGGCGCAAGCGGCAGGACAAAAGCTGGGGTGATCCCGGCTACCAGCAAAGCCGCAATATGCCGGTCGTGTGCGTCACCCGGGGAGACGCCGAGGCTTACGCGGGCTGGTTGACCAGCCAGACCGGGCGCGTGTACAAGCTGCCTTCGGAGGCCCAGTGGGAATTTGCCGCCCGAAACCTGGACAGCAACCCGGCTTACTGGGAATCACCAGCCGACGCCTGCCGCCACGCCAACGTGTCCGATCGCGAGCGTGCCGCTGCCCACAGCCTGGAACAGGATGCTGACAATATCTTTGACTGCACGGATGGGGAGGTGACCACGGCTAACGTGGGCTCGTTCCTGGCCAACGAGTGGGGTCTGCACGACATGCTGGGCAACGCCGCGGAATGGGTGGCAGACTGCTGGGAGATGAACTATGCCTCGACTCCGGTGGACGGCTCACCCATGCAGCATCCGGTGTGCGACATGGGCGTGGTCCGGGGCGGCTCATGGTACGAACAACCCAGCCACGTGCGTGTCTCGGCCCGACTGCGGCTGTCCGCCGACCAGGCCTACAGCCACATTGGCTTTCGGCTGGTACGCCGGGTCCGGTAGGAAAACACCCCCCACACAGTGCTATTGCTTACCGCCCTCGTATGAATCCAGTGCCTGCTGGAAGTGGCGGGCGATGTCCGGTGTAAAACAGACCAGCCTGATCACTTCGATACCGGCCCGGTCGTGGGCGGCGATGGTCTCAACCGCCACCGTTGCCGCCTGCGCCACGGGATAGCCGTAGATTCCGCAACTGATGGCTGGAAAGGCCACCGAACGGGCCTGCAGCGAGGACGCGGCATCCAGCGCTGAACGGTAACATCGGGCCAGCAGTTGTGATTCACCATTCGAACCACCCTGCCAGACGGGACCAGCCGTATGGACCAGGTGTTTGCAATGCAGGCGGTAAGCGCCGGTTACCCGTGATTCGCCGGTGGGGCAGCCACCAATGCTGCGGCATTCTTCCAACAGTTGCGGGCCGGCCGCGCGGTGGATGGCGCCATCCACGCCACCGCCACCCAGCAGCGAGACATTGGCCGCGTTGACGATGACATCCACCCTTTCCGCAGTGATATCGCCGACTACGACCTGCAGTCCCGGAATGACGCCTCTACGCCGAAGCTGGTGAGACATTCGGGCTAGAGCAGCGCGCGACTGTAGCGGGAGCGAAGGATCTCTACCCGGTCTACGAAGTTGCGGGTTTCCTGGTAGGGGGGGATGCCGCCGTATTGCCTGACCGCGTTTTCGCCGGCGTTGTACGCGGCACTGGCCAGCCGGATGTCCTGGTCAAACAGGTCCAGCAGGATGCGCAGATAGCGGACGCCGGCATCAATGTTCTGGCTCGGCGTGTATGGCGAGGTGACGCCGAAACGCCGCTGGGTATCCGGCATCAGCTGCATCAGCCCCTGGGCGCCGGCATCGGACAAGGCGTGGCGTTTAAATGAAGACTCGGCGTGAATGATGGCCCGCACCAGTGACTCGTCGACGCCGTAGCGGTCGCAGGCCCGGAGGATTTCCTGGCCATAGGCGTCGGTGACCAGCGCCACGTTTTTCCAGTCCACGGCCCGGTTCCAGTTGCAGCCGCGGCATTTCACCCGGATGGTTTTGAAGCGCTGGCCGTTGCGGGGTTTCTGATCCGTATAATGGATGACGCCGTTTTCGTCCACGAAGCGGTAGACCTGGGCCTCACCCCCCAGCGGCAGCAGCAGCAACAACGGAATCAGAAAGCGCAAGTCGTAATCTCCTGACAATGGCTGAATTATATCGCCCAAACTCTGAAAATCTATAGAATTAACAGCCGTAAATGACCGATTTAAAAGAAGAAAAACCAGCAGCGATGTTGACGCACGAAGGCGGCTGCCACTGCGGCGCCGTGCGGTTTCGCATTACCACGCCAGCCCGGGTCGCCGTTCAGCGCTGTAACTGCAGTATCTGCCTGCGCTGCGGATTCAGTCACCTGATTGTCCCCGGAAGCCGGTTCGAGCTGCTGCAGGGCAAACAGACGTTGACCGATTACCAGTTCAATACCAGCACTGCCCACCACCTGTTCTGCAACCGCTGCGGGATCAAATCCTTTTACGTGCCCCGCTCAAATCCCGATGGTTACAGCGTGAATTTTCACTGCATCGACAACCCGGCATTCGATCAGGTGGACTGGGAAGATTTCGACGGACAGAACTGGGAGGACAATGCCGGGCGGCTTCAGCATCTAAGCGAGCCCTGACTCTCCTGCAGTCCCCGAAGGGAGGCACGTCCCTGTGCCTGTGCGCTTGCTCTGGCTTTAGCAGAGTGAGTGTTGATCAGTCGTAGTAATAATCACCGTGACGAAAGTACCCGCCATGTTCCGGGCAATGAAAATAGCGGTCGAAGTCACGGTACAGGCGCAGCAGCGGCCGGTACTTGTGGTGATGGCCGTGGTGTACGTGGCGATGGCGATAGTGGCGCCGCGGATAATAATGCCGCTTGTCGCGGTAATACCGCGGATGTCCGTAGTAGGAAAACGGCGTGTAGTAGCGTCCGTGGTGGCGCCGGCCATGATCGTAGTAGTAGCCGTGTTTCTGGTGGTGGTGCCCCTTGCGCTCGTGGGCGGATGCCGGCGTCGCCAGCAGACTCGCTGCCAGCAGCAGTACAGTCAACGCTGTCGCAATCTTCAGTTTCTGGTTCATCGTCTCCTCCTTGAGTCCCGGTCAGCATCGGGATTCATGGGACAAACACTAATGGCCGACGACTGAACTGGGGCTGAATGGCCCGCCAGGGGTGGATCGGCGGTTTGGAGGATCAGCCGTCGGGCTGGCGGGAAAGGACCCAGCACTGGTGGGGGCGGCGGCGCTGAAAATCCGGCGGGACTGTTTTAGCGGTGACGTCCTGGACCTGCCAGCCCTCCAGTGCCTCCACATCCAGCTTGAATTTCCTGGCGTTGGTGGAAAACACCAGGGTGCCATGACGCGACAGGCGCTGCCGACAGAGCTGAATCAGAGCCACATGGTCACGCTGGATGTCCAGAGATCCATCCATGCTCTTGGAATTGGAAAAGGTGGGTGGGTCCAGCACGATCAGGTCGAACTGGCTCTTGCCGTTGCGCAGGAAAGCGAAACAGTCCGAGCGCACCAGCTTGTGCTGCTGCAGGTCCATTCCATTGGCCAGGAAGTTTCGCCGGGCCCAGGCCAGGTAGGTTTTCGACAGGTCCACCGACACCGAACTGCGAGCGCCGCCGGCCGCGGCGTAAACCGCAAAGCTGGCGGTGTAGCAAAACAGGTTAAGTACCCGCTTGCCCTCAGCCATCCGTCGTACCATGGCCCGGGTTTCCCGGTGATCCAGAAACAGGCCGGTGTCCAGGTAGTCGTGGGGATTCACCTCGAACCTGAGGCCGTCTTCGACCACCACCCTGGTTTCGCCTTTGCGGCTGCGCCCGGTGTACTGATCGCTGCCCTTCTGGCGTTTGCGCTGCCGCACCGTCACCTGCTGGGGCTCCAGCGACAGCACCTGCTGGACGGCCTGGATCAGGTCACGCAGGCGTTTCTGCGCCAGGCCCGGCGCCACACTGGCAGGAGGCGCGTACTCCTGGATATTGGCCCAGTCGCCGTAAACATCCACGGCGCAGGCATACTCAGGAATGTCTGCGTCGTACAGCCTGTAGGCTTCAATATCTTTATTTTTTAGATATTTAGATAATTTTCTTAGATTCTTTCGAAGTCGATTGGCAACCATTTCCACCGCCGGACCGACGGTGTCGCTTTGGCCGGTGATGGGAAACAGCAGGAAGGTGCAGGCAATCGCGCCATTGTAGACCTGGTACTTTCGCTCCGGTCTGAACGGCATGGCCCGACAGGGTTCCGTCTCTTCAACCAGCACCCCCAGGCGCCAATCCGCAAATTCCCGCGACAGCCGTTGTCCAAATACCCGAAACAGATCGAACAGGGATTCGGTCTCGCTCAGGCGACGACCGTAGGGCGGATTGGTGAGAACGAACCCTGGCCCCTCCACCGGGCGCTGCAAATGCTGAATCCTGCCCTGCCGCCAGAGGATCCGCCCCGGAAGTCCGGCCCGCTCGGCATTGTCTGACGCTGCCTCGACAGCCGCCCGGTCCTGGTCAAACCCCGCCATGAAGGGCAGCTCTGCTGCAAATGCCGCACTCGCGTCCGCCTTGAGTTGCCGGGCAACGGTTTCCAGGATGGAGCCCCGGTGACCGTGCCACCCGGTTTTCAGGTCATCAACCCAGGCCAGCCCGGCTGGAACCCCCAGCCTCATCAGCGCGCCCTCGATCAGCAGGGTGCCGGACCCGCACATGGGATCAATCAGGGGCCGTGCCTCGTGGTCCAGCCAGCCGGAACGCAGGACCAGCGCGGCAGCCAGGTTTTCCTTCAGCGGCGCCTCGGCCCTGCCCCTGCGGTATCCCCGCTGGTGCAGCGCCCGACCCATGAGATCCACCCCAACCCGAGCCGATTTACGATCGACAAACACGTAAAGAGGCACGTCCGGGTCACGTCGATCCACCGAGGGCCGCGCGCCGGTGCGGCGACGGATGCGATCCACCACGGCATCCTTGACCCGAAGTGCCGCGAAACGGGAATCCTTGAATGCACGGTGGCCCCGCACCGCACTGTGTACCGACAGGGACTTGCCCGAATCCAGGTGTTCCTGCCAGGGAAAATCCAGGCACATCTCGTAAAGCTCATCACCGCTGGCGACGGGACCCTGGATCAGTTCAAGATAAAGCCGGCTGGCCAGCCGGCTGTAGAGTCCAACCCGGTACGCCGTTTCCAGGCCCGCGGCAAAAAATACGCCGCCGAGACCCTCGTGCACCGAGTCACCGCCCAACCCGCGGATCTCGTCCACCAGCAGGTATTCAACCCCGCGGGGACAGGCGGCAAACAATGAGTGAGACATGGCATTCCGGGGCGCAGGCGACGGCACGCGGGATTGGACTCCCTGGCCGAAGGCAAGTCAAGTCCGCGGCGCCGGGTCGGGCCATGAAGCCTTCGTCTCGGTGATATCATCGCAAAAACGACGGTGAGTCCAACCATGAAATACCTCGCAGCTGCCCTGCTGATGTTTGCCGGGACCGCCCAGGCCGAACTAACGGCTCAGTCCGATGTCGGATTTGAGACCGTGAACCGGGTCACCGCCTCGGTATCCCCGCAGCGGGCCTGGACCGCACTGGTGGATGAAGTGGGCCAGTGGTGGCACCCCGACCACACTTTTTTCGGCGATGCCGCTGCCCTGTCCATTGAGCCCAGACCGCTGGGCTGCTTCTGCGAGGCCCACCGCTCCGGCGGCGTCCGGCACCTGCAGGTCGTATACGCCGAACCGGGGCGGATGCTGCGGTTGACCGGCGGCCTGGGACCGCTGCAGGAACATGCACTCCAAGGCAGCATGACCTTTCTGTTGGAGACTGGAGACCCGGACGGTGACCAGCAAACCACCATTACCCTCACCTATCGCGTGGGCGGATACCTGCCGTCTGGCCTGGGCGCCTGGGCGCCCGCAGTGGATGGCGTGCTGGCCCTGCAGCTGGGCCGACTGCAGCGCCACCTGGACGGCCAACCCCTGGACCGGGAAGCCTCACCTTGATGGAGTTCCTGGCCAATGCCTTCGGGCAGCTGAGCGTTTTCGACAGGTTTGTGGTTTTCGCCAACCTGTTTCTGCTGATTTTTTCGGGACCCATGGCCAACTGGCTGGCCAAGGCCGCCCCCACCTCCCGCGGCAACCGCCTGATCGCCCTGCGCATCATGTCGGCGGCACTGCTGGTGGTATATGCCCTGTCCATCTTCACCGAGGTGGAGTCTCGCCTGCTCTGTCCGGATGCAAACCGGGACTGCGACGTGCTGCGCCAGCTGTCCCTCACCGGACTGGTGATCCTGGCTGGATATGCCCTGTACATCGGTGGCCACGCGTGGCTTCTGCGGCGCTATGGCCGCACCCGCGAAATCGAGGGCCAGGCCGTGTTTTCCGTGACCTATCAGGCGGAGATGCTCTCCCTGCTGTTCCTGGTGGGCATCATCATCGTTGGCCTGCTCATGGTGTTGTCCATCTGGGGCATGCAGAACTGGCTGGAGAAAACCAGCGTGCTGGGCGCCCTGGCCCTGCTGCTGTTCTTCACCAAGGACGTGTGGCTTCCGGACAACATCGGCGGCCTGATCCTGCTCTACAACGGGGACGTGGAGCCCGGCGCCGTGATCCGGGCCCCTGAGCTGGACCTGCTAGGGGTGGTCCTGAAAACCAGCCTGATGCAGACCACCCTGCGCGACCTGACTCACCGGCACGTCATTATCATCCCCAACACCCGGCTGCGAGGGGCCAAGCTGGAAGTCCTCAGCCGGGCTGGCGGTGGCGGCCTGCGTGACTATATCGACTTCAACATTGGCTACGACGCCCCGGCTGAACAGGTACAGGCCATGCTGCAGCGGGCCTGGGAACTGGCCTGCGACAAGGAAAACGCCGTCAACAAGGAACAACAGCCGGCCACGCATATCTGGCAGAACGGTGATCACGCCATCACCTGGCGCCTGTTTTTCACCATCGGCAACGTTTATCGACTGAACCAGGCCCGCATGGCCATCAACCACGGCGCCCACCTGGCCTCGGTGGAGGCCGGCATCGGTCTCAATACGCCGCTGACCCACCGCAGCCTGGACCATGAACCCAATGACTGAACGCCGACTGATTCTGCAGTGGACCCTGCTGCTGGCCCTGAGCTGGGGCGGCGCCGCCCCGGCCAGCGAGGAAGCTGGCCACCCCTTCATCACCGGCGGCTACCAGGAGGTGGTGCTGAGCGTGTCCGACCTGAACGGTTACGTTCGGTTCTTCCGTGAGGTGGCAGGGTACCGGGTGGTCCATGATGGCCCCTCCGAACCGGGCTGGAGCCGCCTCTGGCAGCTGCCTCTGGACAGCCGCTGGGACGAAGTGCTGCTGGGCAACCCCGGCACTTCCAGGGGTTACGTGCGGCTGATCCGATTCCAGGGGCTGCCGCAGCTGCAGATCCGGTCCAATGCCCAGAGCTGGGATACCGGCGGATGGTTCGACGCCAATATTCGCATCCTGGACATGGAGAGCAAGTTCCGCCAGTTGCAGGCACGAAACTGGCAGTCGGTATCCGACCCGGTCCAGTTCAGCTTCGGCCCGTTCGTCGTCAAGGAATGGCTGGCCCGCGGACCTGACGGTGTCGTGCTGGCTATGATCGAGCGGGTGCAGCCGCCGCTGGAGGGCTGGCCCCAGCTGCGGGAATTCAGTCGGTTTTTCAACGCCACCCAGATCGTCTCGGACATCGGGGACGCGCGGCGTTTTTACGTGGACCAGCTGGGATTCCAGGTGTACCTGGAAAGCCACCGGGCCAGCGCCGAACCCGGCCCCAACGTGCTGGGATTGCCCCACAACCTCAGCAGCGAAATCAGGCGACACGTCTACATCGTCCATCCCGAGGGCAGCAATGAGGGATCCGTGGAGCTGCTGTCCTACGACGGCGCCACCGGCGCCGATTTTTCTGCTCGTGCCGTTCCGCCGAACCTGGGAATCCTGATGCTGCGCTTCCCGGTGCGTGATATGCCCGGCTTCATCGATTTCCTGGGCAGCCGGGGCGTGGTTGTGGAGTCCGGTCCGGTCTCCCTGGCGTTGCCGCCCTACGGCCGGGCCCAGGTTCTGTCGCTGCCGGGTCCCGACGGCGCGCTGCTGGAGTTTTACCAGCTGGAACAGCACTAGCCGTACCTGAACCCGGCGGTTGCGGCGTTCAGCGTTGTTTCAACCAGGGTTGATACGGACAGCCTTTCGGCACATGCAGGGTCCCGGTCGGCACCCGACAATGTCAGAAAAAGAACCGTTCCCAGCCCGATGAAGGTTTTTGATATCTACCGGCATCCCCGCTACGGCCACGCGGCGGTGGCGCGCGGCTTTTCGTGGCCGGCGTTCCTGGCGCCTTCGGTGTGGTCTGCCACCTGCGGACTCGGCTCAGTGACGCTTTACCTGGTGGCCTGGAGCACCCTGATGTTTGAGCTGATGCAGCTGACCGGAGGCCTGGTCGACCACCCGGCTCTGCGCAGCCTGCTGCTGCTTATGCTGGTGGCCGGATTTGGCATCCAGCCCGGACGCCGTGCCAGCCACTGGCACGCCGGGCGGCTTAAAAGCCAGGAGTTTCGCTGGAATTGCACCGTGGCCGCCTCCAGCGCGCGCCGCGCCCTCAAGATGGCCCGATCGGGCAAGGCCGACGGTGTGGTTCCGCTGGACGACGCCGGCTGAATCTTTCGGGCGCTGACGGTCCGGATCAGCCCGGGGTTGCCAGCCTGCGGCTGTGGCCGATAGCCTCACTCAGCAACTCCAACCCGCTACGATCACAGGGCGGCAGCGCGGCCTGGCTGGTCGCCACCGGCCTGACTCTGCGGGTCCAGCGCAACACCATGCTCCCCCAGGTCAGCCCGGCGCCGAACGCCGCTGTCAGGATATTGGATCCCGGTCGGACCCGTCCCTCTTCAACGGCTTCGCACAGCGCGATGGGAATGGTGGCAGCGGATGTGTTGCCGTACTTCTGAATGTTGATCATGACCTTGGACATGGGCAGTTTGAGGCGGTTGACCAGCGCCTCGATAATGCGAATGTTGGCCTGGTGCGGCACCACCAGGTCGATTTCGTCAGCCGCAATCCCGGCCTTTTCCAGCGCCCTCACCGCGGCGTTTCCCATGCCCACCACGGCACGTTTGAAAATCTCCCGGCCGTCGAACTGGAAGGTGAACTTGCCCTTGGGCCCGCTGTAGCGATCGTCCGAGGTGCCGTAGTCGGGAATCTTGAGGGCGTCCTGACCTTCATAGTCGCAGCCCAGGGCGCCGCTGAAGATACCGGCTTCCGCGTCCTCGCCGGGCTGAATCACCACCGCACCGGCACCATCGCCAAACAGCACCGCCGTGTCACGATGGGTCCAGTCCAGGTACCAGGTCATCTTTTCGGCACCGACCAGCAGGACGGTCTGATGATCGCCCGCCACCACCGCCGAGCGTGCGGCAGAAAGACCGTACACAAACCCGGTGCAGGCAGCGTTCATATCCAATACGGCGGCTTGGTGGGCGCCCAGCAGCTTCTGCAGACGTGCAGCTGCCGAAGGCACCATGGTGTCCGGACAGGCCGTGGCCAGGATCACCAGGTCAACATCAGCGGCGTCCACGCCCGCACATGCCAGGGCATGGCGCGCCGCTACCTCGGCCATGTCAGACACCGCCACGTTGCTGATACGGCGCTCCTGGATCCCGGTACGGGCCTGAATCCATTCGTCGGACGTATCAAGGAACGTAGCCAGATCGTGGTTGGTCAGGACGGACGGCGGCGTGCACTTTCCCCACCCGGTAATCACCGCATTGGTCATGCCATGTTTGCCTTATGGTTGTTTGGCATGACATTACACGCTGGGACAAATGTTGCAACAGGCTTGCAGTTCAGTCAGGCAAGGCGCTAGGGTTCCAGCTCCACGCTGAAGGACCGCGATATGCTCCGACTGATCGTTCTGCTACTGCCTGTCCTGGCCTGGGCCCTGCCGGCCCCTGCTGCCAACATCTCCGATGCGGTTCGTGCGGTCGAACCCAAGGTGGTGTCCTGGCGCCGCGACATCCATGCCAACCCGGAGCTCGGCAACCGGGAATTCCGCACCGCCGCCCTGGTGGAAGACCATCTCAGGGGGTTGGGAATGGAGGTAGAAGCGGGAATTGCCTACACCGGCGTCGCAGGGCTGCTGCGGGGTGGCTCACCGGGACCCACGGTGGCGCTGCGGGCGGATATGGATGCGCTGCCGGTCACCGAGCAGGTGGACCTGCCGTTTGCCTCCAAGGTCACTACCCAATACCGGGGGCAGGAAGTGGGCGTCATGCATGCCTGCGGACACGACATGCACGTCGCCATTCTCATGGGGGCGGCCGAGGTTCTGGCAGCCCAGCAGGACAAGCTCGCGGGCAACGTGCTTTTTATCTTTCAGCCTGCCGAGGAAGGTCCTCCGGAGGGCGAAAAAGGCGGCGCCCAGTTGATGCTGGAGCAAGGGCTGTTCCGCAAGTATCAGCCGGAGACGGTTTTCGGACTGCACGTAGGGGCCGGCCTCAACGTCGGCATGGCGGGTTATCGGTCCGGGGCCATGATGGCGGCGGCTGACAGCTTCAAAATTGTCGTTCGCGGCAAACAGGCCCACGCCTCCCGGCCCTGGCAGGGCGTTGATTCCAACGTCACCGCGGCCCAGATCCTCCTGGGCCTGCAAACCATCGCCTCCCGCAAGGTTGACGTGACCCGGGCGCCAGCGATTATTTCTGTGGGATCCATGCAGGGCGGTATCCGCAACAACATCATTCCGGACAGCGCGGAACTGTGGGGCACCATTCGAACCTTCGATCCGGAAATGCGCCTGACCATCCATGACGAAATTCGCCGAATGGCCGAAAACACGGCACTGGCAGCCGGCGCCGAGGCAGAGTTCAGCCTGGGCGGTACCCAGTACCCGGTGACTGTCAACGACCCCGGACTGACCGAGCATTCCGTGCCGCTGCTGAGGGAAGTGCTGGGCAAGGAAAATGTCATCCAGACGCCGCTGATTACCGGGGCGGAAGATTTTGCCTACTACGCACGGGAGGTGCCGGGCTTTTTCGTGTTCCTGGGAGCCACGCCCCGGGGCCAGGATCCGGAAGCGGCGCCAACCAACCACTCGCCGCTGTTCTTCGCTGACGAAGGCGTACTGCCCATTGGCGTGGAGCTGATGGTCAGGTTTGCCCGCAGCCGGCTGTAGCCGACAAACAGTTTTCCATGGTCAGCGGCAAAGACCGACTGTTTGAATCGGGCCAGGGCCACCCCTCACCGTTTGAATTCAACCAGGCGGTGGTTGATGTGTTTCCCGACATGATTGAACGCTCGGTACCGGGCTATCGCGAGACCCTCCAGGGCATCAGCCAGATGGCTGCCCACTTCGCCCGGGACGGAAGCTGCTGTTTCGACCTGGGTTGTTCCCTGGGGGCGGCGTCCCTGGCCATTCTCAACGGCACCCGGGACCGGGACGTGGCGCTGGTGGCGGTCGACAGCTCCGCCGCCATGGTCAAAAGCTGCGAGCAGGTGCTGCACGGGGAATACCCGGACAGCGCGGTACGGGTGCTGCTGCAGGACATCCGGAAGGTCGATATCAGCAACGCCTGCCTGGTGGTGATGAACTACACCCTGCAGTTTGTCCCTCCGGCCCAACGGGATGAGCTGATTCAACGGATCTATCAGGGCCTGGTGGATGGCGGCGCCCTGATCCTGTCAGAAAAGATCCGGTTCACGGATCCAGCGCTTGATCAATGGATGATCGAGCGGCACCACCAGTTCAAACGGGCCAACGGCTACAGCGACCTGGAGATTTCCCGCAAGCGGGATGCCCTGGAAGACGTGCTGGTACCGGAAACCCTGGAAGACCATACCCGGCGCATGGGCGATGCCGGTTTCTCAATGGTCAGCACCTGGTTCCAGAGTCTCAACTTCTGTTCAATGATCGCCATTCGATAGACCACGCTGATGGATCTGATGTCACTGGCCCGGTCCGTGGAACCTGGACCCATCGCGGACTGGATCATCGGGGCGGCGCCACTGGTGAAGCAGCGCCTGTCATCCGCGGGTCACGGGGATTATTCGCGCTGGCGTATGGCCCTGGACAGCCTGCCACCGGTCCGGGTCAGGCATATCGACCTGGACAACAGCGCTATCACCGTAGAAGGCGAAATGGACATGAGTCCCTCGGCTCTGGAGGAGCAGCTGCAGCAGCTGCATCCGTGGCGCAAGGGCCCTTATCACCTGCTGGGCGTCGACATCGATACCGAATGGCGATCGGACCTGAAATGGGATCGGCTGAGCGCCGCCCTGGATCCGCTGGATGAACGCCGGGTGCTCGATATCGGCTGCGGCAACGGCTATCACTGCTGGAGAGCCCTGGGCGCCGGGGCCGGGCTGGTCATCGGAATAGACCCAACGCTGCTGTTTGTGATGCAGTTCCAGGCCGTTCAGCACTTTATCGATGATCCACGGGCCTGGGTACTGCCCCTGGCCACCGATGACCTGCCTGGCAATCTGACCGGTTTTGACACGGTTTTCTCCATGGGTGTCCTGTACCATCGCCGATCTCCCATGGATCACCTGTTGCGTTGCCGCAGCCTCCTGCGTTCGGGCGGGCAACTGGTGCTGGAAACCCTGGTTATCGAGGGCGGCGAAAGAGAGGTACTGATTCCTCGCGATCGCTATGCCCGCATGCGTAACGTCTGGTTCATCCCGTCGGTGGATGCGCTGGCCGCATGGGCCCGTCGCTGTGGATTCAGGCAGGTTAAAGTCGTGGACACCACCGCCACCACCCCGCAGGAACAACGCTCGACAGACTGGATGCGATTCCACTCCCTGCCCCAGTTCCTGAATCCGGAAAATCCCGCGGTCACTGTAGAGGGCTACCCCGCACCGAAGCGCTGCGTCCTGACGGCTCGCGCTTGAAATCGTTCACTGCCCTTTCACGGCTTTGGCGGCATGTTATAAGAAGAGGGGGTACTCCAGTGGGTAAGCCATGGATTACCAGTTCCACTATGACCATGACCGCAACACCGTGGTTGCGACCATTTTCGGCGAATGGAACGCCGAGGGGTCAAATCGGGCCTGGCAACGATCCCTGGAACTGGTTCGCAAACACGGCGCCACCCGCCTGCTGACCGATCACCGCCAATTCTCATTTCGACCTCCGACCCTGGATATCTATGAACGCGCCGAGCGCATCGTGGGTCTGGAGGAATACAAAGCCATCAAGCGCCTGGCCATTCTGGTTGCGGAAAATGCTCACTTGCCGTCATACGACTTTTTTGTCACGGTGATGCGCAACCGCGGCATCAAGGTGGCAACCTTTGTCGAAGACGAAGCTGCGGCCTGGAACTGGCTGACCCAATCGTGATCGACTACGACCTGACACTGGATGAAACCACCGGCATCTTGAAAGTCACGCTCAGTGGCATCCTGGATCGGCCCGAGGATGACCTGTTGGAACAAACCGGTGCCCTGCTGATGCAGCACCCAAGCAACCCGGTTCTGCTGGACCACCGCAACCTCCGCCTCGAAATCGACCTCACCGAACTGTACGAGATGGGTGAGGCCCTGGAGGAACACCCGAGCACCCCCCACGTGGCCCGCATGGCGGTACTGGTCAATCCGGACCAGGACACCCGACCCTACGAATTCTTCGTGAACGTGATGAACAACCGGGGCGTGCCCATGCGGGCGTTCCAATGGGACCAGGAAGAGCAGGCCTTGGAGTGGCTTACCTCCGAGTCCTGACCGCAGTCCTGGTCTGCAGCTGCATGCCTCTCCGCGCCGAGGTCATCACCGTCGCGGTGGCGGCGAATTTCCAGCAGCCCGCCCGGGAAATCGTCGAGGTTTTTGCCGCCCATACCGGACACCGGGTGGTTCTGTCCAGCGCCTCTACCGGCAAGCACTATGCCCAGATCATCAACGGCGCCCCGTTTGACCTGTTCCTGGCGGCCGATCGCCGCCGGCCTGAAATGCTGGAGCAGCAGGGATTCGACCATGCCCCGCGACTGACCTATGCCGTCGGCCGACTGGTACTGTGGTCACCGGATGCCGATCAGACTGCGGAAGGTCGGCTGAGATCCGGTCAATTCGACTACCTGGCCATTGCCAATCCACGCACCGCACCCTATGGCACCGCCGCCCGGGAGGCACTGGACAATCTGGGCCTGTGGCAGTCCGTTCGGGACCGGCTGGTGACCGGTGAAAGTGTGACCCAGGCCCTGCAGTTCGCGCTGTCCGGCAATGCCCAGCTGGCCCTGGTGGCACGATCCCAGGTCGGATTGCTGGACCCGGCAGGCTCCCGGTGGCTGGTATCCGAATCGCTGCATCAGCCTATTGAGCAACAAGCCATTGCCCTGAACGGATCGCCGACGACGCTGGCTTTACTGCGGTTTCTTCGCAGCGAGGAATCACGCACAATCATCAGCCGACACGGATACGACCCAGGGCCGGCTGACACTGTTTTGGTGGACCCTGTGGCCCCAGATGAAAACAGGCCCTAGCCTGCATTATTCATGAACGCCGAGATGCGCCACCAGGGGGGGCACGATCCGGCACCGACACACCGTTTCTCTCGCATACCATCCAGCTCAAGTCTAACGCTATGATCTTGAATACCAAACAGAGCCTTCAGTCGCGAGTTCATGAATAATGCAGGCTAGTACACAGTGCTGAACGATGCCGACCTGACGGCGCTCTGGATAACCCTCAAGCTGGCCGGAGTGACGTTGATCATCCTGCTGCTGCTGGGCACCCCGCTGGCCTGGTGGCTGTCCAGAACCCGTTCCCGGTTCAAGTTCATGGTTGAGGCCCTGGTGGCCCTGCCCCTGGTGCTGCCGCCCACCGTGCTGGGGTTTTACCTGCTGATCCTCCTGGGTTCACAGGGCCCGCTGAGCGGTCTGCTGGAGGCCCTGGGGATCGGTACCCTGGCGTTTACCTTTACCGGGTTGGTCATTGGGTCCCTGGTGTACTCCCTGCCCTTCGTGGTCCAGCCACTGCAGGCCGCGTTCGTCAGCATGGGGCAACGACCGCTTGAGGTGGCGGCAACCCTGGGTGCCTCCCCGATGGATCGTTTTTTTACCGTGGCGGTGCCGCTGGCGGCACCTGGTTTCCTGACCGCGTCGGTGCTTGGATTTGCCCATACCCTGGGCGAGTTTGGTGTGGTGCTTATGATCGGCGGCAATATTCCGGGCAAGACCCAGGTGCTGTCCATTGCCATTTATGACCACGTCGAGGCCATGGACTACGCCAATGCACACTGGCTGGCGGGTCTGCTGCTGGTAGCGTCCCTGCTGATGCTGATGGCTGTTTACCGGCTGGGGCGGCGTTACGCCACGGTGGGGCCCCGGTGACCATCCAGGCCACATTCAGCCGGCGCCTGGGAGATTTTCAACTGGCGGTGGCGACCGATATTCCCGCCCAGGGTGTCACTGCGCTGTTCGGACCGTCGGGCAGCGGCAAGACCACCCTGCTGCGGGCCCTGGCAGGACTGGACCGCATTGCCGGCGGCCAGCTGCGATATGGCAGCCAGGTCTGGCAGGATGCCGACACCTTCCTGCCAACCCATCGCCGCCCGGTGTCTTATGTTTTCCAGGAGCCCAGCCTGTTTCCGCACATGGACGTCCGCGGCAATCTGCGCTACGGCATGAAACGCCGCATTCGCAGCGACGGGCCCGGCTTCGACGACGTCGTGCACTGGCTCGGACTGGAGAACCTGCTGGATCAAGCTGGACCATCGCTGTCCGGAGGCCAGCAGCAGCGGGTCGCCATTGGCCGGGCGCTGCTGAGCGGTCCGGAATGGCTGTTGATGGACGAGCCGCTGGCTTCGCTGGACCATGCTGCCAGGGCCAGGATCCTGCCTTACCTGGAGCGATTGGTGCGGCAACTGGAACTGCCCGTCCTCTACGTGAGCCACGCGTCCAGCGAGGTGGCCCGACTGGCCGACTGGATGATCCTCATGGACCGGGGTTCGACGGTCGCAGCTGGTCCCCTCGATGCCGTGCTGACCCGCCTGGACCTGGGGCCCGCCCGCTCCGAGCAGGCAGAGGCGGTCATCCAGGCCCAGGTCGCGGGCCAGGATCCAGCCTATGCCCTCACCCGCCTGACCTTCCCCGGAGGGGACCTGTGGGTGCCCCATGTGGACGCCAATCCCGGCGCATCGGTGCGGATCCAGATCCTCGCAAGAGATGTCAGCCTCACCCTGGAACAACCCCGCCAAACCAGCGTGCTCAACGTCATACCCTGCCGCGTTGTGGATATTCTGGAACAGGACCACCAGGCCATCCTGCAGCTGGATGCCGGCGGCAGCCCGCTGCTGGCATCCATAACGCGAAGGTCCCGGGAACAGCTGGGCGTGCAAACGGGCACCCAGGCCTTTGCCCAGATCAAATCGGTAGCTGTGCTTGTGTGAAGGCTCCGCTGGCGCCCTCCAGCTCCAGCAGCTGTCGTTTCAGTTCCGAACCCAGGGCATAGCCGCCAATGCTGCCGTCAGCGGCGATCACCCGGTGACAGGGAATGATGATGGGAATCGGGTTGCGGCCGTTGGCGCCCCCAACCGCCCTGACCGCCCCGGCATCCCCAATGTGCCGGGCCAGTTCCGCGTAGCTCCAGGTCTCGCCGTAGGGAATGTCCACCAGCGCGGACCAGACGCGCAGCTGGAATTCGGTGCCCTGGGGCGCCAGCGCCAGCTCAAACCGGCGGCGCCGGCCGGCAAAGTACTCTTCAAGCTGTCGAACCGCCGGCGCCAGGGCTTCGACATCCCGGGCCCAGCCCTCGTCGGGCCCTGCGTCGTCCAGCAGGCGCACATGCCGCAATCCGGACTCATCGGCAGCCACCAGCACCGGACCGAACTGGCTGTCGAAACGATCAAACTTCATCAGCCACCCGCTGCAGGAAATGGTGAAAGGTGCGCCGCAGCTCATCCAGTCGAGCGGACAGGAGATGGTCGTCGTCCACCAGCTCCAGCCGGGCATGATGCTCGCCGGCCCAGCGCACCACCTGCTGCCAGCCCACCACCTCGTCGCGCCAGCCGTGCACCACCTGGATTACCGGCACGTCGCAGGCATAGTCGAGATGTTCATAACCCGGCCAGTAGACCGCGGGAGCCAGCAGAAAAAGGCCCTGAACTGGAATAGTCTGCGCGGCAAACACCGACACCAGTCCGCCCAGGCTGGATCCATACAGCACCAGGGGCTCCCGCTGCCCGGCGGGTAGCGAGTTCCTCAGAATTTCGACCCTTACGGCCGGGTCGTCGGATTCCCGGTAGTCCGGGGCCAGGGTGTCCCAGCCCAGCTCCCGGGCCACGGGCAGCAGTGCGGTAATCTTGCGTGCCGCGGGTGAGCTGTCTCTGCCATGGGAGAAGACGACCAGCCCCATTCAGCTCTCGTGCTCGCCCTGTTCAAACACCTGCCCGATATGCTGCTGCCCTCTGGCTTCGGCCAGCGCCACCTGCCGCGCACGTTCCTTCAGGCTGGCTCGGCGGGACTCGGTGACCCCGGCGTAACAATGAGGACAGGACACGTGTTTTTCGTAACGGGGACTGTTCAGATCCTCCTCTGACAGCGGCATCCGGCAGTTGAAGCAGATCTCGTGGTGGCCGGGATTGAGCTCGTGATCCACGGTCACCCGGTTATCGAAAACGAAACACTCGCCGTTCCAGCGGCTTTTGTCCCTGGGCGTGTCCTCCAGGTACTGCAGGATGCCCCCGTTCAAGTGGTAGACCTCCTTGAATCCACGATTCTTCAGCAGCGCCGTGGCTTTTTCGCAGCGAATGCCGCCGGTACAGAACATGGCCACCCGAGGGTTCCGATCGGGGTCGAGATTCTGCGCCACCCACTCCGGAAAATCCCGGAAGGAATCAGTTTCGGGATCGATGGCGCCTTCGAAGGTACCCAGCTGCACTTCGTAGCGATTACGCGTATCCACCAGAGTCACATCAGGCTGCTGGATCAGGTCATTCCATTCCTCCGCATCCAGGTAAGTGCCCACCTCGCGATTGGGGTCAATTCCCGGAACGCCCATGGTGACGATTTCCTTCTTCAGGCGGACCTTCATCCGGTGGAAAGCCTGCCGGTCCGAGTGGGATATCTTCGCCGCCAGGTCCTTGAATTCATCTCTAGAGCGGAGTTCGCGCAGTAACGCCTGCACCGCCCGTGGGGAGCCAGCCACCGTGGCGTTGATGCCTTCGGGAGCCAGCAGAATGGTGCCCCGCAGATCGAGGTCCTGGCAGAACGCCAGTAACTCCTGCTGCAGGGGCTCCAGTGGATCCAGCGGCACAAACCGATAGAACGCGGCAACGGCCACGGATGTGCAGTTGTGGTCGGGACTCATGAACATCATTTTACCAGTGAACTGGCCCTCAACGACGCCGCGCCGGGTGTATTTTTGCTGTGGTCGGCGGCTATGATGAGCGCCATGACCATCCCTGTTGACAAGCTGCTGAACCTGGATCGAATGCGGGTCGAACTGCTGCCCTATGACGACCGGCTGGAACGCCGCGAGCTGGATCAGATTCAATGGCTGGTTGTGCATTGCACCGAGCTGCCCGACATGGCCGGCGCACGGCAGTTGGGCGAGAAGATCCTTTACCCGGACAGCCGTACAGGAAACTCCGGGCATTTCTATGTCGACCGGGACGGCAGCATTTTTCAGTGGGTCAGCCTGGACCGGGTGGCTCACCATGTCAGCGGATTCAACCGGCCGTCAATCGGAGTGGAACTGGTCAACCGGGGGCGTTTTCCCAACTGGTGGGATACCACCTCCCAACAGATGACCCAGCCCTATCCGGAGGAGCAGGTGGAGGCATTCCTTGGCCTGCTGGACGCGCTGTGTGCCGCGCTGCCGGGACTGGGATTCATCGCTGGCCATGAGGACCTGGATCGGCGCATGGTCACATCGACCGATAATCCCAATGCCCGGGTCCAGCGCAAGATGGATCCCGGCCCCCTGTTTCCGTGGGACCTTGTGCTGCAGCGCACCCGCCTGCGGCGCAATATCCCGCAGGACCAGCCTGGACCGCCGGCCGCCCAGATATGATTTAATGTCCCGCAAGGTCCATACAGGAAACGAGAGAATTGGCCGGGGCAAACATCAGGGTCCTGCAAACCGTTGAACACCGCTGCGGGTACTTCGCCGATCGGCGTACCCGCAACCTGGTGGTGGATCCCGGTGCGGACCACCTGGACATCGTCTACGACACCCTGACCTCCAGTGGTTTCCGACGGGCCGGGTCGCTGATTTTTCGCCCCCACTGCCGCGGTTGCGAAGCCTGCCAGGCCACCCGCATACCGGTGGTCGAGTTCAAGCCCAGCCGCAGCCAGAAACGGGTACTCGCCAGAAACCAGGATCTGAGTATCAGCCGTTCACCGGCCCGCTTCAATCCCGAAGTATTTGACCTGTACCGGCGTTACCTGGCGGCAAGGCATTCCGGCGGCGGCATGGACAATCCGGCCCGGGAGGATTTTGAAAACTTCCTCTTGAGCAGCTGGAGCCGTACCTTCTTCATAGAGTTCCGACTGGGTGATGAACTGCTGGCCGTGGCGGTGACCGACCGGCTGAGCAGCGGGTTGTCGGCGGTATACACCTTCTACGATCCCGAAGCGTCACGCCGCAGCCTGGGCTCTTTTGCCATCCTGTCCCAGGTCGAGATGGCCCGGGAGCTGCGGGTTCCGTATCTGTTCCTGGGCTATTGGATCAACGGTCATCCCAAAATGCACTACAAACTGGACTATCAACCCATCGAGATATTCGACACCGGACAGTGGAAACGTTACCCCCTGTGAACACCATCCCACGAATCACAGCGCCACTGGCGCTGGTCCTGACCCTGCTGGCCCTCGCGGGCTGCGCTGCAACCGGCACCGCACCCGGCAGCAGCGGACTCCCGACCGGAGTCACCGTTGAAGAATCGACCGACATTGCCACCGTGGCAGAAGCTGCCGCGCAATTCCGCAACAGCCTGCCCGCCAGCCAGGTCCTGGTGGTATTTGACCTGGACAATACCCTGCTGGCCATGAACAGCGAACTGGGTGCAGACCAGTGGTATGACTGGCAGAAGAAACTGGAGTCCGCCACACCCTGTGACGCCAGGGTGGTGGCCGACCGCCTGGCAGTCCAGGGCGCGCTGTTTTTTGCCGGCGCCATGCATCTGACCGATGACCGGATTCCCGGGCTGATCGACGAACTGGTGGAAGCCGGCCACCCGGTCATGGTGCTGACCGCCCGAGGCCCGGACTATCACCTGAGCACATTCCGGGAACTGCGGCGCAACAAACTGGACTTCCGGCCCAGCGGGCCCGGTCGCAACGGCGGCTTTTCCGAGGTACTCACCCTGCCGGGCGCCCAGCGCGGCGCCTGGTACCAGGATGGGGTGATGATGGTGGCCGGGCAGCACAAGGGAGACATGCTGGAAGCCCTGTACCAGCACCTGCGGTTGAGTCTGCCCGGCGCCGTGGTCTTTGCCGACGACAAGACCAAGAACGTGGCAGCCATGGAGGAATCACTGACCCGGCTGGAAATACCCGGTTTCCTGCTGCGCTACGCCGGGGAAGACGCCCGGGTGGCGGCGTTTGATGATGAGCAGGCGGCGCGCCAGTGGCGTGAGCTGAAGCAGCCACTGATCGCGGTGCAGGAGATCATGCAGGGCGGGCACTACCAGGTTCCCCGGCAAAGCGGTTCACCGCGCTGCCGCAGTCATCAGTCGAAGGGGTTCGAGCAGGGGGGCGTCCCTGGCGACGGGACGGCGGCCGACTCAGGCCGGTAGCAGCTCCATCCGGCGCAGGTTCGGCCGGTGCTCAGCGCTGTCGCTTGATATCCAGTGGATGGCCTTGGATACCTTTGTGAAGTTTTTGCTGGCCAGGCGCGGAACGGCCAGGCCGCGCCACTGCATCTTGGCCGACAGGTTCAACGGTGCCACGACCGCCTGGCGCTTCAGCCCCAGCTCGATCATCTGGGTGTACCAGCAGCGCCCGACCCAGGCCCACAGCTCGTCCGGCAGCTTTGCCATGGGCCGGATATCCAGCACCAGAGCATGAGCGCCAGAGGCAGCGCGAAACTCACGGATCTCTGAAAAAAAAGTGCTGACGGTGCGAAATCCGATCAACTCATCCCGGGCGGAAGCCAACAGGCAGTCTGAACCATTCAGCCAGGCCAGCCGGTACTCTTCCTTGTCAACAAGAAGGCGGTGCATCCATTCGACCCCGCATTTACTTTTCTTAGGATCTCATGCTACCCCAGGCGGGCGTCGCCGTGTGTAAACCTATGTCAACGCTGGATTTTATTGGAAAATCAGCTATTTCGAGCTCTTCAGCATGGCCACTGCGGCCGTCACCGCAGGACTGAGCACGACACCCTGGTCCGCCGCACGGCACAGTTCCTCCCGCATGCGCGGATCCCAGAAGCGCCTGAGATGATCCGCCAGCCTTTCAGCAACAATATCGGGATCGGTGCTGATCGACACGTTGGCGCCGATCTGTTCCGCCATCCGGATCAGCTTGTCGACGCTCACGGTCACCCGGTTTCGGGTTCCTCTGCCCCGGCCAGGTGGTTCTGCTGCTCGCGGTCAAATCGCCGGAACCGCTGCTGCCATTCTGAAACCTGGCTCACCGGGTAGGCCTGAACCGCGGTCACCTTGTATTCCGGACAGTTGGTGGCCCAGTCCGAGTTATCCGTTGTGACCACGTTGGCACCGGAATTGGGGTGATGAAATGTCGTGTAGACCACCCCTGGCTGAACCCGTTCACTGACATCCGCCCGCATGACCGTTTCACCGGCGCGGCTGCGCAGGCCAACCCAGTCACCGTGGCCGATGCCCCTGAGTTCCGCGTCAGCCGGGTGCATTTCCAGCCGGTCCTCGTCGTGCCACTGCAGGTTTTCCGTTCGCCGGGTCTGGGCACCCACGTTGTACTGAGACAGGATGCGCCCGGTGGTCAGCAGCAGCGGATACCTGCGGGTGGTGCGCTCGTCGGTCTGGACGTAGGGTGTGACGGCAAAAAAGCCCTTACCGCGGACAAACTCGCCCACGTGCATGGTCGGCGTACCGCCCGGGCTGCTCGCATTACACGGCCATTGCACGCTGCCCAGGCGGTCCAGCAATTCGTAGCTGACGCCGGCGAAGGTGGGGGTCAGCGACGCGATTTCGTCCATGATCTCCCGGGGATGACGGTAATCCATGGGATACCCCAGGGCGTTGGACAGTGCCGCGGTGACCTCCCAGTCTTCCTTCCCCGCCAGGGGCGGCCGAACCTTGCGCACCGGGGATATGCGGCGCTCGGCGTTGGTGAAGGTGCCGTTCTTCTCCAGGAAGGACGAACCCGGCAGGAAGACATGGGCAAACTTGGCCGTTTCATTGAGAAACAGGTCCTGGACAATCATGCATTCCAGGGATTCCAGCGCCGCGGTGACGTGCTGGGTGTCGGGATCGGACTGGGCCACGTCTTCACCCTGGACGTACAGGGCCTTGAATTCACCGCTGATGGCGGCGTCGAACATGTTGGGAATCCGGTAGCCTGGCTCGGACAGCAGCGTCACGCCCCAGCTTTGCTCAAACTGCCGGCGGACCGCCTCATCGGAAATGTGTCGGTATCCGGGCAGCTCATGGGGAAACGAACCCATATCACAGGATCCCTGGACGTTGTTCTGGCCGCGCAGGGGATTGACCCCGGTGCCTTCCCGTCCCAGGTTGCCGGTGGCCATGGCCAGGTTGGCGATGCCCAGCACCATGGTGGAACCCTGGCTGTGCTCCGTGACGCCAAGCCCGTAGTAGATGGCGCCGTTGCCTGCGGCCGCATACAGCCTTGCTGCGCCCCGGACCTGGTCTGCCGGTACCCCGGTCACGGACTCCAGGGATTCCGGGGAATTTTCCTGCAGGCTGATAAAGTCCCGCCAGGCCTGGTAGGCCTCGGCTTCACAGCGGGATTCGATAAACGCCGGGTCGTGCAGGTTTTCGGTAACCACCACGTGGGCCAGGGCGTTGATCAGGGCGACGTTGGTTCCCGGCCGCAGCTGGAGATGGTAATCGGCGGCGATATTGGGACTGCGGACCAGGTCGATGGCGCGGGGATCCACCACGATCAGGCGGGCGCCCTGCCGCAGCCGCTGTTTCATCTGGGAGGCAAACACCGGGTGGGCATCGGTGGGATTGGCGCCAATGACCACGATCACGTCAGCCTGCATCACCGAATCGAAGCGCTGGGTCCCGGCGGACTCCCCCAGGGTGGTTTTGAGGCCATATCCGGTAGGTGAATGACACACCCGGGCACAGGTATCGACGTTGTTGTTGCCGAAGGCCGCACGCACCATTTTCTGCACCAGGTAGGTCTCCTCGTTGGTGCAGCGCGACGAGGTGATACCGCCGATGGCCAGGCGGCCGTATTTCTCCTGGATCTGCCGCAGCCGCCGGGCCGCAAAGCCGATGGCCTCGTCCCAGCTGACCTTGCGCCAGGGCTCATGGATGGAATCCCTGATCATGGGCCGGGTGATCCGGTCCGGATGGGTGGCGTAACCGAAGGCAAACCGCCCCTTGACGCAGGAGTGGCCGTGGTTGGCGTGGCCGTCCTTGTTGGGGACCATGCGCACCACCTCTGAGCCCTTCATCTCGGCCCGGAACGAACAACCCACCCCGCAATAGGCACAGGTAGTGATCACCGAGTGTTCCGGCTGCCCCATGCTGATCAGGGATTTCTCGGCAAGGGTTGCGGTCGGGCAGGCTTTGACGCAGGCCCCGCAGGACACGCACTCGGAGTCCCGGAACGGCTCATCGGCGCTGGCGGAGACCTTGGACTGAAAGCCCCGACCGGAGATGGTCAGTGCAAATGTCCCCTGCACTTCTTCACAGGCCCGCACGCAGCGGGAGCACACGATGCACTTGCTGGGATCGAAGGTGAAATAAGGGTTGCTGTCGTCTTTCGCCTCGTCCAGGTGATTGGCGCCCTGGTAACCGTATCGCACCTCCCGCAAACCCACGGCGCCGGCCATGTCCTGCAGTTCACAGTCGCCGTTTGTCGGGCAGGTCAGACAGTCCAGGGGGTGGTCCGAGATGTACAGCTCCATGACGTTGCGTCGGATCCCGGCCAGGCGACGGGACTGGGTACTGACCTGCATCCCCTCGTCAACCTCCGTGGTACAGGATGCGGGCATTCCGTCACGACCCTCGATTTCCACCAGGCAAAGGCGGCAGGACCCAAATGGCTCCAGTGAATCGGTTGCGCAAAGCCTGGGGATACTCACTCCGGCCAGCATGGCGGCCCGCATCACCGTGGTGCCCGCCGACACCGTCACCGACTGGCCATCAACCGCCAGGGTGACCTGCTGCCTGGACTGCACCTCGGGAGTGCCGTAGTCCAGTTCCCGCCGGTAGGGAATCCAGTTCTGATTCATCACAGATCCTCCGGAAAATGGTCCAGCACGCTCAGCACGGGATAAGGCGCCATTCCGCCCAGTGCGCACAGGGAACCTTCTACCATGGTATCGCACAGGTCCCGCAGCAGCTGGCGGTTGGCGTCTGGATCCTCGCCTGCGCGAATGCGGTCGATCACCTCGGTGCCCCGCACGGCGCCGATACGACAGGGTGTGCACTTGCCGCAGGACTCGATGGCACAGAATTCCATGGCAAACCGGGCCAGGGCGCCCATGTCGGCAGTGTCGTCAAACACCACCAGCCCACCATGGCCCAGCATCGCCCCGATAGACTTGAGCGACTCGTAGTCCAATGGCGTATCCAGGCCCGATTCCGGGATGAACGCGCCCAGGGGTCCCCCGGCCTGGACCGCACGCAGGGGCCGACTCGAAGCGGTTCCGCCTCCCAGGCCCTCGATGGCTTCACGCAGGGTCAGCCCAAAAGGGACTTCAAACAGGCCGCCCCGTTGAACATTTCCGGCCAGCTGCAGGGTCAGGGTACCGCGGGAATCTCCGGAGCCGAATTCCCGGTAGAACTCCCCACCCCGCTCCATAATCACCGGCACTGTCGCCAGGCTGATCACGTTGTTGACCACCGTGGGTTCGCCAAACAGCCCCTTCAGCGCCGGCAGTGGCGGACGAAACCGCACCACACCCCGCTTGCCTTCCAGGCTTTCCAGCATGGCGGTCTCTTCACCGCAGATGTAGGCGCCGGCGGCTTTACGCAGTTCCAGGTCGAAACGCCGCCCGCTGCCGCAGATGTCACCGCCGAGGAATCCGTGTGCTCTTGCGGTGCTCACCGCCGCCTGCATGGTTCGATACGCCTGGGGATATTCTGCCCGCAGGTAGATGTAGCCCTGCTCCGCACAGGTAGCCAGGCCGGCAATGATCATGCCTTCGATCAGGCAGTATGGGTCGCCCTCCATGAGCATGCGATCGGCGAAAGTCCCGGAGTCACCTTCATCGGCATTACACACGACAAACTTTCGGTCACCCGGGGCATCCAGAACCGTCTGCCACTTGATGCCCGTGGGAAATGCAGCGCCGCCCCGACCGCGCAGGCCCGATAACTTGATCTCGTCAACGATGTCCTGGGGGCCCAGCTCCAGGGCCCGGCGCAGACCGGTAAAGCCGGCTGTGGCCAGGTACTGGTCGATGCACGTCGGTTCAATGATGCCGGTCCTGGCAAATGTCAGGCGCTGTTGACACGACAGCGGCTCGAACCGCTCGATGGGCCCAAGGCACCGCGGGTGTTCCAGGTTCGGCCTGCCCGTTTCGTCCACAACCCCGTGCACCTCTTCCGGCCGCAGCGGCCCGAATCCGATGCGGCCCTGCTCACTGTCCACCTCCAGCAAAGGCTCCAGCCAGTAGAGGCCCCGGGAGCCGGGCCGCTTCAACGGCAGACCCAGTTCCTCAACCGACCGGGCAACCCCATCAGCGCCCACGGACCGGGCGGCGCTGTCCGCCGGCACGTAAACCCTGGACTGATCAGTCAAGGAGCTCATCCAGACGGTCAGAAGTGACACGGCCGTGCAGCTCGTCATCCAGCATCACCGCCGGCGCGCAGGCGCAGTTACCCAGGCAGTAGATGGGCTCCAGGCTGAACCGGCGGTCCCCGGTGGTCTGATGAAAGTCGATGCCCAGCTTTTCACGGACGTGATCGATCAGCGGCCCGTTTCCCATGGCCTGGCAGGCCTCGGATCGGCAGATGTAAAGCGTACGCTGCCCCGGCGGGTGCTGACGAAACAGGTGATAAAAGCTGATGACGCCGTGGACTTCCGCCCGGGACAGATTCAGTTCCTCTGCCACCCGGCCCGCGGTCTCCGGCGGCAGGAATCCCAGGGCGTCCTGGATGCCATGCAGTACCGGCAGCAGGGCGCCCTCGCGGTGCCGGTGCTCCCCGCAAATCTGGCTGATAAGCTGGTCGGTTTCCCCCATGGACCACCCCGTAAACGCTGCAATACGCCTGCCCGAGCCGGGAGACCAGATTTTCATGGTCATTTTCCCGCGTTTTGCTTAAGCTCTGCCGCTGTTCGAGCAGCAGATCAGTCATGGCGAGCATCATTGACGGCAAGGCGCGGGCCCAGCAACTGCGCCAGAGTGTGGCGGAAAAAACCCGGGAACTCAAAGACCGCACCGGCGTCACCCCCGGCCTTGCCGTAGTCATCGTGGGTGACGACCCGGCCAGCCAGGTCTATGTTCGCAACAAGGGCAAACAGGCCCTTGAGGCCGGATTTGAGTCCTTTACCCATACCCTGCCCGCCGAGACCACCGAAGCCGCGCTGCTGGATCTGGTGGATCAGCTGAATCGCGACGACCGGGTACACGGCATCCTGGTCCAGCTGCCGCTGCCGGACCATATCGACGAACAGCGGGTCATCAATCGCATCTCGCCGGACAAGGACGTCGATGGATTTCACGTGGAAAACGTGGGAAAGCTGGTAATCGGCGCCGACGGCTTCGTGCCCTGCACGCCGCTGGGCTGCTGGATGATGATCCGGGAAAGCGTAGAGAGCCTGTCCGGGCTCAATGCCGTCATAGTCGGCCGCTCCAACATCGTCGGCAAACCCATGGCCTTTCTGCTGCTGCGGGAGCATTGCACGGTGACCATCGCCCACTCGCGAACCCAGGCGCTGGACGAGCTCTGCCGCAGCGCCGATATCCTGGTTGCCGCAGTCGGTCGGCCGGGCATCATCCAGGGCGACTGGGTCAAGCCGGGTGCCGTGGTTATCGACGTGGGCATCAATCGCGTCACCGACGACAGCGGCAAGTCCCGTCTCACCGGCGACGTGGACTTCGACGGCGCGGTGGAGCGTGCGGGACACATCACGCCGGTCCCGGGCGGCGTTGGCCCCATGACCATTGCCTGCCTGTTGAGCAACACCCTGAAGTCTGCCACCCGGGCTGCCGGCCAGGAGTGAACGTCACCGGGATCCTGCCAGTTTTCGACCCGGCATCCGGCGCCTGATGCGCGGCGATCGACGCCAGACCCCGCGTCGCTGGTCGGGAGACTGGCGTGCCCTGAAGAGCCTGCTGCCCTATTTCTGGGAGTTCCCGCTGCGGGTGGGGCTGGCCGTGGTGTTCCTGGTGCTCGCCAAGGTGGCCAGCGTGCTGATACCGGTGGCCATGAAGCACATCGTGGATTCCCTGGACTCCACCCAGGCCCAGCTGGTGGCAGTCCCCCTGGCCATGGTCCTGTTCTACGGCCTGCTGCGGTTCGGAACCATCGTGTTCGGCGAAATCCGCGATACCATCTTCGGTCGGGTGACCGAGCGGGCCATGCGCCGCATTGGCCTCAAGGTGTTCCGTCACCTGCACAACCTGGACCTGGAGTTTCACCTGTCACGCCGTACCGGCGGCCTGGCCCGGGATATTGAACGCGGCACCAATGGCATCGCCTTCCTCATGCGTTTCATGCTGTTCAACATCGTTCCTACCCTGCTGGAAATCGGCCTGGTGGTGACCATCCTGGCGTTCAACTTCTCTCTGAGTTACCCGCTGATCGTGCTGGTGGCCATCGTGCTGTACGTAGGATTTTCAGTGGTAGTGACGGAATGGCGCACCCAGTACGTGCGCCGCATGAACGAAATGGACAACCGCTCCAATACCCGGGCGGTGGACAGCCTGCTGAATTTCGAAACGGTCAAGTATTTTGCCAACGAGGCGTACGAGGCCCGGGAATACGACGACAACCTGGCAGACTGGGAAAGGGCCCGGCGGCAGAACCGGCTGTCCCTGGCGGCATTGAATGTCGGACAGGCACTGGTGGTGTCCGGCGCCATGACGCTGATCATGGTGCTGGCGGCCACCCAGGTGGCGGCGGCTGAAATCACCCTGGGCGACCTGGTGATGATCAACGCCTACATGATGCAGCTGTTTATCCCCCTGAATTTTCTCGGCTTTGTCTACCGGGAGATCAAGCGGGCCCTGGCGGACATTGAGCACCTGTTTGGCCTGCTCGGCACCCGCCCCCAGGTCTTCGACGCAGCTGACGCCCCTGAGCTCCAGGTGTCGTCCGGTCATGTCCAGTTTCAGCAGGTGTCCTTCGGCTACACGCCGGATCGCCAGATCCTGCACCAGGTCAGTTTCGATATTCCGCCGGGCCAGAAGGTGGCGGTGGTGGGCCCCAGCGGTGCCGGTAAGTCCACCATCGCGCGCCTGCTGTTCCGCTTCTACGACGTGGACCAGGGCAGCATCAGCGTGGACGGTCAGTCCCTGGACAGCGTGACCCAGCACAGCCTGCGCCGGACCATTGGCGTGGTGCCCCAGGACACCGTCCTGTTCAATAACACCATTGCCTACAACATCGGCTACGGCCGGCCGGAAGCCACTGACGACGAAATCCGGGAAGCGGCCCGGCTGGCGCACCTGGATGGGTTCATCGAGCAGCTGCCGGACGGTTATGACACCCAGGTGGGCGAGCGTGGCCTCAAGGTGTCCGGCGGCGAGAAACAGCGGATCGCCATCGCCCGAATGCTGCTCAAGCGCCCCCGCATCCTGATCTTTGACGAAGCCACCTCGTCCCTGGACTCCCATGCCGAAAGCGCCATTTTGAAAGCCCTGGATGAGGTTGCACTGAACCATACCACTCTGGTCATTGCCCATCGACTGGCCACGGTGGTGGACGCTGACCGCATCATGGTGTTGCGCGACGGACGAATTGTCGAATCCGGCAGTCATCGGCAGTTGCTGGGTCAGCAGGGCGAGTACCAGCGCCTGTGGCGCCTGCAGCAAAGAGATTCGGCGTTGCCGGCACCCTGACCTTTACCTCAACCCGGCCGGATCTGGTAGGCCAGCGGCACTGATCCCCCGGGTGAATCCGGACGCCCCAGGTCCTGCCACTGGTCAGGCGTGTTGACGTTGACCAGTCGCGGGTCCGCGGTTTCCAGGAATCGGGCATCGAGCTGCAGAAGGAGCCGCGACAGCGAATAGTGCTTTGCGGCCAGCACCTGTTGCAGTGGCTCGACAACCACTGGTTCGTAAACCGCGCAAAGGGGCTGGGGACGACCGTCGGTCCAGAATGCCGTGGCCGCCTTACCAGGGACACGTTCATCCAGCAGGGCCTGCAACACGATACGGTCAACCCCGGGCATGTCCACCGCCAGAAGCAGCCAGGCACAACGCGGATCCACGCTGAACGCTGCCTCCAGGCCTGCCATGGGGCCGACATCCTCCCGCAGATCAGTCAGAACGTCCCATTGCCCGGCAATGGAAAAGTCCGATGCGGCCGCCAGGGAAACCAGAACGCCATCACAAACCTCGGACAGCAGCCCTGCCGCCCGATCCAGCAGCGATGTGGATCCGACCCTGAGCAAAGCCTTGTTCCGCCCCATGCGGCGGCTGCTGCCGCCCGCCATCACCAGCCCCCTGACGGTCACAACAGCCGGTCTGGCCCGGTGTAGAGGTTGCCCCGCCCCTCGCGCAGGAAACCGACCAGAGTCAGTCCAGCTTCCGCCGCGGCTTCCACCGCCAGGCTGGACGGCGCCGAAACCGCCACCAGCATCGGGCAGCCCGCCACCACCGCCTTCTGCACCAGCTCGAAGCTGGCTCGACCGCTTACCACCATGCCGAATCGCTCCAGTGGCACACGCTGGTTTCCAAGCGCTGCGCCCACCAGCTTGTCCACCGCGTTGTGGCGGCCCACGTCTTCCCGGATTTCCTGCACCTGGCCTTCCCGGTCGAACAGGCCGGCCGCGTGCAGACCCCCGGTTCGCGCAAACACGCGCTGATGCTGCTCCAGGCTGACGGGAATGCCGGCCAGGGCCCGGGCAGATAC
>JASJDM010000113.1 GCA_030065125.1 Lysobacterales bacterium | reverse complement strand
GCCGGTGGAGGAAGTGGCCTCGGAGCTGGTTGACGCCGCCACGGAACCGGAAAAAGCCGAGGAAATGATTGACTACGTGATGGAAGGCCAGGATGACGGCACGGACATTGCCGCCGAGGCCGAAGCCATACAGTCGCGGGTCAGCGGCTGGGTGTTCGAAATTCCCAGCTACAAGTACAGCAACCTGACCAAGACCATGGAAGACCTGCTGAAACCCCTGGAAACGGAAGAGGGGTCGGTCGAATAGGCACAGGTACCCGGCGCGGCTGGTTGCTGGCGGCAAGCCTGCTGGGCGCCGCCGCCGTGGTGTTGGGGGCGGCAGGCTCCCACGCGTTGCCAGTGAGCGATGAAAGCCGCTGGTGGCTGGCCAACGGCTACCATCTGGCCCATGCCGTGGTCCTGGCCATACTGGCCGTTTCCGTCCGCAGATCGTCCGTCTGGCTGATGCTCAGCCTGTGCTCTTTTCTGGCGGGGACTTTGCTGTTCAGCGGGTCGCTGTACCTGCTTGCCCTGGAAAAGATCGCAACCGCGTCCGCGGCCCCGTTCGGCGGCATCCTGCTGATCACGGGGTGGCTGTCATTGGGGCTCCATGGCGCGCTGTCCAAGGACTCGTCCGGTTAACCGGGATCACTTCAAACAGCTGTTTGAATTTGCCCTGTGGGGGGCGTATCGTTGGGGGAATTCGTGGGGTGCTCGCAGGGCTGGACCCGCATGCCTTGTCCCCCAGATCCATCATTATTTCCCCGGGAGGGAACCATGAAAAGAATAATGATTGTGCTGTTGCTGACCCTGGGCTGTCAGGTTCAGGCTCAGGACACGGTGACATTGCCGGGCCTGCGTGACACGGTTCAGGTGCTGACTCCGCAAACGGCCATACCCAGCATTGTCGCCCGCAACGAACTGGACGCTGCGTACGTCCAGGGGTATCTGCAGGCCCAGGACCGCTTCTGGCAGATGGATTTCAGCCGGCGCCAGGCCAGCGGCACCATTTCCGAACTGGTCGGCGTAGCCGCCCTGGGCGACGACATCCAACTGCGCACCCTCGGGTTCCGCCGCGCGGCGTGGCGGACCTATTCCGCCATGAGTCCAGAGGCCCGCGCACTCCTGCAGGCCTACGCCAACGGCGTCAACGCCTGGCTGGGTTCCAACCCGCTGCCGCCGGAATACGGCGCGCTGGAGCTGAGCGTGGCCGAGCCCTGGTCACCGGTGGACAGTATTGCCTTTGCCAAGCTGCTGGCATTCAGCCTGTCCAGCGACCTGGGTGAGCTGGACCTGACCACCAATATCGGCACCTACCAGGGTTTTGGACAAGCCCTGGGATTCGACGGCACGGCGCTGTTCTTTGAAGATACCCACCGGCCGGCTCCACCCGACGACCGGGTGACCGCTCCCGGGTTCCTGGCATCCATCGGCGGTATTGGTCAGAAGGACGCCGGTCCCAGCCTGGCGGAGCAGTTTCCGCAGATCAGCAGAGAGCGGGTCGAGCTCAGCCAGCAGGTACTGGGCAAACTCCGGGAAACCCGGCTGCTTGGAACCCTGCTGAAGTCCGACGCCAGCGACATCGGCAGCAACTTCTGGATCCTCGCCGGCAGTGAAACCGACTCCGGTGCACCTATCATCGCCAACGACCCCCACCTGGGCCTGAACGTGCCGGCGGTATGGTGGCCGGTTCACGTCAACGTGACTGACGACAGCGGTGAGATCCTGAATGTGGCCGGCGTGAGCTTCCCGGGTGCGCCGGTGGTGGCCCAGGGGTGTAACTCCACGCTGTGCTGGGGCAGCACCGTGAACCCCATCGACGAGCTGGATTTTTACTTTGAAACGCTGCGGACCAACACCCTGGGGCTGCCCACCCACACGATTTACCAGGGAAAGGAAGAGCCGGTGATCTGGATCTTCCAAAGCTACTTTGCCAACCAGCTGGACGGCGTGTTTGACAACCCGGTCCGGCAGAACGTGGGGGCTGATGCTGGTGGCGTCACCTTCATCGTTCCTCGGCGCAACAACGGTCCAATTCTCGGATTCTCCGGTGGCCGCGCCATCAGCGCCCAGTACACCGGCTGGGGTGCCACCTTCGAGCTGGAGGCTTTCCTGGGTATGGCCAAATCCCGCACGGTAATGGATTTCCGCGAAGCGTCCCTGCAGTTTGACTTCGGCTCCCAGAATTTTGGCGTGGCCGACATCTTTGGCAATATCGGTTACTTCACGCCAGCTGAACTGCCCATCCGGGAAGATCTGCAGGTGCTGGGCTTTCCCGATGGCGGTATCCCGCCACTATTTATCAGGGAAGGTGATGGCAGCCTGCGTCACGAATGGCTGCCCGTGCGCAACCCCCAGCCAAGCCAGGCACTGCCGTTTGAAATCATGTCGGTCGGGGAAACGCCCCAGCTGATGAACCCGGCGTCGGGTTACATCGCCAACGCCAACAACGACCCGGTCGGCACCTCCCTGGACAACAACCCGCTGAACCAGCTCCGGCCCAATGGCGGAATCTACTACCTGAGCCAGGGTGGCTACTCCTCCTATCGCCAGGGCCGAATTGACCGGTTGATCCAGGATCGGCTGGCCAGCGGCGTCAAGGTGGATGTGGCCACCATGAAAGCCTGGCAGGCCAACAACCAGATGCTGGACGCCGAGATCCTGATGCCGCACATCCTGGGGGCCTTCAGCAACGCGGCCGCCGACGGCGCCTGGGTCAACCTAACCGGCCTGGCGGCCGACCCGCAGCTGCAGGAGGTCCTGGCGCTGTTCTCCGCCTGGGATTTCAGCACGCCCACCGGCATCCCCGAGGGTTATGATCCCGGCGACAATCCGTTTGCCCTGAGCGCACCCGGCCAGCCGGAAATCGACGCCTCGGTGGCTGCAACCGTCTACAGCGCCTGGCGCGGCCAGGTGATCCGCAACACCATCGACGCCACCCTGCAGGCCATCGGCCTGGGCGACAACCTGCCGTCCAGTACCCTGGCGTTCAACTCCCTGGAGTACATGCTGGAAGTGTTCGATACCCGCCAGGGCGTGGGAGCCTCCGGCATCAACTTCTTCACCAATCCTGACGCTCCGAACGCAGAAGCGGCCCGGGACTTCGTGCTGCTGGCGAGCCTGCGCCAGGCACTGGACCTGCTGGCCAGTGACGAGTTTGCACCGGCGTTCGGCAACTCCACCAACGTAATGGATTATCGCTGGGGCAAACTGCACCGCATCGAGCTTGACCATCCTCTGAACGACGTATTCACGTTGCCCAACGGCCTGTACGGATTCAGCACGGTTGAGGGGCTGCGCGGCATTCCGCGCTCCGGCGGCTACCAGGTCCTGGACGCCTCCGGCCACAGCGCAAGGGCCGACGGCCTGAACGAGTTCATGTTCGGCTCCGGCCCGTCCCGCCGATTCGTGGGACAGATGCTCCCTGGCGGAATCATTGCTGAGCAGGTTTTTGCCGGCGGTCAAAGCGGTGTGCTGGGCGACGTCAACTACGCCAACCAGCTGTATCCCTGGCTGGTGAACGCCTACGTGCCGCTGCTGCTGGATCCCGACGTCGTGGGGCAGATCGCGGTGGACCAGGTCACATTCCAGCCGATTCAGTAAGTTCAGGAAACTCTACAACGGCAGGCTTCGGCCTGCCGTTTTTTTGGCTGTGTCACTGACTAATAATGTTTCCCGCCTGAAGCGCCAGGATCCCCGGCTGGGCGGAATCATCGAGCAGGTCGGCCCCTGCAGGCTCGCAGTCCAGGAGTACGGGTCCACCTTTGAGGCGCTGGCCCGCTCGATCACCTACCAGCAATTATCCGGCAAGGCCGCCGCCACGATCTACGGCCGTTTCAACAAGCGCTACGGAGACGGCAGTCGGGCTGACGCCGGGCGGGTTGCCCGTGCCCAGATGCGCGGGCTGCGGTCGGTAGGGCTTTCCAACGGTAAAGCCAGGTACATCCGCGGACTGGCCAGGGCCCAGGTCAGCGGAGACCTGCCGGGAATCGATCAGCTGAACGACATGAGCGACGAATCCGTTATCCAGGCCCTGACACCTCTGCTGGGTGTCGGCGTATGGACGGTGCAGATGCTGCTGATTTTCTGGTTGGGCCGCCGTGACGTGCTGGCGCCGGATGACCTGGGGATCCGCAAAGGCCTGATGATTACCGATGGTATGGACGAGTTGCCAACCACCGCGCAAGTGGTGGAGCGCGGTGAGGCCTGGCGCCCCTACCGCAGCCTGGCCTGCTGGTACCTTTGGCGGGCCTGCGATCTGTGACCGATCTCAACCTGCTGGACTGGTTCGCGCTGTTCAACACCCAGGTGGTGAAACTCCATGCCGAACTGCACAAGAACATCAGGCCCGATGACAACATCCAGGCCCGAGTCGAAATCAAGCTGACCCCGGCACAGCTGCCGGATTCGGGTGAGCTGACCCGCTTCCAGGTCGGGGTTCGTCTGCTGTGCGAGGGGACCATGCAGTCGGATCCCGATAGCCCGGCATTTACCATCGAGTGCGTCCTGAATGCGGGCTACCAGCAGATCAGCGGCGAAGCCATCGGCTTCGAGGAATTTTCCAGCTACCACACCTCCCTGACGCGGCAGCTCTATCCGCTGATCCACCAGCAGCTGGTGCCGCTGCTGAGTCAGCTGGGATTACCCCAGGTCCGACTGCCCCAGGACATCGTGCACACCAAGGCCGGAACTACGCCCCAACAGGTCCATTAGTCCCGTCAGGACAGGTTCAGCATCCAGATTTCCGGGGTGTAGGCCCAGTGCCAGGGCTCGTAGGCAATGCCGTGGGGGTTGTCGCGGGGAAAGGACATTCGAAAGCCAAACTCGAGTGCGTGCTCGGTCAGCCAGGCAAAGGCGTCGGTTTCCTCGAAATCTTCTTCCAGGGGTTTGCCCTTGCCGGCGTCGATGTCAATGGCGCAGCCCGAATGGTGTTCGCTGTAGCCAGGCGCTGCGCTGCTCTTGAGGATCTCGTCAATGTCCAGACCACGCTCGACCTTCTTCTGCACCAGGCTGGCCTGGTACTCCAGGCTGCGAAAGGCTGACACCGGGAACATGGAGACCCCGTCGGCCATGGCCGAACGCGACATTCTCCGCCAGGCTCGCGCCGCGAACGGCGCCATGAACTGGGGCCGCTCGAACACGTCCTGGCCAATTGGGCTGAGCTCCAGGGCCTCCTGAACCATCGGCAGCTGATACTGCTCCGCGTAATCTTCCGGCAGGCCCAGCTGCCGATGGGTGGCAGTGACGCGGTCGGCGTAGCGCCCCTGCCAGGATTGAACCACCTGCCGGCAGATATCCTGCAGTGCGTTTTCGCTGCCGCTGTCGCCGTTGAGGAAGGCTTCCTGCAGGCTGCGCCCCAGCGGAGAGTCCGGGTCCACCCGTTGTTCCCGTTGGGCGCCGACGACCACAGCCGCTTCATGCAGCAGCTCCGGGTCCTCGGGTTCGACCTGGCCGCGAGTCAACCGGCTGTCCTGGTCGATCCGCAGCCAGCCAAGTCTGCTGCGGTTTTGCTTGTTCTGAATTTCCCAGCCGTCGTCCAGGGGTGCCAGGATCAAGTGGGGAGTACACAGGAGTATCTGCATCAGTAGCCTATCTGCATGGCAATCAGGGGGGCGGGCAGCATCTTTTCGCTGGTGGTCACGACCGTCGAGCGGGTATCGAACGCCACGGCCTCGGGTTCTTTGAGTCCGGTCAGTTCGAACACCCTGGGCCGACCGGCCAGGGCCTCGCTCCAGGACTGGCGCGCCTGGCGCCGAAACACGAATCCGTGGGTGTACGTGGACACCAGGATCTGGTTGCCCTCCGGGTCAACGTCCATGGAGGTGGGCTGGGACAGCCAGCGTGCAAGTGCCGGACGCCTGGCTTTCATGGCATCGGTGGGTGGTGGGATCTGGGGCAGTGCTGCCACCGGCCGGGCCTGAAGGATCCCGCCGGCATCGGTGGCCAGGGGCAGACTGTACACGGTGTAGGGACGCCCACGCTTGTTGATCACGAAAATGGTTTCGCTGTGGGGGTCCACTGCCAGGCCCTCGCAGTCCACCGGACCCCCGGGCAGGCTGAATCGGATGACGGCTTCGCGGCGCAGTCGCGAGGGCAGGGTGGCCGGGTCGCGCAGCAGGTAGATGGTCAAGGCGCTGCGGATCCCGTCATTGTCGCCGATATCGGCCACGGCAAGCCACGGCTCACCGTTCCAGACGAATGTGGCCAGGTCTTCCCAGTCCACGTTGGCGGCTCCGATCAGGGACACGGTCTTGCGCAAACGGCCTCTGCGGTCCACCGCGTAAAGGCGCGCCTGGTCGCCGCTGTCGTTGACCAGCCAGATCCGATTGTTGTCGGCCCTGGATACGGCGATGCCGCTGGCTTCGTTGATCTGTGTGCTGAGATTGCCCAGCCGTTCCACCCGGGTATTGAGGATGTCGTAGTTGGCAAAGCTGGCCCCGGCCGGCAGCAGGTCGGGCTGGGCCAGGCCCAGTACCAGGACTATTCCGGGCAGGGAAAGCATCAGTGGGCCTCGGCCTGCACGATGGAAATGTTGCCCAGGGTATGGACGCTGTCGTAGAAGCTGCCCGGCTCCCCATCGCCGTATCCCAGCGCAATATGGCCCGCGCCGAATCGTCCCAGGGCGGCGTCGAAACTGATCCAGCGGCCGTCGATGTAAGCCTGGGTCCAGGCGTGGGGCACGAACACATGCTGGTTGCCCAGCCAGTTGTTCACGTAGGCCAGGCCTGTTGCCACACGGGTTGGGATGCCCAGGGCACGCCCCATGGCGGCCAGCAGCAATGCGTGCTCGGTGCAGTCGCCGCTGCGGTTACGGGCGACCTCCAGGGCCGATGCGTAGCCCACCGACAGATTCTTGTCATTGACATAGTCCTGGACGAACTTCTCCAGCCGCAGCATGGCAAGCTTGGGATCGGTTTCATCGCCCCGGGCGCGCCGGGCCAGGTCAATCACCTCCGGCGCTTCGGCCTGCAGCCAGCGGGTGGGCTGGAGATGGGCGGACCGGGTATCTTCATCCAGGCCGGCGGACCCGGGCCCAAGGCGGCGAACGGAAATCCGGTAGTCCCCATTTTCAGCACGGTCAACGGTTTGCTCGTCGGACTGGGGAAAAAACAGCGGCGTGTCAGGGCTGGCAGCACTGACCGTATAAGTGATGGCTGATTCACGGTTCTGCTGGGAAAGTCTGATCGGCGAATGTGCGATAGCAGCGGAAAACAGGGTGGTGGGCTCGGTGTCGGCGGTGGCACAGGCCTCGGGGCAGGCGATGGCTTCAAATGTGGTGCCCATCATTGACATGCGGGTTTTCTTCTCCTGGCCCTCGGGATTGATCCAGCTGATCACTTCCGTCGGGGTGCTGCCCAGTTGCAGCGACTGGACCACCCGTATGAGTTGCTGCTCCGTGCCCAGCAGGTCGACGGTCTCGGTCTGGCCCACCGTGACCGACGCCGGAGCAAAGCGTAATTCCGAGGCGAGGAACTCCAGCACCTCGTACCGGGTGCCCGGCACCAGTCCGTGGCGCTGGGCCAACAGGCGATGCCCCTCGGCCAGCAGTGCGTTTTCAGGCCAGTCGAATTCCTGCTGCATCTCGGTACCGGCGCTGAAGGTGGTGGCGTAAGCCCGACCGTCGCGGATTTCACCCTCGGTGGTGAGTTCGGTGCCGGACATTTTCAGGCTGGAGCGAAAGCCCAGCGGTTGTCCATCCAGGGTTTCGACGAAACGGTCTTCGGCCTGGATTTCGGTGACGGCAGCGCCGCGGTTGATGCGGATGTAAAAGCCCTCGGTCGTGTGTACCTCGGCAGGGAAGACCTCCCGGGTGGATTTGACGTGTCCGGCCCGGGCACCTCCCACCAGCAGAGCCATCCAGGTGGTTTCTGTGCTGTTGGGGGGAGCGTCCGGGGCGGGGTTGGCTCCAGCGGGAATGGCTTCCAGCAGGAACAGGGCCACCAGGATCAGGGCTGGTTTCGTTTTCATCTTGTTGGTCTGGCCACGTCGTAACGGAGTATACCCTTTGACCGGTCTGGTAAGCCGTTGTTTCTTATGTCGCCTGGGCTGGCGGAAACTGAAGCGGCATCATGGTGGATTGAATTTAATTAAAAATTTAATTAATATTTTCCCATGGCAACGCAAACTGCTCCCGGACGGCCCAGCGGACGGAAACCGGACTACGTCCGCAACCAGCTGTTGCAGGCTGCCGCGGACCTGTTTTCCGTCAGCGACTTCAAGGCGGTCACGGTCAAACGCATAGCGGACCGGGCCCGGGTGAACCCCGCCATGATCCATTACTACTTCGGCGACAAGCAGGGGCTGTATGAAGCCCTGGTTGATGGCGTCATGGAGCAGGTGTTTACACAGATGGCGGCGGTAGAGTCCGACCAGGGCCTGGAGGAATTCGTCAGTGCCTACACTGCGGTGCTGGCCGAAAACCCCTGGTGGCCCAATTTTGTGCTGCGCGAGGTGCTTTACGGCAAAGGGCCGTTGCGGGAGCGGCTGCTGAGCAAGTTCCGGGACAGCATGATTTCCCGTCTCATGCGACAGCTCAACCTGCAGGTGGAGCGGGGCGAATTGCGCCAGGACCTCAGTCCTCCGCTAATGCTGGTTTCCCTGGCAGGGATGATCGTGTTTCCCTTCCTGGCGAGAAACATGCTCCAGCAGATGCTGCCCCTGGACCCCGCCCGCATGGACCCCCGGCAGCTGGCCGCCCATACAATGGAGGTGTTTTTCAATGGTGTTCGTTCGCCTTAGCACGCTGATAGCCACGCTCCTGCTGCTGACCGGGTGCCAGGATTCCCCGCAGCCGGCCAGGGCTGTCGGCATGACCGAATCCGAGCGTCTTGAGCTGATCGCCGAACGCGCGGAACCCGTGGTCTCCCGCCAGCTGGTGGAAGGGGATCCGGTGAAAGCCGGCGCATTGATCATCCAGCTGGACCCCCGCAGGCTGGAGGCCAGGCTGTCTGAGGCCCGCGCACAGCTGCGCCAGGCCCAGGCACGCAACCGGGAACTGCAGCAGGGCCCACGCAGCGAAACCCTGGACGCCCAGAAGGCCAGGGTGGTCGGCGCCCGCAAAAGCCTCAGCTTTCGCTTGAAAGAGCTGGAGCGTGCGCAATCCCTGGCCAGGCAGGAACTGGCCCCGGAAGAGGGCGTTGATATCGCCGCTGCCGCAGTGGATGCCGCCAGAGCGGACCTGGATGTCCAAACGGCGCTGCTGGCCGAGCTGCAGGCGGGGACGCGCCAGGAGCAGTTGGACCAGGGAGTGGCCAGCGTGCAGGCGGCACAGGCCCGGGTTCAGCAGCTGGAGCTGGAGCTGGAGCGCCTGCAGGTGCGGGCACCGGTGGATGGCGTCATTGACAGTCTGCCCATTGAACTGGGAGAGCAGCCCAACCCGGGCCAGGTGGTCGCCGTCCTGCTGGCAGGCGCCCAACCCTACGCCAGGGTGTACATTCCCGAGGCCATGCGCGCCAGCGTGCGCCCGGGCAGTGAGGCGAGGGTGCAGCTGGACGGATTGCCGCAGGCCCTGGCCGGTCGAGTCCGGTTTGTTGCCAGCGAGGCGAGTTTTACACCCTATTTCGCGTTGACGGAAAAAGACCGGGGGCGTCTGAGCTATGCGGCTGAGGTCGAACTGGCCACCGACGGCGCCCGCCTGCCCGACGGGGTGCCGGTGGTGGTGGAGTTCCCTGGCCTCGGAGTGCCCTGATGACCGCCACCGCAGTCATTCAGGCCAGGGGATTGACCCGCCAGTTCGGACAGCTCACCGCGGTAGATCGTCTCGATCTGGACGTGCCGCCGGGGCAGATCTATGGCTTCCTCGGTCCCAATGGATCCGGCAAGTCCACCACCATTCGCATGCTTTGCGGACTGTTGACGCCCACCCGGGGCGATGCCCAGGTGCTCGGGTTTGACGTGATTCGTGAGCCGGAACAGGTCAAGCGGCGCATTGGCTACATGACCCAGAGGTTTTCCCTCTACGGCGATCTGAACCCTGTGGAGAACCTGCAGTTCATGGCTGAGGTGCAGGCGCTGCCGGGTTCCGAGCGGCGCCGGCGGGTCGATCAGCTGCTGGAGCGATTCCACCTGGCGGACCTCAGGACCCAGCGTGCCGGTACCATGAGTGGCGGTCAGCGCCAGCGCCTGGCCCTGGCTGCGGCGACCCTGCATCAGCCCAGCCTGCTGTTCCTGGATGAACCGACCAGCGCCGTGGACCCCAAGAGTCGCCGGGACTTCTGGGAGTTCCTGTTCCAGCTCACCGAGACCGGCACCACCATCCTGGTGTCCACCCACTACATGGACGAGGCCGAGCGCTGCCACCGGCTGGCCATCATCGAGCGCGGCGTGAAAGTGGCCGATGGCCCGCCCGCCGACCTAGCGGCCGGCATTCCCTACGCCGTGGTGGAAGTCATGACCGGGCAGGGCGCCGACGCCCGCTCACTGCTTCAGTCCCGGCGGGAAATTGCCAGTGTCACCCAGCTGGGCCTTCGATTCCGGGTGCTGGTGGACCGCAGCGTGACCCAGCCTGTCGAACTGGTCCGACAGGTGCTGGCCGGGGAGGGCGTGTCCGGCGAGGTGTCCCTGTCAGCGGCCAGCCTGGAGGATGTGTTCGTGGCGGTGACCCAAAAGGAGCAGGCGGGTTCGTGAGGATCCTGTTGCGCATCATGGCCATCCTGCGCAAGGAGCTGCGCCAGCTGTCCCGGGACCGCCTGACCGGCGGGATGATTGTCGGCATGCCGCTGCTGCAGCTGATCCTTTTCGGCTATGCCATCAATACCGACGTGCGGGACCTTCGGACCGGCGTAGTGGACATGTCGGGCACCCAGCTTTCCCGCCAGGTCACCGCGGACCTGGCCGTCAGCCAGGTGATGGATCTAGTGATGCAGGCGGAAACCCCGGAACAGCTGACGGCGGCCCTGCGGCGCGGCGAAATATCCCTGGGGGTATTCCTGCCGCGGGACTTTGACCGGCGCGTCATCCAGCGGGACCGTCCTGCCGGCCAGATTCTGGTGGACGGCACCGATCCCACCATAACCAGCGTGGCCAACCAGCTTCGACAATTCCCCATCCGCTTTGACAGCCAGGCCCGGCCCGGAGGGTCAGCCGGGCCGGCGGCCAGTTTCGAGGTGCGGACCTACTTCAACCCGGAGCGCCGGTCCGCGGTCAACGTGGTGCCCGGCCTGCTCGGTACCATCCTGACCATGACCATGGTGATGTTTACGGCTGTTGCCATCGTCCGGGAAAAAGAGCGGGGCAATATGGAGCTGCTCATCACCACACCCATCAGCCGGGGCGAGCTGATGGTAGGCAAGATCCTGCCCTACATCCTGATCGGCCTGGTCCAGGTGGCGCTGATCCTGGCCGTGGCGCGCTGGGTATTCCAGGTGCCCTTCGTGGGTTCCCTGCTGGATATCTACCTGGCTGCCATGCTGTTCATCCTGGCCAACCTGACCCTGGGCCTGATGATTTCCACCTTCGTGGGCACTCAATTCCAGGCCATGCAGCTGGCATTTTTTGTGTTTCTCCCGTCCATCCTGCTGTCGGGCTTCATGTTTCCCTTTGACGGCATGCCCAGGCTGGCCCAGTGGATCGCCGAGATCCTGCCGCTGACCCATTTTCTGCGGCTGGTGCGCGGGGTCATGCTGCGCGGCGCCGAGCTGTCAGAACTTGGGCCCGACCTGCTGGCACTCGCCGTGTTTGCCGCGGTCACACTGACCCTGGCCATCCTCAGGTTCAGCAAACGCCTGGACTGATCGAGGACCGCAAAAGGTACTTTTTTCCGGCATTTGCACAAAATTCATTTCGGGAAGACTCTGATTCATAAGCGCCGGGTCGAGGAAGTATGGATCGACACGAAATCAGCCAGGTTTTTCGCAGGGACCACCGAAAGCTGTTCCTGATCGCGGTGTCCATCACCGCCAATCCATCTCTCGCTGAGGATTGCGTTCAGGAAGCCATCGTGGGCGTCATTCGGTCCACGTCGCGACCGGCGAATCTCACGGCCTATGTAGCGGCCGCGGTTCGCAACGAGGCTTTTCGGCAGCTCCGGCAATCCAGGCGCATGCCGTCGCCCGCAGAGCCCTGGCTGGAGGCCATTGATCCCGCCCCGTCTCAGGAAGATCCAGGCGGCCGGAGAGCTGTGCGGTTTGCTGTCCGAGCTGGACCCCGAAACCCGGGAGGCAATCGTGCTGCATCTCAATGCCGGCATGACATTCAAGGAGATTGCCCGACATTCGGGCCAATCCATCAATACCGTGGCTTCGCGCTATCGCCGCGGCCTCATGAAAATTCGAAATCAGGTGACTGACCATGAACAACCTGGAAGACAGGCTACGCCAATTCAAAGTTGTTGAGCCGAGTCAAAGCTATGTCCAGCGCATACAGCAGGCCATGGCGGTCCGAGGGCCTTCAACAGGCCTGGTCCTGGCATTGGCCGCGGCGCTCGTGGCGTCGATCGCGGCAAATGTTTTTTTCATGATCACACACCCTCGGTTTGCTGTGGTCCCTGAAGGCGCCGAAGCCGTCCAGCCCGCGATGCAGACCATCCACTATGAATTTGTTCCGGGTGATTTTTCCGCCGCTGATACACGGAGGGTTTCCAAATGAAAACGCTGGTATTCCTGCTCGCTATGCTGATTCCTGTAGCCGACGCAATCTCCATGGACCTCGAACTCCTCAAGGTTGACGTACAGCTCGTGGCCGCCAGCGGCTCTGATGTGGAGGTCATGCACGAAGGAACCACCGGAACCAGGGGAACCCTTGAGTTTCACTCCTGGGAAAAACATGACAACTTTCGCGGCGATCCCATCAATGTGCTGGTATCGGTTTCCAGCTCGGGCGAGCTGTGGGTTCGGTTCTGGATCAACGAAGTGGACACCTGGCTGACAGACGACGATGAGCTGCTGGTGGACGTGCGCCACGACCTGGCCGGGCTGGTGCCACGATCGGTGCCGCTGCACACCTTTCCAGATGGATCTTCGCTGTACGTCACCGCTGCGCCCAGGCTGGTGGAGCCGGATGCTGAACCGGCGACCCTGGACCAGCAGCTCATGGGCCTTAACTTTCTTTGTCTGAAACAGGCCGCGGTGGTTCTGGATGACGCTCACTTCCTCGGACGCATGTCAGGAATTGCCGCGCGATTCACTTTCGATGTCCCGGATTTCAACCTGGTCACCATTTCCATGGAGCAATTCGAAGGCTACGAACCCATTGGCGTCTTCAAGAACGGCATGATTCACGTGCCCCTGGGGGACGAGCATGAGATCACGGTCAATACCGTGCGGTTCGGTCCCAACTCTACCTACCTGCAGGGGCCGTTTACGGTGTTTGGACGCCTTGATCCGCCCGAGGTGGACGGCGCCCAGTCGCGGAAGAGCGCCCGGGAAAGAGTAGAGCGGCGGCGCACCCTGTCGGATGCACGCAAGGTCTTGCTCACCAAACAAGTGGATCGGATGACGTACGCGCCGATCCATCGAATCAGCAGTGACCTGATGAGACGTCCGTCACCACAACTTGAAGAGGTCTTGGGGTCCTGGGGTACTCGTGTGCCCGAGTGCAATTATTCCTGGGCCAATTGAAACAGAGAATCTCGACTGGCTTCTGACCGGCCTGTATCCGTTTGCCCGCGCGCGGGTCATGGTCCAGACTTGGCCCATGAAAGCGGATGCCGACAAGCCGGTGCAGAATTCCGAACAGCGGGAAGTCCGGCGGGTTCGGGTGGTCAAACTGCCCCAGGCCATGGACGACCGCGACCACCTGGCGGTGGAGGAGCCGCTGGAGATTCGGCTGGGTTTCGGGCCGCTGGCCCGGCGGGATTCCCGCTCCGTGGCCGTGACCATGCGGACACCGGGCGCGGACGAAGACCTGGCCCTGGGGTTTCTGTTTACCGAGGGCATCATCCAGGATATGGGCCAGGTGCGGTCTACGGGGCCCTGCGGCGAGTCTGGTGAGAGTGGCGAGGATCAGGCCATCCGGGTGGAGCTGGAGCCGGGTGTCCAACCTGACCTGGAGCGGCTGCAGCGTCATTTCTATACCAGTTCCAGCTGCGGTGTCTGCGGCAAACAGTCCATCGAGGCGCTTAAGGTCCAGGGCCGGTATGAGCTGGCCAGCTCGGATTTCCGGGTATCTGCCCGGGCCCTGGCCGGCATTCCCGTCAGCCTGGAGCAGCATCAGCGCGTGTTTGCGCGAACCGGTGGTCTGCACGCCGCCGGCCTGTTCGACCGGGAAGGCCAGGTGCGGGAAATCCGGGAAGACGTGGGCCGCCACAACGCGGTGGACAAGCTGGTGGGCGCAGCGCTTGGAAACCGGCGTGTGCCACTGGAGCGAAACGGCATGGTGGTAAGCGGTCGGGCCAGCTTCGAGCTGGTGCAAAAGGCGGTGGTGGCGGGCTGCCCGATGCTGGTGGCGGTTTCGGCGCCATCCAGCCTGGCGGTGGAAGCCGCGGCGGAAGCCGGGCTGACCCTGGTCGGTTTCCTGCGCGAGGGGCGGGGCAACCTCTACACCGGGCCAGACCGGCTGTT
>JASJDM010000050.1 GCA_030065125.1 Lysobacterales bacterium | reverse complement strand
TGGTACTTGGGATGCAGGCGGGGTTCGAACTCGGCAGTCATGGGCTGCCCTCCGTGGCAGTAACTATATATACATACAGTATTATAACCTTAACCTATTGAAATAACTATCATTACGATCCAAAAAGTTACCGCGGTAACGCGAATTCACCGAGCGGTTGCGGTGATCGGCAAATGCTCCATGGGGTCTACGGTGTCCTGAAGACCAGGACACCGTTTAACGTCAATGCCGTCGCACAATGTCAGGGAAGCTCCACGCGCACGTCTCGCCTGTTGACCACCTGCCGCTGATCCTGTCCAAATTCGTATTCCAGTTCCCCCACGAAGGTAATAATGCTCCCGGGAGGCCAGATCGGCCGCCGGAGTAATGGGCACCTGGACGGTCTGGCTGCTTCCGGGGGGCAGGTCATAGGTAATCAGGATCAGGTCGTCGGGCTCGCAGAAAGAATTGAAGCCGGTCTGATCGCAGATTGCGTTCCCCCAGTTCGTGAGGGAAAATTTCCCTAATTGGGCCGTTGGGGGTATGGCTCGCGAACCACTTGCTCGGCAGTTTTTTCACTTTTAACGCCCCATAAAGACGACGGGAAATTGGACATCCGAGTGAGAGGAAATCCGGTCTCATGCCACTTATCAGAAGTGCCTTGAGGCATCGCGCAACTTAGCTTCTTCTAGCGTCACGGGGGGTGAAATGAAAACTTGTCTATCCGCTATTCTGATCACGTTTAGCCTTACCGGCTGTTTACTCAATGAGCTATCGGGCCGGCTGCCATCGTCAGCTGTTGACTTTAATAGGAGCGTCGCAAAGGCCCAAAACGAAATTCTGCTGCTCAACGTTCTGCGCGCCGCCTACGGACGGCCGCAGTATTACTCGGAAATCACCAAGGTTAGTGGCAGCGCTAACTTGGCGCTGGAATCCGGGGGCCTCGGCTACCAGTCCTCCACCCAAACCACGCGCGAGTTGGACGACATGCAGCAACAATTGGGCGGCATTGGCGGCGCTGTGACAACTCGGGGCAACTCAGTCGCTCCCGCTGTGAAATTCAGCCAGAGCCCTAGCTTCGATATGGCATTTCCACGATCCAAAGACTATACGAAGGGAATCCTCTCGAGCGTCAATCCGGACACCGTAAACCAGCTCCTGGATATGGGATGGGATTCGCAGCTCCTGGCGGCATTGCTGGTGGCCGAAATAGGCAAATCCGACGGCAATTGCTTACGACCGAGCGCCGATGACCATGACGCGAATTGCGAACCCATTGGTTTCGAGCGGCTCGCAGGCTTAGACCCTGTACGATTCAAACGATCCACAACGTATCAATGTCTTGGGAACCCACTCACCGCCAAAGAATTCCGTGATTTTCGGGGACTTGCCGCTGTTTTCGAGCAAGGGCTTGTAGTCGTCAACGGTGAAAAGTGTCCTGAAAATAAGGATAGGTGCGAATCGAAGGAAACAAACACCGATGAGGTGTGCAAACAACGCTTCATGGCAAAAAAAAACCCAGAGTCTTGGTATTTGGAACTCTCTCAAACTAAGGCAAATACTTTGGGGTGCAAGGGCGGAACTGCGGCCAGAGAAATACCTGGTAGCGGCGAAGCGAGTGACGGTGACGGAGTTGCAACGATTGACGCACCCGCTACGAAAGTCGGCGACGCAAAGGCTTTGTTCGTCGTATCAGCCCGTTCGGACAAAGAGGCCGACGAAACGGATACGAAGGCGCAGTGCTCGATCACATTAAGAAGCCCGGACGAAGTCCTCTATTTCTTAGGAGAAATTGCGCGCTGCACGATAGTCAAGGAATCGGACATCAAGGACAAGAAAGACCAAGGAAAAAATAAAGAAATGGATCAGACGTGCAATCGCTACGACGACGTGTTCAAAGTCTTTAAGGGGAGGTTTTTTACCGAGGGTTCTGTTTATGTTGAGTTCCTGGGGCAGGATTACCATGTGCCCGTAGAGACTGAAAATGTCTTAGAGCAAACTGACGTCGGAGTGCTGCAGAGACGCCCCACAGTGGCCCTCAAGCTGGTCAATCTGGTTTTCGGTTTACAGGCCTCCACAGAGGACCTCGTATCGACCGGGTCCGTTAGGATTGTCGGCGGAAACTAGTACAGGAAAATCTTTCAGGAGGAAACGATGACGCCTAAACAATTTGAAAGACTGGTCCTAGACACAGCTAAGCGATTCTCGACACGGCACGACGTTTTCGTCTCGCCCGATTCGATCCAGTAAATAATCAGGCCAGGCCTACCCCACCTGGATGACGTCGGTCGCGAACTTGAAGAGGGAAGAATGACCCGCCGCATGCTCTCCGACGCCGTCTATCTGATTCTTACTAATGCGCACCTGTATGCGAAGGAGATCGGGCAGGATTTCATCAGCGAGCAAACCGTCGAGTATTCGCTGGAGAAGGATTGTCCTTACCTATTCTGGTGCTGAGATGAATGACAAAGAATCCACGCCCCAAGAAAAAGCCCTCGCCAGCGCTACTGAGTTTTTGAAATACAGCCTGGCCCTCAGCACCGGGACGTTGGTGTTTGGAGTCGGCTTGGTTTCTGGTGACCTCAAGGTCGATGGGGTACCAAGGGTTTTGCTGATGGCTTCCTGGATATTGCTGGCGCTGTCGGTAGGTCTTGGCGTCCTGGCATGGTCACGCATTCCTGTGATGGTCGCGAAAGAGATCGTTGACATCGAAGACAAACATTTCACCCAGGCCGGTGCCTCCCATCAGGTATCTTTCGTCCTGGGCATCCTGGCGTTGGGCGTTGCGTTTTCCTGGGCGACACTTACGACAGAAAACCCTGAACCAAAGGAGGCACGAGCTTGCTGTGTGTGTGAAACTGCCCAAAAGGGCTCAGATTAAGCTTGTCCCTTGCCTCGAATAGACCCGGCCTTCGCAGTCGTTGCAGGCTGCGGCGTATAATCGCCGGATTCCACAGCAGCCAGGATTCACCAGCCTGCAATGAGGGGGGCGCAGTACAGCAAGAAGAATGAGCAGACGCCGGCATTTGGGCCGGCGGTGGCCTTTGTGTCGCTGTTGGGGTTGTCGGCGTTCCTGATCCTGGTGGCTTCCCTGTTGCAGGGCGTTGGACTGCCGTTTTTCACCAACCCTGGCGCCTGGCTGAAAAGCCTGGATGCCAACGTGCCCCTGGAACTGCTGTCGAACTCCGCCGAAGTGGTCGCGGCGGTGCTGGCGGTGGCCATTACGGTGGTGGCCATTGTGGTGGAGCTGGCAGCCACCCGCTACAGCCACCGGATCACCTGGCTGTTTGTACGGGATCCGGTCAACATTATTGTCACCAGCATATTCGTGGTGACCACCCTGATGTGCCTGTGGGTCTCCCTGGTGCTGCGGCAATCGTCCCCGGACGCCCTTTTACCCAACGCGGGATTTGCCATGGCCATGGGGCTGGTGACGCTGTCGCTGCTGATCCTGCTGCCCTATTTCGCTTTCGTGTTTGCCTTTCTGTCGCCGCTCAGCATTATTCGCAAACTGCGTGACTCCGCCCTGCACAAGGTGGAGACCTGCCGGGACAGCAACGCCGAGCGCAACCAGGCCCTGGTCGAGGATGCCATCGATGAACTGCAGGACGTTGGGCTGCGCGCCGTGGAGCTGAGCGACCGGGGGGTGGCCATGGCCTGTGTTGACGCCCTGGCCGGTATCCTGACCCACTACCAGCGGCTTCGAAAAGGCCTGCCGGACAAGTGGTTCGTTGTTCACAAATCCGTGGCGCGGGATCCGGATTTCGTGGCCCTGTCCAAGACGCTTTTGAAGGACATCCAGAAGAACGGCAGCTGGCTGGAAATCAAGGTCATGCGCCAGTACCTGTGGTTGATGAATCAGTGCCTGCACCGGGCCCGGGATATCGCCAACCTGATCGCCATCCAGACCAAGCGGCTGGGCGTGCCGGCGGCGCGCAAAAATCCACCGCTGCTGGCTCTGTGTATCCGCTGTATGAACAGCTACCTGCGGGCGGCTATCAACGCCAAGGACCTCCGCACGGCCTACTACGTTCTCAACCAGTACCGGCAGCTCGCCACCCAGCTGCTGAGCCGGGGCGAATCCGGACCGGTTCCCGAGATAGCCCGGCATTTTCAGTATTACGGCTTGCTGGGTTTCAAGATGGAGCAGGCGTTTCTGCTGGAGGTTGCCGCTTATGACCTGTACCGGCTCATCCACCACAGCCTCAAGCAGGACTCCCACCTGGTGGATGAACTGCTGGGCCTGCTGCTGGACCTGGACCAGGAGATCAAGTCCGAGAACGGCGAGTCCAGCCTGTTGGGCGTGCGCCGGGCCCAGGTGCAGGCCGCGACGCTGTTCGCGTCCAGCGGTGATGAGCAGCGGCTGCAGCGGGTGATTGACGACCTGAAAACCGAAGCACCGGATCGGCTGTGGGAGGTGCAGAAGCAGATCATGGAAGTCAGGCAGGCGCAGTTCTGGGAGTTCACCGACCGGGGCGTCAACTTCCACTACCTGCCCAAAAACCTGCGCCAGCATATACCCCGGGTGCTTCACTGGCTGGAGCAGAATCAGTCGTCCAGCGAACCCGCCGGGAATTAGCGTCCCACTGCCTGGATGGAATCCTCAGCGCAGGGGTTTGTCCCATATCCCGAGGGATTGGACAGGACCAACCATTGATACTCAGTCATTCCGGGCTTGTTAGCGCCTATTTCCGCTGCATGTTGCGGCGCTCACTGCCACTTCTGCTGTTCGCCTACCTGGGCCTGCTGATCATTCTGAGTCAATTGGACGCCGTGACGGACTGGGGCCTGTTGCGTCAGCGACTGCTGACGGAGAGCACGCCGTTGGTTGGCTTGCTGTCCACCGTCCTGATCGCCCTTTGGGCCCTGGCCTGTTCGGCAGGCCTGCGTCGCATCTGGCAGAGCCGGGAACACCGTTGGCTGTTGCGTCAGCCGGTGTCGGCGATGGAATTCGGCACGGCCTGGATGATCGTGGCCACACCGGCCCTGCCGCCGGTGCTGGGCTGGATCTGGCTGACAACGCCCGGGTCCGCCGGGGGCGCCACCCATGGATTGGCCGTCCTGGCGCTGTCCGCCGGGCTCATGGTGGTACTGGCACTGCGGCAATGGCTGCTCGGACTTGCTGCTCTGGCACTGATCTTTCTGGCAGACCAGGCCGGACTGCCGGGCAGCCTGGCCCTGCTGGCGGCGTTGCCCTGGCTGCTGGGCGGCCTGGGTCAGCGAGCACGGACGACGCTGTCCTCGCGCCAGGCCCGGTTTGGCTTTCGGCTGACGCCACGGGGCCCGATTTCGGCAGCGATGCTGCGGGACCTGCTGCTGGCCGTTCGCGCCCGAGCCCTGGTCGGGACCGTGGCCATGACTGTCCTGAGCGCGGCATTCCTGTGGGCCCTGGTCAATAATGGCGGGCTGACCGGCGACTCCGCCCTGCTCGCAGCCACGGTGCTGCTGGCCATATCGGTATGGCCGGCCTACGAGGGCCTGGAACGGGTACAGTTGAGGCTGTCCCCAGCCCAGCGGTTTCCCCGGCACTGGCCGCTGTCAGACCTGCAGCGACAGGCAGCGGTCCTGGGGACGGCGCTTTGCCTGACCATACCCGGGCTATTGCTGTTGCTGATGGTGTCGGCTGGAGCACTGGGTGTCACCGGCAGCCTGCATCTGCTGGCAGCGACGGTTTGCCTGGCCTGCTGCATCGGACTCTTCCTGCTGCTGCGGGAACTGTGGTACCCCAACAGCAGCGCGGTAGGGGTTTTTCTGTTGACCCTGATCACCACCACCATCGTTATCGCGCTTAACCCGTGGTCGGCCCTGGCCGCGACGCTGCTGTTCCTTGGCGCCGGCCGGGTGACCATGAAGCAGGTGACGTATGGCTGAGCTGCTGCTGGAGCAGGCCGTGGTGGGTTACCCGGGATTTCGAACCCGGCCCCTGGACCTTAGGGCCGGTCGCGGCGTTGTCCTGCTGGCCGGTGAGAACGGCAGCGGCAAGACCACGCTGCTTCGCTGCTGTGCCGGGGAAGCACCACCGCTGGCCGGCCGGATCGAGATTGACGGGTTGAATCCCCATCGCAGCCACCTGGCACGGCGGCACGTGGCCCTGGTGCCCAGCAGCCCGGAACTGCCCGACGCATTGACCGTCGGCGAGAGCTGGCGCATCGCCGCCGGACTGCGCGGGGCGCCCGGATGGGATGGTCAGTCCATGCTGGAAGCGCTGGGGCTGCCCGAGACTCTGCCCCTGGCCCACGCCAGCGCGGGGCAGAAAATCCGCTGCGAGCTGCTGTGCGCCCTGGCGGGCGATCCTGCCATCCTGCTGCTGGACGAGACCTTTGCGCACCTGGACCGGGAGGCCCAGGAACTGCTGGCGGTCTGGATCAGGCAATGGGCAGATGAGCGGCTGGTGATTGTTTCCCACCACGGAGAACCGCCCTTCGACTACCAGGACATGGTCACTATCAGTCCCGAAGTTCCATAGCACCAGCGCTGAAGCATCGCCATTCACCCGGCAGCTGCTGCCCGCGGTGGACATTACTCATTGCCCGCCGCGGCCGGCTGTGATGAGCTTCGCTACGCCATGTCCACCCTGACCAGAACCCTGCGTGAGATCTACTACGGCACCACCCGGCGGGCCCTGGCGGCAAGGTGGATATTCATCGTAGTGGACCTGGTCATCATCGGCTATTTCGTGGTCACAACATTCATGGAGCCCCACGACTGGATCATCGTGGTGGACATGGGGATTGGCGTGCTCCTGGTGCTGGACTTCACCGCGCGGCTGATCGCCGACCGCCATCGCGGCGCGTTCCTGGTGAAGCCCCTGACCATCGTCGATTTCCTGGTCATTGCCTCGTTGTTCATCCCCGCCCTGATGGGCAATTTTGCGTTCCTGCGCGTGGTCCGGGCACTGCGCCTGATGCGCTCCTACGCGGTGGTACGGCAGCTCAGAGGGCAGTCCCGGGTTTTCGCCCGCAACGAGGAAGTGATCTTCAGTGCCCTGAACCTGCTGGTGTTCATATTCGTGGTGACCGCTGCCGTTTACGTCATGCAGCGACCGATCAACGGTTCCATCAACGATTACATGGACGCCCTGTATTTCACCGTCACGACCCTGACCACAACGGGCTTCGGCGACATCATCCTGGTGGGCAGTACGGGACGATTGCTGTCCGTGGTCATCATGATGGTGGGTGTCGCCCTGTTTCTCCGCCTGGTTCAGTCTATCTTTCGCCCCAGCCGGGTTCAGCACGAATGCCCGGATTGCGGCCTCACCCGGCACGAGCTGGACGCCATCCACTGCAAGCACTGCGGCAGGCAGCTGCACATCCAGACCGAGGGGATGAGCGACTGACGGTTCGGGGGGCGTTTACCTGGACAGGTATGCCCGCCTTTCGTCATTCGGAAAGCGCTCAATGGCGTAGCGCAGCATGGTCCGCGGCATCACGGCAGCGTGCCGATCCAGGAATTGCTTTTCCCGCTCCAGGTCCCGATTGCCGAGTTCCCGCAGCATCCAACCCACCGCCTTGTGTATCAGGTCATGGGTGTCTTTAAGCAGAACCTCGGAAATGGCCAGGGTATCGGCCAGGTCATCCCGCTTGATCATGAAGTAGGTGGCGATAATGGCGATCCGCCGCTCCCACAGGGACTCGGATCGCGCCAGCTGAAAAAGCGGTTCGCGATCCCGCTCGAACAGGTACGCGCCCACGATGGCGTGGGCTGAAGTATCCACCAGGTCCCAGTTGTTGATATATCCGGTGTTTTCCAGATATTTCTCGTAAATCTTTGTTTTTCCAGCATCATTTGACTTTGAGTACTGGCGAACCATGAGCAGCAGCGCAAACAGACGCTCTTCGTGGTAGCGGGACCTCAGCAGGCTCAGCACCTGGGACAGGGGCATGGCTGCAAACGCCGCGGTCTGCTTGCGCAGGACCGGCACCCGTAATCCCAGGAACCGATCCCCCTCGCCATACTCCCCGGGACCGGTCTTGAAAAACCGCTGGGAGTGTTCCGCGATGGCGGGATCGCCCAGGTCCCGGAGAACGCGGCGGGCATCCGCCGCGCTCACCCGCTTAGCGGATTTCGACATAGCGCTCCAGTCGCGCCACTTCGTCGTCGCTCACGTACTTGCCGATCTCGCGACGGAACTGCTCCATGGACTGATAGGGCCGGTACTCTTCAAACTCGTGGACCATTTTTGCGCTGATGCCCGGAATCGTACCCAGGTCCTCGGAGGAAGCGGAGTTCAGGTCCAGGGGCACAAACACGAACTGCTCCAGCCGGGCGACCTCGTCCTCATCCACATATTTGCCGATCTCCCGGCGAAACTGCTCCAGGGACCGATACGGGCGATACTCCTCGAACTCGTGGGCCATCTTGCCGCTCATCCCGGGAATCCGCATGATCTCCTCGCGGCTGGCGGTGTTCAGGTTGATGGGTACAAAAAGCCGGCCTTCCAGGCGCGCCAGTCCACCAGGCAACATGGATTCCAGGCGGCCATTGTCCAGCGGGCGCAGGCTGACCAATTTATTGGCCAGCCCGTCGTTCAGGCCCGGCAGCCCCGCCAGTTCCGCGGCTTCGGCCACGTTGGGGTTGAGCACGCTGCTGTTGTTGCCCACCTGGGCCAGGGCCGCCGAAAACGGGCAAATCAGCGCCGCCAGTGTCACAATCGCGGTGGTTTTCATTAGTGTTTCCTGAATCGTCTAAAGGGGAAAAATTTGAAGGCTTTGACCGCAGCCGCCAACTCAAAGTTTCTGCTGTGGCTGATCCTGGCCGCGCCCATGGCGCTATGGTGCTTCCAGTACCTCAGCGGCCGCATATTCTACGGCGAATTTTTGCACATTACCGGCCAGTTTTCTGCCCAGCTGCTGATCCTCACCATGGCTTTGACCGCCCTGCGCCTGGCCTGGCCCAGGGAGCGCTGGACCAGCTGGCTGCTGCAGCGGCGGCGCTACTTTGGCGTGGCGACCTTTGCCTACGCGGTACCCCACCTGGTGGCTTACCTGGTCAAAGTCAGCAGCCTGGATCGCGTGCTGTCCGACGCCGCTGAAGCGGGCATGTGGACCGGCTGGCTGGCCATGCTGCTGTTCCTGCCCCTGGCCATAACCAGCAATAACAGCTCGGTCCGACGGCTGGGCAAGCGCTGGAAACGCCTGCACCGGCTGGTGTATCCCGCAGCCGTACTGACCTTCCTGCACTGGGTGCTGGTGGCCTTCGATCCCACCATTGGCCTGATTCACGCCGGTGCATTGGCGGCCATCGAAGCCTATCGACTCTGGAAAACCCAGGCCATGCGGAAAAACTGAAGCCCGGTCCGGAACCGTGTGCAAACCGTGCCCCCTAGACGTTGGAGGGTTATGGAATTGCATCGGAGGCATGTCCAGTGACGACACTTGCTGCGGGACCCAGGTCGAAAACCAGAACCGGTCGCCACGTTTACAGGCTTTGGATCGGGCTCCTGTTGAGCCTGGCCACCCTGCCCGTGGCCGCCCAGACTCTCACCATGACGCCAGACAACGGCGCTCCGGGCGACGTGGTCCAGGCCGACGGCAGCGGCTTCACCGCGACTGATATCGAATTGTGGCTGGTGACCGGGGGCGCACCCACGCTGATGGCAACCATCAACGTGGGGCGGGACGGGGAGTTTTCGGAAGCGGTCACGGTGCCGACCGTGACCCCTGGACTATGGGACGTTGAACCACGCACCCTGGCGGGGGCCCCGATCCTGCGTACGCCATTCACCGTGAATCCACCGCCGCCGCCCCCCTCGCTGGCAGTAATCCCCCTGCTGGTATCGGTGGGACAATCATTCGACATCACCGGCAGCAACTTCAGCGACGGCGAGATGGTGGACCTGCGGCTGCAGGGCCGCAACGGCGTCAACGAACTGCTGGCGCCCGTTACCGCCGACGCCAGCGGCGATTTCATGGAGTCGGTAACAACGCCGACCGTGCCCGAGGACGACTACGAGGTAGTCGCCGTCAACGGCCTGGGCACCGTCCGGGCGCGCACCGATATCGAGGTGGGCACCCTGTCTCCCGGCGTCCTGCGTTCCCTGCCGGGCGAAGGCCAGCCCGGCGCTGAAATCAATATCCAGGGCAGCGCCCTGCTGGCCGGAGAGCAGCTGACGCTGCTGCTGATGGATGGCCCCAGCGAAGTCGCCAATCTCGGCCAGGTCACAGTCGGCAGCCTGTCCACGTTTGATACCACTATCCAGGTGCCCGGGGTCGAAGCCATGCTGTACCAGCTGGTGGCCGAGGACGCCAGCAACACCGTGCGCGGGCAGATCGACTTCACCGTGCTGCGCCCACCGTCACTGCTGCCGTCACCCGGTGAGGCCTACCCCGGAGATGCAGTCACCGTGGACCTGTCCGGCCTCATGGGCAACCGCATCAATATCACCCTGGACGGTGTTCCGGTCCTGGGCCCCGAGGGCGTTGCGGGCAGCGCCTTCTTCGACAGCCTGATCGTCCCCGACCTGGGCATGATGGCGGATTTTCCGACCCAGCTCACCGCCACCGTCCAGAGTGGAGCGCGGGTCACAGCGATCGTCAGCGCACCCTTCACGGTGCTCTACCGGGATCCAACTCAGACCGTTGAAGTCGCCGATGTGACGCTGCCGACCGGCCGGCTGCGGCCCGGCCAGTTTCATCCAGTGAGCGGCCGAATTACGGTACCCGAAGGCGATGACCCGACCACCTACCAGGCCAGCCTGGCCTGGCGCAGTGCCAACGGTACCCGGCTGCCGGTGAACCCCGTTCCGCTGGAAATTGCCCCGGACGGCAGTTTCGCAGGCGTGGTGGACCTGCCCACGATCCTGGGCGGCTTTCCGGAAGTCGACCAGGGGGGTACCGATACGGTATTGGATTTCGTGTTTCTCAATCCGAAAACCGGCGAGAGCGACACCAGGGAGCTGGGAGGGATCTCCTACACCATCGACGAGTTCGAGGACAACCTGAACAACATCCAGACCCTGCAGGTGACGGTCCTCGGACCGCTGGGCGGACCCATCGAGGACGCCACCATCCTGGTCGGTGGAACGGTCAAGATCCTGCCGCAATCCGCTGCCGAAAACACGCCGGTTTACCAGCCTGACTCCACCCTGGTCGAACTCGCTGCCCAACAGTTCGTCAATGCCTCCGGCCCGGCCCTGGGCGGGCACATCGACCAGATTTCTTCCGCCTTCACCAGCCTGTTTGAAGTCAACGAGCTGACCGGCTGCCCGGTGACCCTGGCCAACGGCCTGACCGACGCGAACGGGCAATTCGATTTCACCATCAGCACCAACGACACGGTGGCCCAGATTCTCGCTCAACATTCCCAGAAGCTGGCTGAGCAGAACCTGATCCCCGCCGCCAAGGTGGCACCCGAGCAACTGAACCTGTCCGTGGTGCTCAGCGCGGCACACCTGGGGTTTGCCGACGCCAATGCCGCAGGCAAGTGCGCCCCGCGGCGGTTTGACATCAACTACAACTACGACGACGGCAAGTGGCGATTCCGCACCGCCACTGGTGAACTCCTGCAGGAGTTTGATCCGGACAGTGAGCTGATCATTACCCTGCCCAGCTGCACCGGCCCCAACAGCTTTCCCACGGCGCCCCTGATTGCGCCGCTGCCCGAGGCTTCCCCGGTGACCATCAATGGCGACAATGGACACCTCATCGAGGGGTTCCGTTCGTTTCCGGACGTCAACGGCGCCGAGTTCACCGTGTTTGAAACCCCGCGCCTGGAGCAGCCCTACAGCCCGGGCATTCTTGGCGACCTCGAGGACATCCAGGTCACCCTGCAGGGTCCCAATGGTCCGCTGAACCGGCCCATGACCGCTACCGTGGGCGGCAACGTCTGCGTTGGCGCCACCCTGCACTACGGCGCGGACCTGCCTGAGTTGATCACCTGGCCCGGGGGACAGTATGTCGGTGAAATTTTCGGGTTCCGGACCCTGGATGGGGAAAAGGTGGGTTCTCCCGTCGTGATTGATATCCAGCGGGGGCCGCTGTGGATCAACAACGACACCGATTTTGAGAACCGCCGGGTCCAGTGGTTCGTGGGCGAGCAGCGGCTTTACGCCGATGAAAAGGAACTGTTCGATGCCAGCGCAACCGCCAGTAACGTGGGCCTGGACATCGGTTCGCTGCAGAACGACCACTACAGCCAGGCGTCGCTCTACCAGCGGCTGACGCCCAACGACAACAGCCGGGTCAGGAATTATGGAACAGCCACCACCGCCATCGACAATGACGCCAAGTCCATTGCCAACACTGACTCCATCACCAGCACGGACGCCCAGCCCTTTGGACTGAGTTCCCTGGCGGACAAGGGCATCATCTCCGACGCCATCACCATCCTTAGCACCGGCAAGATCCCGATCTTCCGTTATGGCATTGCCATCCCGCCATTCGTGTCGCTGACCATGGGCGCCAATTTCTGGGCAACGGCAGAACTCATCTACGGTGGATCCATTGCATTCGGCGATTCCGACGTCAGCGTCGACCTCAGCATGGTGGCCCAGGGCACCGCCGGCATCGACGTATTCCTCGACCTGTCGGCATTATTCGATATTTTCAGTGCAACGCTGTTTGCCCTGCCTCAGGTGGAAGTCGCCATGCCGTTCGCATTGAGCGACAACACCAATCTCGAACTGGACGCCTGTTTCACCTTCTACCTGGATGTCGCTGCGCAGATCAGCGCGGGCTACTGCCCGTTATGCCTGAAGGTGGAGAAGGTGCTCAACATCCTGGAGGAAAGCGCGCCCAACAACTGCCAGATCTCCAACAAGTTCGGCGTCCTCCAGCGCCCGGAGATCAAGGGCATCACCGCCGCGCCACAGCTGTCTTCGGCGGACAGCATCGGCCTGGCGGCGGACCAGGCTGGAGAAGTGCTGTCGGTCTGGCGCGGTGCCGACGGCAATCTGCAGGCCCAGCTGCTGCAGTCCGGCATCGCCCTGGCGCCCCAGGTGCTGGACGCAGGCGTCGGGGCCCAGCAGCCCCAGGTTGCCTACTTCGGTCCGGGCCAGGCCATCGTGGCCTGGGCGGAAAGCAAGCTGAGCGAACAGGATTTCCTGGCACTGCAGGGGTCCACCGTCAACACCCCCGGTGGTACCGAGACCAGTGCTGACCTGGCCACGGCCGCGGCCCAGCAGCGCCTGATGTACCGCGTCTGGGAAAACGGCGTGTTCAGTCCGCCCATGGTACTCACCGACACCGGTGGCGACGGCGGCCTGTCCCTGGCCGGATGTCCATCCGGGACGCCGAACTGCCCGGCGGGGGGCGAGGTCATTGCGGTATGGACCAGGGATGTTGCCGGAGACGTCACCCGCCATGACTTTCGGATATACACCGCCATCTTCAACGGCGTGGGGTTTTCTTCTCCAGCCGCCGTTGATCCCGGCAGCATGGACAAGGAAAGCCAGGGCACGGCCGCTTACGTGGCCGGACAGCCGGTGGTGGTGTACGTGCGCAATCCCGGTGCGGTCTACATTGATGACGACCTGGACAACGATGGTGAGCCGGACGGTATTCAGCTCAATCTGACCCAGCGCAAACTGTATTACCGCTTCCTTGACCAGCCGGCCGGCGCGCTGGAGGTTCCGGGTGCTCCCGGGTCCGTGGCATGGCCGTCGGTTGCCGCGACACCGGACAACGGGCTGCTGATCAGTTACACCGAAGCCACTGACCCGGGCGCATTCATCGGAACCCGGAGCCGCCTGGTGATTTCCCGGGGGTCGACCTGTATAGACGGTGAGTGCCTGAACTGGTCCAGCGATCCCTGGGAAGACTCAAGCCAAAGGAACCTGTTCGTGGAGAAGCCCAGCACGGTGGTCGACGGCCTGGGCAATGCTCACGTGTCGTTCCGACAGCTCGGCACCAGCGGTGCGGTACTGGAATCCGATCCCAAGGGGGTCATCATGGGCACTGGCGCGGCCTCGTCCATCACGTTCGAGGTGGCGCAACTGGAGACCCCGACTGTTGGCGACAGCAATCCCCTGTCCATCGACGGCCTGGTCAACTGGAAGGTTGCGTCCGTATTTGACCCGTCAACCAATTCCGTCATGACCATGGCGGTCAAGGAACAGGCCCTCGCCGCCAAACTGGCCAACGCGTCGAAATCGGCTAAAACCAGCGTTACCAAAGCCTACGGCACCGCCACCAAGGGATTGGGCGACGGGGTCACCATGTTCAGCACGCCGGCATTGCCGGAGTTCGAGGTCCTGAGCGCTGAGCCCTCCGCGTCGTTCATCGACTCGGGGTCAACCATCACCATCAACGTCACGGTTCGGAACAACGGTGTAGCCCCAGCCATGCCTGCGGCCGTTACTGTGGAGGCCCGCTGGGACACGGGGCTGGGCACCACCATCAGCGCGGACAGCAGCCAGGTCGCCAACCTCGCTCCCGGAATGCCCAGTATGCTGAGCCTCGAGGTGGCACTGCCCGTGGCATTCGCGTCCGACCAGGCGCGCACGCTGGAGATCGTGATCAACCCGGACCGGTCCATCGATGAAGCCGACTTTGGCAACAATGCAAGGCGGCTGACCATCGGCGCCATGCCGGTTCCCGTTGGACTCAACGCCGCCGCCAGTCAGCAGGGCAAAGCCATACTGCTGTCCTGGGATGCGGTAATCGACCCCCGGGTGTCCGGTTACCGGGTGTATCGGCGTGGCAGCAGCGGCGTGACCGAGTCCGCCGGGTTTTCAACGGTTAATGGGTTTGCCGACCTGGAAGCGCTGCCCAACGAGACCTACACCTACTGGGTGGTCAGCAGCAGCAACAACCTGGTGGAGTCGGAGCTCGGTCAGCCCGTGGCCATCACGCTGGGGCTGGAGCAAATTTTTTCCAACGGTTTCGAGTAATCCACGTCGCTGGCCTACTCCTGCCGGCGGGGATCGAACTCGGGCCAGGTCTCCAGGTTCAGGGCTCTGGCCACTTCACCCCAGTCCACCAGCTTGAAGTTCTGGTTTTCCCGGGGGCGGGTGTTCTTGCCGTCCTGGATGACCGCCAGGCCGTTGGCGTACTGGCCCACGGCCGAGGCCAGGATGTCCAGCCCGTCGGTGTAGGAGGTGCCGTCCTGGGCGCGGATGTCACCCACCTGAAAGCTGCCGCGATAGGCATGGGGTGAGATCAGATCAAACACTCCGTAGGTGCTGTTGCCCTGGCTGGACAAAACCAGGTGGCCACCGTTCCGAGTATGGGCCAGGGTCACGCCCTCCAGGTCGTCGGCCAGACCATATTCGCCGACCCGGACAATCACGCTGCCATCGACGCTGTCTTCCGGCCAGGCCCCGAACTTCCAAAGCCCGGCATCCTCTTCATTGACGAACAGCTGGCCGCTGCGGTCATCCACGACACAGCCCTCCACCTGGGTCGGGATCTTCAGCACCCGAACGCGCTCCAGGGCCACACGGTTGGCGTTTTCCGCCACCACCCGATAGTGGTAGATGGTCCCATCACGGGAATTGGCGTAGACAAACGTTTCCTCGCCACGCTGGCCCATGCAGATGCCGTAGATCTGCAACAGGTCGGTGGACTCCTCGGCGGCAGCCACGTTTCGCAGCAGTCGGTTGCGCGGGTTGATGGCGAGCAGGCTGACCCCGTTGAATTCGCGGTTGGAGGCCGCCAGCAGATCGATGCGGCTGCCTGTTGCGGTGACCACGCCATAGCGCAGGTCGACGTTATTGGGCGCACCGATATCCAGCCGCTGCACCAGCCGCCCGCGCAGGTCGTAGACCCGCAGACCGCCACGCTTCTGGGTGCCGATGATCAGGCTCTGGGAGGAGTCCGCTGGATGCAGCCAGATTACGGGATCATCAGCGGCGTCGCCGGCGCGCTCCATGGGCCGGGTTTCAGCGCTGGCGTAGACCGTGACCAGGCCTTCCGGCTTTTCGACCACCACGTTGCCCGCGCAGCCGGCCAGCAATGCGGCCACCACCCAAACTGTTAGCTGTGCTGCTTTCATCAGTAACCCCGGGCCAGGTCGACCAGGTTCAACAGTGGCTCGCCCGCCACGTACCGCCGCAGGTTTTCCCGGGCGATGAGCATGGTATTGCGGACGCTCAGGGCGGAGCTGGCCGCGGTGTGCGGCGTAATGATGACATTGGGGGTCTGCCACAAGGGGTGTCCGTCAGGCAAGGGTTCCGGGTCCGTGACGTCCAGCCCGGCGCCGCCCAGCTTGCCGCTGTTCAATGCCGACATCAGCGCCGCGGTATCGGTGGTGCCACCGCGCCCCACGGACACGTAGTAGGCACCGTCCTTGAGGGCGGCAAAAAACGCCTCGTCCACCACGCCGGCAGTCGCTCCGGTCAGGGGCAATGCGTTGACCACCGCGTCCGCCTGGGCCGCGAGCTGGTGCATCTCGCCGCTCAGACCCACATAGTCTACGTAGTCCGGGCCACTGCGACTGGAGTTCCGGGTTGCAATGACCCGCATGCCCAGCGCATTCGCCCGCCTGGCAACCTGGCTACCGATGCCGCCCAACCCAAGCACCAGCATGGTCTTGCCCGTGAGCGCCGTGGCTCTGCTTCCCTCACCGAAGCCCCGCTGCCAGCGCGATTCCATCTGTGCCTGGTGATACAGGTGGACGTTGCGGCTCAGGGCCAGCGTCAGGGCAATGGCATGCTCGGCGATGGTTTCGCTGGCGGCTTTGGCCGAATTGGTGGTAATCAGCCCACGGTCGGCAATGCCTTCCACCCGCATGCAGCCATCCAGCCCGGCGGAAAAAACGTGCAGGTAACGCAGGGATTCCGCGGCCTCGATGACCGTCGGCGAACACCAGCCCAGCAGAACGTCAGCGCTGCTGGCGTCGCCGGCGCTCTGAGGATCAATCAGCGTAACGGGCACATCCCCGGCGGCTTCGGCAAACCAGTCCAGCGATCCCACGCCCGACGCCGGCACACCCACGTCCAGCAGCGCGATCCGTTTGGGAGTCCGCCATCCCGCCATGTCCCGGCTGGCAGCCGATGTTTCCCGGATTCCGAGCTTACCGATCAACTCGGACTCGTCCGTCGCCAGGGCCAGCAATGGCGAGGTGAACAGCAGAAGTAGCAGCGATAATCTCATGTCACTCGGTCCTGTGATCCGTAGGCGGCTGTCATGGACGGCCATTCTAGTCATTTTGCGCGGTAACGGTATCCTAGGGTCCTGTCCGGTAAGTCGTAGCGAGCTTGAGGGACAGGACACCAGCCTTTCCATTTACCAGCGGAGCACCATGAACACCGAATTCAATCTGCCCGAACAGGTCAAGCAGGCCGTTCACCAGAACCGGAAGATCGAAGCCATCAAGCTCCTCAGGGAACAGACGGGCATGGGCCTGAAAGAGGCCAAATACCTGGTAGAGGATTATGCCCGGGCCCATCCGGATCTGATCCGGGCCGCTCAACCCGCATCTGCCTCCGGCAGCACCAACCTGCTGCTGGTTATCGCCGTGGCGGTGATCGCCTATGGCATCTACAGACTCGTCAGCTGACAGGACATTTCCGGTGCATATTGCTCGAACCGTTACCGTCTTCAAAGGACACCGAAAGGCTGATACCTACCTCTACCTGGCTGATGACGCAGACCCATCGTCGCTGCCGGAAGCGCTGCTGAGCAGCCTGGGCGAACTGCAGCAGGTGATGACCCTGGAACTCACACCCCAGCGCAGACTGGCCCGGGTGGAGGCAGCGGAGGTTCTGAACGCCATCGAACGCCAGGGTTTTTACCTGCAGATGCCACCCCGGTCCGAGTCGCTGATGAAGAACGACCGCCTGTTGTACTGAGGCGCACTGCGAAACATTGACAGAACGAAGCCCTTTGGCACACGGATGGCCGGTCTTGGGGATAAACGACTGCTCACGTAAACTCGCCCAAGCCGAATCTGGAGTGGGTTCATGAATCAGTTTTTTCTTGCGGTGGTCCTGGTGGCCGCCTGGGGTCAGGCCGTTGCTGACAACACGGCGGCCGAGCCTTTGCCGCGCATTGCCGACTATACCGAGGGATTCAGCCATCAGGCCGGATTCCTGGACAGCTACTGGGACCCGGCCACCGGCAAGGCCCTGCTGAAAATCAGCCAGCCGGACCAGGACGCCATCTACGTCAATTCCCTGCCAGCCGGGCTGGGCTCCAACGACATCGGCCTGGACCGTGGCCAGCTGGGCGACACCCGCTACGTGGTGTTCAAGCGGGTCGGGCGCACGGTGCTGATGCGCGAGCCCAATCAGCGCTTCAGGGCCACCAGCGCCAACCCGGACGAGGTCAAAGCGGTCGAGGACGCATTCGCACAGTCGGTGCTGGCGGCCTTCCCGGTGGTGGCTGAGGATGGCCCGGCATTCCTGGTTGACGTGACCTCCCTGCTGCTGACCGATGCTCACCGGGTTGCCAATCGGCTCAAAGCCACCAGCCAGGGCGACTTCACCCTGGACGCCAAGCGATCCCTGGCGCTGCCGGAGCATTTCAAGAATTTCCCGGACAACACGGTTCTGGAAGCTCTGTTGACCCTGACCAGCAGCAAGCCCGGACCGCTGGTGGAAAAGGTCACCCCAACCGGCGGCGCGGTCACGCTTCGCATGCGGCACGAGTTTGTCAAGGCGCCGACCGGCTATATGCCCCGACGCCACCACCCCCGCAGCGGGTTTTTCACGGGCCAGGAAACGGATGATCTGGCGGCCCCCCTGGACGCCAGCGTCAGACAGGTCAACATCGTGCGCCACCGGCTGGAGCCGGTTCCGGGGCAGCCCGGGTCGGCCCGGGAACCCATCGTCTATTACGTGGACCGGGGCGCTCCTGAACCCATTCGCAGCGCGCTGCTGGAAGGGGCCTCCTGGTGGAGCGATGCCTTCGAGGCGGCCGGCTGGCGCAATGCCTACCGGGTGGAAATCCTGCCCGAGGGCGTGGACCCCATGGACGCCCGCTACAACGTAATCCAGTGGGTGCACCGCGCCGAGCGGGGCTGGTCCTACGGCTACGGCGTGATCGATCCGCGCAATGGGGAGATGATCAAAGGCCACGTCACCCTGGGCTCGCGCCGGGTTCGCCAGGATATGCTGATTTTTGAGGCCCTGCTGAATGACACCACGGCGCCCGAGGTGCAGCAGGCCGCCCTGGCCCGGCTGCGTCAACTGTCCGCCCACGAGGTGGGTCACACCCTGGGCATCGTGCACAACTTCGCCGCCAGCATGGACGGTGACCAGTCGGTGATGGACTACCCGCATCCCAACGTCCGGCTGGCAGCCGATGGGTCCGTCGACCTGAGCCAGGCCTACGCCACGGGCGTGGGCGAGTGGGACCGCTACGCGGTGAACTACGGATACCGCTGGCTGGAGAACGAGGAACAGGGCCTGGCTGAGATCGTTCGCGGGGGCAGGAGCCTGAGCTTTGCGCCCGACGCCTACGCCCGGTCTCCCCGCAACGCCCACCCCAGGGCCCACCTGTGGGATAACGGCGGTGACGTGATCCAGCGCATGGAAGAACTGATGGCCATCCGCGAGCTCGCGCTGGGACGACTGTCCGCCAGCTCGTTGCGCCCCTACGAGGCCACCTCCGACCTGGAGCGAAAACTGGTGCCGATGTATCTGCTGCACCGCTACCAGGTCGATGCCGTGGCCAAGCTGGTGGGCGGCTACAGTTTCGACTTTGCGCTGGCTGGAGAGGTGGCGCCCCCTTACCAGCCGGTTGCCCCGGATCGGCAGCAACAGGCATTGGAGCTGCTGTTGTCCACTTTGTCCACCGGACAGCTGACGCTCAGCCAGCGCCTGCTGGCGCTGCTCCCTCCGCCCGTCTACGGCCACCCTCGGGACCGGGAGACATTTACTCACCCCAGCGGCAATGTGTTTGATCCGGCTGCTCCGGCCCGGTCCCTGACCCAACTGGTGATGAACGCGTTGCTGCACCCCCAGCGCCTGGCCCGGCTGGCGGGCGCCAACCAGGGTCCCGACACCAGCAGTCTGCTGGATAGCCTGCTGGAGGCGACGCTGCTGTCCCGGGAAGGCGGTTACGTGGCCCACGCCAGGAACTGGGTCGTGCTGGCCCACCTGATGCGAACCGCGTCCAACGCGGAATTGCCGGGTGAGGTCCGGGCACCCGTGTGGGCCGCCCTGCAGGATCTGGCGCGTGAGCTCGACCGGCGCGCCAAACGGGATGCCGTTGGCTACCAGTCGGCGGCAGCGGAACTGGCCCGGTTCCTCAAGGACCCGGATCCGAAAAAAGTCCCGGCGGCGGCGGCAGTCCCCCCTGGTTCGCCAATCTGAACTACGGCGGGTTCGAGTAACGGTCTCTCAGGTCCCGGAGGAACAGGCGGCGCGCACCAGAATGTCGCTCACGCGATGCAGGCTCTCGCACCAGCCGGGCACCTCTTCCGCCGGCATGGGCTCAGCGAACAGGTATCCCTGGGCCTGGTCGACGCCCAGCCGGCTTAGTGCTTCCACCTGGCTGTGCTGCTCCACCCACTCCGCCACCACCGTGAGGCCCAGGCGGCGGCCCAGTTCAACGCAGCGCCGCACGTGGTTGCGGCTGTCGGGGTCGGTGGCAACGTGGCGCACCAGGCCTCCATCGATCTTCAGCTCAGTGAAAGGCAGATCACGCAAGCGGTCTTCGGTGGAATAGCCGGTGCCAAAGTCATCGATGGACAGCCCCACCTCGTACAGGCGAAGGCGGATCAGCACATCCAGCGCCCGCACCATTTCGGCGGTGAAGGTGGTCTCCGTGACCTCAACCGTCAGGTCGCTCAGGTCAATCCCGTAGCGCCTTGACGATTGCCGCAGGACATCGGGCAGGTTCAAGTCCCCGAGCTGCCTTGCGCCGATATTGATGGCGACCTGCTGGCGGAGACCATTGCTCTGCCAGCGGGCCATGTCCTGCAATACCACCTCGAAGATCGACAGGTTGACCCGATCCATCACCGGTGACTCGTCGAGCACACCGGCAAAGCTGGCGGGGCCCAGCAATCCCAGCTTGGGGTGACGACAGCGCAACAGCGCCTCGAAACCGGCCAGCGAGCCGTCCTTCAGGTTGATCTTTGGCTGATAGTAAGCCCTCAGGAATCCGCCGTTGGCCAGTTGCTCGGCGTCTTCCCGCAGCAGCAAACCGTTGCGCGTGCTGGCGGAAACCCTTGGGTGGATGTACCGGTTCAGGTGCCGCTGGAGTTCCAGCGGCCGAAAGGGTTTGCGCAGGCTGCCGGTAATCCTCAGGCCGTATCGCCGGGCCAGATTTTCGGCGGACTCACGCAGTTCGGCTCCAACCCCGGATACAATCGTTACCCGACCCTGGTATCCGGACCTGGACAGGTACCGCATAATGTCCACGCCATTGGCGTCGGGCATTTTCAGATCCAGTACGACAAAATCGATCCGATCATCCAGACGCTGGCGGAACTGCTCAAAGTCACCGGCCAGCTCGGTGTCGAAATCGATTTCCTCCAGGCACAGCTGCATTATCCGCAACACAGTCGGATCGTCGTCTACGATCAGGGCTTTGGGGTTCTGTTCAGTCATGCATCGAATCGTGGCGCGCCCCGACGGCGACACCGTCGTAACCTGGGGGAAACGAGCGGCATCTTTTTGTCGCCGCCGGAGCGCTGTATCAAGAGATCGTTCGATTGCCACACTATCGGCGCCGGCCCGCAGCAACAACGACTGTTGACACTCGTTTACACCTGGCCCAGCAGTTTTTCGACAAAAAAGCGGTAACCTCTGGTAATCAAAGAAAAAATGTTATGATGCCCGGGTTGGGACATTGGCTAGGGAGGAGTTCCGCGCTAGCGCGGGGGAAGCATGTTGGTTGCATACCTGGAAGACGACAGGCATCAGGGTGAACTGATCAAGGCCTGGCTGGAGGACAGCGATTACGAGATCGACCTCTACGCCACCGCGAGATCCTTCATCAGCGGTTTTCTGAACCGCAGTTACGACCTTGCCATTATTGACTGGGAGCTGCCCGATATACCGGGGCTGGCGGTGCTCAAATGGATCCGAACCAGCGTTCGGTCCGAACTGCCGGTACTGTTCCTGACGGGCCGGGACACCAGTCGGGACGTGGCCGAGGCACTGGACCATGGGGCCGACGACTACGTGGTCAAGCCACCGGACCGCATCGTCCTGCTGGCCCGGCTGAATGCGCTGGGACGGCGGGCCGGCAGCGGCAAGAAGCGCTGGTCCGGCAAGGTGGAAGGATACGAGTTTGACCGGCGCACCGAACGAATCCGGGTCGATGGTGAATCCGTCGACTTGACCCGCCGGGAATTCCTGATGGCGGTGACCCTGTTGGAAAACCTTGATCGAATCGTCACAAGGGAAAAAATAATGTCCGAAGCCTGGGGCATGAACAGCAACGTGCAGTCGCGTACCGTGGACACCCACGCCAGCCGCCTGCGCAAGAAGCTGGGCTGGGTTACGGACAATGGCTGGGAACTGCGCAGCGTCTACCAGCAGGGCTATCGGTTGGAACGGCTGCGCAGGAGTAAACAAGGAGAAGCGGAGTAATGGCCACCAAGAAAACCGATGCAGACGGCACGGACACCCATCCGGACAATGTCGACCAGATCCGCGAGATCATTTTCGGAGGCTATATCAGGGACTACGAGTCCCGCTTTGTCGCCCTGGAGAAAAAACTCGCCGACGCCCAGGACAAGCTGCGCAAGGATTTTGACAAGCGACTGAAAGCCCTGGAAGACGATCTCAACAAGGAGTCCCGCGACCGCATGGACGGGGACGAGTCCCTGGATGCGCTGTTGCAAAACCAGGGCAGCGGACTGGGCGAGGACATCGAGGCCGCGGAGAAGCGCCTGGATCAGAGGCTGGCCAACCTGCATGAAACCCTGGAACAGGCCAGCCAGTCCATCACCGACCTGCTCAACAAGGAAACCACGGCACTGAACCGGGAACTGGACAAGGTCACCACCCGTCTCAGTGACCAGAAAGTTGCCCGAATCGAACTGGCCAAACTGCTGGATCACGTTTCGCAAAAGCTCAACCCACCTTCGGGTTCGGCGAAAAAATCACGCTAGGAATCTTCCCTGGTGGATTCCATCTCCCGGCTGCGCAGCCTGTTGGGCATCGTCGATGACCGCTCGGTCGTCGACGATCTGCAGTCCCGGGTGGCCGAAGCTGAGCGACGCGCCAATGACGTGGCAGAGGTCCTGCCCGACGCATTTGTTGCGGCCCGGCGGGACGAACGGCTGGCTGAAGCGCTGCGCACCCCCATCGAGGACACCCTGCACCGCTCCATCACCGAAAACCCCAAGGACATCGCAGACGTCCTCTTCCCGGTCATGGGGCCCGCCATCCGTCGGTCCATCGCTGAAACGCTGCGTTCAGCGCTGGAGGGCCTCAACCAGGCCATGCAGCTCGGTTTCAGCCGGCAGGGATTGCGCTGGCGCTTCGAATCCTGGCGCACCGGCGTGCCGTTTCGGGAAGTGGTCCTGCGCCACACCATGCTTTACCGGGTCAAGGAAGCCTTCCTGATCCATCGCAACAACGGACTGCTGATCGCCAGGGCCGGTGAGGAAACCCCGGGCGCCATGGACCGTGACGCCGTGGCGGCCATGCTGACCGCCATCGAGGACTTCGTCGCAGATTCCACCGGCAGCGAAGAAGATGATGAGCTGTCCAGCGCGGAACTGGGTGGCCGGGTACTCTGGGTGATCAGTGGCTACGCCGCGCGCATGGCGCTGGTACTCGAAGGCACACCGCCGCTGAGTCTCCGGCTGCAGCTGCGGGACCGATTGGCTCTGATGCACCAGGACCACGGGGCCTGGATGGAAAACTTTGAGGGTGACCACGAAGGCATGCCCGAGGAGCTCGAGGAAGAACTCCAGCGCTGCCTGCTGTTCGAGTCGTCGGAGCCCGCAACACGGGACCAGCGCCGACGCACAGGCATGGCCATTGCGCTGCTGTCAGTGGTAGGCATCGTGGTCGCCGCTTACCTCATCTGGACAGCCCTGCAGGCCCGGGAAGCCGCGGCCCGCTGGTCCCACCTCCAGCAGTTGGTCAGCGACAGGCCGGGCCTGGTCTGGATTCGCGCTGACCGGGATGTTGAGCCCGCGGTAATATCGGTGCTGCACGACCCAACCACGGATGGTTTTTCCCACCTGGGTGAAGCCGCCGGCTTTCCCGACCAGGCGATCCGGTGGCAGGCTCAGCCCTATATGTCCGCTGAACCGGCCATCGTTCTGGGGCGCATCGAGTCGCGCCTGGGCGGACTGCCGGAAGGGGTGACCGCAGATGTCGATGGCCAGCGCCTGGCTATCAGCGGCGACGCCGGGCCGGAATGGATCGCCAATCTGGAGTCGTTCCTGGGTGACTCGGCCCTGCTGCCTCTGGTTGATCTCGATGCACTGGACACCGAGGACGTGCCGCTGTCAGATCGTTTGCGGCAGGAACTTACCGCGCCGGACACGGTGAGCTTTGACTCAACCTCTCCAGCCAGCGTGCTGGTTCGGGGCAGCGCCAGCCAATCCTGGCGGGTACAGGCCGAGGCTGCTGCGGCGGAACTGCTGCCGGAGATCAGCCTGGACTGGGGCCCGTTCGAAAGCACCGAGGCCGCCAGGCTGAAGCAGATCGGGAGCCAGCTTCACGACCTGGCCATCAGCTTCGGTGACGACCTGCAGCCGGTCGCAGCCCCCCGGGAAGCCCTTGCCAGCTCGGCTGAACTCCTGCGAGAGGCCAAGCTGCTGGCGCCGGAGTGCGGCTGCAGGCTGACTGTGGCGGTGGTCGGCTGCACCGATGAAACCGGCAGCACCGAATTGAATTCGCGCCTGCGCCAGGCTCGGGCCCAGTGGCTCGCCAGTGCCCTGGGTGAACTCGACGTTGACACAACCATGCTGGCGCTGGACGCGGATTGCGCAGACGGCCTGGAATCGGCGCGCAAGGCATACGTGGACCTGAGGATAGAACCGTGAGAAGCGTCAAGGTCTGTCTGCTGGGAGACTTTGCCGTGGGCAAGACCAGCCTGGCGAGGCGTTTCGTTGACGAGTCGTTTTCTGATCGCTACCTGACCACCGTCGGGGTCAAGATCGACACCAAGATCGTGGAGACCCCGACCCATGGACCGGTCAAGCTGGTGGTCTGGGACATTGCCGGCGCTGACAACCTGGATGCCTTGAGCACCAGCTACGTTCGCGGCATGGCCGGTTACCTGCTTGTCGCCGACCGCAGTCGGGCGTCGACGTTAACAAGTGCAAACAAAATCCAGGCCAGCGTTGCGGCCAATTCTCCGTCGGTGCCATTCTGTTTCCTGGTCAATAAAAACGATCTCCACGACCAGCTTGAGATTACCGACGATGCCCTGGCGGAGATCCAGAACCGTGGCTGGGAAACCCTGCTCACCAGCGCCAAGACCGGCGACAACGTAGAGCGGGCGTTCCAACAGCTGGCCGAACGTATTTTGAGTGAATAGCGAAGCCCCAAAACATCAACTCCCCGGCGAGGTCGAGCACCTGGTGTTTGGTGTCCTGACCGAACAGCGCCGCCCCCAGTGGATAGAGACCGACACTGACTTGAGGGTGACCCGCAACTGCGGAACACCACTCCTGGCCGACCTGCCGCCAGGCAGTGACCTGACCGATGCCCTGCCCTGTATCGTCGGTGCTGAAGAGCTGGCCCCCATCGTGTTTCCGGTAGTCAATCTGGATGAGGGGCACGCGGTGGACGTACACCTGTTCTCCGACCATGGCGGATTCCAGGTCCTGCTGCTGGACAGCTCCCGGGAGATGGCCACGCGCCAGCCGGAGCAGCAGCAGTCCAACGAGGTGGCTTTGCTCAACCACCGGCTGACGCGACTGACCGAACAGCTTGAAGTCGCCCGGCGCCAGGCTGAAACAGCCAGCGCCGCCAAGTCCCGCTTCATCGCCGGCATGTCGCACGAACTGCGCACGCCGCTCACGTCCATCCTGGGCTTCAGTGACCTGATGAGCCGGGGCGTGGTCACCGACAGCGAGGGCGCCCGTTCCATCAACGAATCAGCCAGTTATCTGCTCGGCCTGGTGGACAATCTGCTGGAACACGGGTCCGTGGAACAGGGGCAGGCGCGGGTCACGCCGGAGCCTGTGGACCTGGAGACATTTTTTGAATCCCTGGCCCGGCTTGCCGAGCCGCTGGCAGCGCGAAAAGGTCTGCATTTTGAAGTCAGTGGGCCCGTCGAGGGCGGCCAGCACTGGGTCGTGGTTGATCCCCTGCGGGTTCGGCAGATCCTGTTCAACCTGCTCACCAACGCTGTGCGCTATACCGAGCACGGCGAGGTCAGACTGAGCTGGGAGACCGGCGCCCAGCGACTGCGTATTGCCGTGAGCGATACCGGACCGGGTATCGACCCCGCGGCGCAGGAGCGCATCTTCCTGGCATTTACCCGAAGCAGCGAGCACGGCCACGGTCTGGGACTCGGACTGTCCATCAGCCAGACCCTGGCCGAAGCCATGCAGGGCAGCCTGAGTGTAAGCAGCCGGCCCGGCGAAGGTTCAACCTTTGTGCTGGACATCGCCGCACCGCTGGTGGATTCACCGGCCCAGCGACAACCCGAGGCGGCTGAGACCACCGCCACACCGCGGGTCCTGGTGGTTGACGACGACCCCAATATCCGCGCTGTGCTGCAGCTGGCGCTGGAAGAACAGGATTACGATGTCTATACCTGTGTGGACTTCAACGACGCCCGTCAGAAGTTAGTCGATCATGCGCCGCACATTGCGCTGGTCGACCTGGATCTTTACGGCGAAGACGGCCTGGAAGTGGTGGCCATGATTCAGCAGCAGTCGCCCGGTCTCCCCACCCTGGCCATGAGCGCAGCGGTGGGCGACCAGGTACGCACACGGGCGGCCGATCGCGGCTGCTGCGGCTTTATCGAGAAACCCTTCGACTTTGTCGCGGTTGCCGAGGCACTGGACGCCCACCTGGGTCGTCATGACTGACCACCGACCCATGTCACAGAGAACCCTGCGCCGGATCAAGGAACTTCGGCAGGACTTTCTGGACAGCTTCGCCGAACGGATACCTAAATTCGAAACCTGGCGCGCCAACGCCATCCGTCCATTCCCCGAATGGGACGCGCTCCGGGAACTGCGGACCGAGATTCACCAGCTGCGCGGCAGCGCCGGCCTCTACCAGTTGGAAGAGCTGCAGCACCTGGCCGATTCCCTGCAGCAATCCCTGGACCGGAAACTGGACGTCGCGAAGCCGGGCGCCATGAGCCCGGCCGAACTGCACCTGCTGGACCGCATGATCGAGGTTTTGAAGGATCCGTCGGAGTTGGATTGAATGGTTCATCCGCACGACGGGACATCATGTCCCGCTCGCGGCCGGGAATCGAAAACCCAGTTTCCGATTCCCTCACGGCCTTCGGCCGTTGGCACATCCCTGTGCCAAGGGGCTTCGTTTTGACTCCGGAGGCAGAGTTGCCGTCAAAGGACATCCTGAACCTGTACCTCCATCATCCTGTACTTCATTCAGGATCCACCCAAGGTTTCAGGGTTGGCTTTGTTCTGGCGTAGCGTGGTGATGGTCGAAGTCTCCGTTTCTCACTCGGCGGCGAGCGAATGCTCCGGTGACTCCACTTGCTGATGGATCCTGAATCGAGTTCAGGATGACGTTCTAAGGATTGCGCCCTGCGGGCGCAGGGAATGTCTTAATTTGAGGCAATATTGTCTGGAACCACCACCAGGTCCCGGGCGACCCGGAAGCCGATGGTCGGACCGCGGTTGTCAGCGGTCACCGGAAGGCGATGGCTGACCCGGGCGGTGTCGGGGGCACCGCCCCAGAATCCGCCGCGCACCACTCTGCGCGGGCAGCCCCGGTTGATCCAGGCAGCGCCGTCGGTTGGCGCGCGGGCATAGCTGTCGTGCCAGCAGTCCGCCACCCACTCCTGGACGTTTCCGGCCATATCAAACAGGCCGAAAGGATTGGCATCGAATGTCCCAACCGGCGCCGGCCCCCAGTGTCCGTCTTCGTACTGGGTAAAAGCCTTGCTCCAGGTACGGCGCCTGGGCGAACGGTCGCCGTCTCCGGTCAGGTTTTCCACTGCAACGGTAGGTCCATCCATGCCCCACCAGTAGCGGGTTTGCCGCCCACCCCTGGCGGCATACTCGTATTCAGCCTCCGATGGCAGTCGATAGGACCGCCCGGTGGTGCGGGAAAGCCAGTTGGCATAAGCCGTAGCGTCATGCCAGCTCACATGCATGACGGGGTCGCCGGGCTTGGCCTCGCGGCCGTTATAGGTGTCGCGCCAGGTGACCTTCTTGCGCTTGGAAATTCGGCCCGAAGCCTCGTTGTAGACCGAGGAAAACCCTTCACTTTCGGCCTGGGTGGTGTAGCCCGTGGCCTCCACAAAAGCCGCGAACTGGGCCACGGAGACTTCGGTACGGGAAAGGGCAAATCCACGCTCGAACCGTACGGGATGCAGCGGACCTTCGAAGGGGGTGCGGTCGGTATCCACCGCCGCCGCACCCATGGCAAAACTGCCGTGGGGAATCACCACCATTTCCGGTCCGCGGGAACCGTTGAGGTCGTCGGCAAACACCTGGCCCGGTCGGAACACGTTGTAGATGCGACTGAGACGGAGTTCTTCGTCCAGGGACGCCAGCAGAATCTGGTTGCCCCCCAGAGAACGCACCGATTCGATGGCCGCCACTGCCTCTCCAAAGCGGCTGTCCCGCATGGCCACACGCGCTGTTTCCACGGCGCGGTCAATCTGCTGGGTCCGGTATTCGCGAATCTGCTCGTTGGCCTGGCTCACCGCGGAAGATCCGCCGCGTACCTCGGCGGCAGCGGTGATCCAGCGTTCCGCGTCTTCGAACTCCAGGGCCCGGGCCGACTGCAGCGCCTCATCCACCAGTGTGCGTTCCAGGCCCAGCAGCAGATCGGAGATCTCCGAGTTGCCCGGGTCCAGCTCCAGTGCCCGGAGCAGCCGGCTGAGGGCATTGCGATTGGGTGGATCGATCCAGCGCTGGGCAGCTATGTCTTTCTTGGCCCGCAGCAGCAGTTCAGCGCTGCGCTCCAGGCTCTCCAGACGGTCTCCCAGCCGCTCCAGTTCACTGTCCCCGGGGCGCAGGGTGGTCAGTACCGGGTAAATCGCCGCCGCAGCGGCCATGTCCCGTCCATCGATATGGGTCTGCAGCCGATCAAACAGCTGGGCAGCAATGGAGTCCACACCCTCCTGGGCAGCCTCGTTTTCGGGATCTACCATCAGGATATTCATATAGTGCGACAGGGCGTTGTCCTTGTCCGGTTCGAACAGGATGCCCGCCTCCAGCGCCGCGTCCGCCAGCGCCAGCTCTGAGGGAATGTCGGATATGACGCCCTCCCGGGTGACCACAACGCCATCACGCCAGGGGCGCGGGCCTTCGGCAAGGTCATCCAGGCCGGGGTCTTCGGCACCCACCGACGACCCGCCCGCGCTTTCCACCAGGGACGGATCCACGGCGGTGCCGTCATCACCCTGACCAGAGCGCAGTTGTCCCACCACCAGCAACACCAGCAGGAACAGGCCGGCACCGGCCAGTCCGATGATGACGCGCAGCTGTTTGATGGAGATTTGTCGGCCTTCGTTCTTCATGGAGCGCCGGGGATGCTCAACGAGATCTCGTCATCCGGCATTGTCCTCGACTGCCTGGCAGATTCGCCAGTCCTGAACATAGGGCATCAAAGGCCCCGGCGCAAGTAACTGACGGTATGGAAATTGCCCTTTTCCCGGCGCTCAATTTGCCCATTTTATCATTACTTTTCAACATATTACGAAACTTTCTTCAGAATAAACTCATTCTTAACTTCCGCTGTTCAAGACCGCCCTTTGCACAAGAAAGTTCAACCTCGTCAAGCGTTTACGACAGACGGTCGCTGATGCACACTATGCCCCCATGAATATGGACGCCACCCACTGGAAATGGATCTCCAACCAGGACGATTTTGCAGCGCTTTGCACCCACCTGCACAGCGTCCCCGTCATCGGCATCGATACCGAGTTCATCCGGACCAGAACGTTCTATGCCCGGCTGGGCCTGCTGCAGCTGTCGGACCACACCGATACCTGGCTGGTTGATCCGCTGCAGATCAGCGATTGGGCCTGCCTGGGCTCCCTGCTGCAGGCTGAGCAGCCGGTTAAGATCATTCACAGCGGCAGCGAGGACATGGAAATTCTGCACCGCATCGCGCCAGTGGCCATGGCCGGCTTTTTCGATACCCAGATTGCCGCTGCCCTGTGCGGGATTGGGCCGGCCCTGAGCTACCAGGCCCTGGTAGGCGAAGTGCTTGGGGTTGCCATCGACAAGGGTGAAACCCGGTCAAACTGGCTGCAGCGCCCGCTGAGCGAATCCCAGATGAAGTACGCCGCGCTGGACGTCAGCTATCTGCCCGAACTGCACCAGAAACTCAGCAGCGAGCTGCAGAACAAAGGCAGACAGGCGTGGTGCCTGGAGGACTCGGCCCGGATGGCCAGGCCCATCAGCGAACAGAATGCTGTGGCCCAGCAGTATGACCGTTTCAAGATGGTCTGGCGTCTGAAGCCGGACCAGCGCGCAGGCCTGATGGCCGCGCTGACATGGCGTGAGGCCACGGCCCGCCGAAAGGACATTCCGCGCAACCGCATCATGGACAACGACGGGATTCTGGCCATAGCCCGGACCCTGCCAGGCGACCTGGATGCCCTGCAGTCCCTCAACGTCATGAGCCGCCGGTTCCTGCAGAAGGATGGGCCGGTCATCCTGGAGGGTTTACAGCAGGCGCTTGCATCGGAAGATCGTCCGCCGAAAAAGCCGCCGCCCCTGGACCGGGACGCCAAGCCCCTGATGGAACGCCTGCGGGGCCGGGTGCGCCAGCGCGCCGAAGACCTGGGACTGGCACCAGAGACCCTGGCAGGCAAACGCGAGATCACGGCATTGATCAGCGGCGGGTCTCTTCCGGAAAAGCTTCAGGGCTGGCGCCGGGCAGTGGTGGGGCAATCCCTGCTGGATGACCTGAATGGTGATGCCATGGGACAGCCCGCGTCATGATGGCAGCACTGCGGCCATCGGTCGTGCTGGCTGGATTGCTGCTGGCAGGCGAATCCATGGCACAGGACCCGCCGGGAACCGACATCTTCCTGCTGAAGCTGGCCGAGGCTGAAGGCGGGCACGGTGTGGCATTGACCAACATCACGGACCGCCAGGGATACGACAACCAGCCATACTTCTCCAAGGACGGCTGGCTTTACTACACCAGGATCGAGAACGGTCAGGCCGACATTTTCCGGTACGATCCGTCCCAGGGATCCATCTCCCCGGTCACCCGCAGCCCGGAAAGCGAGTACTCGCCAAAACCACTCCCGGGAGAAATGGCCCTGTCGGTGATCCGGGTCGGCGCAGACAACCGGCAGCTGCTCGAAACCGTTCCCCTGGACGGGCTGGCACAACCGCGATCGCTGTTTCCCGACATTGAGCCCGTGGGCTATCACGCCTGGATCACCCCTGAGACCGCCGCTCTGTTCGTGCTGGGAGAACCCATGACGCTGCAGGTGGCGACCCTGGGCGGCAAACCGCGTGTTGCGGCAGAAAACATCGGACGGGCCCTGGTGTCGGTACCCGGGAGAGAGCTGGCCGCTTTTGTCCTGAAATCTGACTCCACGGACTGGGCCATAAAGTCGGTGAATGCCGATGGCGACGTCCAGACGGTCATCACCACCCTGCCCCGTCGAGAGGATTTCGCCATTGGCCCGGACGGGCGCTACTGGATGGGTGACGGCTCAAAGCTGTACCACCACCGGCCGGGTTCGGGTCAATGGACTCTGCTGCAGGACTTCGCCGAGCTTGGGTTGACCGACATTTCCCGACTGGCGGTCAGCCCCAACGGAAAAACCCTGGCTCTGGTCAGTCCCGATCCCTGATCGGATCAGGGTCAGGTCACCGGGCTCAGGTCACCCGGCTCAGGAGCAGATCCCTGAAGATTCGAATCCGTTTTGCGTTGACGCCCAGGTCGCTCTGACCCACCCGGGACTTGGAACGCACGTCCACCTCGGTGACGCTGTCCGTACCCCGAATGCGGATCACGACATCGTCGTAGAATCCAAACCAGAGGGTTCTCTCGGTGGCTTCGATGCGGCCCTCGTCGGCAACGCTGGCGTGCAGTTCCCACCCCAGTTCCGCCACCACGGCCAGGGCTGCCTCGAAAACCTGCTCCCGGGGCTGGCGGATGCGAATGGTCTGCAGGTCCGGATAGGCATCACGCTGCTGGGAAGCCACCGGTTCCCCGGCATACTCAACCGGATTGGAGGCATCGGCCCGCAGCGGTGCAATGGCGACAAACGCCGGCGGGTCAACGGTGCTGGTGGTGATGTCGTGGATCACCGGCAGCTGACCCGCCACGTGACGCATGCTCACCGGCACCGCTGCGCCGGCAGCGCCGGCGATTATCCCGACCAGCGCCAGGGCAATTCCCTTAAACCGGTACCGAACCCTCAGCAAGGCAGTTATGATGCCCATCACCACCGCCAGGGCACCCAGGCCAACGACCAGGGGGTAGACCGTACGGAACACCGTGCTCAATCCCCACCAGCCCAGACGGTAGCCCGGCCCCTGGGCGGCGGCAATGACCAGCGCCAGCAAGCCGATAACCAGTCCTGCCAGGCACAAGGGATAGCCCAGCGAAAGATCCTTTCGCGCCATTTGGAAGACTCTCGATGGAAAGAGCCACAATTGTCCTGATAACGCTGATCGCCTACAAGTTTGTTCTGCTGGGCATTGGCCTGTGGGCCCAGCGCCGGACCCGGGACGCCAGCGACTATTTCCTGGGCGGCCGGCAGCTCGGTGCCGTGGTCGCCTCCATCAGCTACGCTGCCAGTTCGTCATCGGCCTGGACGCTGCTGGGCGTCAGCGGCGCTGCCTTCTCCATGGGCCTGGGCGCAGTCTGGCTGCTGCCGGGTATCGTGCTGTGCCACGTAGTGGCCTGGTTCTGGATAGCGCCGGCGCTGCGGCGCATGGCCGACCAGCGTGACTGCATCACGCTGACCGACGTGATCGCGCCCCGGGGGGGCGGCCAGGGACGCGCAGCCGTGGTGGCAGTGGCCTCCCTGATTATCCTGTTCTGCTTCATGTTTTATGTCGCCGCCCAGTTCCAGGGCGCTGGCAACACCTTTGCCGCCAATTTTTCCATCAGCCGCAACGAGAGCATCTGGATCGGCGGCGCGGTAGTACTGGTCTACACCCTGCTGGGTGGGTTCTGGGCAGTCAGCGTTACCGATGCCCTGCAGGGCCTGCTCATGTGTATCGCCTCGGTCCTGCTGCCCATCGCGGCGGTCATGGCCGTGGGCGGACCCGATGCCCTGGTTGCGGGATTGCGGCTGGTCAGCACGCCTGACCAGCTCAGCTGGACCTCGGAACACGTTGGAATCATGGGGCTGGGGTTTGTGCTGGGGATGATGCTGATCGGCCTGGGCACTTTCGGTCAGCCCCAGCTGCTGAACCGGTTCATGGCGCTGAAAGACGACCAGGCCCTGCGCCGGGCCCGGATCATCGCCATAAGCTGGTTCCTGGTGGTGCTGGCCGGCATGCTGGTAACCGGCTGGTGCGGGCACCTGCTGATGGCTGAGGCTGCCGACGGCGAATCGCTGTTTTTCCAGCTCACCAGTGAACTGTTTCCGCCGCTGCTGGGCGGCATCATCACCGCCGCCGTGCTGTCCGCCATCATGTCCACCGCTGACAGCCAGCTGCTGGTGGCGGCCTCGTCTGTGGCCTACGACATGGGTTTATTCAAGGGTCATCCTGAGCGGGCCCTGCTGGTATCACGCATCACCATCGCCCTGCTGTGTGGCATCGCCGTGGCCATCGCCATTGCCCTGCCCGCCTCCATTTTCAGCCGGGTCCTGTTTGCCTGGAACGGCCTTGGCGCCGCCTTCGGCCCCATCGTCATGGGCCGCATCCTGGGCCGGAAGATCCAGACCTGGGCCCTGTTGAGTGCCATGCTGGCAGGATTTGGCCTGACGGCGGTGATTTACTCGCTGCCCAACACGCCCGGGGATATTGCCGAGCGTGTGATTCCTTTTGTGACCGCAGGCTTGATCGTCTGGATCGGATCCAGCCGCCGCACAAGCGGGCGAGGCTAGCAGGATACTAGTCCGACTGCAGGGCCAGCACCGGGTCCATACGGGCTGCGGATACCGCGGGGTAAACGCCGAAACCAACGGCTATGGCCATGCAGACCAGTACCGCCACCACCATGACCAGCAGCGACCAGGCTACGGCCCATCCCGCAAACGCAGCGATCGTATAAGCCAGAACAACGCCAAGCAGTACCCCTACCCCCGCGCCAATGAGCGCAATAACGGTGGCTTCCACCAGGAACTGGCGGATGATATCGGTTTCCCGGGCCCCGACGGCCCGCAGCAGGCCAATCTCCGACTTTCGCTCCATCACGCTGGCCAGCATGATGTTCATGATGCCGATGCCGCCCACCAGCAGTGAGATGCCGGCCACCGCGGACATGACAATGGTGAAGATCTGCTGGGTCTGCTGGTGCTGGGCCAGCAGTCGGGCCGGCACCACGATCTGGTAGTCGTTCTGATCGCCGTGGCGACGATTGAGCAGGTGCTCGATGGCGGATGCGGCGGTGCCCGGCGCAATCTCGCCGTCCAGGCGAAGCTTGACCGTGTCCAGCTCGCTGGACAGCTCTTCCCGCTTCAGCCGGGCCAGGCCGGTCTGCAGCGGCAGGTAGACATTGTCTGCTTCACCCCCGATCTCCCGACCCTCGAACTGTGAGTCGGATAGTTGCCGGTCCTCCAGTACGCCAATCACCTCCAGCCACAGGTGGTTTACCTTGACGTGTTTGCCCACCGCGTCGCCGTTGGGAAACAGGTCTCGAGCCGCAGCGCTGCCCAGCACCGCCACCTGGGCAAACGACTGGTCTTCGGTCTCATTGAACAGGCGACCGCGGCCGGCGGAAAGACTGGTCAGATCAAAGAAATCGGGACTGACGGCAATGACTCCCGCCCGGCTCTGTCCCTCGCGGCTGAACAGGGTCCAGGTGCGGAACTGCCGGCCACCGGCCCAGTTCTCAACAAACGGCAGCGTGGTGGTGACGGACTCGGCATCACGGACGTTGAGTCCCGCTGAATACTTGCGCACTTCCTTCAGGGTCTCGCTGTCCAGCTCACGGTCTTCTACGATCAGGTTGCGCAGGCCCATGCCTTCGATCAGCTCCAGGGCTTCTCGCTTGCCGCCCTCGCTCACCGCCAGCATGGCGATGACGGCACCGACGCCGAAAATCATTCCCAACAGGGTCAGCGCGGTGCGCAGCCGGTGGTGGGCCAGCTGCCCCAGGGCCTGTCGCATGTCCAGCAGCAGGTGTTCCACGGCGGGTTTCATCCGGCACCCTCACCGGGTGCGATCAGGCTCACCCGGTCGCCCTCATCCAGTCCCTCGGTGATTTCCACCAGGTCAGGACTGCGCTGACCCACCACCACGGCGTGGCGTACAGGCGTCGCGCCATCCAGCAGAAAGACATAGGCACTGTCCGCGTCGCTAAATACGGACTGGGCGGGAACCAGGATTCCTTCATTGACCTCACCAGTGATGATATGGGCCCGCAGGCGGCTGCCCACTTTCATCAGGTCCGGATCCACCTGGTCGAGCACCGCCTCAACGCTGAAGAACTTCTGAGGATCCTTACGGTTGCGTGGACTGGCAACCGGCGAAATGGAAACCACCCTGGCGTCAAACAGTCTGTCGGCGGCGGCATCGAGCCGGATCTTGACCCGCTGCTCTTCCGCCAGGCCGACGGCGTCGTTTTCGGGAACGTAAAGTCGCGCCTTGACCTTGCCGCGAACCGGCAGCAGCCCGATAGGCATACCGGGAAAAACCCGCTTGCCTTTACCCAGCTTTTCGCCCCAGGGCGTGCGAGCGTAGACAAAGGTGCCGTCCGCGGGGCTGCGCAGTTCCATCATCCCCAGGGCCGTTTCCTGTTTTTCCAGCTTGGTCAGCTCACCCTGGCGTTCCGCCTTGATCAGGTTCTCCTCCGCCTGGGTCCGCTGATCGAAAGTCATGGCCTGCCAGCTCAGGTAGGAGGCCTCGACATCCAGGAAATCCAGGTCCGACAGCGCGTCGATGATTTCATTGCGGCTGAACAGCCGCTCGTCCACGGTGGCAAATGCCTCGGAGATGTCCCGCTCTCCCTCAACCCGGATGGTCTCATGGCCAATGCGCGTCTTTTCCAGCTCACCGCTGCGCTCGACGTTGGCCAGCTTGAACTCGGATTTGGCCACGTTCAGCGCCGTGCTTTCCTGGTCCAGCCGCACCTGCACATCGTCGAAGCGGGCAATGACGTCACCGGCACGGATATCTGAAAATTCGGGCGCCATCCAGGAGATATTGAAACCCATCCGTACCGAGGGCGGTAACGCTATGGGCAGGGATTCCGATGCCACCAGCTCCCCGTAGGCAAAAACCGTGAGCTCTTCGCTGGTACGGCTGGCAGTGAGCGCCGCACTGCTGTCGGGTCCCTCGGCACAGCCCGCACCGAGCGCTGCCGCCAGTAGTAGGGGGATCAGTCTATTCATCTTCATCGCATCTCTACCTGGTCTCCGGCGCTCAATCCGGAACTCACCACGTGCATTCCGGCGCTCGCACGCCCCAGCACCACCGGGCGCCAGCCGTCACCACGAACGTTCACTCCCGGCTTACCGTCGCGATAGGCGATGGCCTCGTCGGGAATGGCCAGCGCGCTGGTTTCCACATCCACCTCGATGGTGATTTTGGCGGTCATGCCCGGGCGCAGCCGGCCGGCCGCCGCGGAAGGAATGTTGACATCCACGTCGCGCACCATGGCCTGGGAATACTGGGACTGGCGCCGCACGATACTGGCGACCGCCGTCACCTCTCCGATCACGTCAACGCCGCCGGCCGCCTCGATCACGACCCGGGCCTTCTGCCCGGTATGCAGGGAGGCCGCCGCATACTCCGGCACCTCGGCCTGAATCATCAGGTCGTCTTCCCGCGCCAGTTCAACAACGACGATACCCGGATTGACCGCGTCGTTGACGTCAAGCTTCTGGCCTTCACGGTCGGTGCCGACAATGACCAGGCCATCCCGGGGAGCGCGTATGGTGAAAGAGTCGAGTTCTTTTTTGGCACCAGCCAGTTCACTTTCCAGCCGGCGAACGTCGGCTTCGAGCTCCGCCCGCTTGGCCTCGCGCACCTGGGCCACCAGTTCGGTCCGCCGCTGCTCCTGCTCGTAAAGCACCTTGGCCACAGCTTTTTCCTGCAGCAGCTTCTGGTACTCCAGGCTGGCATACAGCTCGGCACTGACGTCGGCCTTGCGGGCCGCCTTTTCCGCCGAGCTCTTGGCGGCGGCCAGCTGGACCCGGCCCTCCTCGATTTCCCGGGCCTGGGTTTCCCCCAGGGATTCCAGTTCGGATTTCTTGGCGTTGAGATCCCCGGTCAGGCTGCGTACCCGGTCATCGGTGGCGCTGCCGTCAAACTGCGCCAGCACCTCGCCCGCCTTTACCCGGGAGCCTTCCCGGGCCAGCTTGGTGATGGTGATACGCCAGGAGCGGGACGGCGGCGGACCAAAGCGCATGGCCCCGGCTGATGCCACGATGCCGGTGGCGTCCACGGTGATGGGCCGGTCGTCCACCTCCACCGTGACCCAGTCCTGGGCCTGTACCGACGCGGCCGCCAGCAGCAGAACAGCCAACAGCCGCTTCACGGCAGCTGCCCGGTGTCGGATGGCGATCCGGCCTGGGAGAGACCCTGGTCTGACGCGGGCTCACCGGTCACCAATCCCATCACGCTCATGCCGGGCATGACGGAATCCGAAACGGCCTCGATCGGCTCCGCCAGCACTTCAAAGTACCCACTGGCGCTCCAGTCCTGCTTTTCGACGGCCTGGCTGGAGGCCCACACCACGGAAGCGGGGAACGACTTGGATCCCTGTGCGTCTGGAGTCACCTGGATAACGGTACCCGGCCGCACCCTGAGGATGTCGGCCTCGTGCACCCAGAATCGCATCTGCAGGTCGTTGCGGCTGGCGATGGAAGCGATCTCGAAACCGCTGTAATGGGTTTCGCCGGGAAAAATTTTCTTACCGGAAAACGGGTTTTCACCGTAGATCATGAACCCGGCCTTTTCCGCCTTGATCTCGGTGGCCTCCAGTGCATCCCTGGTGCGCTGGTAATTGGACTGGGCCTGCTGAACCTCCAGCCGCGACTCCTCGGTGACGTCCTCCAGCTCTGCCTGCTTGTTCAGCAACTGGGCCTGGGACCGCACCAGGTCCTTCTTCGCCGTCTCCAGGGTCAGCTGGTACCGCTCATAGTCCAACTGCGGGATGGTGGACTTGGGGATCACCGCATCCAGCTCTGCCAGCTTCACATCGGACTCGGCCTGGGCGAGGGCCTTTTCGGCGTCGAGCACCGCCAGCTTCAGCTCGTCCACCCGGCGCTTGGCTGACAGCTCCCGTTTCTCCAGGTCGGTCCGGGCCTGCTCTTCCCTGGCGATCAGGTCGCCAGGATCCAGGCGGATCACCAGCTCACCCTGCTCCACCTGGGTTCCTTCGCGAGCCATCCACTCGATTCGCCGCTGCCACGCTCCAGGCAGCGACGGCATCTCGATGGTCTGGGCGCGGACATCTTCCACCACCCCGGTCAGCAGCGGCTGGGCGGTCCCGGCCAGACACCAGCAGGCGGCCACCGCCGCTGCACCTAAACTAGTGGCGAGTCTTGCTGTCATGCTCAATTTTCCCGTCGCGCATGCGGATGACCCGGCTGGCGTGCGCGGCAATCTCTTCTTCGTGGGTCACCATCAGGATGGTCTGTCCACCGCCGTTCAGCTCTTCGAACAGTTCCATGATCTCTTCCGAGGTTCGACTGTCCAGGTTGCCGGTGGGTTCATCGGCCAGCAGCAGGGGCGGCTGGTTGATCAGCGACCGGGCAATGGCCACCCGCTGGCGCTGGCCACCGGACAGCTGGTTGGGTCGGTGATCCATGCGGTCTGACAGTCCCAGCCGGTCCATGAGATCAACGCCGCGCTGGCGATCCGAGGCCTCGACGCTGTTGTTGTAGCGCAGCGGCATCAACACGTTTTCCAGCGCCGTCATCCGGGGCAGCAGGTGAAAACTCTGGAAAACGAATCCGATGTGGCTGTTGCGGATCTGGGACAGCCGGTCGTCATCCAGCTGCGCCACCTCCTGGTCCAGCAGCTGGTAGCGGCCCTCGTCCGGAGTGTCCAGGCAGCCCAGGATGTTCATCAGCGTGGACTTCCCCGAGCCCGATGGCCCCATTACCGCCACAAAGTCCCCGGGAGCTATTTCCAGATCCACATGATCCAGCGCGTGCACCCAGGTATCACCCACGTGGAAGCGCCGACAAAGCTCAATGGTTCGGATCATGGCCAAAAGTGCGGATCGATGTGACGAAAACCGCCATTATCCTTCATTCGTTGCCGTGCAGGCCATGTGAAATGAGACATGGTTCCTTGGGTTTCACGAAAGCTTCGTCAGTCGGTAACAGTTCTGCGTTGGCCACGTCATATCTGAGACTGCCATGCCAGAGACCCCCGATGACAAAGACAACGCTTCTATTGGTTTTCGCCACCTCGTTGCTGCTGCCTGCAGCGGGGCGGATACACGCGGTCGAATTTGATGCAGGCCAACGCGCTCCGGTTGGAATGAGGGAACGCTGACGCGCCACAGAAGACCGCATTCTCTTCCATGCACCAGCGGCGGCCCCACGCTATAGTGACTGTTGCGCAGTTCGGTTCTGGGGAAAATGAAAGGGAAGCTTCGCGCCGGGATTCTTTTTGCCGCGATTCCGTGGCTGATGGTCGCTGGGTCAGTCCAGGCTGGGGTGCTGTTCAACCAGATCGGGCCCCGATGCGTGGAATCCGAAGGCGCATCCGCTTACCAGATCATCGACGGCGGCACCGTTGCCGAGTCCGCGTTTTCAGCTGACAACTTTCGGGTTATAGGACAGTGGGACATCGATTCCGTGCTGGTCCAGGGTCAATCCGATGTCCCGCTGACCGGTGGGACCTACATGGCCACGGTGGAAATCTACAACGATTTTTTTGGCCTGCCCAACGAGGTAGCCCCACCGGTTTGTTCCTACACCGACGTTGAAGCCCAGGTCATCGACGACCGGCGATTCCAGGTTGACCTGTCGCCGGTCTGCCGGATTGAGCAGATCGCGGGCCAGTACTGGGTCAGCGTCTCGCTGGATTCCGACATTGCTGTTGGCGAATCCCGGTTTTCCATCGACCAGAACCCCAATGCTCTCGACCCCGTCCCCTGGGCCTTTCGTTCTCCCGACGTGGGAAGCTGTTCTTCCTGGAAACCCGCTTCGGAGTGTGGCGTCGATGTAATAGCGGAGAATCTATGCGTTCAACTAAAGGGGGGCGGCTCGGTTCAACAGCTGCGGCTGGTACCCGATCAGGTCGCGGTACTCGGCCAGCCCTACTTCCTGGATGTCGCTTCGTATTTTTTTGACCCTGATGGTGATGCCCTGACGTTTATCTTCTTCGGACTGAGCGGAACCGGACTTTCCGGTGATGCCAGCAGCGGAGTGATCTCCGGAGTACCCAACCAGGTGGGAGACATTACGGTCACCGTCACCGCCCAGGGCGATCCATTGCCAGCCATCGTCGATACCTTTGTCATTTCAGTTGCTGACGAAGCGGTGCCCAGCTACGACTACCAGCGGCTGTACCCGCTGATTACCCGCCCCTGGCATTTCAACAACGTCTCCGGCGACCTGGATATCTCGACCCGGGGCTCCCAGTTTCTGGTGGGCAACCCGGACTTCTTCCGCATCGATCGTATGACGCTCGATGGACTGCCGATAACCGGACAGGCGCTGAAAGGCGAGGCCGGCGGTAATGTGAAACCGTTTCGCCTGGCGGTGGATCGGGAGGGCTTCAGCACCCTGATCACCTACCTGGAAGACGGTGTTTCCATTGACCCTGTTCCCGTACGGCTGGATTCCACCGGCGCCCGGATCGCCAGTTTCAACGGCGTCAGTGGAACGCCCCTGGACGTGGCCGTCACCGATGAGGGGTGCCCCGGCGGTGACGGCTGCGTATTTGTGATCAGCAGCAGCGAACTGCACCGATTCGATAAAAGCGGCAACCTGCTGGGTCGGTATCCACTGGGCATCACCAACGCCAACGCCATACACGCCCGGGACGATGGACTGCTGGTGATTTCGTCCAGCGTCCAGGTCCACCTTTATGATGAACCCGATGCGCCGGATTTCGACGGCGCTCCGGTTAAACGCTCCACGGTCATTACCGTTTCCAACCAGGGCGCTACCACAGACCCCCTGGGCAACATCATCGTGGCCGTCACCAACACCGGCCTGCGGCCTTACACCCAGGCCGGAGCGGCAGGTGCCCTGCTGCCGCCCCCTCCCGGCCTGCTGGGTCCGTTCGCACCGCTTCGGGTGGTGAGCAACGAACGGGGTGACGGCTATGTCTATTCCACGGAATTCCGCATCGACCGATTCAAGTTTACCGGTGATTCATCAGCCGGCGGCACCATTCTTTACGGCGGCCGATTTTCCAACGCCGGAACGGGCAACGGAGAACTGATCGACCCGACCGATGTGAAAATTGACGATGCCGGCAACGCCTACGTCATCGACAGCCGCAAGCAGACCCTGCAGAGGTTTGACGCCGACGGTACCGCGCGCTGGTCCCGGGATATCAGCGACGGCCTGGCGCCGGACCAGCACAAGACTCTCCAGGTATTCCTGACCCAGGTCGCCAACGTATCCGTAGCGGGGGTTTTCGATCAGCAGGTCGAGGCACGGCCGCGATTTGTGATCAGCCTGTTCCAGGCCGACGACGGCACGCCCATTGGGCCGGCGGTAGCCCTGGACGGGAGCTTCACTGACGGTTTTGGCGACGTCAGCGATGTGCACGCCGACCGTTTCGGCGTCATTTATCCCATCGGTGAAAACCAGTTTGGTGCGGTCGAAGCCGATGGCACCGACGCCACCACCATCAATGAGTCCTCCGATCCGGTGTGCCCCATCACACGCACCGTCAAGAGTGACCTGGGCGCTTCGGGATTGCTCTATTTTCTCGACTCAGAAAGCGGGCTGCTGTCCACCTATACGACCGACGGTGTCTGCCAGACCGATCAGCGAATTACCGTTGACGGCAGCAATTTTTCCGACGTCACCAGCTTCGCCGTGGCGCCGGACGGCTCCTTCGCCGTGGGGCAACGAGACCCGACGTCCAATCCCCCCAGCATTTTAAAGTTCTCACCAGACGGCACCCAGATCGGCAGCCAGGGACGCAACGGATTTTTTCCTGACAGTTACGTCAATCCCATCAGCCTGACCTTCACTGATAGCGACGACCTGTTCGTCCTGGACCGAACCCTGCGACGCGTCCAGCGACTGGACAGCACGGTGACCCTGGGGCGCGACGTGCTGGCAGTCCTGGTTTCCGCCGGTGGGCCCTATGCAGGCAATGACCTGTGGGATGAGACCCAGGCCAACCTGAATTTTGCCTACACCACCCTGCGCTACCAGGGGCTGGACCGGGATCGGATCCAGTTTCTGAGCCCGGACCTGGACCTGGATATTGACGGTGACGGCCTGGCCAATGACGTGGACGCGGATGTCAGCCTGGCCAACGTCGGGGATGCCCTGACCAACTGGGCCACAGGCGCTGAAGAGGTGATCTTCTACCTGGCCGATCACGGCGACACCGACCAGGTCCGTCTCACCCCCACCGAGCTGATGTCAGCCACCGATCTTGCGGGCTTCGTGGACACCCTCCAGGCCTCATCCTCCACCCGGTTTTACGGCATTTACGAAGCCTGCGAATCCGGCTCTTTCCTGGATGACCTGGGTAACTCGGCCGCGGTAACCAGCCCCGGGGATCGCATCTTCATCACCTCGGCATCGGAAGGCCAGGACGCCAACTTCGCCAATGGCGGCTTCCTCTCCTTTTCCAACCAGTTCTGGACCTGGATCCTGCTGGGCCTTGATCTTGAGCAGGCCTTCGAGCGTGCCAGGGACAGTATCGGAGCAGCATTCCAGGATCAGGATGCCCTGGTGGATTACGACAACGACGGCCTCTCCATGGCCGACGAGTCCGACAGTCTCACCGGGATCATCCTGGGCGCCGGGACCGACTACGCCAGCGACGCCCCCCAGATCGCTTCAGTAACACCGGAGCAGGTGGTATCCGGCAACAGCGCTGTGATCGAGGCCTTCGGGGTAACGGATCCCGACGGCATCGCCAGGGTATGGGCCGTGATCCAGGTCCCCGACCTGGATACCGGGCAGAGCAGCAACCCGGTGCTTGAATTCCCCACTGTTGATCTTCTGCCCGTTTCCCAGGGCTCCAGCACCTACGTGGCGACGTACGACAGCTTCGACAGTGAAGGCCAGTACACCATCCAGGTGTTTGCCCAGGACACCGAGGGCAACACTTTTTTTCCCAATCCCCTGGCACCCACCAACCAAACGCGCTTTACCGTCGGCGACGTCCAGGCACGGCGGGCACTCATCGTCACCGGCGGCGACAGCGCTGATGCCAGTTTCGCGGAACACGAAATCAACGCGCAGCTGGCGTATGCGTCCCTGCGAACCCAGGGTTACCTGGATGGGTCGGTCGAGGACATCCGTTTCTTGAGCGACAGCGGCGCACCCAACGTGGATGCCCCGGCGACCGCGGCCAATATCCAGAACGCCCTCACCAGCTGGGCTGCCAGCAATACCAGGGACCTGGTGGTTTACCTGGTGGGCGATTACGACCTGACCGGTTTCCGGGTTGACGCCACCGACCGGCTCACGCCGGCCGGCCTGGACACTCAGCTGGATGCCCTGCAGGCCAGCCTGCCGGGAACCGTGGTGGTGGTGATTGAATCTGATCAAAGTGGGACCTTCATTCCACAACTCCAGCCGCCCGCGGACAAGATCCGATACCTTGTGAGCAGTGCCTCGCCCTCTCAGAACAGCAGCCTGTTCAACGGCGGCGGCTTCAGCTTTTCCCAGTTCTTCTGGTCCTCGGTGGTCAACGGAGCCAGTCTGCGGGATGCCTTTCAGACCGGCGCCCAGGGCATGGACTTTGCCTCCAACAGCCAGACTCCCCAGATCGAGGATAACGGCAACGGCATCAGCAACGACGGCAGCGACGGCCTGAACGCGGCGGGGTATTTCCTTGGGCCGGGGCTGGTCCAGGCGGGTAACGGCCCCCTGATTGGCGGCAATCCCCTGGATCAAAGCATCACGGGCAGCCAGGCCACAATCGACGTCACCGACGTTACCAGCACCGGGACCATCGATCGGGTGTTCGCAATCGTCACCTCCCCCGATCCGCTGATCGCTTCAGCGAGCTTCGACCTGGCTGACCAGGGAGGAAACCGCTATGCCGCCAGTAACTCTGGATTCGGGCCCTCAGCCGGCGATTACCCGGTATCCATCTACGCCGCCGACGCGGCCGGCAACCTCTCTTTCCAGACATCGCTGACCATCACCCGCAGCGACGGCCGCGATGCCTATGAAGTCGACAACGCCCCTCCACAGGCCAACGTACTGTCGCTTGGCGCCCAGCCGCAGAATCACAACTTTCACAGCGCCGCCGACGAAGACTGGGTCTATTTTCCGGCCAGTGCCGCCGTTGGTACCTTCGAGTTTGCCCTGACGGGCACCACCCAGCAGTTCCAGCTGGAGCTGTACGTGGCCCAATCGGGTTGTTCCCAGCTGATGCTGTCGTGCATGACCCGGATCGAAAACCGAACGGCACCGGTCCCCGGTGACTACATGCTGGCGTGGTCCAATACGCGACCGGATGAAACCATTTATGTTCGGGTATCGGCGGCCAACAGCGCCACGGCACCCTATTCCCTGCAGCTCACCTCCACCTCGCTGCCGCTGACCGGCATCCTGCGTGGGTCTGTTATCGACTCCTCCAACAGCCAGCCCATTGCTGGCGCCTTTATCAGCACCACCGGCAACGTCGATACCTTCAGTAACATCGTCGGGCAGTATCAGCTGGTCGAAAACCCAGGCAGCTACAGCGCCACGGTATCCGCAGCAGGCTACCAGCCGTCAGCCAATGAGCCCTTTACCGTCGTCGAATCGGCTACCACGTGGCTTAACGTGGCGCTGACGCCCGAAGGCACCGCAACGGCAAGCACCGGTGGGGCAACGGCGATCACGCGCAGCTCGGCCATCCTGGACGGCAGCATCGACCCCGCATCGTTTGATGTGTCCATGATCCGCTTCGCCTACGGAGAAACCCCCGGAGCCCTGGATCTCACCGCAACCGCCACGCCGGATACCGTCCTGTCCACCGACGGCGTCACCGCTGTCAGCACAGCCCTGTCGGGCCTGGGCTGCAACACCACCTATTATTATCAGCTACTGGGCAACAGCTCACAGCCCGCTGCCCTCAGCGGTGCGGAAGAGAATTTTGTCACCGCGGCCTGTCCTGCCACCGCCACCACCGGCTCGGCCTCCGCCATCGACAGAACCACGGCAACCCTGGCCGGGGTCATCGACCCCAGCAGTTTCGATGTGACTGATATCCGCCTGGCCTATGGTCTGACCTCGGGCGCGCTGACCCATACCGTGACGGCCACCCCCGCGACGGTTGTATCCAGCGACGGCGCTACCGCGGTGTCGGGAGACGTTTCCGGACTGGCATGCGCCACCACCTACTATTTCCAATTGCTGGGTGACAGCTCCGAGCCAGCGCTGGCCATGGGCAGCGAGTCGAGTTTTACCACCAGCGACTGCGTGGCCCCCAGCGCCAATACCGGGGCTGCCAGCGGTATCGGCCAGGGCGGTGCCACGCTCAACGCAACGGTAAACCCCAATGCCAGCGGCAATTCCACGGTCATTTTTGAATACGGACTGACGGCGGGTTACGGCATGACGTTGCCAGCGGCGGAGTCCCCGGTTTCAGGTTCAGGCGCTCTACCGGTCAGCGCTGCCCTGTCTGGTCTGAGCTGCAACACGCTCTACAACTTCAGAGTAAGCGCCAGCAATGTCCAGGGCACCGCCGACGGCAGCAACGCCACCTTTACCACTGCCGCCTGCAACACGGCCCTGATCACCACCGAGACACCAACGGCCGTCAGCCAGACCTCGGCCACGCTTCAGGGAACCGTGGATCCCAACGGCAGCAATACCAGCAGTATCCAGTTCCGCTACGGCTTGACACCGGGGTCGATGAACACCGTGACGGCCGCAACCCCCAACGGCCTTTCCAGCGGCGATGGCCTGACCTCCGTCTCTGCCGACATCAGCGGGCTGAGCTGCGGCAACACCTACTTCACCCAGGCCGAAGCCACCAATGCCGGCGGCACTGCTGCGGGGCCCGTGGTCGCGTTCGACACGGCAAGCTGCAGCCTGTCCCTGCTGCTGGTGGACGATGATGACAACGCGCCGGACGCACGGGCCGATTTCGCGGCGGCCCTGGACGCCACCGGGACGGGATACACCGTGTGGGATACCGGCGCGGGAGATGCCGAACCGTTAACTGCCGACCTTCAGGCTTATGACGCGGTCATCTGGTTTACCGGCAACGCGTCGGGCAGCGTCACTGGCCCAAGTTCAAGCTCGGAGGTCGCTTTGAGTGAATTCCTCGATGCCGGCGCCTGCGTGGTGGTGAGTTCCCAGGATTACTTCAGCGTGCGCGGTCTGACCTCCCTGATGCAGGGTTACCTCGGCATAGACATGGCCCAGTCCGACACCGGCCAGACCACGGCCGCAGGCAATACGCCGGAGTTTGCCGGGCTACCGCCGGCGGGTAGTTATTCCCTGCAGTTTGGCGGGGGGATCAGCAATCGCAGCGATTCCCTGACTCCGGTTGCCATGGCCGAAGCAGCGTTCCAGGGTGACGTGGGAACCATCGCGGTGCAAAACCAGGATATCGTTTTCAATACCCTTTACCTGGGATTCCCCTTCAGCTCGCTGCCCGGGCCCATCGAAAGAAGCCAGGTGATGGGGGCCATTTTGAACTACTGCCAGAGCGTGGATCGGATATTCGCTGACAGTTTCGAGTGACCCCTGGCCGATTCGGCCCAGGTCCGACTAGCCTGAGTATTTTATGAGTTTCCGGAATTGCCGGTTGATGTCACGAGTGCAGCTTGGCCGATCGCGCTTGAGGCATAGCCCCGCTATGGCGATAGCGGGATCGGCCGAGATGCGCCGCGACATCAGGCGGCAATCCGGCAGCGGTGACATAGTGTTCTTTTCCAGCATAAGCAGATTCAGTCCCAACCCATGGAATCTGAATCAAAAAAACGATCCCAGAGCGAAACTCGTGAAATATTCAGGCTAGCGGCAATCACCCATTGTTGGAATGAAAAGCCCGGTGCTAGGCTGGATGTTGAGTGTCCAGGAGAGCCGCCATGTTGCGATTGATTCTGGCCCTGGTCCTGTGTGCCGCTGGATCATTCAGCGCAATGGCCGATGAAGACCCGGCCGACCGCATGGCCAGGAAAATGGCCGAGGCCGCCATACCCATTCCGGCCCGCAGCCACCGGATCTGCCGGGATTCGGACGGCACGGAATACGTGCAGTGCGCCGGTCCCTGCCGGACAGGCGATGTCATGGTGGCCATGAATAAAGGCAGCCATCCCCAGTGTGCCGGGGCCGGCTGCCCGGCCATTCACGCCATGGGTTGGACCGACGGCAACAAGAACGATTTCTGCAACAGTCACGGTTACGCCGGCGCCATTCCCTACAAAGCCTGCAGGAAACAGGGGACCTACCGCATGGGCGGCTGGTGTTACGACCGCCGGGACTACGCCTGGTGCTGGCGCAAGCGGCGCTGCCGGGGTGATCCGTCTACCCTGAGGAATTAAACGGGCCTGGTGCCGCCATGGTCTGCAACTTCGGGATGTACGCATAACAGCCGCCAGAACCTGCCTCCATATTCACCAACATGGACCCACGTACAGCCAGGCTTTCGCGGCTGTTGCTTGCGTTGTCCGTTATCGCAGCCGCGCCACTGATGACCTTGTATACCGGGGGAGTGGCAGCGGTAGAGACCCAATACGAAAACTACGTCAGCGGAGCCCTGGAGGGGGCGCCGTTCACCACGTTCGGCTGGGACTATCACGCACAGACCTTCTGGGTGTCCGCCAGTCACAACGTCAATGCCGTCCAGCTCAAAATGTACCGCCAGGCATTCGGGCTTGGTGGATCGGCTGTGGTGTCCATCCGTGCGACGGAGGGTGCAACTTTCTCATGGGGTGACGCTGAGGTTCCCATGGGGTCGGACCTGGCAGGTGGGTCAATATCCATGGCGAGCATTACCACCAGTACCTCCGGTGCCTGGTATGAGATCCTGCTAAGTGACACGGTGCAGCTGACTGCTGGCAAGGAGTACGCCGTCGTGGTGGGCAGTACCGGAGACCCCATCAAGTGGAAGGCCGCAAAAACCTATCTGAACGGCAATGCCGCGGCCAGCCTGGACCGCGGCGCTACGTGGCCACAGGCCGATCCCGAATATGACTTCCTGTTCCAGGTCTGGGGCGACCCGGAGATTACCGGAAGCCTGGCCACGGCAACCGGTTCAGGTGTGGTCGACATCATGCCGGACAGCGGCGAGGTGGACGTTACCAGCATGCAGGCCCTGGACCTTTCCGAACTGTCCCAGGAAGCCCAGGACTCTGTGCCGCTGTCAGGAGATTTCGTTCACGGATTCATGGGCTTTGACATTACTGGAGTGGTCGCAGGAGGCTCGGTTACGGTCACCCTGATCTTTCCCGACAATGTCGGGGTTGGCAGCCAGTACTGGAAATACTACGGCGGCAGCTGGGTCAGGATTCCCATCGGCAGTAATGATGGGGACAACGTGATCACCATCACCCTGGTGGACGGCGGCCTCGGAGACAGCGACGGGATCGATGATGGAACCATCCGTGATCCCGGCGGCCCCGCCATGATCCTGTTCGGCGATGGCTTCGAGGAAGTTGGCAACGGCTGAACAAGAGCAGCGACGCCCCCGATAGCTGCTCACAATCCCCTCGCGCCGTTAAATATCACATTGCGTCACCACTCTCGATACACTAGCGGTACACGATGGCTTCTGACGGCAAATACCGGCTTCTTCGTTACGCTGCGTTTCTGACGGGTGCGGCCATCGTTGTCTCAACATTGATTTATGCGATGGCGAGGTCCGTCGATACCCCTTTCCAACACGGTACTTCACCGAAGCAAGCCACAGTCGAGTTTCTTATTCCAGACGAATACCGAACCAGGTCGAATCGACAGATAGACGAGTGCGTCAAGAACCGGGAAGACCGCCTGCCAAAAATCCAGGCCACCCTAAGGGACATGGGGTTCTGCGTCACTGACGTGGACTGCGCTGTCGTGTTCCCCGGCTGCCCGCTTGGCTGTTATGCAGCCGTCAACAACATGCAGTTCGACGCCGCTGTGCGCATCGTTACAATGTTTCATCTTCGTTGCCCCGGCCGCTGCATGTATCGATGCCCTGTCGCGCACCCTGAGTGCCATGACGGTCAATGCGTGATGGTCCGGGATGGCTGAACTAGTCAGTCTGCAAGATCGGAAGCTCCGTCGAGTACTTGATGCGCTTCAGAACGAAGGTGGAACTCGCAGACTGCACCGCTTCGTGGCGGAGGATTTGCGCATTGAGGAAGTCGTTGTAGCTGTCCATGTCCTTCGCGATGATCTGCAACAGGTAGTCGCGGTCGCCGGATATCGAATAACACTCCATGACCTCCGGCAACTGCGACACGTGCCGCTCGAAACTGTCCCGGGTCTGGTCCGTGTGTTTGGTCATTGCGACCAGGCAGAGCGCCTGAATCGTGAAGCCGGCCTGCCGCGGATTGAGCAACGTGACCTGCCGCTCGATCAGCCCTGCCTCTTCGAAGTCCCGGATGCGCCGCCAGCAGGACGTGCGCGACATGCCGACAACATCGGCAAGTTCGCTCTGATTGCGATTGGCATCTCTTTGCAGCTCGGCTAACAGTAGACGATCGGAGCGATTCAATTCCATTCGAGCACTTGTTCCATATTTGTTAAATATTTGAAATTTCTGTTTCAGCTTAGCCGATATAATAGCGCATTCAGGACACATTTTTCGCTCATTCCGCGCATAATGGTGAAATTCTTTTCACGGGAATTCTGCCATGGCTGACTTATTCGAAAACCCGATGGGACTGGACGGATTCGAATTCGTCGAGTTTTCCGCGCCTGATCGCGGCGTCCTTGAAGAGGCGTTCGCCCTGCTCGGCTTCAGCGAGGTCGCGAAGCACCGCTCCAAGGAGGTCACGCTGTGGCGCCAGGGAGACATCAACTTCATCATCAACTACGAGCCGAAGAGCCGTGCCTGGTACTTCGCCCGTGAGCACGGCCCCTGTGCCTGCGGCATGGCTTTCCGTGTCCGCGATGCACACCACGCCTACAACCGCGCGCTCGAACAGGGTGCCCAGCCCGTTGAAATTCCGACAGGCCCCATGGAACTGCGACTGCCTGCGATCAAGGGTATTGGTGGCGCGACGGTCTATCTCATCGATCGATACGAGGACGGCTCCTCCATCTACGACATTGATTTCAACTTCATCGAAGGGGTTGACCGCCACCCCAAGGGATGCGGATTTACCATCATCGACCATCTCACCCACAACGTTTACCGCGGCCGGATGGAGTACTGGGCCAAGTACTACGAAGACCTGTTCAACTTCCGCGAGATCCGCTACTTCGACATCAAGGGTGAATACACCGGACTGCTGTCCAAGGCGATGACGGCACCGGACGGCAAGATTCGTATTCCGCTCAACGAGGAAGCTTCCAAGGGAACAGGGCAGATCGAGGAGTACCTGATGGAGTTCAATGGCGAGGGCATCCAGCATATCGCCTTTGCCTGCGACGACTTGTACGCCTGCTGGGACGCCCTCAAGGAGCAGGGCATCGAGTTCATGACGGCGCCTCCGGCGACCTACTACGAAATGCTCGAGGAGCGGCTGCCCAACCATGGCGAGCCGACCCAGGAAATGCAGTCCCGCGGCATCCTGCTCGACGGCACAACGGAAGGGGGCGAAAACCGTTTGTTGCTGCAGATTTTCTCGGCCAACATGGTTGGACCGACGTTTTTCGAGTTTATCCAGCGCAAGGACGACGAAGGGTTCGGCGAGGGCAATTTCTCGGCCCTGTTCGAGTCCATCGAGCGAGACCAGATTCAGCGCGGCGTTGTCGGTTCCGAGGCCTGAGCATGGATATCAAACGCATACATCATGTCGCCTATCGCTGCCGGGACGCCAAGGAGACCGTCGATTTCTATCAGCGCGTGCTGAACATGGAGTTTACGGTGGCATTTGCCGAGGACCGGGTGCCGTCCACCAAAGAACCTGACCCTTACATGCACGTCTTCCTGGATTGTGGAATGGGCAATGTTCTGGCGTTCTTCGAACTGCCGACCAAACCCGACATGGACCGCGACCGCAACACGCCCGAGTGGGTACAGCACATCGCGTTCGAAGTCGAAAACTACCCGGCACTGCTGGCGGCGAAAGAACGGGTGGAAGCCGAGGGCCTGGAGGTGGTTGGCCCCACCAACCACGGCATTTTCCAGTCGATCTACTTCTTCGACCCCAACGGACACCGCCTGGAACTGGTGGCCAACACCTGCACCCAGGACCAGATCGACGAACTCAAGCGCGTGGCACCCGCCATGCTGGAGGAATGGAGCCAGACCAAGAAAGCACCGCGCCACGCGGCCTGGCTGCACGAACTCGAATTCACGGGGGCCGAATAGGTGAAGCTTGCGTCGCTGAAAAGTGGCCGGGACGGCCGGCTCGAAGACCGACTTGGCCAGCGATGCAAGCTGCGTGGGAGGGGATTTGTTGTCAGGTCCCCACGCATCTTGAGTTACACTTTTGATCCATTCAATAACGCTTAGATTCAAAAAAGCCCCGGTAGCTCAGCTGGATAGAGCGACGGCCTCCTAAGCCGTAGGTCCCAGGTTCGAATCCTGGTCGGGGCACCATTTCACAAAATCGGCGCGCAGCGCCCTCCTTAAAACGTCATCCTGTATATGGTCTCCTCCCGAGTTGCAATGTTCGGTGACAGGGACAGGATGCTCTCGTATATCCGGCCTTTAATCGCGAGAGATCAGTTCTCGCTGGCCTCGATGAGGTTCCGCACACACAGTCCTCTACGAACTTCAGGCCTCGGGGGCCGCCAGGATGATCAGGTTTTCTGTGTGCTGGTGTGACCTGTAGTGTCATCGACATCGCATATCAAGTGGGAAGGAAGGCGTTGGCGTCGGATCAGTAGGATCTGACCTCATCGCCGTACACGCTGATCGCCCAGGCCCGGCGGGCCATTTTGTTGGCCAGCGCCACGGTGGCCTTGTGGACGCCGCGGCGGGCGATGAGCTGACAGATCCAGTGACTCAAGGGGTCGTCCTTTTTGTGCGCATGGCGCACTACTGAGCGGGCGCCGTGGATCAATAAGCTGCGTAACTCCTTGTCGCCGCTCTTGGTGATCCCATGCAGCTGGGGTCGTCCTCCGGTGGTGTGCTGCCGCGGCACCAGGCCGATGGCAGCTGACACGTCCCGGCCCCGCCGGAACCAGCGGCCATCGCCGATGACAGCCCGCCAGCAGGCCACCGATACCTCGCCCAGGCCCGGCTCGGCCAGCAACCGCTGGGCCAGCTCATCGTGCTGAAGCTGTTGTTTCATCTGCTGATCACAGGTCGCAATCTGCTGATCCAGTTGTCGCAGGTATTCCAGGGCCTGGTGCAGCAGATGGCGCACCACCGCGCTCAGGTCATTGTCGCCATCTTCCAGCAGTTCCGGCACCCGCCGCCGCAGCGCCGCCAGCCCTTTGGGCAACACCAGGCCATACTCGGCCAACAGCCCACGGATCCGATTGCTCTGCGCGGTACGCGCGTTGATATATCCCCGCCGCAGGCGCTGCAGCAACTGAAAGTCGTGATCGGTGACACCCTTGATCGGCACAAACCGCTGGTCCGGTCGGCCCGCCGCCTCAGCAATGGCCCGGGCATCGTTGAAATCATTCTTCTGGCCCCGGCGCAACGCCCGCACGTCCCGGGCCGGGATCAAGCGCACGGTATGGCCCAGTTTCTCAAGCTCGCGGGCCCAATAGTGCGAGCCGCTGCAGGCTTCCATCGCCACCACCGTGGGCGGCAGCTGGGCAAAGAACTTCAGCACCCGGTTACGCCGCAGTGTCTTGCGCAGTTGCTCTTTCCAGGCCCGATCAAAACCCAGGGCATGAAACACGTGCTTTGCTGTATCCAATCCGATCATAGTAATCTGGCTCATGGTCTCCTCCGCTTTTTTGATGGAACTTCAAGTTCGTCCATCATGGCGCATCGCGACGCCGGCTAACAAAAGTGGGAGGAGACCATCTCATCGAACTCGATTCAGGATCCATCTGAATATCCGAAGTCGCATTCGTTGACGCCTGCACTGGACTGGGGCAAATCCATCGTCAGTGACCGTCTCCGCCGCCGACGTGTTTAATCGAAGCCTCCGATCAAACCACCGCCTGGATCGAAGGCACTCCAGAACCCCCTCTCAGATGGATCCTGAATTCAAACAACAGCCCGAAGGGCCCTCCACATGTCATCCCGGACATGATCCGGGATCGAGTTCAGGACGAGAAAGGAAACCCCAAAGGCGAGAAACGTCGCCCCCGACCGAAAAAGTGCCCCGATTGCAGGGATCCAGAACCCACTTTCAGAGGGAGATTCCAGGATAACGTGTACGGCGGGAGTCCCTCCGCGCCGCTACTGGCCGTGAGCCCTCAGAGCCCAACCGAAACGTCGCTGAGGATGTCTTTGACCGTCTTGTAGTTCAGCTCCTTGGATGCCAGTCGGCGGCGCTCGTCTTCGCTGGAGCAGACAATTTCGCCCAGCACTTCCAGGCCGCCGACGATTCCGGTCATGCGTTTGGAGCGCGCGCGGCGGCGGTCCCGGGGCACGAAAAACAGCTGCAGGCCTTCGCCGTCATCCTGGTTGATGACGATCACATTGGCGGTAGCGTCCGGGTCGATGCGGGCTTTCCGGGCCCAGGCGGCAATCCATGGCAGTGCCCGACGCACGACATCTTCATGGGTGCCTTTCCAATAGGCAAAATCCAGCGGATAACGGCCAACCAGAACCGGGTCCAGCAGGGAATCGCCGCCAAAACTCCACACCGCCCGCTCCAAAGGGAATCGTCCATAGTCAGGTGGACGGGGAAAAAACTGGTAGTGCAGGTGATGAGGGATGGAGGCCCCTGCCCCCTCGCCGTTGTAGAAGCCGATCCACCCGGGCAAAAAGTGCGCCAGATCCAGCAGATCGTGCACCATGTGGGCCAGGTGATGGGGGGTTGCTCCCCAGTACTGGGGGATATGGTTGCGGGCCGCGATGACGGTGTGGCTGGGTGCCAGCGGGTAAGGATTCATCCAGGCCACGTACTCGCGGTCGTCGAACTGGAGGTCGTATCCCACTTCCCGGCCGAACTGCTGCCACTGAATGTTTTCCGGGCACAGGAAACAGCCATCGTTGACCTTGGCTGCGCCCGGGGGCGGTTCGGTCACGCCGCTGCCGGAAAATCGGCGGGCCCGGGCAGGGTTGTACTGGGCGTAGTAGGAACGATTGCCGCGGCGGTTGGGCAGGCGGATGCGCTCGACCTCGCTCAGATCATCGGTGATGAACCCGGTTTCCAGCTGGTGATCACGCAGGGCCAGCAGCGCGGCGCCCAGCCCCTGGTCCACACCGATACGATCCAGGCGGAAGTTGAGATCCGTCCAGACCTGTTCGTACAGGTGCGTATTGAACTGGTCCATTGTTGTTATTCGGCAGCTCTATTGCCCCTCAGCTGGCTGACCCCTGACGCAATATTACTCCAGTCCGCGAGGGGTTCTACTGAATTTTCACCACAGTTCACATTGGGCTTGTATTGGCCGATCACGCCGATACACTCAGATCACCTCAAATCAGCCGCGGAGCCATACCCATGCAGGGCGACAGCATTGTCATCGAACCCCATCACGTGAAAGCCGCCGAAGGCATCTGCGACCTCCTGCTGCAGCAGATCCAGGACACCCTGGCATCGGGTGCTCGCTACACACTGACCGTGGCCGGGGAGTCAGGCAGCGGGAAATCGGAGACCGCCGCCGCGGTGGCGGAGCAGCTCGAGGGCGCTGGCATCAGGAGCTTTATATTCCAGCAGGATGACTATTTTGTGTACCCACCCAAAAGCAACGACCGCGCCCGGCGGGAAGACATCAGCTGGGTGGGTCCCCAGGAAGTCAAGGTCGACCTGCTGAATGAGCACCTCGCGGCGTTCAAGAATGGCGCTGACGGCGTCACCAAACCCCTGGTGATCTACGCCGATGACGCGGTAACCGAGGAGCAGGCGTCGTTCGACGGCGCCCAGGTCGCCATCGCGGAAGGCACTTACTGCACGCTGCTGGAAAGTGCCGACGCCCACGTTTTCATCGATCGGGACTGGGAGCAGACCCGGGCCCACCGGGAAAAGCGGCGGCGGGACGCGTCGGAGCTGGACCCGTTCATCGACCAGGTGCTGACCATCGAGCACGACATCATCTCCTCCCACAAGTCCAGGGCCCAGGTCATCGTCAACCAGGACTACTCGGTATCACCAGCCTGAACAGGAACCAGTCACCATGCGCATAGCCTTCCTGAATCCCCAGGGCAATTTCGACCGCAAGGATTCCTTTCTCACCGAGCATCCGGATTTCGGTGGTCAGCTGATCTATGTCAAGGAGCTGTCCCTGGCCCTGGCCCGGATGGGCATGCACGTGGACATCGTGACACGCCTGATCGAGGACCCGGACTGGCCGGGCTTCGATACCCGGGTGGATCACTACGACGAAGAGCAGTCCAGGGTACGCATCATTCGGGTTCCCTGTGGCGGACCGGCATTCCTGGAGAAGGAACGGCTGTGGCCACACCTGCCGGAATTCATCAGCAACCTGGTGGCGTTCTACGGCGATGAGCAACCGGACTATATGACGGCACACTACGCTGACGGCGGCTATTGCGCGGCCCTGATGCAGCAGGCAACCGGGCTGGGGTTCACCTTTACCGGTCACTCCCTCGGCGCCCAGAAGCTGGACAAGCTGCACGTCAACCCGGACAACGTGGACGAACTGGAGCAGCGCTACCGGTTCTCCCGCAGAATCGCTGCCGAACGCCTGGCCATGCAGCGGGCCGATACCATCATTACCTCTACCGGCCAGGAGCGCTTCGAACAGTATGGCCATACCCTCTACCACGGCGCCGTCGACCCGGCTGACGACAACCTGTTCCAGGTGACACCGCCCGGGGTCAACACCCGCATCTTCGACGTGGACAGCTCTGCGGATGACCCCGAATTCCTGCAGCAGCTGGATCAGCGCTGCGCCGGCCACGACCTGCCCCACGTGCTGGTGTCCAGCCGGCTGGATCCCAAGAAGAATATCGGCGGTGTGGTAGAGGCTTACGCG
>JASJDM010000049.1 GCA_030065125.1 Lysobacterales bacterium | reverse complement strand
GACAGAGTAAACCCGGGTTTACTCTGTCCCTTTACTCTGACCCCATTCCTGACCGCCGGCAATCCCTCCGCCCTCCTCAGCCGTTCAACCCCCGCGGTATCTTGCGGCAGGCCTTGATGATTTCTCGTTCGCGTTTGCGCGGGGCGTCGATGACCTTGTAGAAGGCTTCCAGGTAAATAGTCATCCTTCGTTTCGAGCCGTCGCTCAGGCCCGGGACGATGTCCATGCGCGCCATGACCTGATCCCTGGTATCGCGGAAGTGGGCGAACACCCGGTCCCAGGGGATGTCACGGCGGCAAAAGCCGCGGAACAGCCGGGTCTCCACTTTACGAATCTTGAGCTTTTCGGACGGCTGGGCGTACTTGGCGTTGACCAGGCCCGAGTAGTCCAGGTCGTAGGGAACCGGGTACGGGCCATCGGGGTCTTCCAGCAGCAGGCGGTTGTGATCGAAGATCATTGACCAGTCGGTGTTGCCGATCATGAACTGAAACAGGTCGTGCAGGGCCAACTGGAAGGGTTGGGCGTCCAGCGGGTTGAACGGCTGGACATTCAGTACCCGGGCGTCGTTCTTCTCTGCAATGGTGCGAAAGTTCTCAGTAAAAAAAGCGTACCGCACCAGGTCGTCTTTCTTACCCTCGGAGTCCCGGTAGGTGGCCCGAACCAGGCGGGAGCCCATGCTGCGGGGCGTGATCACTTCGTAGATCTCGTGGGCGTAGTATTCCTTCAGCAGGTACTGCTCGTAGTAGCCCGGCTTCTTGCAGTGGGTGGTCAGCGGCAGCATGTCCTGGCCTTCGAATATCGTGCCCGACGTGGTGGCGGTGTCGAAGAACGCGAACACCGACGGAAAGGTGCAGTTACCGGTCTTGGGCCCCCATCGCCCCCGAATGCGCAGCTTCATGTTGACCGAAACCGACTGACCCGCATCGTCCTGGTAAGTGAACACCGCCGGCAGATCAATGCAGTCCTGGCGCTCTGGATTCCTGCAGAACCGGTCCATTTCCATTTCGATGGTGGCATCGATGACGCTGTCTGTTTCGAATAAACCGGCGGCCTGGGTCGGTGCGCACAGCAGCAGCAACAGCAGGGAGAGGGTCAGGCGATTCATCAACACTCCGGTCGTCAGGTGGCAGGCTTGTGGCGCAGCATCAGCACACCCTCGGCACAGGCCCCGTCAAAGTCAGCGGCGCGTATGTGCAGCTCGGTGGAACCCCGGATGTCGTCCGGCGTCTGGCCGCGAAAAGTCAGGGTATCGGCTTCAAAGGACAGCCAGGGCGGCAGCGGGGCGCCGCCGGCACCGCTGGCCGTGATGGTCAGCACGTCGCCGGCATCAGGATCGATAAAAGCATCCGGCGGCAGCCGAAAATTGAGATCGGATCCGGGCGGCGCCGGCTGGTCGGCCAGCGGCCGCACCAGCTGGGGCGCCAGGTTCATGGTCGCTGACTGTTCGGCGGCGGCGTAGCGGCGACCGATCTGCCGGGCAATGGCAAGCCACACCAGCGCCAGACCCATGTTCAGCATGGCGAAGTTCTCGATGGTGAAACCGAACCAGTTGAGACCGGCAAAAATCACGCCGGCCTGCACCAGGTCACCGAAGCGCCAGAAGAACGAATCGATGGTGGTCTTGCCCTCATACTTCTGCGCCTCACTCAGGGGCAGGTACAGGGCATGCCGGGTGGTGTTTTGTATGGAGTAATCCGTGCTGTTTTCCAGCATCTTGACCGCCCGGATAATGGCAAACACCGGCACAAACACCACCAGGCCATAGCCAATAAAGGCGATCACCGGCAGGATCATTACCGCGCCGGACACACCAATCCAGCGGAACAGCCGCGCCACCAGGAACACCTGGAAGCCCACGGTCATCAGGTTCACCACGAAAAAGAAATTGCTGTAAAAGGCGGCAATGATGTTGCCCTTGTCCAGGCTCGCGTCGGTGGCGATCAGCCCGTCGGCATAACGTACGACCAGCTCGGTAAGGATGTACTCACCGGTGGTGTTTACCCAGTTCAGCAGTACCGCCATACAGGCCAGCAGCAGCAGGTAGCGGTCGGCGAATACCACGGCGAATCCGCCCAGGAGGCCGGATCGCTCGGGCTTGTCTTCGCTGTACAGTGCCCGCGAACCATCAGGCACCTTGCGGTCTGCCAGGCCCACGAACGGCAGCGTGGCGGCCAGCAGCACAAATGCCAGGAGCATGAGGTTCCACGGACCCAACAGCGGAAACAGTGCGCCAGTGATGACGGGGCCCGCCAGGCCGCCCAGGGTTGCGCCCACCATGATCACGGGGAACAGCCGCTGGCCGCTTTTCAGATTGTAGGTGTCGGCCGCGTACGCCCAGAACTGGGCGATCACCACGACGTTGAAGATACCGACCCATACATAGTAGGCAAAGCCGATGTCGACCCCAGCGCGGCCGAGCCCGTAAAGCACCAGCAGGCAGGCCATGAAGAACAGGGTGACGCCGCGCACCAGGAATCGCTTGCTGGTATGACGGAAGGCGGCGCTGTAAACCGGCACCAGCACCAGCAGGATGACCGCTATGGCGGCGTATGCGTAACTCTTGAGCTCGGCCGAGCCACCCACCAGCAGCAGTGGTTCGCGAACGGTTTTCAGCAGGTAATAGCAGACCAGCAGCAGAAAAGCGTAGCTGAAGAACAGCAGGACACTGATGCCCTCCCCCGCTCGAAGCTTGGTGAACAGTTCAAGGAACCGCTCCAGGCCGTTACGCCGGAAGTGGTAATCCATAGACAGCCAGACCCCAGTGTCCCACTCAGTGGGCCTAGCATATTGCAAACCCCGCCGGCATCAAACCCGGCTGATGGTCGCGGCTGGTGCAATCCCTTGATTATCAGCGCGGGTTCACTGGAGCAAGGCGCAGCGCCGGGTCGCAACATCGCGCCAGGCCGGCCACTAGTACTGGGGCACCTCGGGGTCGATTTCTCTGGACCAGGTATCAATGCCCCCCAGGATATTCCACAGGCTGGTAAACCCTTCCTTGCGGAAATGTTCTGCGGCGGCCAGGCTGGAGCGGCCGTGATGACACAGGAAGGCCACCGGCAGATCCTTGTCCCGCATGCCGAGGGCTTCCATGCCGCCGCTGTCCAGGGGCGTGGCGAAATCCAAAGACGCCTGGGCGCGCTCCTGGGGGTTGCGCACATCGATCACCAGCAGGTCTTCACCGCCGTCGACCTTTTCTTTCAGTTCCTGCACCGTCATCGCCTTAACCGGCGGGGGTGCCTCCGGCAGATCCACGGTCAAGCCGCTGCCCTGCAGGCTCTCCTGCCAGCCGATCTTTGCGCCCCGCGCCCGCTGGGCGGTCAGGACGTCCATGTGGATCACAATACCGGCGGCCTCGGTCTTGATTTCGTGGCCGCGGGCCGGCTGCACCATAAACTGGGGCTGCCAGAACTCGTCGATCTTGAAGTGCAGCTCGCCACCGGGCTGGCTGGCCATGCCCTGGCGGATGGCTTCAGCAGCCTGATCGTCGATGGTGATTTCCGGCGGCGTCCGATCCGGCGCCTCCAGGCCCAGCAGTTCGTGCAGCTCGCCGGAGTTGAACAACTCGTTGACGATATCGTTGCCGCCCACCAGCTCCTTGTTGACATAGAGCTGGGGAATGGTTGGCCAGTCACCGTATTCCTTGATGCCTTCACGAATCTCCTGATCTTCCAGCACGTTAAACGTGGCGTAGGGGATCGACAGGGAGTTGAGAATGCCCGAGGTCGTGGCGGAGAAGCCGCACTGCGGCGAATCGGGAGTTCCTTTCATGAACAGGAACACGGAGTGCTCGTCCAGCATTTTGTCGATGGTTTGACGCACCTGGTCGTTCAGGGCCATGGGCTGTTACCTCTGAAATTCTGCTGATTGTGATCAGACCTCTTGTATGGTGATGGCCCCGTGAACTTCAACCCCCGGCGGGCAAACCCATCAGCGCACCGACTCCACCAGAAGCTGGTTCAGCTCCACCACGAATCCGTCCGGATCGGTCACGATGCTGACCAGCACTGGTATCGTGCTTTTGCCGTCATATGACGGATAGTTGCGCGGGCTGGGCTCGCTGATGATGGTGACGCCGGCGATTCCCCGCACCTGTTCAAACTGCTGCTCGAGATTCTCCAGATTAAATACCTTGACCGTCGTTCCGATGGAAAAGGGCTGGGACGCTGTGGCAGGCTCAGGCTTCCTGGGCTTCTGATATTCCAGCAGCCCCAGCACCCCGACGAAGTCGTCATTGGCCTGCAGGAATACCAGGCGCGATACCCGTTCAGCCTCGTCGTCGCTGGCGGCGGACCTGGGGCTGCGGATCTTGTTGTCATACACCACCGTCATGCCCAGGGCATCCCGGTAAAAGGCAAGGGAGCGGTCGATGTCCGCCACCACCAGTGTGGTCCGGCGAAGGTCAATGGGTACCCGCTGGTCCTCGGCAACCGGAGCGGCGCCCGCCAGGCAGGCCCACAACAGAAACGGCAACAGAGACAGCGGGGTGACCTGGTGGATAAAGCGATTGGGGAACATATGGGGCCTCCTGGGCAGTGGGTTACTCGAACCGGGCTTGATCCGGCACGGCGCTAGGAATGCGGACGCCCGCGGCGCCGGTCGCCGCCGACGACGCCAAAGGCTTTCATCCGACTGTTGAGCGTGGACGGCTTAAGCCCCAGCAGGCTGGCGGCGCCGTTGGGCCCGGATACCCGCCAGCCGGCGTGTTCCAGGGCGGCCACCAGGTTCTCCTTTTCCTTCTGTCTGAACTGGGCCTCGGTCAGGAACGACGGCGGGGCCTTGCCTGCCGGCGCGGGTTCCGCTTCGGCCCGGTTCTCGTCCGGAAGGTCGATGACCAGCCGGTCGCCGCGGGCGAGGATGACGGCACGCTCCAGCACGTTGCGCAACTCCCGGATGTTGCCCGGCCAGTGATAGGCCCGCAGACGGTCGGCGTCGGCCTGGGTCAGCCGCAGCAGCGGCCGACCGGCATCCTGGCAGATCTGGCGGATAAAGTGGGTGGTGAGCTGGATGACGTCGTCGCTGCGGTCGCGCAACGGCGGAACCGTCAGGGGGAACACACTCAGCCGGTAGTAGAGGTCCTCCCGAAAACGTCCGCCCGCCACTTCTTCTTCCAGGTCCTTGTTGGTGGCAGCCACCACCCGCACATCCACACTGCGGGTCCTGTCCTCCCCAACCCGCTCAAACTGACGCTCCTGCAGCACCCGCAGCAGCTTGGCCTGGAGCTCCAGGGGAATCTCGGCCACTTCGTCAAGAAATATTGTGCCGCCGTCGGCCAGCTGGAATCGGCCGACACGGTCCCGGTGGGCGCCGGTAAAGGCGCCCCGCACGTGACCAAAAAATTCACTCTCGAACAGGTCTCTGGGAACCGAGGCACAGTTCACCTTCACCAGGGGCCGATCGGCCCGACTGCTGGCAGCGTGAATGGCATGAGCTACCAGCTCCTTGCCCGTGCCAGATTCACCGGTAATCAGGACGCTGGCGTCGCTGGCCGCCACCGCCTGCACTCCGGCCAGGACCCGCTGCAGGCCGGGACTGGAACCCACCATGCGACCGAAGTTCATCTCCACGTCGATGGTCTCCCGCAGGTAGTCCCGCTCCAGTTCCAGCTGGCGCCGCAGACGGGCGTTTTCTTCAAAGGCTTCCTTCAGCTCCCGCTGGGCCTTGTTGTGCCGGGTCATGTCCTTGGAGGCCACGTAGATCCGCAGCGGATTGCCGCTGTCGTCCCGCTCCACCGCCGCCGAGGCAATGACCTCGATGGTTCGGCCGTCTTTGGTCACCATTTCCCTGGGTGCGTTGGAGTATTCACCTAACTCGACCAGGCGCTTGAGGTCACCCGACTGGATCTCACGGTTGGTGGCCGGGCTGTAGAAATCGAACATGGACTTGCCCAGCACCTCGGACCGCTCGTAGCCCATGCGCCGCAGCCAGCGGGAACTGACTTCGACTATGCAACCGTCAGGATCCATGGAGTGCAGCATGGTGGGCGACGACCGGTACAGGTTGCGGAACCGCTCCTCGATCCGGGCCACCTCGCCAATCTCGCTGTAGACGGCAAAGGAAAAGCTCGCGCCGCCTTCGTCGTCGGTTTCACTGATGCTGCTGGTCACCAGGTGCACCGTGGCACCTCCGCGGGTCAGGAACTCGACGGGAACATTCTGAATCTGCCCGGTGCGCCGCAGGATGGGCCGGTATTCGTCACGGATGCGTCGGGCGCACTCCGGCGTCGCCAGATCATCCGGACGCAGCCCTCTCAGGGTATCCAGCTTATAGCCGAGGCGGGCCGCGAAGGCATCACTGACGTCCAGGTACCGCCCGTCCTCGTCTATGGTGGTCGCCAGCACCGGCGTATTGCGAAACAACCATTCCTGGTAGTCGATCTTATCCATCGGGAAACAGTATCACGAGATTTCGCGAATGGAATCGCGATTTATCGCAAACGCCGCTGCCAGAGGCGCTGCCAGAGCGGCTTTCAGAAACGCCAGACGATTCCCACCGAAGGAAAAAACGGCAGGTCGCGGACTTTCTCCAGCTCCAGGGACGGTACCAGCACGACCTCATCTTCGTCGTCGTCCGGCTCTTCCTCCGGACTCAGGAATTCATACTCCACGCAGCAGTCGTTGTTTCGACCCAGGATGTTGGCGAGCTCCAGGAAAATTTCCAGGGACCCATTCTGCAACTGGAACTTCCGCGCCACCCGCGCGTCCAGCGTGGCGTGGCTGCCCAGCCGCAGACCATTGCGGCGCCCGGTTGCGGCCAGTGCGGGGTCGCTGCTGGCCAGCGAGACATCCGTTGTGGGCCAGCCGGAGTGATACGCCGCGGCCAGCCCCACGTCCCAGCGATCGGTCCGCCAGCCCAGCCCGCCTTGCAGGGAGTGCCGGCGGTCCCAGTTGCGGTTGAAGGTCTCCGAACCCCAGCGATCCTTCACCGAGGACCAGGAGTAGCTGATCCACCAGTCCATGATTTCACTCCTGGTGCCGCGCAGGGAAAACTCAGCACCCTCGGCAATCGCCCGATCGGGATGGACCAGGACGCGGTCCGGTTTCAGTTCCGGCAGGAGCACGAAACTGTTCAACAGGTTTTCATAGCGGGGACGCAGGTTTCGATAGGCCTTTCGATAGACCTCAAACCGGAGGTCGAAGCTGTCGGCGGCGTGCTCCAGGCTGGCCACCCAGTGATCGGACCGCTGGGGCCGTGAATAGTCCACCACACCGTCAGACACCTGGAGCTCAGAAATTGCCTGGGCCTGGAAGAATCGGCCCCAGGACGCACGCAATCGTGTCCCTGGACGAACGTCTACCATCATGCTGATGCGCGGGCTGAGCTGGTCCTGTCCAGCGGCGCTGAGCGTCTCCCGGTCCCAGCGCAAACCGGCGTCCAGCGTCAGGCGCCGCAGCGGTTCCAACCTGAGATTCCCGTACAGGCCGTAGTGCCTTCCGCTGGGGCTGGCCTGCAGGTCGCGGGACCGCTGTTCCGCCTGCCAGGCGCCCGGTGCGTCGAACAGCAGGTCAAACTCAACCTGTTCCTGGTATGCGTAACGTCCGCTGCTGTCACGGATCTCGGCGCCGAACTGCAGCAGCGCCTGGTCCGACAAAAGGTATGACCAGTCTGTCTGCAGGGAGTGGATGGTGAACCTGCGATCGTCCTCCAGAAAGCCTTCAGACACGCCCGACTGGTCAGCGCTTCCTGATCGCCGACTGTCGATGTCGCTGCGCGCCAGGATCAGGCTGCCATTCCGCTGATTCCCGGGCTGGTAGTCCACGCGCAGCCAGAGGTAACGGTCCCGGTACGTGGCGCGGGCCCGCTCTTCCTGGTCACTGTCGAACAGCGTCACATCATCGTCAAACACCAGGAAATTCCCGGACACGTGAAAATCGCTACCGGCCTGGCGCCCTATGCGGCCGTAAAAATCCATATACCGGGGCTCCCCCAGCCGGGGATTGACGATATCGAGAACCTGGTCGAGATGCCCCCGCCGGGCTGAGAGCATCCAGTGGCCCTGACCATCGAACTCACCGGCGGCCATTGCCGACGCGTTAAACAGACTCAGCGACAGTTCCCGCCGCCCGGGTTCTCCCCGGGGGTGCGGCTTGATGTCGATGACACCGCTCATTCGATCACCGAAGGCCACCGGAAAGCCCCCCGTATAGACATGAATGCCATCGACAACTGAAGGATCGATGGTGCTGAATACGCTATGAAAATCTTTCAGGTGAAAGGGGTTATATAGCCGCAGATCGTCAAATCGAACCAGTGTCTCGTCCGCTTCGCCGCCGCGCAGGTTCACTTTGGCCGAGAAACCACTGGTGGCGGTTCCCGGCAGCCGCCCCACCGCGCGCAGCGGATCATCCCCCAGATCGGGAATGATCTTGAGATCCGCGGCCGTCATCACCCGTGGCGACGCGGCACTTCCCGCGACGAGTTCGTACCGGCTGGCATTGACCACCAGTTCTTCCAGCGCCGGCTCGGCGGCTTCAAGAACGTCCAGTTTCAGTTCCGTGGTCGCCTGCCCGCGCACCTCAGCAACGTAGTCTTCGGCGAGGACAAGGAATTTGTCGTCCAGGCTCACACTGTAACGGCCCGGAGGGAGAGACCGCAGCTCGAATCGCCCGCTGGAGTCCGTAACCACCTGGTGCTTGCCACCCAGGTCCAGCACCGCACCGCCGACCGGGGAGCCATCGGACCGGTGCCGGATCGAACCCCGCAGGTGGCCATTGCCCACGGTTTCCGTTGCGCCCGGCAGGCGGACGATCATCAGCGTCCCGTCCGGACCATCGGCCAGGGTGAGCCGGTAGGGCGCCAGGATCTGCTCCAGGATGGCGCCGGGATGACTGGCGTCGGGTTCCTCGCGGACCCGCATCCAGGGCCTGATCAGGTCACTGGAGTAGAGGATCGAAAGCCCTTCGGCCTCCAGCCGATCCAGGGCCTGTTCGATGGTCATGTTGCGGAACGGTTCTGCCTGGACTGGTGCGGAAAGGTAGAGGATCGCCAGGCCGAGCAACGCCGCTGCCCGGAGAATCGGGGACCACGGTCCTGTACCGTTCGCCGCTCCCTTGTGCATGGGAATCCTCAGTGATGGAGCCGCAGGCGTATGGTGATTGTACCGTCTTCGCCCACCGTGTGTTCGTAGTCTGTGGTCGCCAGGAGAACCTCCAGGGTTTCCAGCGGCGCCACGTTGAGCACCGACGTGTTGAACACCGTGACAGCCGTATTCTGCTTCACGCCGGGGTCGGCGTAGCGGATCTCCTTGCCGGTTTCTCGGGACACCCAGTCCAGCAGCTCAGCCACGGTGCGGCCGTCAAAGTCCGGTGCAATGGACGCCACCCAGCCCCACTCGGGGTCGCTGGGGGAAATAGAATTCCGGTGATGGCGGCCATCGGCATCAATGACCAGCTCATCCCCGGCCAGGCTTTGGAATGCCTGGCCGGATCCCACCAGCCTTACCTGTCCCTCTCGCACCCTGAGCCGGTACAGCGGCTGCTCGTAGCGCACCTCGAACTGGGTGCCAATGTCCGTGGCCGTGCCTGCCGGCGTAATGACTTCCACCAGCGACTGCCCCTGGGCGTTCGCCCCCGTATCGATGTAAATGGTGCCGCTGATCAGCTTTATGCGGCGGGTGGACTCCAGGACCAGCTGAGTGGAGGGCGCCACACGCAATGACACCCCACCAAAACCCAGCCCCGCGAAACTGTTGGCGCCGGTCCGCAGCACTTCGTCACGTCGAATGGGTCGTTGGTTCGCCGTCACGGTTCGCCACTGCCCGTGACTTTTCAATTGCGCGGTTCCGACTATTCTTTCGATGCTGGCCAGGTCATTGGCCGGCAGGTTTGTAATGCTGATTCCAATCACCACTGCCCCGGCCATCACCAGCAGCACCGCGGCCCATTGCCACGCCCGGCCTGCTCCCGACCGCCGGGTCTTGCGACGAAAAGCGTCGGTGGCAACCGCCAGCGTCTGCTCGTAAACCTCTGCCGGCGGTTCGTTACGCCGGCCGGCGGACTGCAGCAGGCGGGCCAGCACCTCGTCCTCGCGGACTGATTCTGAAGGTTTGTTTTCACTCGCCATGGGCTTTTCTCACTTCCAGCCGCGCGCAGGTGGCGACAGCATTTCGGGTGTTTCGGCCAGTTCCAGCAGCACTTCTCTGAACGACGTCCGTGCCCTGGTCAGCAGCGATTCGGCAGCCTTGTTACCCAGCTCGAGCCGAACCGCAATGTCCTTGACGGTCATTCCGTCGATGTATTTCCACTCCAACACGTCGCCGTACCGGGAGGGCAGACTGTCCACCGCCGCCTGAACCAGCCGCCGGACGTCCCTGCGCCACGCGTCGGTGGCGGGTTCATCGGTTGCCGGTGCAGTCATGGATTCCAGAATGGCCCGAACGCCCTGCTGGTCCTCCAGCCGACGGATGTGGCGTTCTTCACGCTGATGAGTCCGGCAGTAATCAATCAGGTTGTTTCGGCATATCTGGCAGAACCAGGTATACAGCGCCGCCTCGCCGCGGTAGGTGTCCAGCCGCTCAATGGCCTTCTTGAAGGTTTGCTGCACCACGTCGGCTGCCGCCTCCCCGTCGCCACCCAGTCGCACCAGGGCGAACCGGTAGAGCTTCGGGAAGAACTCGTCGAACATCGCCCGGAACGCCTGTTCGTCTCCTCCGAGGATTTTTCGGGCCAGGGCCCGATCGACGTGGATCATCTCGCTCACATGAACTACCCGCGCCAATAACTGCGCTAACCCTTTAATAGACGAACCCGCCAAAAAAATCCTTCGGCAATTGCCGCAATTCGTGCAAGCCATGTCCGGGCGAAGGATTGGCCGCCGGAAAACGTCCATTGGATTACGGACCAGCCAGACAGCGTCACTACCGGGCCCGGCGGCGTTGCCGGCTGGAACTCGAGCCCGATGCATCGGGTAGTTCCAGAACTGACAGGAGATTCGATATGTCTTTTCGTTTGCTTATCGCTCTGAGTGGATTGGCCCTCCTGGCCTGCTCGGCGGCCCAGGCCCAGCGACCTGCCTGCTATGAAACCACCAGCCGCATGCGGCTGTCCTGCAGCATGGAGGTCGGCGAGGAGTTTCACGAGGGTTTTGCCATATGTGCCAACCTGTCCGACGATGATGAGGCGTTGGATTGCCGGGACGAAGTCCACGCCGACCGTCGCGATGGTTACGATCAGTGTTTTGCCCAGGCGGTTGCCCGCAACGACGTTTGCGCTGCCCTCGACAGCCTTGGCCCCTACGACCCCGTGCTGGAAGAAGTGGATTTTCTTTCACCTGAAGAAGCGGCAGCCAACCCCAACCCCTACTTTCCCCTGATCCCCGGGTCATTCTGGGTGTATCAAGCGGAGGACGAGACCATCACCGTCATGGTGACCGGCGAGACGCGGGAAATTGACGGAGTCGAAGCGACCATCGTCAACGACGTGGTGACCGAAGAGGGGGAAGTCATCGAGGACACGGATGACTACTTTGCCCAGGACGCTGACGGCAATATCTGGTACCTGGGCGAAATCGCCCGTAACTACGAGGACGGCTACCTGACTGACCTGGACGGGTCATTTGTCGCCGGCGAAGATGGCGCCAAGGCCGGCATCCTGGTGTTTACCAACCCGGTCGTCGGCACCACCTATCGTCAGGAGTTCCTGCTGGGCGAAGCCGAGGACATCGGCACGGTACTCTCGGTCAGCGGGACCGAGTCAGCGGAAGCCGCGGCCTGCGATGGCCAGTGCCTGGTGGTGCGGGACACCACCCCGCTCGAACCCGACGCTGACGAGAGCAAGTATTACGCACCCGGCGTTGGCCTGATCCTGGAGATCGACAACGAATCCGGAGAGCGGGTGGAGCTGGTGGACTTCGAAATCGGCTCGGCTGACGCTCGCTAGAACCAGGCTCATCGAAACGGGCGTCGGCGGGACGCCCGTTTCACTGATAATCCCTGTCTTTTCGCACAAAGCGCGATTTATCGCTATTTAAAATTGCGATAAATCGCTGTTTTTGATATATCGCTATTTAATGCTGACCCGCGAAACCGTCAACATACTGATCTATAAGCATTTATAAAAGTTGGCACGGTCCATGCTCTACAGCAGCCATGTTTCACCATTACATTGGAGATTGAATCATGGTCAACACCGCATATGCCCTATTATTGCTTGGCGCCGCAGCGGCGGCGACCGGCACGGATGCCGCCACCAGCAACGTTCCCGCCCCAAGCGAGCCTGCCCGGACCATCGAACTGGTCTCGGCGGACACGCCGAGCGTGAATCGGGTTCTGGAGGCGATTCAGGTAGAGATTGAAACCGACCTGCAGGATCGGATGCGCGAAAACATCGCAACTGCCCTGACCGACGTGCGAGTGACCGAAGCGGTCGCCCTCAACACGGTCGAAAAATAAGCCCCCGGCCGGATTTCCCGGCTTGGGTCACCCAGGCAAGAGCCCGTCGGGCCGGCGCATTCTTTACCCCTCTGGGAATGTGTCCGGTCCGGCGGAACATCAGCCCGTCAGGGCTGGCGCCAGGTGATTCCCAGAAACACCGATCGACCCGACCCCGGGAAGTAACGGTAGTTGCCGAAGGCAAAATCCGCCCGCTCTGCGTAGCGCCGGTTGGCCAGATTGGCCAGGCGCAGGTTGAACCGCCACTGTCCAAACTGCTGATCCAGGTTGAGATGCAGCAGGTCATGCCCACCGTAGAAGTGCTCATTGGCCGCGTCCAGGGCGTAGCCGCCCTGGTGCACCCACTCCAGCCGGGCCGACCCAGTGCCCAGCTCCCGGGCGATTGATGCCCGTCCCAGCCACTCCGGCGCGGTATCCACCTGGTTGCCGCTGGCAATGGACTCACCGGCCCCCACGGTGAACCCGTAGTGCTGGCGTGCGTAGCTCACCACCGCATCCGCCTGCCACCGGCCCCAGACCTGGGACCAGTCCAGCTCCACGCCGCGATGGCGGGTCTGGCCGTCACTGACATTGAAGCCCGCGGAATCCCTGAAAATGAAGTTGTCCTTGGACATGTAGTACGCGCTGAGCTGAATCCGGCCCTCACCCAGCGCCCGGCGATAGCCCAGTTCCACGCTGTCCAGTATTTCACTGTCCAGGTCCGCAACGCTTTGCTGACGCTGCAGGCGGTACAGCTCCGTAGCCTGGGGCGGCCTGAATCCCCGAGCCAGGCGAAGGTAGCCAATGCCCTGGTCGGACAGTCGGCGGCTGACGGACAGCTTGGGCGCCAGCTCGGTGAAGCTGTCTTCGCGGTCCGCCGGGCGGTTGTAGAGGCAGCCACCGAAGCCGCAGCTGCTGCCGTCGTCCCGGGTATTTCCGGTGAGCCAGCGATTATCGTAATCGTAGGAGAGACGCTCCGCGCGCAGGCCAAGCTGCAGGGTCCAGTCTTCGTGCCACTGGCGGCTCAGCTGGCCGAACAGGGCCACGGACCTGGCGTCTACCTGGTAGTCATAGTGGGTTCCGGCCGGCCGGGTCTCCACCAGGAAGGCTGAGCCCACGGTGGGGCCTGCCTGGGTCTGGCGCAGGAAGCCGTCAGCGAGATCCACGTCCAACCCCCACTGCCACGACCAGTCCTCGCGTTCCCGGGACATCAGCCACTGCACACCCACGCTGTCCTGGCCGTTCTCCTCCAGTGGTTTGCCGGGGAGGAAATGCTGCAGGAAATCCATCTTTGAACTGCGGGCAAAGGGCGTGACCGACATCTCGGTGCCTTCCAGGTCCCAGCTCCAGCGGCTGGCGGCCCGCACTGACCAGGCGTCTCGGAATGCCTCGGGATTGACGTTGGAGCGGCGGGCCGCCGGGTCCCGGTAGGCGTCCAACCCAAAGATAAACCCCGCCGTCTCCTGGTTGAGATTGGTGGCCGCCAGGGTACTGCTCACCTCTGCTGACCCCACCATGGTGTCCCAGCGCAGGTTGACCTTCTGCTGGTCATATCCTTCCAGCTCCCGGAAGCTGCCGGCGCTGACCCCGCTCAGGTTGGCCCGCCAGGCGCTGGCTTCGCTGCCGGAAGAATAGGACAGATCTGCACGGTAGTAGTCCTCGCTGCCCAGGGTCAGGCCGAGGGTGGCGGCATCCTCGACCTCCACCCGGCCGGTGACGGCATTAATCGTCCCATGCAACCCATTGGCGCCGTAGGGGGCACTGGAAGGTCCCTTCAGCACCTCGACCCGACGGGCCTGGTCCAGGTTCACCTCGAACAGATTATTGATGTTGCAGAACCCGGCGGGACGAATAGGAATGCCGTCTTCCAGGTACAGGAAAGCGCCGCAGGCGCCGGCACCGGTCAGCACCGGCGAGCGGATAGCGGTCAGGTGCTCCTGGCCACTGCCGCGACTGACCCAGGTTCCGGCAACGCCGTCGAACAGCTCATTGGGGTGAACGGCGGCAGGCTCGGCGGCCCCGGGGTCGAGCACCGTTGCGGTGACCGCAACCTCGGCCAATGGCTCGGGCCGGCGCCCCAGCACCGTAATGGTGGCCAGAGGCGGCTCATCACCGTCGGCGGACAGCAGGCTGCTCGCCAGGATCAACCAGTTCATGTGTTTTCCATCCAGATTGTGTTCTTATCATGTGTATGCCGCGGGACGACACTCCGGCGGCGCGCCATTGTCAGTCCCAGGTCGCGCGAATTCCAGCGCCGATCAGTATTCCGACCCTCCGGGCGACGGGCCAGTGAGCTTAGTCCCGGGCGCCGGTATAATTCGTGAAAGCGCATCAGAGAATTTTCATGGATACGAAAATCATTGATTTCTACGACCCGGATACCGGGACCTTCAGCTACCTGCTGGTATGCCAGGAGACCAGGCAGGCGGCGGTGATAGACCCGGTGCTGGACCTGGACATCTGCGCAGGCAAGGTCAGCACCAGGTCGGCCGACCAGATCCTGGCTCAGGCGGCCGAGAATGAGCTGCAGATCCAGTGGATATTGGAAACCCACTGCCACGCCGACCACCTGACCGCCGCCGATTACCTGCGCGAGAAGACGGGTGCCCAGGTCGCCATTGGCAGCGGCATCCAATCAGTCGCTGCCAATTTTGCCCACCTGTTCGAAGCCCGCCTGGACCTGTTCGACCACCTGCTGGAAGACGGCGAGGAGATCACCGTGGGCAACGCCCGCATTGAAGTTCTGGCAACGCCGGGCCATACCAACGACAGCCTGAGCTACGGCTGGGGTGACGCCCTGTTTGTCGGCGATACGGTTTTCCCACCCGACATCGGCTCCGCCCGGTGCGATTTCCCGGGCGGCGATGCCAGCGTCCTCTACGACACCCTGGTCAAGATCCACGACCGTCCCGCGGACTCCTGGCTGTATTTCTGCCACGACTATCCGCCTGAACACCGGCCCAAGCCCTGGTGCTCCTCCACGGTATCGGACTCCCGCGGCCACAATATCCACATCGGCGACAACTTCACCCGGGAAGCCTTCGTGGAAATGCGCGAAGGCCGCGACGCCAACCTGCCGGTTCCAAAACTGCTGTACCCGTCGTTGCAGGTGAATCTGTGCGCGGGGCGGTTGCCGGACGAGGGGGAGAATGGGGTGTCTTATTTGCGGATTCCTTTGCTGTAGGGAACGACTGCTACGCAGCCTGGGGAACGACCGCTTTGCGGTCTGGGGAACGCTCGCTGCGCGAGCTGGGGAACGCGCTTCGCGCTGGGGTTTGTCAAAAACCCAGACCAGAGGCCCCGCCGGAGCGACGACGCTCGACCCTCTGTTGAAAATCCTGGCGGACAGCCAGCAGGTGATGGCCCAGCGCGCAGCGCGCGCGTTCCCCAGGCCCCGCAGGGGCAGTTCCCCAGCGCCCGCAGGGTGCGTTTCCCAGCTCGCGCAGCGAGCGTTCCCCTTACGCTTCACCCTTACAGGGCTACTCGATCCGCAAGGTTGGATCCCCCAACAACGCCCAATTAACAATCACACTGCGATACAGGCTCGGGTTCTGCTGGTGCAGTTGCTGCCTGGCCTGCAGGATGGCCTGGCCCAGGGTCTGGCCCTGGTTGATCATCTGGCCGATGACAATGCCGCCCAGGGTTTCGTTTTCGCCGTAGCCGCTGAGGGATGCGGCGCCGTGCAGGGCGACCGCGCCGCGATCGCCGGAGTTCATCAGGGTATAAGCCAGGGTGTCGACGTTGGGGTCCACCCAGTAGGTGGTATAGCAGGTCAGCGGCATCATCAGGGTGGGCGACCCGGAATTGGTGAACATCGACACTTCTTCGATGCGCAGCAGGCCATCAAATGCCCACTTGTCCGGGGATCCGTGACCGGAAAAAACGGTCAAGGTCCGGCCCGCGTTCACTGAATCGATGATCTGTTGACGGGCCGGGGACAGGGCAACGTCATCCCGGTATACCTTGTCCTGGGTCGGCCAGGGCAATCCGCCGGCATTGCTCAGCATGCCGCCGATCCGGTCTGACTGTTCACCAAACGGCGGCACGCCGTCGGCGCGGATATCCGCCACCAGCAGGGCGCTGCGCGCCGACGCCAGTCCGGAGGTGGCAAACTCCAGGGTTTTGCTGATGGTGGCCTGCAGGTCGCCCAGGGTACGCACCGGCCACCGGCCAATGGCCAGGTCCGACACTTCGTCGCCGTCCAGATCGGTCAGCAGGCCGTCCGAGGGCGTGAAATTGATCAGGCCGTAAGTCTGGGCGTAGCGGGTTGGGATATAGCTCACTGAGCCCAGGCCCAGGAAATCCCGGTAGTCGTAGCTGTCGGCGCCAACCAGCAGGACGTGATCCACTGCCGAAGTGGCCACCGCATCGGACAGGAAATCGGTGATGGCCTGGGGCAGCGCCATGCCGAAGCTGTAAGCATCGTAGACCTCCAGCACGTCAACGATCCGGGGTGAATACCCTTCGCCGGAACGCGCCGAAGCATAGCCGCTCAGGTCCGGCCCCATAAACGCCGGGTGCGTGATGATCAGATAATCCGTGGCCGCCGGCACGCTCAGGCTGCCGCTGCCGGCTGCCGACAGGTTGGGCCGCAGCAGCTCGCTTCCGGTCATGACAAAGTAGCTGGCCTGCTGGGGACTGCTGTTGTCCGCCGTGTTGGTGTCGTCCTCGAAACCGCTGCCGAAGAGGCCGTCGCCGTCTACGCCCACACCGGCCAGACGTGCCAGCATACCCAGGGATCCGGGTTCCGCCGCCACCGCCAGGGAGACCAGGTCGCCGGCCTCGGTCAGTCCATAAGCCAACAGGTCGCCGCTGGAGAAACCGTCGATGGCATAAGCGGCGCTGCTGCCGTCGAACCGGATCTGGTCATCCACCGCAACGAAAGCCCGGGGGTAACTGATCCCGTAGGCATCCAGGTACACAATATCGAAGTCAAAGCCGGTATCTCCGGGCACCTCGATGCGAATGGTGTTGCTGCCCTCCACCAGGCTATCGGTACTGACGACGGCATTGACCGGCCAGCTGGTCAGTCCGTCCGTGCGGGCATCCACGAACGGGGCTGCCGATCCGTTGAGGTACGCCAGCAGGTGATGGTCCGGACTTCCCGGCCAGTCGTTGACGCCGATCATCTCCAGCTGAATGCGGGCCGTGCCGCCTGGCACGATGTGGCTCAGGTCCAGGCTGACGTCCGTGCTGACCGGACTGCCGAAGGCCAGCAGCTGCCGGTCAAAGAAGGGGTCGCCGTTGGGCATGGCAAAGTCGTAGTTGCGGTCATTTTCCACGCGCACCGTGGCGGTGTATTGGGTTGGCTCGGCACCGTTGGCCACCGCGATACTGACTGTGCCGGCACGTACCCTGGCCGGGTCGAGGTCGATTCGATAGCGATAGGCCGACAGGTAGATGGCGTCTTCTCCCTCGGGACCGCTGCCATGAAAGTCGATGCTGTCGCCGGGACCGAAGCCGGGCCCAGCCATGTTGACCAGCCGGGATACGGGCCGTCCCCGGAAGCTCACCGCCAGCCGGTCCGCAGCGGCACCGGTCAGATCGATACCCGCACTGAGCAGGTCGCCGTGGGTCACCCGGTAAATGCCCTCCCGGTCCACCTCAACGTAAGCCGCCGAGGCGCTGCCCTTTTGCCGAATGAGCCCATGTTCAGTGTTCTTCAGTCCACGCAGTTTCAGGCGCTCAGCCACTTCCCGATTGATATCGGCCCAGGCAATGCCACGATGCGCCATCAGCGACCCCTGCTCGCTGCCGATGGAAAACGGCCCGAATGACTCACTGCGCCCGGTCACGTCGTGACTGATCAACATCACCTGGCTGGCGTGCCGGGCATCTCCCAGGGTGACCGAATAGGAGCGGGGCTTCACCGACCAGCTCTTGCTGGTGGGCAGCCGCTTTGCCGCCACCAGGGACCCGTTGCCGTCCAGCAGCTGCAGCTCGAACCCGGCATGCAGGGTCTGGGTCGCGGTCTGCCAGGACACCTCGACGCCTTCGCTGGTCCGGCGGCTCACCAGGTGACTCAAAGTCACCGGCAGCGAAGACGGCGGACAGAACAGGATGTCGGACAGGATCACTTTACGGTCGCCACCGTCGCCGCCGGGATCGTCGTAGATGAGCTGGATCTGGTCCACCGGGTCCTCGAAGTACACGTTGACCGAGCTTCGCGCGTTGTTCTCCGTGTTGTCACTGAAGCCGTGGGCGCGTATCTCGGTGGCCGACGGGAAGGAGTAAGTTGAACCCTCGGACAGCGCCTCCAGCACCGGTGTGCGAGCGGTGCCGTTGTCGCTGCCGAGGACGGTGACCTGGTCGATGAAATCGCCCGGCGTGGCTGCGTCGATATCCGCCAGGGTGAACCTGACGTCCTGCAGCGAGTCGCTTAGATCGATGGTTATGGTCACCCTGGGGCTGGTGGTGTCCGGCGACGGATCATGCAGGAAATTGAGCGTAGGGCTGTCGATGAACCCGCCGGCGGTTTCGGTGAAGGTCGTCACTTCATTGGGGCTGCCGACAAAATCCCCGGTGTTGCCGCTGTAGCTGAAATCAAAATCCACGTCCGGGAACGGCGCGACATCAGCCACGCTGAAAGTTTCGGACAGGCTGCCGGCCGGATAGCTCTGGTTGTCCCAATCCAATCGAACCAGGTCCCCGGGACAGGTACTGGCCGGCGGGTCGTCAGCGGTCAGGGTCACATCGGACAGCGCAAACAGAAAACTGGTGCTGCCGGTGGTTGTGCCGTCCACGGTGACCCGGGTCACCGGCCCGGCAATATCCACGTTCACCGTCCCGTTGTCGCTGTTACCTCCCGAGTTGGTACCGCCGCCCGTGAGCACAGAACCGGTCTGGCTCGCGGTATTGACCGAGTAGGTGGCGTTGGCGGCGTCCTCCTGGGTGATCTCCGTGCCGGTCAGGCTGATCTCGGTGGCGCCGTTGAACGCGCGTATGGTCACCGAGTCGCTGTTGTCCACGTCGTACAGTGAGAACTGCAGGTCGGTAACTGCGGCGCTGGTCTGAAACTGCAGGGTCACCGTGCCGGAACTGCGCCCCAGGATCAGGCTGTCACCGTCACCAAATCCGCCGCTGGCGCTGTAGGTCGTGAGGTCATTGGGACGCCCGCTGGGCATGGTTCCGGTGATGTCAAAATCCAGGTTGACGGTGCCCAGCCCGTAGTCCACGTCAGTGGCATTACTGGGCCAGTCCGTATCATCCCAGTCAAAGGTTTCCACGCCGGCGCTGGCCACTCGCATTGTTCCCAGCAGCAGGCCAAACAGCAGCGCGATGAACGGCGATTTACAAAAAACTCGTTGCATGGCGTCAAAACAGACCTTTCTACCTGTATATTATTCGGCCTTGACCTTGATGGTTAGCCCCAATAATCAAAGATTTACAATTTAGAATGTCGGTATTTTCTCGAATCGTCCTGCTGGTTTCCGGGCTCGGCTTCATCGGATTCGGCACGTGGGTGCTGGTTGATCCCATCGGCGCCTTTCAAAATATGAACCTGGCCATGCCGGACGAGGCCTCGATCCGGATCGAACTGCGATCTTTCTATGGCGGACTGGAAATCGGGCTCGGGCTGTTTCTGCTGGGCTGCCTGGGGCACCCCTCCCGCATCAATACCGGCCTGTGGCTGACCGCAGCCGCCTTCGGCACCATCGGCGTGGTGCGCCTGGCGGGGATGTTGACCGAAGGCTACGCCAGTCCGACATTCTGGGCCGCACTGGGCACCGAACTGGGCCTGGCCATCGCCGCGCTGATCGCGCTGAAGTTTCGACCCGAGCGGTAATCTCCATTGCACTCTTCACTGCAGGACCCCGATGTGAGCATCCCTACCATCAAAACCAGCGATCAGCTGGCCGACGTCCGCTACGAAATTCGCGGCACCCTGTCCCGCCGCGCCCACGAACTGGAGCGCCAGGGATACGAGATCATCCATCTCAACATCGGCAACCCCGGTCGCTTTGGCTTTCGCACCCCGGAAACCATGCGCCTGGCGATGATCGAGAACCTCCACCAGAGCGAGGCGTACTGTCACCAAAAAGGGGTATTCCCGGCCCGGGAAGCCGTCGTCATGCAGCAGCAGGACCGTGGCGTAATGGGTGTCACCGTGGACGACGTCATGATGGGCAACGGTGTCAGCGAGCTTATCGACCTGTGCCTGCGGGCCATGCTCAATCCCGGCGATGAAGTGCTGATCCCGTCGCCGGACTACCCCCTGTGGACGGCCGCGGTGGTGCTCAACGGCGGCACCGCCGTGCATTATCCCTGCCCCGAGTCGGCCGGGTTTGAACCCGACCTGGAGGGCATCAAGGAGCTGATCACGGACCGCACCCGGGCGATTGTTGTCATCAATCCCAACAACCCCACCGGGGCGGTATATTCCCGGGAAACCCTGGAGGCCATCGCCGAGCTGGCACACCAGCACCAGCTGATGGTGTTCAGTGACGAGATCTACGACCAGATCCTTTACGACGATGCCGATTTCATACCCATGGCCACCCTGGTGCAGGACACGGTGTGCGCCACCTTCAGCGGCCTGTCCAAGGTCTACCGCGCCTGCGGATACCGGGTGGGCTGGGTGGCGTTCAGCGGTGAACGCCGGGGCGCCGAGGACTACCTGATCGCGGTGGAACTGCTGGCCTCCCTGCGGCTCTGCAGCAACGTACCCGGCCAGTGGGCGGTGCAGACCGCCCTGGGCGGCCACCAGAGCATTCGCGGCCTGACCGACCCTGGCGGTCGGCTGCACGAGAGCCGCCGGCTGACCATCGAAGCGGTGGAGAAAAGCCCCTACCTGTCCATGGTCCAACCCGACGGTGCACTTTACGCCTTTCCGTCCATCAACCTGGAAGAAGTCGATGACCACAGGTTCGCCCTGGATCTGCTGGAACAGAAACACGTTCTGCTGGTGCCGGGCAGCAGCTTCCATTTTCCGGGCACCAATCACTTTCGAATGACCATCCTCCCCGACCACGACATGCTGTCCGATGCGCTGTCCCGGATTGACTCGCTGCTGGCCGATTACGCTTCTTAGCCTGCTGCTGATGGCCTGCCAGCCCGCCCCCACGGCGTCTCGGGGATCCGGCGATCAGAAAACCGGGGCGCTGCGATTCCTGGCACTGGGAGATTCCTACACCATCGGTGAGGCGGTGCCGCCCGAGGGCGCCTGGCCGCGACAGCTGGCCGCTGCGCTTGGGTCGGCGGGATTTCGGTTCGACCCCGTACGCATCATCGCCCGTACCGGCTGGACCACCGACGAGCTGGCCGCCGCCATGGACCAGGCGGAACTGGGCGGCTGCTACGACCTGGTCTCCCTGTCCGTGGGGGTGAACAACCAGTTTCGGGGGCGGTCCGTGGAGGAGTATCGCGGACAGTACCGGGACCTGCTCAGCCGCGCTATCGGCCTGGCGGATGGTGACGTTCGGCGGGTACTGGTCCTGTCCATTCCTGACTGGAGCGCCAGCCCCTTTGCCCGCACCACGGACAGGGACCTCGCGGCCGAGGCCGCCGGCATGCGCGCATTCAACAGGGCCATGGCGGAGGAAACCCGGGCCAGGGGCGTCGACTGGCTGGACATTACCCCGTCTACGCTGGACATGACCAATGATCCGAGCCTGGTGGCGGAAGACGGCCTGCACCCATCCGCCGAGCTGTATCGCCGCTGGGTGGCACAGATCGCCGACTCGGTAGCCCGGCGTCTGCAGTCACTGGCTTGTCCATGATGCCCAGCTGGGAGCACGCCCTGGTGGGGCTGGTCTGTGCCGGCGTAATCTGCCTGGCCCTGCACTACACCCTGAAAGACCGCGGCCGCTGGATGATGGCCACCCTGCTGGTGTCTTTCGTCTACCTGGTGTTGTCCCTGAGACTGGAGCAGATGCCGGACCACCTGTGGCTGGACGGGCTGCGCTGGGGGCTGTTTGCCTCGGCGCTGTTCTGCTTCATCCGGTTTCGGCGATCGCCCAAGGCCTGATCTGGCAGGACCCTATTCCGGGTCGAACACCCGGCTGAACATGAAAGCTCTGGGGCCCGGACCCTCCCTGCGGATCAGCTCCAGCCGTTCCAGGCCCTCGTCCGGCGCCGGAATGTGTCCGGCGGGCACCCACCACAGGGCCATAATGGGCCCCTGGTTGGGGAAGAACCAGTCCTTTCGATTCCTGACCAGCTGCAGGTGATCAGACCGGTAGGTGAAGTCCTTCAAGGCTTCCACCGACTCCCACACCGACATGTTGAACAGGATATCCGGATCGCTGAACAGCTGAGTGTCGGTGGCGTTGCCGGACTCGTCCTGGAAGCGCCAGACGAATCCCGGACTGGATTCGGCCAGGCTGTTGATCTCATCCAGCCTATCGGTAAACCCTGCCATCAACGGATCTTCCAGCTGATATCGCATCCGCGCCACGTTGACCTGGGCCAGGTGCCAGGCACTCATGGCGGGCACCCATCGGGCATTTCCAACAGTGCCCGTTCTTCCTCGGTGGGCGTCATACCGTTGTCCCCACCGGAATCGAACAACACCTGCCAGCGCTCCCCGTTCAAGCGCCAGGTTGAAATGAAGTGACCCCAGACCTCCGGGTTGTCAGGGCTGCCGGTGGTGACACGGTAGGGTCCGCGGATCAGCGCCATGCGGCCGTCCCGGGTGACTTCCACCACGGCGGGGCGCCAGCGGATGCTGGGGCCGCCCTCGGCAAAAAACGGTGCCCAGCCGGCTGCCACCTCATCCGGACCGCGAGAGATCTGTCCGGCCACGAACCGGGCATCGGGGTCCAGAAAGCTTTTGAATGCGGCCAGGTCCCGCCGTTCGGCGCTGTTTGAGAAGGCAATTTCAGCGCAGCGCGCCTGCTCGCGCACGTCGGCGTCGGCTTCCGACGAGAGCAGCAGAGGCAGTAGTGAAAGCCACAGCCAGCTCATGATGTCCTCCTTTGCCTTTATTGCCCCTGGATTATTGCACTCAACCGGACTCATGTGTTGCCGCGGTGAGGCATCAGCAAACCAGACAGGTTGCGAACGCCTGCCAGCAGCAGCCACAGGAACAGCAGCGGAAACACCACGGTCTGCATCAGAAACACCGCCGCCAGTTTGAGCAGGTGCTCGGTGGCGGCAGCCAGCTTGTCGCTGTACTCCGCCATGCGTTCCCTGACGTCCAGCGCGTCCGCCGTTTCAGAGAACCAGTCGCTTATGGAGTCCAGCAGGCCTTCGTCTTCGGCGGGCTCGGTTTCCTCCCGGGTCATGCCTTCGATCTCTTCCGTGGTCTTTTCGATCATCTGAGTGGACTGCTGGTAATCCTCATCCATGAACACCTGATAGACCGCGTGGTTCATCACCACCATCAGGGGCATCGCAAATCGTAGAAACAGCGCCAGCAGCAGAAACCGTCCCGCGGCCGCCTGCCAGGCGGGTGAGGGTGCGCCGGCTGCGGTAAACCTCAGGTAGAGCAGTACCGCCAGGGTGAGAATCAGGGAAATACCCCACCAGGCACTGATGTCCATCAGGATCTTCTGCATCCCCAGGGAAGTGGTACTGGCCAGCATCAGCCAGGAAAACCGCTCGATCAGATCGTTGATGGGGTCGACAACCTCTCCCGGGGCCAGGGTCAGCCCCACCCCGGCGGGGTGCACGGAAAACTCCGTGCCCTGCACCACCGACACCACGCCGTTGAGTGCCCGGGCCAGGCCGAAGGTGATCAGGGCACGCTGAAATGCCGCTTCGTAGTGGCCGTCAGCGGAGTGATCCAGCCAGGGCAGCCACGCCAGCACAGCCAGCAGTACGCCAACCGCCCCCAGCAGGAACCTTGGTCGGCTGTTACTCATCCGGCTTCACCACCGCGTGCTCGCGGTGGCTCTCGGTCCAGGTGGGCGAGGCGTGGATAGCCGGAATCACGTCCTCCGGGGTATCCACCATGGTCCAGATGTCGTTGTGCACATCCCCCATGAAACGCTCAGTCACGGATTTTTCCAGCAGCGCCGCGCAGGGGTCATAAAATCCCCGGGTATTGAGCAGGATGATTGGGCCCAGGAACAGGGCCAGCTTCTTGAAGCTGATGGCTTCAAACAGCTCCTCGAAGGTTCCCGCGCCGCCCGGCAGCGCCACCACCGCTTCGGACTGGGTGAGCATCTGGTGCTTGCGCTCGTGCATGTCCTCCACCAGCTGCAGGTCAGTAATGGACGGATGGCCCCACTCCAGGTCGTCCATGAATTTAGGCAGGATGCCGGTGACACGGCCGCCCCGCGAAAGGGCTCCATTGGCAACCGCCCCCATGGACCCCCGCGCACCGCCTCCATACACCAGCTCAATGCCGTCCTCAGCCAGCAGCTCACCCAGCCGCCGGGCCGCGGCGTAGTAGTCCGGATGGGCCTGATCGCTGGAGGCGCAATAGACGCAGACTTTGTTGACCATGGGGACCCCCTGAAAACACCAGTGCTAATGGTAGCTGATACTCCAACGACCTGCGCCCAGAGGGCGCATCCTAATAACGTCATCCTGAACTTGATTCAGGATCCATCTGAGGTTCCGAAGCCGCCTTAGCCGACGCCTGCACTCCACCGCGACAAAGCCATCGTCAGTGACCCTTCCCCGCAGCCGACGTGCTGGACCGAAGCCCCCCGATCAAACCACTGCCGGGACCGAAGATTTGTTGACCCACCTCTCAGATGGATCCTGCGGTGAAAGACGATGACTCCGGTTCACCCCACTGCACCGTTCAGAGAGAGCGGCCCCGGAATTTCAGATGGATCCTGAATCAAGTTCAGGATGACGTCGGGGGGAGGACCGCGGCTGCGGGAGGAAGACGGTCGGGGAAGGACGACGGCTGGGCGAGGATGACGGCTGGGGGAGGACCGCGGCTGGGGAAGGACGACGGCTGGGGGAGGACAACGGCTGGGCAAGGACGACGGCTGGGCGAGGATGTCGGCCGGGAGGGGACGGCGGCTGCGGGAGGATGACGGCCGGGGAAGGTCGACGGCCGGGGAAGGACGACGGCTGGGCGAGGATGTCGGCCGGGAGAGGACGGCGGTTGCGGGAGGATGACGGCCGGGGAACAACGACGGCCGGGGAAAGACAACGGCTGGGGAAGGATGTCGGCCGGGAGAGGACGGCGGATGCGGGAGGATGACGGCCGGGGAAGGACGACGGCTTGGGGAGGATGTCGGCTGGGGGAAGATGACGTCAAAAGGGTGCGCCGTCTGCGCGCAGAACAATATGCTTGACACTGTGTCAATTGCCAGGTAACTTTACACCATGTCAATTGACAAAATGTCAAGCCAACAGGAGCCAACCATGACCAAAAACATCTTCGTTTTTTCCGGCCACCCCAAAGTCGACAGCCTGAGCGGCGCCATTGCGGATGCCTATCAGCGGGGCGCAATCGATGCGGGTGCGCAAGTGCGCCGCATGGACCTGGGCGATATGAATTTTGAAATGTCGTTCGAGAGCTACGGCGATATGCCGGCGGCGGAGCCCGATATCCTGGCCTGGCAGGACGCCGTCAACTGGTCCGACCACCTGATGCTGGTCCACCCCTGCTGGTGGGGCACCATGCCGGCCAAGACCAAGGCGCTGTTCGACCGCGCCCTGACGCCCGGATTTGCCTACAAGTACCACGCCCGCGGCGTCGCCTGGGACAAGCTGCTGCTGGGCAAGACCGCTGATGCCATCATCACCGCGGACACGCCGCCCATCATCGATACACTGCTTTACCGCCGAGCGGCCCGGAGGATTCTGAAAAACCAGATTCTGGGCTTCTGCGGTATCAAGACCCACAACGCAGTGCAGTTTGGGTCGGTCAAGCTGGCAGACGAGGAAAAAATTCAGAGGTGGCTGGCCCAGGCGCACAAGCTGGGTGCCAAGGCAGCCCGCCGGAAAATCGTCAAGGTGGAACCCGTACCCCAGGAAGTTGCGGTCTGATCTGCTTCCGGGGAGCAGCCGCCCCCGGATCAGGGCCTATCGAATCTGCGGCTGCTCGAAACCGTCCTTGAAGATTTCCGGAGGCAATGGATCCCCGTACCGCGCAACAAATACGTCCGGGCTCCCGGCCGTGGGCAGCACGCTCACGACACCGGGACCCGGATCGAAGTCCACGTTGGTTCTGAAGCTGCCGACCGCAACCATTTGGCCGCCAGCGGCGGGGGCCAGCGACTGAATGCCGTTGGTCAAAAAGCTGCCGCCGGAGATTCGCTCCAGGTGCTGAGCGCTGATCAGTGCACCACTGCTGTCGTAGTGGGCAAAGTAGGCATCACTGGGTGACGCGGTGCGCAGCTCGGTACCCGGCCCGGGATCAAAGTCGGCGGTGCCGGAAAACTGGCCGGCGACAGTCGAGCTGCCGTCTGCCCGGACCAGCAGGTCAAACACTTCCAAGGTGCCGGGCGTGCTCAGATGGCTGACCCAGCGGAAATCTCCCGTGGCGTCATAGCTCACCAGGTACACGTCCAGGGTGCTGTTGGAATTGGCCAGGGCCTGGTCCACCGGATCGGGGTCGAAATCCGGCTCGCCAAAAAACATTCCGGCGGCATAGAGGTTGCCCACCTGGTCGATACCCAGAGAAAAGTGTTCCGTCCTCAGGCCCGCGCTCTCCGTGGCGATCACCCACTGCACCACCCCGGCGGAATTCAGCTTGGCGATGTAGGCATCGGTTCCGCCCGCATCCAGCACCGTGCCGCCGAAATCCACCTGCCCCTCAAACAGCCCGGACACAAACACGGCATCCATGGCGTCCACCGCCAGGCCCCGGGCCGAATCGGACTGAGAAAGACCGCTGGGTGTCATCTGCTCGAACAGTTCACCCCAGGCAAAGTCGCCATTGCTGGTGTACTTGGCAACGAAGGAGTCCTCGTCGATATCGGCCTCCACTTCGAACACGCCGATCCCCGGATCCAGGTCGGCGGAGACACCAATGGTCCCCGAGAGGATCAAGGCGTCAGTGGAATCCAGCGCAATGTCCTGGGGGACGTCCACGCCGTCTCCGCCCAGGGCAAATCCCCAGATTCGATTACCGCTGCTGTCAAACTTGATGACAAACAGGTCCCGGTTCTGGTTCGTAGCGGTCAGAGTCAGCATGGCGTCCACCACCAGCGAGCCGACAAAGTCCCCAACCACCAGCACGTCATCGTTACTGTCGACAGCGATGTCAGTAACCGTCCCGCGTCCCACCAGGTGCTTGGCCCAGATGAGACCGCCGCCGCTGTCGTATCGCACCAGGAATGGATCCTCGATGGTCGCGGTCAACTCGGCCACCCCGGGCCCGGGATCGAAGTCCGTGGTCCCCACGAAATGTCCGCCCGCGTAGATCGCATCAGTCGAGTCCACGGCCACCGCAAAGCCGCCGTCAAACCCGTTCGAGCCAATCCGGTTCACCCACCGGAGATCGGTCTGGGCCTGCAGCGGCGCTGCGGCAGCCACGGCCAATATGATTATCCAAATACGCATCTTACGATCCTTCATTGCCTCTCAATGCATAGAACGTCATTCAGGAACAATACGCACAAATCAGCGAATAGTGGTCGAGAATGTCGGCGTGAACCCGGTAATCCGGTGACCCGGGACCGGGGCTAGCTGCCGGTAACGCCCATTTTGTGAGCAAGCCAGTCCCGCGCCTTGATCCACTCCCTGCGGACCGTTCGGTCTGACAATCCCAAAACCTGGGCGGTCTCCACCTCGGTCATGCCGGCGAAATAGCGTGCATCGACAATACGCGTCCAGCGTGGATTGGTTTGCTCCAGATCCTCGATCAAGGCCGCGATCTCGACGATCTGCTCTGGCGTTTCACCAAACTCGGCCACGAAACGCTCGACTTCGTCGATGGGCAGGGGTTTCACGCCTTCACCCCGTTTTTCGGTCAACCGGGCCCGCGCATGGTCGACAATGACCTGTCGCATGGCCAGGGCGGCCGTGCGCATGAAGTGTTCCTGTGATTGCCAAAAGGATTTTCCGGTGAGCTTCAGGAAACTTTCGTGCAGGACATCGCTGGTCTGCATGGTGTCTCCGAAACCCGCCCGGCGCCGCTTGGTGCGTGCGATCGACAGCAGCGCCTGATAACCGTCCGAGAACAGCCCGTTGGCCACATCCCGCTCGTCCAGTCCGTAGCCGCCGGGTGATTCACTGCTTTCTGAAGTCACATTCTTCCCTGATTCGCCGAGCCCGCTGCATGCAGGAACGGTACAGCCGGACGCCTGGGTGTCCGGTTTGGCGAACCGGGCACACCGCCGGGCGATCGGGCTGGCAGTTGTTGTTCCTTCGGCAGGGTGAAGAAAAATGCAAAAGAATTCAAGGAAATATGGCGGCCCCGGGGTTGTTTCCGCCGGATTCGCCTGGAAAGCCCGGCTCGGCGCTGGAATCGTGTACTAGGGCCCGACCGGCGTCACCGCCGGGAGAATATACTCCGGCACCAAGCGGCGCTGGATCTGGTACAGGGTAGGATGACTGTAATTGCCTGCGTAAAAGGCAATCAGGAGCTCCAGCTCAGGAATCCCCATCACGATCTGACCGCCATTGCCCGCCGCAAAAAATGCCTGGACCTTACCGTCCCGATACGGGTACTCGATGATCCACCAGGCGTAGCCGTAGCCCATGTTCTGCATTTCCAGCTGGGTTGAGATAGAACGCTCAGCCCAGCCTTCACTGATAATGCGGTGACCATTCCAGCGGCCCCCATCCAGCATCACCTGGCCCAGCTTCATGAAATCTCTGGGTTTCCAATAGACCCCGCCGCCCAGGTAAGGAACACCGGTGGGCGCCAGGTTGAGGTGGTAGTTGTCGATATCCAGCGGCTCCGCGATCAGTTCGTGGAAGAGCTCGGCCAGTGTCCGACCGGTGGCGCCCCTGATCACTGCTCCGATCAGATTCGTTCCGCCGGTGCAGTAAACCGCTTTTTCGCCGGGCTCCCGCACCATGTCCAGGGTGGCCGTCCAGCGATACCAGTCGGGCTGCTCCTGCTGAGATTGCATCCGGTCCTCGTTGCCCCTGGAGTTGGAGTCACCGTCGTCACACTCCAGGCCAGAGGACATGGTCACCAGGTGCCTGAGAGTCATCCGGGTCCGTCTCGGGTCAAGCGGTGTCTCCAGGCCGGTGGTATGAACCGGATCAAGCGTGGCGTAAACCGGTGTGTGTTCCTCAAGGCCCAGTTCAGCATGCACTACCGCGCCGGCCAGCACCGAAGCCATGCTCTTGCTGGCGGACCGGGTGTCGTGAGCCTTGTCACGGTGAAATCCGTGGAAATACTCCTCCAGTATCAGCTTGCCGGACCGCGCCATCAGAAACCCGTGGACATACGGGTCGTCGATGGAGTCGGCCGGCGGCAGGATGACCTGCTCAATAAACCGGCCGACGGCCGCCTGATCGATGCCTGCTTCGGCCAGGGTGCCGGTCTTCCAACCGTCGTCCAATGCCGGCGGCGCCTGATAGCGATAGGGCAGCGGAGCCTTCCCCCGGGCGTAAAACCCGCTGTGCTCATTGCCCTTGCGCAGGTCGTAGAGATTCCCGCGAATGTTCACGGCCATGCGACCCGGCTCGTAGGTCGCTTCGGTCAGCACCTGTTCGTCCTCGTTCCGGAAGAACGGCCCGATCCAGTGTACCCGGTCGCCGTGCAGCTCTACCCGGCGGACGTTATAGAAAACCCCGAAGCCGCGATCGGGATTGCGCAGGAATGCCGCCAGCGACCCATCGTCGTTCTCCCATACCGGCAGATAGATGGAAAACTCGTCCAGCAGCGGCACCACTGCGCCACGCCAGGTGGCATCACCCTCAGCCTCCAGCACCACCGGCGACGAATGGGGCATACCGTTGTTGATGGTGCCGGGCTGGGTCCAGTGCCCCACGATCTGCAGACCCCGCAGCCGGCCGGCAAAGCCACCGCGCCCGCCCGGAGCTTCGAACGACAGTCGGCCGTCACGCATCTCCACCGGCAACCGGTATCCCGAGATGTCGGCCGACCACTGGTCGCCACTGCGACTGATGATCAGTCTGCCCTGGACCTCGGGCCCGGCAATCCGCTTGCCTTCCCACAGCCCGACCAGGCCCTCATTGGCCGTCGCGGCAAGGACAGGCAGCAGCATCAGACCCAACCCCAATACCAGTCGCATTTGCAGTCATCCACAAAAAGTCGGGATTGCAGCAGCCGGACCGTGGGCCGGCAAGTGACAGAGGTCCTGCCCGTCACCGCGCAAACCCCAAAATGATGGCTTATCATCAGCACTACCTATGGAGTTTTTGATCTGTCGGACCAGCGATCCATCACCCAGCTAGTCAATGCCGTCAGCGAAGGCGAACCCCAGGCCTGGAATCATCTGATTCCGCTGGTGTACGCGGAGCTTAAACGCATTGCCAGCCGGCAGCTCAAGCGCGGTGGCAACGCGGCGGGCATGCAGACCACGGCATTGGTGCACAGCCTGTACGAGCGCCTGCTGGCCAGCGGCATGAATGCCGAGAGCCGCCATCATTTTTATGCGCTCTGTGCCAAGGCGATGCGCCATCATCTGATTGACCTTTCCCGTCGATCTGCGGCGCAGAAGCGAGGTGGGCTGGATCTTCATTTCTCCCTGCAGGACCAGGACCTTCCAGGGCCGGACGATGACGCCGCACTGCTTAAGCTGGGCGAATTCCTGGAGCGTATAGAGGTGGAAGATCCCCGGGCGGTGCAGGCATTTGAACTGGTTCACCTGGTGGGCCAGGAGCCCAAAGAGGTCGCCGACGCTTTAGGTGTATCGCTGCGTACGGTGCAGCGTGACATGAAGCGCGTTCGTGCCCTGTTTCTATATGAGCTTGAGATCGACTCCGGGTCAGCGGACTGATGGGATGAGCAACTCATGCTCCGTGACGCAACTCCGCGCCAATTTCGTATGTCCCTGGAAAGGGGTATCGAATGAATCAAGCCAATAACGGCCCCAACAGCGGCGATGCCGCCGAGCTCATGGGGTTGCTGGCCACGGCGATGGAGATGGCCAATGATGAGCGGCAAGCCTGGCTCGACGCGCTGCCCGATACACAACGCCGAGCCGTGAATCGTCTGCTGGTGTTGGCCGAAGACACCGAGAGCGAGGTCAAGGTCAAGGACACCATCGACCACCTGATGCATTCTGTCCTGACGGCAAAGCCTGCGGCTGATTCCGTGCCGCGATGGCGGCTGCTGGAGGCCATCGGCCACGGCGGCATGGCCGAGGTGTTTCGAGCGCAACGCAGCGACGGCGTAGTGCGCCAGGAAGCGGCGGTGAAAATCCTGTGGCCCGGAATGATGAGCCCCACTGTTCAGACCCGGTTTGAACTGGAGCGCGAAATCCTTGCCAAGCTCACACACCCCAACATTGCCCGCATGCTGGACGGGGGTGTCGCCGACGATGGCCGACCCTGGCTGGCAACGGAGCTGGTAGATGGGGTACCCATCGACGAGTACTGCACTCGAGAAAACCTTTCCCTGGAACAACGCCTGCGCCTGTTCGAAACGGTTGCCGCGGCGGTGGCCCACGCCCATCGCCAGCTGGTGGTCCACCGCGACATCAAGCCGGCCAACATCCTGGTTGACGACGAGGGACAGGCCAGGCTGCTGGATTTCGGCATCGCCAAACGGCTGGCAACGGAAGGATCCGGAGCCCTGACCGGCGAGGCCGATCGCTTTTTGACGCCGGACTACTCCAGCCCCGAGCAGCTTGAAGGCGCCCAGGTGGATACCCGCTCCGATGTTTTTCAGCTGGGGATACTGCTTTACCAGTTGATCTGGGGCACCCACCCGCTGATTGACGATGGGATGAGCAACACCCAGCGACAGCAGGCCATCGTTTGCGCGCAACCGCCACGCTACGCCCCACGTTCCACGGGTCCCAGCGGCGTGCGCGATCGGCTTCCCAAAGAAATCCACGCCATTGTGACCAAGGCGCTGGCCCAGCACCCGGACCATCGCTACGGCAGCGTAGAGCAACTGGTGGACGATTTGCGCAACTATCGAGCGGGTCTGCCGGTGTCGGCGCGCGCGCCTGGGTTGCTGTATCGCCTGTACAAATTCATCAACCGCCACCGGTCAGCGAGCGCCCTGGCGGCTGCCCTGCTGGTCGCTGTGATCGGATACTCCCTGCTGGTATCGGTGCAAAGCCGGCGCCTGGCGGAGGAATCGGCGTTAAACCGCGTGGTTGGAGACTTCATGGAGGCCCTGCTGAAAGAGGGGCCCATGAATTCCGGCGACTCACCCAGCCGTTCGGTGCCTAGCCTCATTGACGAGGCAGTAGCCCGCGCGACTTCCGAATTGGCCGATCAGCCGGTTGCTCAGGCGCGAGTCCTCAACCTGCTGGCGTCCATCTTTCTGGCCGACAAGGTGCTTGAGGTCACCTTTACCCAGGTACCGAAAGCGGCCGCGCTGGCGTACCAGTCGCGGCCTATGGAAGAACACCTGGCCGCGGTGCTGACCCTGGCCCGCGCGGCCAATCTTTCGGGCTCCCATGAAGAAGCGGCCGCCCTGCTCAGAGGCGCATTGGCTGTTTTACCACCCGAAGCTCCGAAGGCAGTTAGCGCCCGGATCATGCTCGCCGATGTCTACCACAGCCTCGGGCGCTACTCGATGGCCAAGGCGGCATTCGAGCCACTGATGAATCAGGTGGGATCGCACGTCTTGATTTCGCAAACGGCCGGGATGATTGACCGGGAATTGGGCCGCTATGACGAGTCCGAGCAGAGCCTGCTCATGGCGGCTCAGCTTGGCCGGGAAGACGACCTTGCCAACCTCCCGGAATACGCGATGTCCTTCGAGCACCTGGGTCAGCTCTACCTGCTGAACGGAGATCTCATGGCGGCGGAAGCGTCCCTCGACCGGGCAGTCGCCCTGCGCCAGAAGTATGGGAGCAGCCATAACTGGACTCAGCATTGGCTGGGCACGCTTAGCTTCGCACAGGGCCGCCTTGGCAACAGCGAGCGCATTCTGCGCCGGACGGTTGAAGACTATGCGCGGATCGTAACGACAGGCAGCCAGCTTTATGGCTACGCCAACAGTGATCTGGGCTGGACACTGCTTGCACAGAACAAGCTGGCAGAGGCCGAGTCGGCGTTTATGCTGGCCGAGAAGGTACTGCGTGAGGGCCAGTCCGGCTTGCACTTCCGATTGAGTGAACCGCTGCTTGGGCGGGGCATCATTGCAGCGGCCCGGGGAGACCAGTCCCTGGCTCGTGAACATATCAGGCAAGCCCTGGATATTCGCACCCGCCTCGTGGCGCCCACCAGCTCACTGGCCCGGAACATCTGCTGGGTTTATCACCAGGTGGAAGGAGAGTGCGAATCGGCCGCCCCGCCAGGCCCCGGCATTGACGGCATGCGCGCCAGATTGATCGAGCCATACCGGCAGTAAACTCTTGACCTGAGTTCCAGCGCTGCTGGATTTGTGTCCCCTTTGTCGTTTTTCCCGCCGAATTTCGTAGAGGTAGGAGAGCAACATTCGCGAGGGAGGCCGCCATGAGACGATGGATCGCGTTTTTTCCAGGTGTGCTGCTGGCCACGGCAGCAGCGGCACAGCTTGATCCGCCACCGGCCAATATCGATCATTTCTTCTTCAGCCCCGGCGGCGCCGGCTACATCCTGCGCAACGATGACGACCCCACCAACCAGGGCGTGGACGACGAAGGCACCAGGATTGGTGACTATTACCCCAACGTCAAGCTGCTGATCGACGCCCTGGCGGTGGACCGCCTCGGACCCAGCAGCGTTGGCAATCCGCGCGGATACCACCACGGCTATACCGAGATCGTCGGCACCCCCTTTGGCTTCCTGGAATCGGATTTCAACGGTGGTGACCGCAACATCTGGTACTGGGACTGCGCCAACCTGGAGGGCGACGACTGTGACAACGGCGCAGCACGGGCCAACGCCATCCACATGCCGGCCCCCACCTACCGCACCAAGAGCAACTCCTGTGTGCGCGGCATCCTGGGCCACGAAATCGCGCACAAATGGCAGCGGGCCTACAGTGTTGCCGGAGCGCCCAGCGGACTGGGTAAATGGGTCACCGAAGGCCAGGCCCGCGCCCTGCAGGACAAGATCTACCTGGACCTGGACACCGACCCGGAGGCCAGCTGCGTGGCGACCTACCTGGGTCAGGTGAAGGGCTATCTTTATGGCGACCCGTCCAAGGACGTCCTCCCCGACACCAATAAACCCCTGTGGACGCTGAGCTACGACGCAGCCCTGTTCTGGACCTACCTGATGGAACAGCTGGGCATCATCACCGCCGAGCCGATCCGGGGAATCGATTTTCTGGTGATCTGGTGGGAACAGTCACTGGCCGTGGACGACAGCGCCGACTCCATGGAGATCACCGAAGCCACCATCCAGGAATATGATCCCAGCCGCACCCTGCTGGGCGAGTTTCGCAGCTTCGTGCTGGCCAACCTGATCAAGGACATGGACCTGAGCACGGTCTCCGACGCGTTTCGGCTGCGCTACTCATACCGCGACGAAGAGCAGGTGGCCGACAACCCCCAGGCCCAGTACGCCGAGGTGGGTTTTGCCGACAGCGACACGGTCACCGGCGGCGAGGACGGCCAGGTCACCTTTCTCACCGACCACTACGCGGTCCAGTACTTCAATTTTGACGTGTCGGGATGTCCGTCCAACCGGATGATCAAGGTCAATTTCGATCCGTCGTCGACGTTTTTTGGCGTCAGCATTTCGAAGCTCGGGGCCTGGGGCGTGGTGGCCGGCCAGGGCGGCAGCGACATCGGCAGCCAGCGTCCGGCCAAGTTCTACAAGAAGGTCGATGAAGAATGGTCGGTGGAGTTTTTCCAGCCGCCCAACCCCTACGAGAATGTCTATGTCACCACCACCGGCGTCCAGGGCCCAGTGGTCGGCGAGTTGACCGTCGAGTGCAACAGCCTGGACACCCTGGGGCCCGACCTGCCCCTGGTGAACCCGCTGGACCCGTTTACCCCCGGACCGCCCCAGACCATCAGCTATGGCACGGTTGGACCGGTCACCCTGCCGCCCAATCGCGGTTCCATACCCATCAAGAACCTGGACCCGTTCCAGTTCGAGGTGGCGGTGGGCCGGGAGGCCGCGACGGTAACGGGCGGTCTGAATACAAGCGATGGCTATATGCTGTTCGTCGAATATCCGCCCCAGACGAACCCCGGCCCCCACGATCTGGAGGTGAGCATCGGCGATCGCCGAACCGTGGTAACCGACGCGGTATACCACCGCAACCCCCGGGACAACCGCTGGGTTTACATCTTGATGGACGAGTCGCTCAGCATGGGTAATCCCGCCGGGAACCCAAAACTGGCGGACGCCACCGCGGCCGCCATGGATTACCTGCGCCAATACAACGCCGGCCCGGATTTTCGTGTGGGTTTAATTACCCACGCCCTCGAGGCGCGGCTGCCGATACTCCTGGCGCCGAGTAATCCTCCACACGTGAACGCCATCGAGGGAGCGCTGGCCGCACTGACGCCGCTGGGGCCGGAAAGCGCCCCGGGCGACGCCATCGAACTGGCGCGGACGTCCTTTGCCAGCTTTTCCGAAGACGAGCCCGTTGAGCGCCCGGCCATCAAGGAAATCCTGCTGTTCAGCGACGGCCCGTTGAGCTTCGGCCAGAGCTGGGACGCCATATCCCAGGGCGTCATCGATGACGGCATTACCATTCACACCATTGCGCTGGGCCAGACCGCCGACCAACCCCTGCTGGCGCGAATCGCCCGGGAAACCGGCGGCACCTATCGCTACATCCCGGACGACCCCACCGATGGCCTGGATCAGGCTGCCCTGGCCCGGGCCATGCTGAAGCTGGGCGGCGGTCGGGATCGTCAGCAGATCGGTGAATCCACCACCCCATTTCTGCCCAGCAGCACGGTCAGCTTCACCATTGACGTGCCCAGGCAGGCCGTTGGCATGCTGTTGCCGGCCGTGCAGGCGGCGCGGGAAGCAGCCCGGACCGTATCAGCGATAGACGCCCTCAGGGTCATCAACGAGTTGGATCAGCCGGTCCCCGCGACCTTCGACGGCCGCGTGATTACGCTGGACAACCCCAACGACCTCAGCGCGGGCCGCTGGACCATCGAACTGGACACCAACGAAAAGGCCAGCGGCGAATTGATTCTGCAGGCCTTTACCCATCTGCCCCAGGGTCCCTGGCTGGAAACCGGGCTGAACCTGCCAGAGGTCGAGGGCGAGGTTATTTCGAATTTTGTCGCTGGCGACCCGTTTGAATTCGACGGCCAGATCCACCGGGCCGCTCAATTGGGCGCGCTGACCGAAACCGAGCAACTCGAAGGGACGCTGCGGATCAATGATGCCGCCAACCAGACCAGCACAGCGGAGATCGACTTTGTCGAAGTGGGCGGCTTCAATGAACGCACGACCGGCAACAAGCAGGACCGGGAAAAAGGAATGATCACCGAATCGTTTACATTGAACTATGTCCTCATTGACTTTGCGTCGCCCACCGGCAGTTCCACCGGGTTCTCCGATGAGTTCTCTGTTGGCCAACGCGGCAGCTACAACTTCGAGCAGCGCGTAAAACTGAGTCAGCTCAGCGAAGATGGCCAGTCCACCCTGGAATTTGAGCTGATCGGCCACCAGTCCGCGGCCGTGGCCGACAGCGTAGCCGGACAATTGCCCCTGGACACCGATTTCGACGGCATGCCCAATCGCTACGAGGATCGGCACGAATGCCTGGATGCCGGCATCCAGGACGCCACCCTGGACGCCGATGAGGACCAGTTGTTCAACTTCCAGGAGTATGAGCGAAACACCGACCCCTGCGACAACGACACCGACGGCGGCGGCGAGCTGGACGGTTCCGAGGTACTGGGCGGGCGCGATCCGCTTTTCGGCCGGGACGACGCAGTGAAGGCTGCAGAGCTGTCACTGGTGGATCACGAAATCACCCACGCGATCCAGCAGGGGGATCTGTCCCCCAACAGCATCCTGATCAAACTCCCGCGCAGCAGCGGATACGACAGCCTGACCCTGAAACGGGGGCCGCGCGGCGGACCCCTGTCGACCATTGCCAATTTGGATGCCAGCGAGATTGCCGCCGGCGAATACTTCGATCGCGGACTGACGGCCGGCCAGGAATACTGCTATCGACTGGAACCGTTCGGAGCGCGCGGCATTGCCGGACGCCCCACCCGCATCTTCTGCAAGGTGGCCAGCGCGGATCCGGAACTGCCCTGGGGTGACGTCATCATCAACGACGGCGCGCCGCGCACCAGCAACCCGCTGATCGATCTGGCCCTCACCATGTACAACAAGGATCCCGCAGACATCAGCATGCGGTTCGGCATCAACACATTGCCTTCCGGCAACGGCATTCCGTTCGCCACCAACCATCAGCTTCAGCTACCGGCGGCGACCGAACCCACCGAGATGACCATCAGTGTCGGATTCTTCAAGTCCGCCCTGGGCGCCACCCCCCCGGCCGACGAGGAACTGGTGGTCACCGAAACCATTACCCTCATGCCGCCCCAGAGCACCGGCGGTATTTCGCTCAGGCTGACGCTGTTCAACCCAGATGGGACGCCCGCCAAGGGTAGCAGCACCTCGCAAGCCATGGTGCAGGCCTGCGCTGCGGACGTGCCGCTGACCCACTGCAAGGAACTCACCGCCTATCCAGCAGCAGACGGCAGCCTCATGTGGGACGACCTGGTGCCAGGCGACTACGACGTCTATGCCATGGGGTCCAGCCTGAATCTGAACCCCATTCGTACCAGCGTCACCGCAGGGCAGACCACCGACCTGGGCGACATCGCCATCACCACCGGCGAGATCTTCAAGTCGGGCTTCGAGGGCGTCAGCCCATTCTGAACCCGACGGGAGTCCGCAATGGGCGATGGCCGGGCTGACTGAAATTTTGGGTACACAACAACCCTCTGGGCCACCCGGTGAAATTCTGTACTCACCCCCGGACACCGAGGCCAGACTTGCCGTTCGTACTGGGGATCAGGAGACATTCATGAAGAACCAAGGACTGATTCACCTGTTCATTCTGGCCGCGGCGTCCGCCGTCCAGGCCGGCGTCGATCCGCCGATTTTCGCTGACGGCTTCGAGAGCCGCTGTGGCCAGGTCGGCTATCAGGAGAATTTTGCGCTTGACGACGGGGATCCGTGGCCCGAGCCCTGGGTTGCCGTGGGGAGCGTCGACGTCGCAGATGTCCAGGGCGGCGGCGCGCGGCTTCGTCCGACTCCCGGCGGCTATTCCCTGGCCCGCATGTATGCACCGGTGGATACCCAGGATGTGGAACTGAGCTTTACCTTCCGCCTCGAAGACGCCACCACCCAGGGCGTGGGCTTCTACGTCCGGTCCAACGGCGGATACCTGGATGAGACTCTACCGGCGGGCGAAGGGTACGCGGTGTTTCTTGAAGGTACGTTTCGCGGCCGGCCGGGCATCAGCGTGTGGAAAGAGGAAAACGGCAGGGAACAGGAACTCCAAAACGGGACCAATACCGTTCCGCCGCCGCAACAGAGCGTGAATTACCGCGTGCGATTGCGCGTCCACCAGGAAGACGCAGAAAACACCCGGCTGCAGGCCAAGATGTGGCCCGTCGGAGATCCAGAGCCACCCGGGTGGCAGGTCAGTCACCTGGACGCCACGGCGGTGCTGCAAAACGTCTCCGGCGGAATCGCCGTTGACTCTTGGAGCGTCCGCACGGCGGCGCCCATCACCGACCACACCTTTGTAGACGACATTGAAATAGAGCCTCTGTGCAATCCCGTGGCCACGTCCGGCACGCCGACGGCCCCCGTTGGGAGGTGATTCACCCGGATGGTTTGCGAACGTACAACTACGCTTTGCCAGTGGGAGATCGGATCTGGCGGCGTCAGTTCCACGCGCCGCGACTGGCGCCTGATGCCAAAATGTGTAGAATGTGCGACCCACACCGGGCGGGCGATTAGCTCAGTTGGGAGAGCGCTGCAGTCACATTGCAGAGGTCACTGGTTCAAGCCCAGTATCGCCCACCAATAAAACCTATAACATTCAAATACCTACCGCCGCACATCTAATTTTTTGTTGTGACCACAATAGGCTCAGTGTGATTCATCGTGTGCTATACGGCGGCAACACTGTCTAATTTTGCTGAGAATTCATGCGGCCCATTTGTTACCATCCGACCAACACAAGGGGGTAACTTCGGTTGACAGCAATACCGCTCCGACTCCGGAAATATCCGATACTCGAAGCCGTTGCTGAGGCTCGATTCGACACCACGCAAGACGTGACTCCAGACCTATTGCTTGGAATGGTTTATTCCAACCTGGGGAAAGACTACAAGTTCAATAAATTACCATTATCGACGCTCCCGCCCGAGGTGCGACGAAGCGACCCAAACCTGCGTACAAAACCCCTATTTGCTGTTCCGCGACAGACAGATAGCCGACAGATCGTCAGCGATGGGTACATCTCTCGACCACTCTGCCAGCGATTCAAAAACGGATTCAACAGTTTTGCTCGCTGTTGTCGGCGCAGCGGCGACGGTTTCCATTAGCCATTGCTGACCGCATCGCAGACCCTCTTCGTTGCGCTGCTCATACAAGCCGTCTGAATAGACAAACAGGCGCTCGCCGGGCGACATCTGAAACTGACGACTCTTAAAGGTCTGATCGCAGTCCACGCCGATGGGAGCGCAACCGTCGCTGACCAGATGTGCATAACCATTGGCATCTATGCGAATCGGCCCAGGGTGTCCTGCTGAGACGTAGTCAACGCTACCGGTCAACACGTTCAAGGTAGCGTAGAACATGGTAAAGAAATGGGGGTTGCTGGAGTCGAGTGGAAATATCCTATTCAAGCGTCGCGCAACTTCTGCCGGCGCAACTGCGTTTAGGCTGTTTTTCCTCAAGTCAGGGCTGATGACAATTGATGAGTGGTCCGTACGCGGAGCGAGACTGCGGCCGACGGCGACCGCCAATAGTGCCGAAGGGACACCATGTCCGCTTACGTCTAGCAGGTAAAAGCCAACAACTCGATCGTTGATTCGGAAGATATCCAGGGCGTCGCCACCCAGCGTGGCGCAGGGTCGGCACCGCCATGCAAAATCGTAGTTGTCGACTTGCGGCAGTTGCGCTGGAAGCAAAGAACGCTGGATTCGTGCGGCGGTGTCAAGGTCCTTTTGCATCTTCTCATTCGCAACCTTCAAAACGGTCTTTTCCTTTTCGAGTCGGCGCTGCAATTCAGAGAGCCTCAGCTGCGTCGAAACCCGCGCCATCACCTCTTCGGCCTGGAAGGGTTTCGCAACATAATCGACAGCGCCTGCTTCAAAGCACCTCAACTTCGACTGAGTGTCATCAAGCGATGACAACATGACCACTGAAACGCCCTGTGTTTCGGAGTGACTCTGCAGCCGCCGCAGGGTCTCAAAGCCATCGATGCCGGGTGGCATCATGATGTCGAGCAGCACGAGGTCTGGCTTTTCGGCTTTTGCGATTTCCACTGCGTCTTGGCCCTGTGAAGCGATCAGTATTCGGTAACCGGCTGGTTGCAAAGTCTTGTAAAGCACTTGGAGATTGGTTGGGTTATCATCAACGACTAGAACCGTCTGCGAACTCTCAATCATCCGCGTCCTCCCCGAGCAATTCCTCGGCCATGACCCTTATCCCACGCAGATCGAACGCAGCAACCCGCGCTCTGAGATCGCCAGCCAGTACTGAGAATTCCGGGCCATCTAGTTGTTCGGTGAAGCTGGAAATCTGCTCGATGTCCCCGCTACGGGTGAGGGAAAGCAGGACGTCGGCTACCCGTTTCGCTTCACGCCGGCCGATCAGCGCCGTTGCGTCTATTTTTTTGCTTTCGACCTCACGGGGCCCCATGGTCAGCTCAATATCCAGGTGCTGCGAGAGCTTTTGCGCAAGTTCGGGAAGGCGTAAGGGTTTTGCAAGAAAGTCGTCGTAGCCCGAGTCGAAAACGCGCCGCCGTTGATTGGCAAACACGCTGGCAGACACCGCAATCACGGGTAAGTTGCCGAAACGAGGATCGTCCTTAATCCTGCGAGTGGCCTCTAGCCCATTCATGACCGGCATTCGCACATCCATCAACACGAGGTCGGCAATCTCATCGTTCAGTGCTTGCAGCGCCTCCTGGCCGTTGCTGACGGAAACCGACGCGATTCCTAGCGAGCTTAGCAGCTGACTCAGGATCTCGCGGTTTTCCTCGCGATCATCTGCGATTAGCACACTTATCTCGCGGCCCTCGGGGATCTTGAGCTGAAGATGGTCGCCAAGTAGATCTTCCGACGGGTGGGGTAAGTCGGAATCCTCAACCTCGGTAAGAACAATCGTGAAGGAAAAAACGCTGCCAGACCCCGGCCGGGATTCGACTTCCAGCTTGCTGTCCATGATGGCGAGAAATCGCTGGCAGATTGTGAGCCCGAGACCGGTGCCTCCTTTTCCCCGGCTGGTATCTGTTTGGACAAAAGGCTCAAAGATCCGTTCAAGATCCGGGGTGTCGATGCCCGGCCCTGTGTCCTCAACCGAAAAGCGAAACCGGTCGGGTGCCACTTCAATGACCCGCAAAGTGACGCTCCCAACGTCAGTGAACTTGATGGCGTTGTTCGCGAGATTGATCAGAATCTGCTTGAGCTTGTTGCCATCGGTACTGACGTGACGCGGCACACACGGATCGACATTGAATGCGATGGATAGGCTCTTTGCCAAAGCCTGCTGTGAAACAATAGTCCGAACCTGGTCCAGCAGTTTCTCCAGATCGACAACGTGCAGGTTCTTTTCCAGCCTCCCCGCTTCGATCTTTGCCAGGTCCAAAACCTCGTTGATCAGCGAGAGTAGATGTGTTCCGCAACTTCGGATCGCTTCCAGCGAACGACGATCCGGCGCGGATCGATTCGCGTCACGCAGCAGGATCTGAGTGTGCCCCAGCACGCCGTTGAGCGGCGTTCGCAGTTCGTGGCTCATATTCGAAAGAAACTCGCTCTTGGCCCGGCTCGCTTCTTCCGCCGCATCCCTGGCGATCCTGATTTCTTCTTGAGCGGCCGCCCAGCGGGTGAGGTCCCGGACGATGACAAACCAACCAGAACGATCTCCCTTTTGATTTGCCAACGCAGTGGCGTTCAGAAAGCAGGGAACCCGGCGTCCGTCGTCGAAGGTCAGTTCGGTCTCGAAAGATCGTGAGCTATTGACGTCAACGGATTTCAAACAAACGATAGCCTGGTCGTCCAAATAGCTGTTGGCGGATAGCTCTGTGGATTGTGACGGCTCTAACCCGAGTATATGGCTCATGGCCGCGTTGAAGTCCCGGCAAACCAGGGAGTCATCAATAATCAAACAGCCTTCGCCAGTGTGCTCGAATATCGCTCGGTAGCGAGCTTCGCTGCGCGCAAGAGCATGTTCTACTTTTTTCCTTTCCGAGATATCCAGAATCAGTCCGTCGATGACGGTCGTGCCCTTTTCCGACCGGACTGACGCACGCTCATGCACCCAGCGTTCCTCGCCGGCAGGAGTTCGGATTCTGTATTCTCCCTGATAGGAGCTGGTGCTTTGTACAGCCTTGGCGAATTGATCGAGAAATTGCTCCTGATCATCTGGCACAACGCACTCGAGTAGCCGCTGTTGGGGGTCGTTCTCAAAAAATTCCGGTGGCCTGCCCGTAAACGCCACGACGTCTCCCGCCAGATGTAGGAGTCGCACGTCGTTGTTTAGACTGAGGCGATAAGTGATGCCGGGAAGATTGTCGAACACAGAACGAAGCGTCTCCCTAGCAGGTAGCAATGCTGCACTGGTGTCATTTTTCTCTTCACTCACTTCCATTGGATGCCCTCGGCAGGACCGCGAGTCAGGGCCCAATCTTGCCCAATTCGAGACGGGCGTGGCAGTAAGTCACTGTTAGCGGATAACCAGCTAGACAGTCCAGGCGGACCACGTTAGGCTGGAACAGCACCGTTGCTTGTGGGGGGAACAAATTGCAAACGGTAAGCGAAGCTGACGTCCGGGCGCAGCTTGACCGGCTGCTCTCCAGTGAGCAATTTGCCGGTTCCGAGCGCATTTGCCGATTTCTGAGCCACATCGTCGAGCAGACGCTAGCGGGTAATGAGCGCTGTCTGAAGGGCTACAACCTCGGCCTGGAAGTTTTCGATCGCGGCAGCGATTTCGATCCGCAGATCGATTCCATCGTTCGCGTCGAAGCCGGGCGACTGCGCAGACTTCTGGATCAGTATTACTATGAGTCGGGCCGACGTGATCCGGTTCGCATTGTGGTGCCCAAAGGTGGCTACGCTGCCGAGTTTTCGCCCGGGGAAGCCGACACCCCTCTTTCAAAGAGCAACTTGCCGCCCGCGCCGGTGCCGTCAGGGCCCGCGATAATTGTCTTGCCGTTCAAATCCATGAGTCTGGTCGAAGAAGACAAGCTCCTCGCTGACGGTCTGACCGATGAAATCATCGCTAACCTTGCACGCTTCACAACGCTATTCGTGCTCGCGCAAAACACCAGCTTTCAGTACAAAAACAGGCCGGTCGATGTACGCGCGTTGGGACGGGAGCTGGAGGTGAATTACGTTCTCGAGGGAAGCGTTCGTCATGCCGGAAACGCTCTGCGCATTACAACACAGTTGCTAGATACGACCAGCGGGGCCCACGTGTGGTCGGAGTCCTATGATCGGACTTTTGTGCCCGACGATGTTCTCAAATTGCAGGACGAAATTGCGGCCAAAGTGGTTGCCAGCACGGCCGAGCCCCATGGCCTGATCTCCCGTCATGAATTGGCACAGCACGCCAATCGGTCTATTCCTTCGTTGGCGACCTACCAGGCGCTGCTGCGGTACTACGGCTACCTGCGGGTTCTGGAGCCGAGCACGCACAAAGCGGTGCGCGATGAATTTGAAGTCATCACCCGTGAACATCCGGATTACTCCATGGGATGGTTTGCCCTGTCCGCCCTGACAATCGATGAAATAATGTTTCGATTCAATCCGAAGACACAGGATGCTCCAGCGCTTGATCGAGCCGCAGACTACGCGCAGCGGGCGCTGAAACTGGACCCGCGCAACTACAAGGCCTGCGAGTCACTCCTGTTTGTGGAGTATCTCCAGGGCAAACTGGACCGCGCCTTTGCGCACGGTGAACGCGCCTTGGAACTCAACCCGAACGATGCCGAAACCGTGACCTATCTAGGTCTCTTCTACTGCTTTGCCGGACGCTGGGAAAAGGGACTGCCACTCATTGCCCGGTCACAGGAAATGAGCCCGTTCCACACGCCTGCCAGCTACTTTCCTTTGATTTTGGACTGCTATCGCAGAGGCGATGATGCCGGCGCGCTTGCGTACTCTCATCGGGTGAATATGCCGGGGTTTTTCTGGGTTCATCTAATCCGGGCGATGGTGCTTGGTCAGCTGGGTCGGGTCAGCGACGCCAGTGACGAAACCGCCGTCCTCCTGAGCCTGCGCCCCAACATTGAAACTGAGGTTCATGACGAGCTGGAGCGCATGATCAAGGACGAAACGCTTCGCCGAAGGTGCCTTGAGGGCTTGCGCAAGGCGGGCCTGAAACCGACGTAACCCCCTATTCCCTCAGGGGTTAGCGGCAAAAAGTGGGCTATGTAACTTACTGTAAATCACTTCCGACTCGTCCGGGCCTCGAACAAGATCGCTTCTCCTGCTGAGCGCGGCCGAAAGCCGCCTCGCGTTGAAAATCCGGGAGTGGGTAGATGCGATTACGTTGTACGATCTTTGGCCTATTGGCCTCGCTGGTTCTGGCATCCGCGACGCAGGCCAGGGAAGTTGTCATCGGCGTTGTTCTCGACGGACCGATGGCTCGTCAGCCTGTTTCCCTCGCGGTAGTTCAACAGGAAGTGCAGGCGCTCCTCGGCAAGGAGCACCAAATCAGCCTGCCAGAGACGAAACAGCTGGACGGCAGCTGGACCCCGGCCGGCGTTCGTCGCGCCCTTCAGCAACAGCTCGCTGATCCAGCCGTCGATATTGTTCTCGCCGTGGGGCTCCTTGCGCCTTCGGAAGCCGCAGCTCTCAGCGCTTTACCCAAACCGGTGCTCGCGCCATTTGTCGCCGATACGCAACTGCAAAACCTGCCCCTGAAAGATGAAACCAGCGGGCGGCGCAATTTTGTTTACCTCTACGACTTTGGTGGGGTGCGCCGAGAACTGCAGGATTTTCAGCGGCTCGTGGATTTTCGTCACGCGGTATTGGTGGCTGACGCCTCCTGGATCGAGGCATTACCAGGCCTGTCAGATTTTGTCGCCGAGCTCGCGCGCGAACTCAATGTCAATATCAGCATCACGCCGGCGGTCCGCTCGGCGTCCGAAGTGCTGGCCGCCATCGACAATGATGTGGATGCCGTCTACCTCACGCCGTTGCCGCGGTTCGACCCATCCCAATTCAAGCAGCTTATTCAAGGGATCAACGCTAGCAAGCTGCCCAGCTTTTCGTCTTTGGGGCGCGCGGAGGTTGTCAAAGGCGTTATGGCCGCGTCCTCGGGAACAACCGTTAACGAAGTCAACACGGCACGCCGCATCGCAACCCTGATCCAACGCATGCTTCGAGGTGTGAACGCAGGAGATCTAAGCGTCAGCTTTGACACTCGAGGCCGTACCGTCATCAACATGCAAACGGCGGCGGCAATCGGCTTCGCCCCGAGCTGGGAGACGATGAACGACGCAGAACTGCTGTTTGAACAGCCGTCCGCTACCGGCGGTGTCATCAGCCTTGTCAGGGCAATCGAGCAGGCGGTTGCAGCCAATCCTGCGCTGGAAGCGCTTGGCTATTCCGTGGATATCGCTCGGGACGACATCCGGCTGGCTCGGTCGGCGCTCCTGCCTCAGCTAAATCTGGGTGCGGTGTACACGCGGATTGACGAAGACCGCGCTCTATTCCTCGCCGGCGAGGAATTGACGCAGGCAGAGGTACTGGGTTCGCAGGTGATATACGCCGATCAGCTTGCAGCAAACCACCGGATCTCAGAGCTACTTTATGAGGCCACAGACCGCGATTATCGATCCGCGCTGCTCGATACGATGCAGGCCGCGGCAACCGCCTATCTGACGGCGATGCGGGCCATGGCACTAGAGGCTGTCCGCAAATCCAATGTGGAGGTGACGCGCACAAACCTGGACCTGGCCAGAACGCGCAACCGCATTGGTTACTCGGGCCGAGCAGACGTCCTGCGATGGGAAAGCCAAATCGCTCGAGACCTGCAGGAGCTGATTGCAGCCACCGCAGTGCGCGAACAGACACAGACTCTACTGAATCTTGTTCTCAGCCAGCCGTTAGAGGAGCCGGTGGCGGTGTCAGAGGATGGCCTCGGTGACCTGCTGCCATGGCTTGAGTCCGATGAGCTTCAGCAATTCGTCGACAACCCGCTGGATTGGGAGCTGTTTCAGCGCTACTACCGCGACCTGAGTTTGAACAACTCACCCGAGCTTGAGAGTTTGGACCGGCAAATTGAAGCGCAGCAGCGCCAGCTTACCGCTGACTCGCGCCGCCGGTACATGCCAGAAGTGACGTTTGGCGTGCGCCGAGCCCGCACGCTCGATCGTGGTGGGGCCGGGTCCGACGAGCAGGACATCAGCCTGGATGATGATGAGTGGAGCATTGGCATTCAGGCTCGCCTACCGCTTTATGCCGGCGGCGCAATCAGAGCGCGGGTCTCGCAGTCCCGTTATCAGCTCGAACAGCTTCGCGCAGTCAAACATGCGACCAGAGAAGAAGTGACCGCCCGAATGCGCGCGGCCCTGCAGCAGGTCGGCGGAACATATCCGGCCATCGCGCTATCGCGAGACTCGGCCAAAGCGGCAAGGGCAAATCTCGACCTCGTTGCTGACCAGTATGCCAAGGGTGCGGTAGGCGTCACCGAGCTTGTCGACGCCCAGGACGCCTCGCTGCAGGCGGATCTGGCTGCCGCCGAGTCGCGCTACGCCTTCCTTGTCGATTTTGTGGAGGTGCTTCGTGCCGGAGGCAGCTTTGATCTGCTGATGGCACCGGCAAAACGCGTCGCATGGATCAACGAAGTTTCCGAATTTTATCGTTCACACGGCGCTCAGCGCTGAATGGCCGCTCACGGCCGCACGCAAGGGAGAACCACAATGGTTGAGAGTACCCCGTTCAAAGTAAACGCGATTCTGATGGCTCTCGCCACATTGGTCGGATGCACTCAAGAGGCTCCACCTCAGGAGCCCGCTCCAAGGCCTGTTCAATACGTGCAGGTTTTGGCCGCCGCCGCCGACGATCTGCAGACCTATTCAGGCGTCACCAAAGCTGAGGTGGATGCTCAGATGAGCTTTAAGGTAGCTGGTACCGTGGTCGATAGACCCGTATCGGTTGGGGATACCGTTGCGGCGGGCGATCTGCTGGCGCGTCTCGACCAGCGGGACTATCGCGTTGCGCTCCAGCAGGCACAGGCGGGACTTGCAACGGCGATTGCTCAGCTGCGTAACGCCAGCGTCGAGTACGATCGGACTACCGAGCTTTACGAAAACAGCAACGCGGCCAAGGCGGATTTGGATCGGGCGCAAGCCGCGTTCGAATCCGCCGAGGCGATGGTCGCTGCCGCACGAGAGCAGGTACACGGTGCTGAGCTGCAGGTTTCATACACCACACTCCGGGCTCCACAGGCTTGCACCGTTGCGAAGACCTTTGTCAAAGAAAATGAAAACGTAGCCCCTGGACAGCCGGTCTTGCAGCTCAACTGCGGACGCTGCGCTCAGATCGAGGCTTATCTGCCCGAGACACACATTGGCTGGGTGGAGGCGAGCATGCCTGTTGAGGTCACCGTAGAGGCTATTCCTGAACAGCGATTGGACGCCGTCGTCACGGAGATTGGCGTTGCCTCGGGCGCTGCTGGCGCAACCTACCCAGTAACCGCTCAGCTGACGGGCGCCTGCCCTGAGCTGCGTAGCGGAATGGTGGCTGACGTACACATGGCATTCCGCCTGCCTGAGCGGGAGGGCCGTATCGCACTGCCCACAGTTGCCGTGGGCGAGGATCGGGACGGCAACTTCGTGTACACCCTCGAGCAGGGTGGTGATGCATGGACGGCTCGACGACGTGCCGTTGTGGTTGGCGAGATCACTGACCGTGGCGAGCTGGTGATCGCCGACGGACTGGCCGAGGGTGAGTACGTGGCAACCGCCGGCGTGCGAAGGATCCAGGATGGTCTAACGGTGCGACTTCTAGAGAACAACGCGGTGGGGCTTTGACGATGGATATCACGCGACTCGCAATCGAAAAAAATCGCACTGCTACTACGATCCTTCTCATTCTGGCGTTTGCCGGAATCGGTGCCTATATCAACATGCCCCGCAGCGAAGATCCAGGATTTATTGTCCGGGTGGCGGAAGTCCAGACAGTGTTTCCCGGTGCTAGCCCGGAACGCGTCGAACTGCTGGTGACCGACAAGCTGGAGAAAATGATCCAGCAGATGCCCGAGCTGCGTGTGGTTCGCAGCGAGAGCTCTACCGGTTTCTCAGTGGTGTACGCCGAGATCAAAAAGGACCTCAAAGAGATGCGCCCGATCTGGGACAAGCTGCGGCGCAAGGTGGATGCCGCGCGAGCCGAACTTCCGGACACGGTGATCGGCCCGGTCGTGAACGATGAATTCGGTGACGTCTTCGGCATCCAGTATGCGCTCACCGGGGACGGCTTTGACTACCGCCAGCTTCGGGAAGTGGCCAAGCAGGTTCGCAACGAACTGCTGCTGCTTTCAGACGTGGCCAAGGTAGAGCTCTATGGTCTGCAGGACGACCGGGTTTACGTGGAGTACAACAATGCCCGCCTGGCGGAGATGGGGCTGTCTCCTCAGTGGCTGCAGCAGACGCTGACGGCGCAGAACATCATTCTGCCCGGGGGCGACGTCAATCTTGAGTATGAGCGGATTTCGCTGGAACCCAGCGGCAATTTCATGAGTATTGAAGAGATCCGCCGCGCGGTGCTGCGGTTGCCGGGCAGCGACACTATCGTAAGGCTGGAGGATCTGGTCGACGTTCAGCGCGGTTACGCTGAACCCATCGTCAAGATGCGGGCGAGCGGTGAGGACGCGATAGGCATTGCCATATCGCTGCGCGACGGCGGAAGCATCATCGAGCTGGGCCGCACGATCGATGAACTGTTCGAACGGATTCGTCAGACCTACCCGATTGGAATCGAGTTTGAGAAATTGCTCGACCAGGACAGCGTGGTCGATAGCAAAATCGCGTCGTTTGTCGGCAATCTCTACCAAGCGATCGCGATCGTTGCAATTGTCATGTTGGTGTTTCTGGGGCTGCGCACTGGCCTGATTGTTGCCAGCCTTATTCCCATGACCATGGTGCTGACGCTGTTTGTCATGTCGCTGTTCAATATCGGTTTGGATCAGATGTCGCTGGCGTCCCTGATCATTGCGCTGGGCATGCTGGTCGACAATGCGATTGTGATGGCCGAAAGCATCATGGTCCAGATGGAGGATGGGAAAAAGGCAAAGCAAGCGGCAATCGATTCTGCCAGAGAACTGAAGATTCCCCTGCTGACCTCGTCGCTCACTACGGCGGCCGCGTTTTTGCCGATTGCCCTGGCTCAATCGGAGACCGGGGAGTACACCGCAACGTTGTTCTATGTGGTGACGATGACGCTGCTGGCCTCCTGGGTCATGGCGTTGACGCTGATTCCGATGCTGTGTGTGCTGTTCATGAAGGTGAAGCTGAAGTCCGGCAGCGAGACTGATGAATTTGATTCCGCGCTTTACCGCGGTTACCGGGGCGTGCTCACCTCGATGGTGAAACGACCGGTAATTTCCGTTGCTGGTGTTGTGGGCGTTTTCGTGCTGAGCCTCCAGGGATTCAACTACGTTGAGAGTATCTTCTTTCCTCCCAACGACCGCCCGACCTTCACCGTAGAAATCGAAACGCCGGTTGGTAGCCCGATTTATCGCACCGAAAGCATCGTGAAGGCGCTGGAGGATCACCTGAATGAGCAATACCGCTCAACGGGTGACCAACCAGGTGTGCTGAACTGGGCCGCCTACATTGGCTCAGGCGCGCCAAAATTTAACCTGTCCTATAACCCCAAGGCGCCGCAGCGGAACTACGCGATCGTCGTGGCCAACGCCACGGATCGAGGTGTGATTCTGGATACTTTGATTCCTGGAATCGAGACCTTTCTCGCAGATCACTTCCCTGACGTTAAACCCACGGTCAAGCCTCTGCCGCTGGGCGATGAGGCCTGGCCTCCCGTAGCGATCCGATTGTCTGGTCGCGACACCGACAACCTGTTTGCCATTGCAGATCAGGTCAAAAAGAAGCTCCGGTCAATCGAGGGCACCAAACAGATCAGCGACGACTGGGGACCGCGAGCAAAGAAAGTCGTATTCGAAATCGATACCCGTCGGGCACAGCTCGCCGGGGTCACCAATCAAGATGTGGCGCTGTCTATGCAGACATACCTGACGGGGCTCGAGACAACCCAGTTTCGCGAGCGTGACGAGCTGATTCCCATCGTCATGCGCTCCACCGGAAACGAGCGGACTGATTTCACCCGCCTCGGCAATCTCGCGGTGTACTCCCCTCAAACCGGTGAGTCCGTGCCTTTGAGCCAGGTGGCTGAACCAAAAGTCTATTGGGAGTCAGCAAAAATCAAACGCCGCAATCGCCTTCGAACGGTTTCCGTAGAGTCGCTTGTTGCGCCGGGCACCACGGCGTTTGAAGTCAACCAGGCACTTGAACCCTGGCTCCGCGAACAGGAAGAAAGCTGGCCTTTTGGCTATACCTGGGAATTTGGTGGAGAGTGGGAAACCTCTGGTATCGCGGAGTCCTCCATTGCTGAAAAGCTCCCGATTGGCCTTTTGATCATCGTGTTGCTGCTGATTGGCCAGTTCAACTCGTTTCGCCGCGGCGCGATTATCTTGCTGACCATTCCGCTTGCCCTAATTGGAGTGGTGCTGGGCCTCTTGGCCACCGGACAGCCGTTCGGGTTTATGTCCATGCTTGGTGTGATATCCCTGGCGGGGATCGTGATCAATAACGCCATCGTTCTGATCGATCGTTTCAAGATAGAAATGGACGACAACGGGCTGCCTCCGGATCTGGCCATCATTGAGGCCTGCCAGCAGCGGCTTAGGCCCATTCTTCTAACCACCCTGACAACCGTTGGTGGAATGATTCCGCTTTGGCTCGGAGGCGGGCCACTCTGGGAGTCTATGGCCGTGACGATCATTTTTGGAATCGTGTTTGCAACGGCCCTCACGCTGGGTGTCGTGCCGCTGCTCTATACCCTCTTCTTTAGGGTCAGTTTCCGCGGTTTTGACTATCAGCGCAGGAAAACCACCGCCGTGGAGCCCGGGCAGACGCCCACGGTCGCATAGGGGGATCCAAGCAATGAGCCCCACCACGGTTCTTGGTGCGAAGAGCAAAGCGCGCGACGTGCGATCGGGCTATCGCTACCTATTTGTAGGGCTGCTCGCGCTGCTGACCCTTTACCCGACGTTAACGCTTCTGGGCGGCTGGGTGGTTGACCTGCTCGTTTTGCTGGTGCTTGTCAGCGGCGTGTTTGCGGTGTCGTCAAGTCAGATCCAGCTGATAATCGCCAGTACACTGGCAATTGCTACCGTGGTCCTTGGCTTTTGGGCGGAGCACGACCCGCAAAACACGATTGTCGTTTTAAGCCTGATCAGCGGGTTGGGGTTTTTTGGGTTCCTTGCCCTGGTGATCCTGCAAGATGTTTTCAAGCGCCGGCAACGAGTGACGGCCGAGGTCATTTATGCTGCGCTCGCCGTTTATCTTCTGATGGGTCTGGCGTTCGCTTTTGGCTATGGGTTGATCGACATTCTGCAGCCGGACGCATTCACCAGTCGCGGGCTTATCGCGGGTAACTCGACGGAAGTCTTTGAGGGCTTTGTCTATTTCAGCTTTGTCACCCTCACCACGCTTGGTTTCGGCGACATCACGCCCAATACGCTACAGGCTGGCGCGTTCGTCTATCTGCAGGCTATGGCCGGTCAGGTTTATCTCGCCGTTCTTGTTGCCCGTTTGGTCAGTCTGCAGATTGCCCACGCCGGAGGCGAGTGAGTGAACGAGCTTGCCTGCCTGGAATGTGATCTGCTGATCAATCCGCCGTCGCTGGACCCTGGGCAGCGCGCTCGCTGTCCGCGCTGCGGATCGACGATAGCAGCCCATAATCCGGATGGCCACCATCGAGCGCTCGCCTATGCGCTTGCGGCGACATTTTTGTTGATCGTTGCCAATCTCTTTCCATTTTTGGCGTTCAAGTCAGGGGGGATTGAGCAGGTCATCACGCTGCCCGAGAGCGCAGGCCAGCTTCATGCTGAGGGCAGCAGTGCGCTTGCCATCATCGTGTTCGCATTCACCATCGTAGCGCCCGGGTTGCTGACCATGGGCCTGGTGATTCTTCTCGGCGCCATCGTGCTGAACCTGCGAGTTTCCTGGCTGGCCGTACTTGGTCGATTTGTCACGTTCGTTCAGCCATGGAGCATGGTGGAGGTGTTCCTGATAGGTGTGCTCGTGAGCTTCACGAAAATCGCGTCGCTCGCCACGGTCACATTGGGCGTTTCGTTCTGGGCTTTTGCAGGGTTTGCGATTTGTTTGACCGCTGCTCTGGCCTGTCTCGATCGTCATCAGCTCTGGCGGGCTATTGAGAACGCGTCATGAGCAGCTTCTCTAGAGGTAGCGCCGCCGCAGCCAATCGGGCCGTGTGCCACACTTGCGGAGCACTGTCGCCGCCGGGGCAAACGCAGCAGTGCAGCCGATGCAAGAGCCCGCTGCACCTCAGAGTGCCAAACAGTATCGAGACGACGGTTGCGTTGCTGGTCACGTCTGGAATTTTACTAGTTCCCGCCAACGTGCTGCCAATCATGTACACAGAGCAGCTGGGGCGCGTTACCAGCAACACCATCATGGGGGGTGTAGCGGCGTTATGGAGCCATGGGTCGTACCCCATTGCGCTGGTGATTTTTGTCGCTAGCGTGTTAATTCCCGTAGCGAAGATATTTGTCCTGCTGGCCTTGTGCTGGACCGTTTCACGTCGATCGCGCAGGCAACCCGGCCAGCGGACGGTGCTCTACCGACTGACGGAAATCGTTGGGCGCTGGTCGATGGTAGACGTATTTGTAATTGCAATTTTGGTGGCGCTCATTCAGCTCAGCGGGCTGCTGGTGATTCACCCTGGGGGCGCGGGTCTGGCGTTTGCGGGCGCTGTGGTATCGACGATGCTGGCCGCCCATTCCTTTGATACACGTCTCATTTGGGACGCGACCTTGCCTATGGAAACGACTCATGACTGAACCTCATATCAGCGAAAAAAGACGGTTTTCAGCGATCTGGATTATTCCGATCATTGCCGCAATTCTCGGCGTCTGGATGGTGGCTCACACGCAAATGACCAAGGGGCCGCTGGTGTCTATTACCTTTTCCACGGCTGAGGGAATTGAGGTTGGAAAGACCAAGATCAAACTTCGTGCCGTTGAACTGGGTCTGGTGGAAGGCATTGAGCTGACGGGATCGATGGACGGCGTGACGGTGCAAGCCCGACTTGATCAGGAAGCACAACATCTGCTCCGTACCGACACCCAGTTCTGGGTTGTTCGACCGCAGCTGGGGCCGGCGGGCATATCCGGCCTCGGCACGCTACTCTCCGGCGCCTACATTGAGGTTTCGCCAGGTGTGGGGGAGTTGGGAGCAAGAGTCTACCGAGGTCTGGACAACATACCGGTAACCCCTGCTTCTGCGGAGGGTCTGCACGTCGTACTCGAAGGTGAGAGCCCAAGCACGCTACGCGTGGGCAATCCGGTGTTGTACCGCGGTTACACAGTGGGGCGAATAGAGAGCGCAGAACTCAATACTGAATCGGGCGGGGGGCGCTTCGGTGTGTTTGTTGAAGCGCCGTACCATGGTTTGGTCAACGTAAACACCCGATTCTGGGACGCTAGCGGAATTTCTATGCAAATGAGCGCTGATGGCCTGTCGGTTACGACGCAATCGATGGAAGCTTTGCTGCTGGGAGGAGTCTCTTTTGACTTGCCCAAAGATGCCTCAGCGGGAGACCCGGTCGAACCGTATAGCAGATTTGACCTGTTTCCAAACCGCAGCAGTATCGATACGCATCCGTTTACAACCCATAAAGACTACATTCTGCTGCTCGATACCTCAGTACGCGGGTTGGTTGTCGGCGCGCCGGTGCATTACCGCGGCATTCAGGTTGGCACGGTACAGGGCATCTCTTTCGATTACGTGCCGGACCAGGTGGCATTTGGTGCCGATGGCCATATCAGGGTGCCCGTTTTGATTCGGCTCGATCCGGCGCGCGTTAACCTCCCCGACTCGGAAGAGGGCGTCGCAGAGTTTGTCCGGGTGCTAGAAGCAGGGGTTAAGTCAGGACTACGGGCATCGCTCAAAAACGGGAACCTTGTGACCGGTCGACTGTTCGTTGCCCTCGATTTCTATGATGACCCAGCGCCAGCGTCCATTGAGACAGCTGGGACCTATGAGGTGTTTCCCTCAATATCCAGCGGTCTGGAACAGATCGAGCATCAGATAAGCGCGGTGCTGGAAAAACTCCAGGGCCTACCACTTGAAAACACGTTGGCCAGTGCTAAAGGCGCGCTGGATGAAATCAGCCGAACCGCAGAGGCTGGGACTGCTGCTTTAGACGAACTGGACGGCATCTTGGCACATGAATCCACACAGACGCTCCCCGCTGATCTACGACGCTCGCTGTCTGAATTTGAAAACCTGCTGGGGGGCTATGGGCCAGGTTCGATCATGTATGACGATCTTCAGCGGATGCTGGAGGAGTTAAGCACGAGCCTAACGGCGGTAGAGCAGCTTATGCAGACGCTAAATGCCAAACCCAGTGCTCTGCTCATGTCGTCGGCGAGAAAATTTGACCCAGTGCCCGGAGCGAAACAACCATGAGAACGGTAGCAATCATCTTAGTGTTGAGTCTGGCGGCCTGTGCCAATGTTCCCGAGGCCCGCCATTACGTCCTCTCCACCCAAGCAGATGGTGGGCAAAATACCTCGATTACCGGTGAGCTCGCGGTCGGACTCGGTCGGATCGACCTACCGAGGTACTTGCGACAGCCAGCGCTGGTAATACGAACCGCGGAACAGGAAGTGCGACCGGCGACCTACCATCGCTGGGCAGAACCGCTCGACCGAGGCATCCGGCGGTCCTTTGCCCTGCATCTGGATGCTGAATTGCCGGGCTACCGTGTGGAAGCTGCACCGACAAATCTGGGGGATGCGGCGCTCCGTGTCGATCTTGAAGTTGATCAGTTTCATGGTAGTGAGTCTGGCGAGGTGGTCTTCGGGGGCCGATGGAAGGCGTACTCCAACGAGAATGGTAGGCTAGTTGCTGGCCAGGCGTTTCGGTTTCGAACCGCAACGACACAGCCGGGATACAGTGAGATCGTCAAAGTTAAGGTTGAACAGATTGCTCTACTCAGCTCGGACGTCGCTGCTTCCCTCGCACCGGTCCTGCAGGGCGCCCAGCATACTAATTGACCCTCACTTGTGCCATTTTGTCGACTCCTGCCGGGGGACTGATAGCCCCTTCCAAACTGCAACAATCCTGAAAGGTGGCGGGTGTCCGGAAGAGAGGCCCCTACAATGGGGTCCTGTCTCATGGCTCTCAAATTGAGTTCTTGACAAACCCAATGCTCACGATGGTTCTGGCTTGGCTACGACATGTGCAAACTGATCAAGCAAGAAGTCTTGCATCGCAACCACGGCTTGTGGCTGACCTTTTCGATTTGGAGCGACAAGACTGAGCTGAGGCGAGCCGGAGTGCCAATTCGATAGAACTCGACGCAGCTGTCCGTCCCTTAGAGCTTGGCCAATTCCCAGGGTCGGACCTACCCAACCCAGTTGTTTTGCTCAGTAGATGGCGCCCATGGGGATGCATAACGAGCTTGCGTGGGCCATTCCGAGCCGGATATGAGGCGCATATAGCCAATTCCCAGGGTCGGACCTACCCAACCCAGTTGTTTTGCTCAGTAGATGGCGCCCATAGGGATGCATAACGAGCTTACGTGGGCCATTCCGAGCCGGAAATGAGGCGCATAAGTAATGGCCGGATTTACCG
>JASJDM010000048.1 GCA_030065125.1 Lysobacterales bacterium | reverse complement strand
GACAGAGTAAAACCGGTTTTACTCTGTCCCTTTACTCTGACCCCATCGTTCACCGAAAAACAACCGGCCCTTGAATGTTGCCCCCCGATCCCAGAATTCGCTCCCCACTGGTACCAACTCCTTTCTACGTCTAAAATACGCGCCCGACTTAAGGTACTGAAAAAGAACAGTTTTACCGATGCGTTTCGAACGACAATTTGATGTCATCGTGGTGGGTGGCGGCCATGCCGGCACCGAGGCTGCGCTGGCGGCTGCCCGTATGGGAGCCGACACGCTGCTGCTGACCCACAACATTGAAACCATTGGCCAGATGAGCTGCAACCCGGCCATGGGTGGGATCGGCAAAGGGCACCTGATCAAGGAGATCGATGCCCTGGGTGGGGTCATGGCCCAGGCCACCGACCAGGCCGGCATCCAGTGGCGCACCCTGAACGCCTCCAAGGGGCCGGCGGTGCGTGCCCTGCGGGCCCAGTGCGACCGGGTGCTGTACAAGGCCGCGGTGCGTTACGCGGTGGAGCATCAGCCCAACCTGACCCTGTTCCAGCAGGAAGTGGACGACATGCTGGTGTGCGGGGGCGAAGTCGCCGGGGTCAGCACCCGCATGGGGCTTGAGTTCTCGGCGCGCGCCGTTGTGCTGACGGTGGGCACATTCCTGGGCGGCAGGATCCACGTGGGTCTGGCCAACCAGCAAGGGGGGAGGGCCGGAGACCCACCGTCCAACGCACTGTCCGAGCGCCTGCGGGAGCTGCCGTTCGCCGTGGACCGGCTGAAAACCGGTACGCCGCCGCGTATCGATGGACGTTCAGTGGATTTCACCCGGATGCAGGAACAACCCGGCGACAATCCAGTGCCGGTGATGTCCTACATCGGCACCGGCGATGAGCACCCGGAGCAGGTCAGCTGCTACATCACCCACACCAACGAGACCACCCACGAATTGATCCGCGGTTCGCTGGACCGATCACCCATGTTTTCCGGGGTCATCGAGGGCACGGGCCCGCGCTACTGCCCGTCCATCGAGGACAAGGTGGTTCGATTCGCGGAGCGGGTATCGCATCAGATCTTCGTGGAACCGGAAGGGCTGACCACGCCGGAGCTGTATCCCAACGGCATATCCACCAGCCTGCCGTTCGACGTGCAGCTGGCGCTGGTGCGCAGTATCGCAGGGTTTGAAAACGCCCACATTACCCGGCCGGGGTATGCCATCGAGTACGACTACTTCGATCCCCGGGGCTTGAACCGCAGCCTGGAAACCCGGCACCTGCCGGGGCTGTTCTTCGCCGGCCAGATCAACGGCACCACGGGCTACGAGGAAGCCGGCGCTCAGGGCCTGCTGGCCGGCCTGAACGCGGTACTGCGCGTGCGCGGCGAGGGCGACTGGTGCCCCGGCCGCGACCAGGCCTACACCGGCGTGCTGGTGGACGACCTGGTCACCAACGGCACGCTGGAGCCGTACCGCATGTTTACCTCCCGGGCCGAGTACCGCCTGCTGCTGCGGCAGGACAATGCTGATCTACGCCTGACCGAAAAAGGCCGTGAACTGGGACTGGTGGACGACTATCGCTGGGACCATTTCTGCCGCAAGCGTGAAGCCGTAGAAGCTGAAAAACAGCGCCTGTCGGAAATCTGGGTATCACCGGGCAGCGACCTTGGGGATGCCGTATCCCGGCAGATGGGCCTGAACCTGAGCAAGGAAGTCACTGCCCTGGACCTGCTGAAGCGCCCGGAGGTGGACTACCGGGGATTGATGCAGGTGGATGCGCTGGGCCCTGGTGCCGACGACGGGGGGGTTGCTGAACAGGTGGAGATTCAGGTCCGCTACGCTGGCTACCTGGACCGGCAGCAGATGGAGATTGACCGGCTGCAGCGCAACGAGCAGCAGCTCATCCCGGAAAACTTCGATTACGCCTCGGTGAGCGGTCTCTCAGCCGAAGTTCAGGAAAAGCTGGAACGGATCCGGCCTCAGACCATCGGCCAGGCCCATCGGATCCAGGGAGTGACCCCGGCTGCAGTCTCACTGCTGCTGGTCACGCTGAAAAAACAGGGCCTGCTGGGCAGGGTGGCCTAGGCAGATTCCTAGGCCAGGCTGGGCGCTTCCTGTTCGGATTCGCTCGGTTGACCATCCGACGCCAGGAATTCCAGCACGGTGCTGCCCACCGTAATCCGGTCACCGTCGCGCAGGCGGCACTGGCGGATAGGGTCGCCGTTGACCCGGGTGTCGGCGCCCAGGTCTTCGATCCAGAAATAGCCGTTGGAGGTGCGCCAGATCTGACAATGGCGGCGGGAAACGCTATTCTCAGCAAACCGGATATGGCAATCACGGGAGCGGCCGATATCCAGCGGTTCTTCACCCACCTCAAACGCTTTGCCGAAAGGCTCACCGCGAATAATGACCAGTGCCGCCTGGCCGCTGTCGGGCGGGTGTGCTGCGTGAGGTCCGTTCATCCCGTTGCCGTCATCCATATACCGGGTTCAGATCAAGTCCGGGGCGTCGGCCCGCTGGCACGACGCCCAGCAAGCAGTCTAGCCTTCCCGGCCATGCAGCTTAAGCAAACATTCGTTAACTAAACTGGAGTGAATCTCTGTGAGTGAGACCGACCGCGGCCTGGATTCCGTCGCCCCGTTAGCCCCCGAAAAACTGCGCTGGATCGTGGATGCGGCCCAGCTTGGGTTTGATTCGACCGACGAGATTGAGCCGCTGCCAGACGTCATCGGGCAGCCCCTGGCGCTGGAAGCGCTGCAGTTCGGTCTCGATTGCGACGCCCCGGGCCAGAACGTATTTGTCCGCGGTATCCGCGGCACCGGGCGGCTGACGATGGTGCAGCGGGTGCTGGCCCAGATGCGCCCTACCTGCGCCTCCAAGGTGGACCGCTGCTATGTTCACAACTTTCTCCAGCCTGACCGACCGCGGCTGGTTTCTCTGCCCTACGGCCGTGCCCGTGTACTGCGCCGGCGGCTGCGGGAACTCTCGGAATTTGTCGCCTCGGACCTGGGCGAGGCGCTGAACAGTGAGCATCTGCAGGCATCACGCAGTGCCATTCAGGAAGAGGCACAGGGCCGCATCCGGGAGCTGACCGACCCACTGGAAACAGAGCTGGAGGAAGCCGGCCTGGCGCTGGTGCAGATCAAGACTCCCCATGGCATGCAGGCGGCGATATTTCCGCGCATCCAGGGTCAGCCGGTGCCGATGGAGCAGTTCGAGGCGCTGGTGCGCCAGGGTCAGATCCCCCAGGAACGGCGGGACGAGATCTACCAGCGCATCGAGGAGTTTGCCAAGCGTCTGCCGGAAATGACCCAGCGGATTGGTCGGGTGTTCCAGGACAGCAGCCGTGAGATAGAGCGTTTCAACGAAGATCATATCCGGCGACTGGTGGGAGACCTGACCCGGCGCATCGCCGCTGAGTTTTCCAACCACGCCCTGGACACCTACCTGGAAGAGGTGGTGGACGATGTGCTGGAGCATGCCCTGCAGGGGCCCAACAGCGGCTACGACCCGCAATCCCGCTACGGTATCAACATACTCCTGGAGCATCGTGACGACGACAGCCCCGTGGTCATCGAGAACAGCCCCAGCCTGACCAACCTGCTGGGCACCGTCGAGACCCAGTGGGAAGCCGGCGGCCAGGCCACCTCGGACTACCGGGCCATCCGGGCCGGTTCGCTGCTGCAGGCCGACGGCGGTTTCCTGATCCTGGATGCCCATGACGTGCTGGCCGAACCCGGCGCCTGGAAGATACTGATGCGCACCCTGCGCAACGGCGTGCTGGAAATTGTGCCGCGGGAATTCAGCTCGCCGTTTGCACCGGTCAGCCTGAAACCGGAACCGATTCCGGTGAACATCCGGGTCATCCTGATGGGCAGCGCATCCTTGTACTACCAGTTGGATATGCTGGACTACGATTTCTCTGGCCAGTTCAAGGTGCTGGCGGATTTCAACGACGTGCTGGGCCGGGGCGAGACCGTGGTGAGGGACTATGCCGGCGTGTTGAGCCGCATCGTGCGGGAAGAGGGTATGCGCCACCTGACCCCCTGTGGTGTGGCGGCGCTGGCCGAACACGGCGCCCGCATCGCGGACAAGGGCGGACGCGTGACGGCCCAGTTCGGCCGCATTGCCGACATTACCCGGGAAGCCGACTGGGTGGCCGGCAAGGCAGGCGCCAGTCTGATCAGCGGAGACCACGTACGGGAAGCCGTACGCCGAACCAAGACCCGGGCCAGCCTGCCGTCGTCACGCTTCCAGTCTTTCCTCAAGGACGGCACCGTGGGTATCCAGACCCAGGGCAGCTGCGTGGGCCAGATCAACGGACTGGCAGTGATTGCCGCCGGCCCGCTGAAGTATGGATTCCCGGCACGGATCACTGCTTCCATCGGCGCCGGCAGCGCCGGCGTGATCAACGTGGAGGGCCTGGCGTCCATGTCCGGCGCCATTCACACCAAGGGATTTCATATCCTGGGCGGATTGCTGCGCCACCTGCTGAAGACCGACCACCCGCTGGCCTTCAGCGCCTCCATTGCGTTCGAGCAAAGCTACGGCGGAATCGACGGCGACTCGGCCTCCGGAGCCGAGATGTGTTGCCTGCTGTCGGCCCTTACCGGGGTCCCGCTGCGCCAGGACCTGGCCATCACCGGCGCCATCGATCAGCACGGGGCGATCCAGGCCATCGGGGGAGTCAACGAAAAGATCGAGGGATTTTTCGATATCTGCCAGCATTTCGAACTGACCGGAACCCAGGGGGTGATCATCCCGGAATCCAACGCCGCCGATCTGATGTTGCGCCACGACGTGGTGGAGGCCGCCCGGGAGGGCAGGTTCGCGGTCTACCCCGTCGCCAATGTGCGCCAGGCCCTGGCGCTGCTGACCGGGCTGGACATCGGGCAATGGGGTGACCAGGGTTACCCGGAATCCAGCCTGTTGGGCCTGGCCCGGCGCCGGGCCCGGGAGTTCTGGGAGGAGACGGTCCGCGGCCCCATGGTGGCGTCACCATCGGACAGCGACAGCTCAGCCCAGCCCGAAGAAGCATCATCAGAACAGCCTCAGGGACAAGAAGATGAATAAGGCGATTTTCCTGGCGGCGATACTGCTGTCGGTTTCACTCACCGCCGAAGCCCGGCCCCGGCCTCAGGGCGCAGCGGACATTTCTGCCAAGCTGAAGGCCTGGGAAACCCATCAGCAGCTGGAAGCCGGGTCCCGCTTCCAGGGATTGAAATGGCGCGCCATAGGCCCTGTGGTCCAGGGCGGCCGGGTGGTGGATATCGAGGTGGTGCCGGGCCAGCCGTATACCTTTTACGCAGCTTACGCGTCGGGCGGCCTGTGGAAGACCAGCAACAACGGCGTAACCTTCGCTCCGGTGTTCGATCAGCAGCCCAGCATCATCATGGGTGACGTGGCGGTGGATCCCAATCAGCCGGAGACGGTGTGGGTGGGCACCGGTGAAAACAACGCGTCCCGCTCGTCCTATGGCGGCATGGGGGTGTACCGGTCCGACGATGGCGGCGGCAGCTGGCGCTACATGGGTCTGGGCGACACCGACCGTATTGGCCGCATCCTGGTGGACCCCCGGGATTCCAACCGGGTATTCGTGGCGTCGTCCGGCAAGCTGTACACGCCGGGCGGCAAGCGGGGGCTGTACCGCAGCACTGACGGAGGCGAATCCTGGGAAGAAATCCTGCCGGGCGGTCAGTGGACCGGTTTCGTCGACCTGGTGTTCAAGCCGGGCGATCCGGACACCCTGTACGCCGCGGCCTGGGAGCGCCAGCGCCGGCCCTGGAACTTCGTTGAGGGCGGTGAGGGCTCCGCGGTCTGGAAATCCACCGACGGTGGCGACAGCTGGGCCCGGCTGGAAGCGCTGCCCCAGGGAGAGCACGTGGGCCGCATCGGCCTGGCCGTTTCACCGGCCGCGCCGGACACCGTTTACGTCAGCATCGACAACCAGGAACTGCTGCCGGAGTCCCAGTGGGACCTGGGCGACCGCCCCATCAGCAGCCAGCGCCTGCGGACCATGAGCAAGGACGAGTTCCTGCGCCAGGATCCCCAGGAGGTAGAGGCCTTCATCCGCTCATCAGACCTGCACGAGGAGGTCGACGCCGAATCCCTGTTGGCCATGCTGCGCAGCGATGAGCTCAGCATGGAGGACCTGCGCGAGGAGCTGTCCGACGCCAACGCCAACCTGTTCAACACCGACATCCGCGGAATCGAGGTGTGGCGATCCGATGATGCCGGTGCCAGCTTTCGGCTGACCCACGAGGAGCCCCTGCGCCAGGTGGTGTTTTCTTACGGTTACTACTTCGGCCAGATCCGGGTGTCGCCGGGTAACGTGGACCAGGTCTACGTGCTGGGTGTGCCCATCATTACCTCGGACGACGGCGGCAAATCCTGGCGAACCATCCACGACCAGGACGTCCATGTGGACTACCAGGCCATGTGGATCAATCCCGATCAACCCCAGAATCTGCTGGTGGGCAATGACGGCGGAATGGACATGAGCTATGACGGCGGCAAGTCCTGGGTCAAGGTTGACGCCCAGCCGGTGGGTCAGTTCTACACGGTCAACGTGGACATGGCCCAGCCCTACAACGTTTACGGCGGTCTGCAGGACAACGGCACCATGCGCTGCTCGTCTCGCAATGACTGGCGGCGCGCCCCGGTTTGCCAGCGCATCAACGGCGGCGACGGCATGTACGTGGCGGTAGATCCACGGGACAACAAGACCACGTTCACCGGCTTCCAGTTCGGCTTTTATACCCGGATCAACGCCGACGGCTCCCGGGACTCTGTGCGTCCCCGGGACCGGCTGGGTGAGCCGGCCCTGCGCTACAACTGGAACACCCCGGTCATCCTGTCGCCCCACAATCCCGACGTGGTGTACTTCGGCAGCAATCGACTGTACCGATCCATGGACCAGGGCCAGACCTGGACCGCCATCAGCGGTGACCTGACCCGGTCGGATGAGCGCGGGGATGTGCCCTTCGGCACGCTCACCACGGTGTCCGAGTCACCCCTGGCATTTGGGTTAATCTGGGCTGGTACCGACGACGGCCAGGTCTGGGTGACCAGCGACGGCGGCAGCAGCTGGACCGACGTGGCGCGCCGGCTGCCGGGGGACCGCTGGGTTTCCCGGGTTGAGGCGTCCGCCCATGATCGAGACCGGGTATACCTGTCCCTGAATGGCTATCGCGATGACGACATCACGGCCTACGTGTATCGCAGCGAAAACCTGGGCAAACGCTGGACCGACATCAGCAAGGGACTGCCCGATGAGCCGGTCAACGTGATTCGGGAAGATCCGGTCAACGGCGACGTGCTGTACGTGGGCACGGACCGCGGGGTTTACGTGTCCCTGGACCGTGGTGACTCCTGGCAGTCCCTGCAGGGTGGTCTGCCCAATGTCCCGGTGCACGACCTGGTGGTGCATCCCCGGGACCGGGAGCTGGTGGCCGGCACCCACGGCCGCAGTTTCTGGGTTGTTGACGTGCTGCCGGTGCAGGATCTGGCCACGGCTGGATTGGATACCGGGCTCAAAGTGTTTTACATGGATGATATTCAGGCCAGCCGAGGGTGGCGCACCCGCACGTCACCCTGGTTCCCCCAGCGCAACGAGTTGCCCGAGGCGCCCATCCGGTTCTGGTCGGATGCTGCCGGAGAAGCCCGGATCGAGGTCCTGGATGGCGACGAACAGGTGCTGCAGACCTGGAACGCCCCAGCGGTGGCGGGGATGAATACGGTGACCTGGAACCTGCTGGTGGATCCGGAACTGGCCCTGGCTGCGGAGGCTGCCGGCGCGGAGTCGGAAAGCCTGGCCGACACGCCATACGCCGAGTCGGTTCGCCTGGGTCATCGTATGCTGATCATGCCCGGTGAGTACCAGGTTCGGGTGAACCTGGGTGACAACAGCGCCAGGGCGTCGCTCAGGATCAATAAACCGCGGGACTTCCAGCCCCGCGGTAAACCCGAGATGAAGCGCCGGGGAGATTGAATCAGGTCAGCGGGGTGTCCCAGCTGCCCCGGAACGCCAGCTCGGCCAGCGGCTTGCGCTGGCGGGGCGCTGATTCCGAGTCCTGGTAGCCCTCCGGCAGATCTGCCACCTGGCCCGGGTAGCCCACGGCAATCATGGCCATGGGTTCGAAATCGTCCGGGATGCCAAACAGGCTGCGGGCAGCGTCGGGGTCGAAACCACCCATCTGGTGCACCACCAGCCCCAGCTCCACACCCTGCAGGTGCAGGTTCTCGGTGGCGGCGCCGGTGTCGTACTGGCCCCAGCGGTTGGGCTTGCCGTTGCGGGAGAAGGTGGTGGCCGCCACGGCCAGAATGAGAATCGGGGATGGCCTGGCCCAGGCCTGGTTGCCCTCGGCCAGGTTGGCGGCTGCCTGCTCCCAGGCCTCGGAATCTTCAAAACGGTCCCATACCAGGTAGCGCCAGGGCTGGTCGCCAAAACAGGACGGCGCCCAGCGCGCGGCCTCCAGCATGCTGAGCACTTTCTCCCGCTCCACCGGCCTGTCCGGGTCGATGGCCCGGGCGCTCCAGCGCTCGGCAATGATGGGGTGCACGGGATGGTCGGTAATTGCAGGGCGTCCGCTCATGAGTTCAATCTCCGCTGATTTCTGGGCCGCAAGGTAAGGCGGTGGGCGTCAAAACATTGTGCAGTAGACAAAACAGGACACCAGCTCAGGATTCGTCCACGAGCAGCAGGAACGCATACTCCCGGGCCACGTCCCGGTACTGCTTGAAACGACCGCTGGCGCCGCTGTGACCTGCGTCCATGTCGGTATGCAGCAGCAGCAGGTTTTCATCAGTTTTCAGTTCGCGCAGCCTGGCTACCCACTTGGTGGGTTCCCAGTACTGCACCTGGGAGTCGTGCAGGCCGCTGGTGACCAGCAGGTTTGGATAGTCCTGGGCACTCACCTGGTCGTAGGGGGAATAGGACAGCATGTTGCGATAGTCCGCCTCTTTGCGGGGGTCTCCCCACTCGTCGTACTCGCCGGTAGTGAGCGGGATATCTTCGTCCAGCATGGAGGTGACCACGTCCACGAACGGCACCTGGGCCACCACGCCCCGAAACAGATCCGGTGCCTGGTTCATGACTGCACCCATCAGCAGGCCGCCGGCGGAACCGCCCATGGCGTACACCCGCTTCGGGTCGGCGTAGCGTCGGCTGACCAGCTCCCGGGTCACGTCGATGAAGTCATTGAAACTGTTGGCCTTGTGCTGGAGCCTGCCCTGGTCGTACCAGCGCCGGCCCATCTCCTGACCGCCCCGGATGTGGGCAATGGCAAATACCCAGCCGCGGTCCAGCAGGCTGACCCGGCCTGGAGAAAAAGCCGGATCCATGGAGATGCCGTAGGCGCCATAGCCGTAGACCAGGATGGGGCGGCTGGCATCGCGGTTGTAGTCCTTGTGATAGACCAGGGATACCGGGATCATTGCGCCGTCCCGGGCCTCCAGCGCCAGTCTCTCGGTCCGGTAAAGGGCGGGGTCCACGCCCGGAACCGGGGCCTGCTTTTTGAAAGTTCGCTCGCCGCTGTCCAGGTCCAGGTCGTAAACCGTATAGGGCGTGGTCATGGAGGTATAGCCGTAGCGCAGCACGTTGCTGGTCACATCCACGTTGTCGTCCAGGCACATGGAGTAGGCGGGTTCGTCAGCGGCCACCAGGAACGATTCGCCGCCGTCATCCGGCAGCACGCGCAGTCGGGACAGCCCATCGCTGCGCTCGTTGAGTACCAGGAAATCCCGGAATGGATCAATCGCCTCGATCAGCGCATCCGGTCGGTGGGGCACCAGTTCCTGCCAGCGTTCCCGCTGGCCCGCGTCTTCCAGGCCGGTTTCCAGCACGCGAAAATTAACCGCCTGCCAGTTGCTCAATACAAAAAACCGGCCGTTACGGTCGGTCACGCTGTACTCGTGTTCGCGCTCCCTTGGATAGAACACCCGGAAGGCGCTGTCCGGCTCGCCGGCCGGCAGCAGGTGCACCTCGTCGGACAGGGTGCTGCCCAGGTGAATGTAGATGTAATCCCGGGATTTGCCCCGGTAAACCGAGGTGTAGTACCGCTGATCCGATTCCTGGTAGACGAGTTCGTCCTGCTCTGTGGGAGTGCCCAGCCGGTGCCGCAGCACCTGGTAGGGCAGCAGGGTGTCGGGGTGCTTGCGCACGTAGAACAGGGTCCGGTTGTCCGCGGCCCAGGCCAGAGCGCCCGAAGTGGCTTCAATGGTTTCGGGCAGCGTCTCGCCCGTTTGCAGATCCTTGATCCGGGTGGTGAACAGGCGCCGTCCTACCTCATCTTCAGCGTAGGCCAGGAATCGGTGATCGTCGCTGACCTGGCTGTTGGCCAAATCAAAGTACTCTTTTCCCTCGGCCAGCTGGTTGACGTCCAGCAGGATTTCCTCGGCTGCCGACAGGGTGCCCTGTCGGCGAGCGATGATGGGGTATTCCCGCTCCGGCTCAAACCGGGTGTAGTACCAGTAATCGTCGATCAGCAGGGGGACCGATGCATCATCCGGCTGGATACGTGACACCATTTCCTGGAACAGTGACTGCTCCAGTTCAGCCACCGGGTTGAGAATGGCAGCGGTGTACCGGTTTTCTGCTTCCAGGTAATCGATGACTTCGGGCCGGCTGCGCTGATCGTCTTTCAACCAGTACCACGGGTCATTGCGGCGGTGCCCATGGGCCTCCAGCCAGTGATCTTCCCGGGGTGCCCTGGGTATGCTGGTGTCTGTTTCCATGCGGCGCATGGTTCCGGCCGACTGCCGGGGTGTCAAGTGACCATCTTCCCGTCCAGGGCATGACCGGCGGGGCTTGACGTGACTGCTCAATGTGCTAAATAATTAGCACATGCTACAAAAACAGCACATCACCCAAGATAAGCTCAGCCGCCGGGAGCGGCAGATCATGGATATCCTGTTTCGCCAGGGCGAATGCAGCGCCCGCGAGGTGCTGGAAGCCATGGCCGATCCGCCCAGTTACTCCGCGGTTCGTGCGCTGCTGGCCAAGCTGGTGGACAAGGGCGTGGCCGGTTTTCGGCAGCAGGGCAAGCGATACCTGTACGCACCCACCCAGGATACAGCCAGCGCCAGGAAGTCTGCCCTGCGCCACCTGGTGACCACCTTTTTCGACAACTCGCCGGCCCAGGCCGCCAATGCGCTTCTGGGCATGCGCGGCGATCGACTGGAGGCGAATGAACTGGCCGAGCTGAAATCCCTGGTGGATCGGCTGGAGCGGGAGGCGGAGCATGACTAGCCAGTGGCTGTTGAGCGTACTTGGCGTGAAGGCCGCCCTGCTGGCCCTGGCCGGACTGTGGGTGGCACGTCGCCTGAACGGCGACGCCCGGCTCGTCTGGCTGCGTGCCTGTGTGCTGGCCCTGGTCCTGTTGCCGACCCTGTCGCTGATACTTCCAGTGCTGCCTGTGCCGCTGCTGCCCACAGACCCGCCCGAAACCCCTATCGCATTACAGGCTGCCCAATTGGCCGACACGGCACCGGCGGGATCGGTTACTGATCCGCTGGACTGGCCGGTCTGGGTGTACGGCGGCGTGTTCGGTTTGCTGCTGTTACGGCTGGCGGGCCAGCTGCTGGTTCTGCGCGGCTGGGCCCGGCGGGCTGATCGTGCGGATTCCGTTGGCGGCTCGTCTGTCGACGGCACCGTCGTTGGCTGGAGTCGCGACGTCTCCGCGCCGGTGAGTTTCGGCTGGCTGCGCCCGGTAATCCTGTTGCCGTGGCCCTGGCGGAAGGACGCCGGACACCCGCGGGTACGGCATGCGCTGGCCCACGAAATGACTCATGTGCAACGTTCCGACTGGCCCTGGCTCATGTTGCAGAGGACCGTGCGAATTGCGCTGTGGTGGAACCCCGCCGTGCTGTGGCTGCTGCGCCGGCTGGAGGAGGAAACCGAACTGGCCTGCGATCGGCAGACGCTGCACGTCCTGAGGTCTCCGGTGGCTTACGCCCGCACGCTGCTGGAACTGGCGGGCCAGCCGGCACCGGCGGCGGTGGTGGCCATGGCCGGAGCCCGGGAGTGGCGACGGCGCATCGAGAACACCATGAACTATCACCTGGAGGATTCCATGAAACTGACCCAGTCGAAAATCATCGGCCTGCTGGCACCCCTGGCGCTGGTGGTTCCCCTGGCCGCCTGCCAACTGACTCGCGCTGCTGAGCCGCCGCCGGAGCCTTCGGTGGTCGCCCCGGCTCCCGCTGCGGTACAGGCCCCGGCGGCGCCCGCAGTTGCGCCTCCGGCGGCCGCCGCCGCAGTCACGGCACCTGCCGTTGCGCCCACCACTCCAACCGCGCCAACTCCGGTGGCGTCTGAGGACGAGCACTACTTCGCCCCGGAACTGGCCCATTCGGAGGACAAGCTGACCAAAGAGGAACTGGAGTATCGGCGCCAGATGCGAGAGGAACGCAAGCAGGCCGCCAGACTGGCCCGGGAGGAAGCCCGCGAGGCCCGCAGCCAGGCCCGGGCCGCCCGGGATGAGGCCCGGGTGCTGCGCGAGCTGAAAGAAAAAGAGCTTCGAGCTGCTGAGCGCAGCATGCACCAGGCGGAGCGCCTGAGGATCAAGGCTGAGAAACAGGCCCGGCTGGCGGCACTTGAGCTGGATCAGGAAGCGGAACGTCAGCAGAAACTGGTTGACCGGCAGGCTGCGCTGGCAGAGGCCAACCAGGAAATGCAGCGGGAAATGCTGCTGCTGCAGGCGGAACTGGAGGAAGTTCGGCAGGAACTCGACATTGCGCGCCGGCAACTGGAAAAGGTTCGGGTCGAAGAGAAGTAAAACGCAATCGGCCGGCGAACTGCCGGCCGATGTTTCATTCCAGGGGTTGCACCTGCCGCCGGGCAGGTGCCGTAGGATCAGGCGGCGATGGACGCCCGCATCTTCTTCAGGGCGTTGGCCTCAAGCTGTCGAATCCGCTCGGCGGATACACCGTACTTGTCGGCCAGTTCCTGCAGAGTGGTCTTCTTCTCGGTCAGCCAGCGTTCCCGGATGATGTCCTGGCTGCGCTCATCCAGACCGTTCAAGCCGCTGTACAGCAGCCGATTGTTCTGGTTTTCCAGGTCTTCTTTTTCCGCCAGCATTGCCGGGTCGACGCCCTCTGACTTGAGATAGTTCATTGGCGCCGGGCGCGGATCGTCGTCGTCGTCGCTGGCGCCGTCAAACCCGATGTCCTGACCGGAAAGTCGTGACTCCATCTCGACCACCACTTCCGGGTTGACGCCCAGGTCTCTGGCCACCGCCTGTACCTCGGCGTGATTCAGCCAGCCCAGCCGCTTCTTGGACTTACGCAGGTTGAAAAACAGCTTGCGCTGGGCTTTGGTGGTCGCCACCTTGACGATTCGCCAGTTCCGCAGAATGAACTCGTGCATCTCGGCGCGAATCCAGTGTACGGCGAAAGACACCAGGCGCACGCCCTGGTTGGGGTCGAAGCGTTTGACCGCTTTCATCAGCCCGATGTTGCCCTCCTGGACCAGGTCACCCAGGGCCAGGCCGTAGCCGGAATAGCTGCGGGCGACGTGCACTACGAATCGCAGGTGAGCCAGGATTAACCCGCGGGCAGCGTCCAGTTCGCCAGTGTCCACGTAGCGCCGTGCAAGCGACTGCTCTTCTTCTTCGGTCAGCACCGGCACCTGGTTCACCGCGCTGATATACGCGTCCAGGCTGGCCGTCGCCGATGGAACAGGCAGATTGTTGGTCACCAAAGCTGAGGTCATTGCTACCCTACACGTCAATTAGCACTCCAGGGCTTGGAGTGCCAATCCCTGAAGAAAGTTCCGTTGCGCATTTGTCGGTCGTGTAACGGACAAATACTGCGTAATCCGCAACGGGCAACTCAATATAATAACAAGCCGTGTGTAATTTGTGAAACCTGGGAGTCGGCAGACCCCCCGGGTCAGTCGCCCCGGATCAGGCGGCGGGAGTGGTTGCCCAGGGCCATGACAGCCTGGTCGAAATGGGCGAAGCGCGCGTCCCGGGTCTGGCCGTTGTGGTAGCGGAAGTAGATCTGCTGCAATACCGCGGCCAGCCGGAAGTAGCCGTAAACCAGGAAAAACCTGAACCGGCTGGTGTCCAGCCCGGTGCGCTCGGCGTAGAACGACAGGATTTCGTCCCGGGTCAGCATGCCTGGAACCGCGCTGGGCTGCATGGCGAGGTTCTGCAGATAGGGTGGGTCACCGGCTTCGACCCAGTAGCAGAGCGCATTGCCCAGGTCCATCAGCGGGTCCCCCAGGGCGGAGATTTCCCAGTCCAGGATGGCGACAATCCGGCAATCGTCGTCAACATCGATCAGGGCATTGTCCAGCCGGTAGTCTCCGTGCAGCACCGACGCCCTGCATTCGGCGTTCGGCCGGTTGTTCTCCAGCCACTGCTGCACATCGTCAAATGCATCGACGTTGGGCGTCTTCACTGCCTGGTATCGTTGGTTCCAGCCCGAAATCTGCCGCTCGATATACCCTTCCGGCCGGCCAAACCCGGTCAGGCCTGCCGCTTCGATATCCACCTGGTGCAGCTCGATCAGTTTTTCGAAAAACTTGAGACACAGGCGGCGGACCCGGGACTCATCGAGATCCATGGCCTGCAGGCGCTGCTGGTCCAGAATGATGCCGGGAGACTTCTCCATGACGTAGAACTCGGCACCGATGATGTCGGGGTCGTCGGTGTACAGCAGCGTATCCGGAACTGCCGGAAACACCGGCTTCAGCGCCGTCATGACGTGATGTTCCCGGGACATGCTGTGGCCGGACTTCGGTTTGGCCCCGAAAGGCGGGCGCCGGATCACCAGGTCCCGCCCGGGGTAAGACAGCTGGTAGGTGAGGTTCGAGCGGCCGCTGGGGTACTGGCTGATCTGCGGCTGTCCATCCAGGCCTGGGATAGCCTGCTTCAGGTACCGGTCCAGGCGCTGCCAGTCCAGTGCTTCGTCGGAACGAACCTCAATGGTCGGATTGCCCGCATCGGTCATGGAGGATTCCTCAAAACCCGCTGATGGAGGTGCCGCCGTCCATGACCAGGGTTGTGCCCGTGGTGTAGCTGGCGGCATCGGACAGCAGGTAGAGCACCCCGCCAACGATCTCGTCGGGCTGGCCGTAGCGCCCGGATGGGGTCAGGGTGAGCAGCTCATTGACTCGTTTGCTCTGGGTCAGCGCCTCGGCCAGTTGGGTGTCCACCACACCCGGCAACACCGCGTTGACCCTGATGTCCGGCCCGCATTCCCTTGCAAAGGAGCGGGTCATGCTGACCATGGCTGCCTTGGTCATGGCGTACAGGGATTGCCCCTTCGGTGGATTCAGGGCGACGATGGAGGCCACGTTGACGATGGCGCCAGCGCCGGTCTCACGCATCAGCTTCACAGCGCCGGCGGACAAAAAGAAGGGTCCCTTGAGATTGACCGCAAAAGTCTTGTCGAATGCCCACTCTTCGGCGTCCTCGACGGGCCCGAAGTAGGGATTGGTGCCGGCGTTGTTGACCAGCATGTCGAGTCGGCCGAAATGGCCCTGAATTTCCTGGAACAGGCGTTGTATCTGGTCCATCTTGCCCACGTGGCAGGCCAGCCCGGTGGCTTTACCGCCCCGGTCTTCAATTTCCTTTTCTGCCGCCTGCAGCGAATCCAGGTTGCGCCCCACCAGGATGACCTCGGCACCGCGCTCGGCCAGCGCCATGGCGATGGCCTTGCCGATTCCCCGGGATCCGCCGGTGACCAGGGCCACCTTGCCGGAAAAAGAATCATTCATCGGGTGTGATCCCCCGTTGGTAGTCAGGTGAGTGATGGGTGCTGGCGCGCGCCAGCGTGGTCGTTATACGGCAACTTGGATATGCATGCCAGCGGTCCGGGTGACAACCGGACCTGGGACGTAAAACGCGGGCAATAAAAAAGGCACATCGAGTGAGGGGAGGGGGGAGGGGGGTTACTCGATGTGCCCTGTGCAAACTTCCATTGTGCAGTGATCTTCCATGACCGATATCCCACTCCGATGGATACCAGCAGGTCATTCCAGACCACGCTTTGCATTTTAGGGGGTGCCGGAACCACCTACAAACGATGTTTTGGAGACAATAGATGAGAAAAACTAATTTATATGCGCCATTAGTCACTAAAACATCGTTGAAGTCGCTTTTATATTAGCTTTTTGCGGTGCTACAAAAAAGATTAGAACATTTCAGCCAGTGATGGTCGGCGCCCAATGCCGGGATGCACTGGCATTTTGGCTGCCGGTAAGTCATTGAAAATGTATGCCAACATGAAAACGGCATTTTTCAGTTGGCCCCGGTGCAAAAACACGGATGGGTCTTTTTACATCCTGCTAGTCCGCGGGATTTTCCCGGCTGAACCATCCCCTCAGGGGGACCGGGCTGCCTCCCCGGCGCAGCTCAAAATACAGCCCGGGCTGGTCGCGGCCTCCGCTGTCTCCCACCGATGCAATGGTTTCGCCGGCCTGAACCCAGTCGCCAACCTCCTTGAACAGGGACTCGTTAAAGGCATACAGGCTCATGAACCCGTCCCCGTGGTCAACGATGGTGATCAGTCCAAAGCCCCGCAGCCAGTCGGCGAAGGCCACCCGTCCATATGAGACCGCCGCCACACCCGTTCCCCTGGGTGCGGAAATCAGTGCGCCGTGGCGGTCCATGCCCCCGGGCTTTTCCCGACCGGGCGCCAGCGTCAGCGAGCCCGCCACCGGCCAGGCCAGGCGCCCCTTCAGGGTGGAAAACAGCTGGTCAGCATCCAGTTCGCCAGGTATGTCGGCGAACAGGTCGCGCAGCCGGGCCAGGAGGTTTTCAAGCTGGCTGCGATCTACAGCCAGGCTGGCCAGTTCGCTGCGACTGCCGCCGATGCGCTGCTCCAGTTCAGCCAGGATGGACCGGCGTCGCTCCAGCTGCGCGCTGCGGGACTGCTGGCGGGCTGACAGTGCCTGACGGTCACCCTCCAGTTGCTCCTGCACAGTCTCGATCTGGCGACGGATTTCCTCCAGACGCAGCAGGCGCTGGTTCAAGCGATCGATCTGCTCCACCCGTGCCTGATTGTAGTAGCGGAAATAGCTCAGGGTTCGCCCCATGGCGCCAAGGTCTTCGGTGTTCAGCAGCATTTTGAACAGGGGCTGCCGACCGACTGCGTAAGCCGTACGCAGTTGCCCGCCCAGGCTGGACTGTTCCTCGCCCAGGCCCGTCTGTACCTGAAGCGCCTCGTCCTGCAGTTGCTGCAGCCGCCGGCGCTGCTGCTCCATTTGCTGGCGGATTTCCCGCAGCTGCTGGCTGATCTGGCCAATTTCGATCTCAACCCGGCGCAGCTGGCCCAGGACGCTGTCCTTCTGTTCGGTGTCCCGGCTGACCGACTGCTCCAGCTGCGATATGCGTTCAACCACCGCCCTGAGCTGCTGTTCCACCTGCTGCTGGTCCTGGGCGTGGACCGCTCCTGGCGCCAGCGCCGCGCACAGCCATATCAGCAGCATCCCGGGTGGCCATTGATGCAGGCAAAAGCCGGCAAAACTCTTGATTCCCCGATTTTTGGCTACATATGAGGACATTAATCCTGATCTGCTGACGTCAATGCTGGAAAGACTACCCGAATTCGCCGGCAACCACCCGGTTCTGAGCCTCGCATTTATCGGGCTGGTACTGGCGTTGATTTTCACTGAAATCAGCCGCCTGTCCCGGGGTTTCAAGAACCTGTCCCCCGGCCAGCTGACCCAGCTGATCAACCGGAACGACGCGGTGGTCATCGACGTCAGCGCCAAGACCGATTTTGACCGCGGGCACATCGTCAACGCCCACCACATCCTGCCGTCCCAGATCGATCCAGCCAGCAAGCCCCTGAAAGACTGGACGGATCGGCCGCTGGCGGTGTACTGCAAGAACGGCATCACCTCGGTGCAGGTCTGCAAGCAACTGCAGAAAGCAGGCTTTTCCCAGGTCCACATGCTGCAGGGTGGGCTGACCGCGTGGCTGGGAGAGCAGCTGCCGGTCACTCGCTCCAAATAGGGCTGGCAGGCGGAACGCACACCAGGGGCTCATTGCGGTCTGGAAAAGCCGCGTGAAATAATCCACGACATTTACCGAACCAGGACAAGCAAACCATGGCAGAAAACGACAATCCAGAAGCCACACCAGCGCCCGAGGCCGCAGCCACTGACGCCACCGGTCAGGCGCCTCGCTTCGCTATCCAGAAGCTCTACTTGAAAGACGTATCCTTCGAGGCGCCGGGTGCGCCTGCGATTTTCCAGGAGTCCGGAGATCCGGAACTCAAGCTGAACCTGCAGCAACGCGTCCAACCCGTCGGTGAGGACCTCTACGAGGTAGTGCTGACCGTCACGGTGACCTGCACCCTGGGCGAAAAGACGGCTTACCTGGCGGAAGTCCAGCAGGCCGGCGTGTTCGGCCTCAATGGCTTTGCCCAGGACCAGCTGCAGGCGACCCTGGGAGCCTACTGCCCGACCATCCTCTTCCCCTACGCGCGCCAGCAGGTCTCCGACCTGGTGGCTCACGGCGGATTCCAGCCGTTGATCCTGCAGCCGGTGAACTTCGATCAGCTGTACGCTGACCAGGTTCGCAAGCGCATGGAGCAGGGCGAGGCCGCCGGCAGCGCCTGAGCCAGGACCCGGCGCGGTGATTGTCAGTATCCTCGGCGCAGGATCCTGGGGCACCGCGCTGGCCATCCAGTCGGCCCGGGCCGGCAATCCTACCCGGCTCTGGGGCCGCGACCCGGACCGGATTACGGCCATGGCCGAGGTCCGGCAAAACCTGGATTACCTGCCCGGCTTCCAGTTTCCCGAGCTGCTGCAGCCCGAAGCAGAACTCAATCTCGCCGTCGACCAGGCCGACCTGGTGATGGTGGTCACACCCAGTCACGCGTTCCCCGAGATGCTGCGCCAGCTGCGGCCTCTGGTTGCCGCGGGCGAGGGCATTGCCTGGGCTACCAAGGGATTTGAGCCCGGATCGGGCCGCCTGCTGCATGAAGTGGCGGCCGAGCTGCTGGGTGCCCGGCCCACGGCGGTGCTGACCGGCCCCTCGTTCGCCCAGGAGGTTGCCGACGGTCTGCCCACGGCGGTGACCGTTGCCTCGGCCGACCACGGGTTTGCTCGCAGCGTCGCCGCGGCATTCCACGCCGGCGCCTTCCGCGCCTACAGCTCCGACGATATCGTCGGAGCTGAACTGGGCGGCGCCATGAAGAATGTGATTGCAGTGGGCACGGGGATCTGCGACGGCATGCGCCTGGGTACCAACGCCCGGGCGGCCCTGGTCACCCGGGGGATGGCAGAAATGATGCGCCTGTCCCACGCTCTGGGAGCGCGCCGGGAAACCCTGATGGGCTTATCCGGCATGGGCGACCTGGTGCTGACCTGTACGGGGGACCTGTCGCGCAATCGCCGGTTCGGCCTCGCGTTGGGCCGCGGACAATCGGTGGCCGAGGCGCTGAAGGAGATTGGCCAGGTGGTCGAGGGCGCCAGGGCGGCCGAGGAAGTGCTGCGACTGGCCGGGCGCAGCGGTGTCGAACTGCCCATCTCGGAACAGATTCACCAGATCATTCTGGGGCAGATCACCCCTCGGGAAGGTGTACAGAACCTGCTGGCCCGGGAGCCCAGGGCGGAAATAGATTACTGATTCTTCGCGGGCCTTCGTTTCAGTATCACCAGGCCGTACAGCAGCAGGTTGACCAGTACCACCACCACCCCAAGCGCGATCTGGGTCCGGGCGGTTAGCCCGGGGGGGTACAGGATAGGCACCAGGTAATGGTCCACGAAAGACCCGCTGTAGCCCGACTGATTGGCCAGCTTTCGCAGACCCTGTTCCGCCGTGGTCAGGGGACAGATCCACTGGTTCAGCTCCACCAGCACACCCCAGACTGCCGCCGGCAGGTGCACCAGCCAGGCTCGCGGCCACTTGAGACAAAACAGCGCGCCCGCCACCACGTACAGCACAAAGAGCAGGTGCAGCACCACCACCAGGTCTGCTCCCACACGGTAGATCATTGATCCGGGTCGTCCGTCTCCGGCTCGCCGGTTTCCCGGGCTTCCCTGCGTTCCTGCCGTGATTCCTGGATGGACTCGATCTGCTTCTGGGCGGTAGGGTCCGCTACCATGCCAAACATGGCCGCCAGCAGCATAAACGCCCCTTTACTGCCGCGCCGGGCCCAGCGCGTTCCCCTCACGACGGCCATGACCACCACCGCGATCGCCGCAAGCGTCACAAGGGTTTCAGTCAGGGCCTCCATGGGCGCCTCCTGATTGCTGTCCTGTCAGAAGTCTCGGGGCAGTTCCCTGGGAATTCAAGGCGGCGGAAATCTCGGGTCAGGGTGCCCGGGTATACCTGACAGCAGCCATTCCTCCGCGGCCTGCAGGTCGGAGAATGCCCGGTAGTTGATGCCGCGGTTCTGCGCCAGGACCTCCATGTTGGCGATCATGTCGAAGCGGGCACCGCCGGTAACACAGGCAATTCTTTGTATCAGCATGCCGAACTGGCTGCTGACCATCCATTCAGCCAGATCGTAGGCCAGGAATATGTCCAGTGGCCAGCTCAGGTTGGATTCGTCCAGCAGCACCCGCCGGCAACGGTGGCGCTCGCAGTAATCGCGCACGCTTCGGGCATAGCCGAAATAGTCAGCCTTGCCGGCATCGCCAACGACTCTAACGACGACAAATTCCCCAGCCGGGTCAAAGCTTAACGGTACTGATGAGTCCCTGTTAGTCACCGAGCGAAAGCAGCAAACCGGGGCGCCAGGCACCGGTTTTTTCTGATTAATTAGGAGACCGGCCGCTTACGCGGGGTCCGTCACACCTTCCCGGAAGGAACTATAACTGAACTTAAGGAAAAATTCCCTAAGTAATCAGGGGCCACGGCCGCTTTGCTATACTCCAGCCGATCCACGGCGGGCATGGGGGAGCTGATGGAGCATATCTGGCTGACTGTACTCGGCGTGAGCGGGCTGCTCACGCTGGCAGTGCTGATGTGGCCAGTGGCCAACCGTCTGAATTTCCCCTACACCGTCATGCTGGCCGTGGTGGGCTGCGTCATCGGTTACGCGGAACATGCGCTGGAGACGGCCAACCTCGGCATCGTCAGCGACCTGCTGGGCGCACTGCACGCCCTGGACATCACATCGGAAACGGTGCTGTTCGTGTTCCTGCCTGCCCTGGTGTTCGAGTCGGCCCTGGCTATCGACGTGCGGCGGCTGATGGACGACATCGCGCCTATCCTGATGCTGGCCGTGGTCGGCCTGCTCATCTCCACGGCCGTTGTGGGCTGGGCCCTGCATGGCGTCAGCGGCTATCCGCTGATTGCCTGCCTGCTGCTGGGTGCCATCGTCTCGGCCACCGACCCGGTGGCCGTGGTTGCGATTTTCAAGGACTTGGGCGCGCCCAAACGCCTGGCGATCCTGGTGGAGGGAGAAAGCCTTTTCAACGACGCCACCGCCATTGTGGTCTTCACCATTCTCTCCGCCATGCTGCTGGGCCAGTCGGACGCCGGACTGGCCGCGGGTGTCCTGTCCTTCCTGAAGGTATTCATCGGCGGCGTGCTGGTGGGTTACCTTCTGGCCCGCCTGTTTGCCCTGCTGATGATGGGTGTGGGGGAGTCGGCGCTGCCCAAGATCACCCTGACCCTGACCCTGGCCTACCTGTCCTTCCTGCTGGCGGAGCACTACCTGCACGTGTCCGGTGTAATGGCCGTAGTAACCGCGGCCCTGGTGCTGGGTGCACGGGGGCGAAGTATTCTCAGTCAGCATGCCTGGCACGAATTGGAGGGCGTATGGGAGCAGGTCGGCTTCATTGCCAACTCGGTGATTTTCGTGCTGGTCGGGATTGCCGTTCCCGGCATTATCGGCGACATCACCATGACCCAGCTGACCTGGCTGGTGGTGCTTCTGGTGACGGCTTTCGTGGCGCGGTTCGCCATCATTTTCGGCATGGTGCCGGTGCTTTCGCGGCTGGGCTGGGCCCAGCACGTGGACGTGGGGTATCGGGCAGTGATGTTCTGGGGCGGCCTGCGTGGCGCCGTTTCCCTGGCGCTGGCCCTGGCAGTGATGGAGAACGAGGCCTTCTCTCCCGAGGTGCGGACGTTCATCGGCACTCTGGTGACCGGTTTCGTCCTGTTCACCCTGGCGGTCAACGCAACCACCGTGCAGCTGGTGATGCGCATGTTCGGTCTGGATAAATTGAGTCCCGTGGATGCAGCGGTCCGCGACCGGGTGCTGGTCAGTGCCCTGGGCAACATCTGCGACAATCTGCACAGCGCCGCGCTCTCCCGACAGATGCGCTCGGGCCTGGCGGACAGCATCGCTCGGCCGTACGAAGAGCGGGCCCGCGACCGCCGCCAGGAAGCCGACGCCGCCAGCATCGGACACCGGGATTGGATCAACGTCAACCTGCGCAAGCTGACGCTGCAGGAGCAGCAGATCTACGGCCACTACTTTGACCAGGGCCTGGTGTCCTCGGACATTGCCCGGCTCCTGTTCAGCCAATCCGCCGACCTGCTGGACGGCATCAAGTCCGGCGGAGAGGAGGGCTATCGAGGGGCCTACGAGCGGGCCCTGGAATTCGGCTGGCAGACCATGCTGGCAGCCCAGCTGCAGCGGCGCTTCGGGCTGTCCGGGCCACTGGCGCGACTGCTGGGCAACCGCTTCGAGATGTTGCAGGCCAACTGCATGGCACTGCGGGAGCTGGCTGAAGACAGCACCGGCACCGATCTGCTCGATGCCGAGGTCTCCGAGGAGGTGGACACCATTGTGCAGGATCGCCTGCATGCCCATGTCGCGGCGCTGGAGTGCCTGAAAGCCGCTTACCCCGACTACGCGGACCGGTTGGAAGAGCGCCTGCTGGGGCAGATCGCCGTCCGCCTGGAGCATGCCCACTACCAGAAGATGCTGTCCGGCAACATCATCAGCAAGGAGGTTTACCACGACCTGGTCAAGGCGCTGCACCAGCGGGCATCCAGCGATCGGCCCCGGCTGGACCTGGGGCTTGACGCCGATCGCCTGGTAGCCCAGATGCCTTACTTCGCCGACCTGCCCGGCGAGCGGCAGCGGGAGATCGCCCGCATGCTGCGTCCCCGCCTGGTCCTGCCCGGAGAACAGGTCATTACCAAGGGTGACAAGGGCGACTGCATGTATTTCATATCCTCGGGGGCGGTGCAGGTGGAGATCGAGCCCGAACCGGTGATACTGGGTCGCGGCGACTTCTTCGGAGAAATGGCGCTGCTGTCAGATATCCCCAGGGTGGTCAGCGTCACCGCCGAGGGTTTTTGCGACCTGCTGGCCCTGATGACCCGGGATTTTCGAACCCTGCTGGACGCCCATCCCGATCTGCGGGACACCATCGAGCGAGTCGCGGCCGAGCGCAGCTGACGGCCTGGCTGGCCCCTGCCAGCTCATTCCGGATTGTCCGGAATTGAAAAGCCGTGACCCTGTTCGTGGCTCTCCAGCCGCCGCTGGGCCACCCTGGCCACGTTGGCATGGATCTGGGGGTCCCGTTCACACAGCTCGTCAAAATCCTCCCGATCCAGCTCGAGCAGTCGGCTGCTGGCGTCGGCGATGGCGGTGCCCAGACGGGTTCTGTGGTCCAGCAGGGCAATTTCGCCGAAAAAATCGCCGTCCTTCAGCAGGTACTCCTCGCCATCCAGCAGGATGCGAATGCGTCCGGTGATGATAAAAAACACGCCGCTGGCATAGTCGCCCTTGCGAAAAACAGCCTCGCCGGGAACCACGTTGCGCGGCCGCAGCAGCGTCGCCACCTCGCCGATTTCCGCTGCGTCGAGCCCCTTGAACAACGGCAGTCGCGCCGTGACTTTCCAGGACGTGATGAAGGTAAGCTTCTCCATCTCCCGGATAAAGCCTGACGCCATGATGGCGGCCGGCAGGGCAAACATGCCGATGCCAAACAGGGCAATCATGGTGCCGACCAGTTTGCCCATGGGTGTGATCGGGGTAACGTCTCCATACCCCACGGTGGTGAGCGTAGCCATGCCCCACCACATGGCCGCGGGGATGCTGCTGAAGTCCTCCGGCTGGTGTTTGTGCTCGATCAGGTACATCAGGCTGGAGGCAAAGGTCAGCATGACCAGCATCACGAAAAAAGCCGATAGCAGCGCCCGTCGCTGTCCGTATACCACCGACCCCAGGTAGCGCATGGCCGGGAAGTACCGGGTCAGCTTCAGCAGGCGCAGCAGCCGGAACACCCGGAGGAAGCGCAGGTCGATGGTCGGCACCAGGTAATTGATGAAAAACGGCGCCACCGCCATCAGGTCAATGATGGCCATGGGGCTGGCCATGTAGCGCAGTCTGCCTCTGATCGGCTGGGCGTAGCGTCCGGTCGGGTGGTCAACACAGCACCACACCCGGGCCAGGTACTCCACCGAGAACACCACCACCGAGAACAGTTCAAACCAGTCGAACCAGCTGGCGTAGCGATCGCCCACGCTTTGCATGGACTCCAGGATGATCGCGGCAACGTTGAGAACGATCAATCCCACCATAAAGACGTTGATGAAACGTCCCAGCGGGTCGGTCTCCCAACCGCCATCAAGGACCTCGAATGCGCGATTGCGCAGCGAGGGTCGAGGCTTGGTGTGCTGGTGGTCTGCTGTGTCGTTCACGGCCTGGGTAATCCGGGGCTCTCCCGATTATAGGCGCGCAGCGTAACGTCGCTCAAAGGATGGCCGCGGCGTTGGCCGGTCAGCCGACGAAAAAATCCCCCAGCAGCTGGGCGACGTGATCGGGCTGCTCCGAGTGGACCCAGTGGCCGGCCCCCGGCACCGCCACCAGGCGCAGTTGAGGAAGCAGCATGCGTGCCGCTGCTGCGCCCGCATCGGTAACGTAGTTGGAGTTGCCGCCGGCAATCAGCAGGGCGGGTCCCTGGTATCGGGCATCGCCCAGTTCGGGAAAACCTGCAATGGTGTGAATTGCGTCATGCAGGACCGGGATGTTGATGCGCCAGGCCCAGCGGTCATCCACCCGCTTCAGATTGTGCAGCAGGAAAGCCCGCACGCCCGGCTCATGAACCACCTCGGTCAGCCAGCCCTCGGCTTCCCGCCGTGACTGGATCTGGTTCAGGGGAATGTCTGACAGCGCCTGGGTGTAGCGGCGGAACCCCGAGGTGTAGCTGATCGGAGCCACGTCTACCGCCGCCAGCGAGTGCACCGACTCCGCATGGGATACGGCCAGCACCATGGCCGCCTTGGCGCCCATGCTGTGGCCCAGCACCCGGGCGCGGCCGTCGGCGTGCTGCTGGATGAAACGATCCAGGTCCGCCGCCATGGAGGGGTAATCCATGGTGTCGTTCCAGGGGGACTCCCCGTGGTTGCGCATGTCCACCAGCAGCACCCGGAAGCGATCCGCCAGCCGGCGGCCGATAGCCTGCCAGTTACTGGACGACCCGAACAGGCCGTGGGCGATGACCAGGGCCGGGCCGGAACCCATTTCCCTGAAGTTGAGATCCACGGTCATATCCAGGGGGCCACGGTCAGAAGATCAGGAGGTACAAAAGCCCGGCGAAAATGGCGTACTTGATGAGGTAGTAGATGGGCTTGTTGACCTCTTTCAGGCGCCGGCCGATCCTGCGGATGGGGTAGACCACGCTGAACAGGCGGTTGAGGGCGCCCACCGGCTCGTCGGGATGGTTGCGGCTGCGCGACGCTGACATCACCAGGCGAGCAAACAGCCGGTTGATCCAGCGTGAAACCGGCCCTCGCATGGGACGCTCCACGTCGCAGAACAGGATCAGGCGATCTGAATCGGCCTTGTTCTCCGCCCAGTGGATGTAGGTTTCGTCAAACAGCACGGCTTCGCCGTCGCGCCAGGAGTACTGATTGCCATCGACAAAGATGCGGCAGTCATCGGAGTTGGGGGTCACCAGTCCCAGGTGGTAGCGCAGGGAGCCGGCGTAGGGGTCCCGGTGGCGCATCAGCTGGCCGCCCGGCGGCAGCATGGCAAACATGGCGCCCTTGATGGTGGGTATGGACTCCAGGATCTCCACGGTTTTCGGACACAGTTCCCGGGCCGACGGCAGGCTCTGGCCGTACCAGGTCAGGTAGAAGCGTTTCCAGCCGCGGCGAAAAAAGGAATTGAAGCCAACGTCGTCCAGCTTGTCCGAAGCCCGCACCTCGCCGCCGCTGTGCAGCCGGCTGGCCTCTTCCCGGAAGGTCTCCCAGTTGTCTTTCAGCACCTTCAGTTCGGAGAAATCTTCCAGATCCAGAAACGGCGTGTTGGGTACCCGGGAAAAAAGGTACATGTAGGCGTTGACCGGTGACAGAAAGGTGGTGAACGAAGTCAGCTGCCGCAGAAAGCTGAAGCGCACCTGGCCGCGGAAATGCACCACCGAACCGCACAGGGCCAGCAGGTAAACCACCAGCATTCCCGGCGACCAGAAAAACTGGGGAAAGGTCAATGCTGTAAAAAAGTCGGACATAGGGTTCCAGGGAAGAAATCAACGGCACAGAATACCCTGATGCCAGCAGTGGGTGAACCTCAAACGAGGTCGGGGTAATTCAGCTGCCGAAAGGCTTCGTAGGCTGCGGCTGCCACGGCATTGGACAGATTCAGACTGCGGGAGTCCGGCTTCATGGGCAACCGCAGATGCTGGTCGGGGGGAATCTGGCCCAGCACGTTCTCCGGAAGGCCACGGGTTTCCGGCCCGAACAACAGCACGTCGGATGGGCTGAAACTGGCCTGGGAGTGGATCCGACTGGCCCGGGTGGTGTAGGCGAAGATGCGACGCTGGCCCAGATGCTCCTGCAATGCAGCCCAATCCCGATGCCGCCGTACCTCGGCGTACTCGTGGTAGTCCAGGCCGGATCGTTTCAGGCGGCGGTCATCCCACACGAATCCCAGTGGCAGCACCAGGTGAAGGTCGGCCCCCAGGTTGGCGCACAGCCGGATGATGTTGCCGGTGTTCTGGGGGATTTCCGGCTGATACAGCGCAATGTGGATCATCGGCTGATGATCCGGGTGAACCAGCGCAGCAGCAGCCAGCCGATCAGGGCCTGGTATACCAGACCCACCAGGGCGAATCCCAGCCAGGGCTCGCCCGCCATGGCCTGCCAGTAGCACTTGACGATCCAGTAGGTGGGAGTGATGCCAAACAGCAGCTGCCAGTCCGACTGGATAAACCAGGCCACAACCGCCGGCAGGTTGACCAGGCCGCTGGCTTTACTCAGGGCGAATCCCTGGACCTTGTTCTCTGCAATACAGGCAAAGGCCAGGGCAAACAGCGCGGCCATGGGTGCAGCAATCACCGAGCCCACCAGCAGCGCATCCCAGCCGGGCAGGGACAGTCCCATGATCAGCATGACCGCCAGGGTGATGGGCACGCTGATGGCCACCGGCAGCAAGACCCGGTAGCCCAGGTAGCCCCGGGTGGTCAGGGGCGTGATGCGCAATGCCTCCAGGGTGCGGTCATCGCGCTGGTCCAGCAGCAGGAAGCCGATCACCGTGCCCACGATGGTAGGCGCAATCAACAGGCCAAAACTCATGATGGCCGGGTAATGCGGCACCAGGTCCACCTGGTAATTCTCCTGCAGCCAGGTCGCCAGGGGTGGCACCCCGTACCGGAACATCGCCGCCAGCAGCAGTGACAGGGGCAGCAGCCACGCCAGCAGGGGATCGCGGGTCACGTTGCGGGCATCGATCCGCCCCAGGACTCGACTGGCCGCCAGCAGGTTCATGGGGTCCTGGCGTAGCGGCGCAGCACCCGGCCGGTGAGGGCGGCACCCAGCAGCGCCCAGGCAGTGGCCAGTCCGAGCGCCAGCACGACCTTGGGGATTGACGTCGGTTCGAAGCCTCCGAACAGCAGCGCCAGGCAGGGATACACGGGGTGTGCCATCAACAGCGGACTGGGCCACAGCTCAAACTCGTAGAGCAGCGGCAGGGCAAGCAGAAAGGTCACCGGTACCGAAGGCATCAGAAAGCGGTTGATGGAATCGTAGCGGGTCACCATCAGCAGCCCCAGCTGACACAGCAGGGGCGTTGCCGCGGACACCGCCAGGGCAATGAGCAGCCAGTTGCCGACGCCCGCGAAGGCAACGATCAGCAGTGATTCGGCCAGGGTGAGCAGCGTCAGGGCCAGGCAGCGGGACCACAGGTATTCGCCGGTGCGAAGGGGTGTGACGAACTGGACCGGCAGCGTGCGCTCGGCTTTTTCCAGCAGCATCATGCCGGCGCTGAAGTAAAAGGCATTGGCGACAAAGTTACCGAACAGCAGCAGCGGCACCATCCAGGATCGGGCGGACTCGGGGACAAACTGCAGCACGATGATCAGCGCCGCCGCCATCAGGCCTGCCGCATGGATAAAGCCGTTGCGCTTGAGCAGTCGCAGATCCCGCAGCGTTGTGGCCATGACGCGCCTCACGACAGTGAAGCCCCGGTTACCTGCACAAAAACGTCGTCCAGGCTCGCCTCCAGAGTGTGAATGGTCTGAATCTGGTTCTGCTGCAACAGCTGCAGGAAGTCGCCGTTGGCACCCAACCCGTCCAGCTCGAATTCCCGGCTGTGGCCCGGGTTTTCGCTGCCGTACTCTACCCGGACACGCTTGCTGCCAAAGCGCAGCTTCAGCGCCCGGGGCTGATCGATCACGTTGATTTCGCCATCGACGATAAACGCCACCCGGTCACACAGTTCATCCACCGCAGCCATATCGTGGGTAGTCAGGAAGATGGTCTTGCCCTGGTCGCGCTGCTGCCTGATCAGCTGTTTCACCAGTCGCGCCGTCACGGGGTCCAGCCCCGCGGTGGGCTCATCCATGAACAGCAGCTCGGGATCGTGCAGCAGCGCCCTGGCCACGCCCAGCCGGGTCATCATGCCCTTGGAAAACTCACCCACCCGGGTGTCGATATCCTGGCCCAGACCAACCTGGTCCAGCAGCGCACTCAGGTCCCCGGCCGGCGAACGGTAGAGGGCGCCGAAATAGGACAGATTTTCCCGGGCGGTCAGTTTGAGAAAGTGATTGGGCAGTTCGAAGGAAACACCGATGCGTTCGTAGAAGGACTGGTCCCAGTCGGACAGTTCCCGGTCGAATACCCGGACCTGGCCGGTGTAGGGTGCCAGCAGTCCGGTAAGGATCCGCTGGGTGGTGGATTTGCCGGCGCCGCTGGGGCCAAGGAAGCCGAAGATTTCGCCCTGGTCAACCTGAAAGTCCAGGGAACGCAGCGCGGGCCGGGCAGCGCCGTGGTAGGTGAAGTCGAGGCCCCTGACCGTAATCATGGGGCCATTGTACGGGAAGCCCCCGGTGGGGAGGCTATCGGGTCGCGGCCAGCAGCCGGCCGCGACCCGGTTTCTTACTCACTGGTCGTGATCAGAATCTTCGTGCAGCTCAACGTGCTTCTTGATGATGATGATCTCCTGCTCACCGTCGCCGCCTTCCACGTTGACGTCGATGGATTCCAGCAACGCCTGCACCTCTTCCTCGATAATCTCGCCGTCGGAGAGAATCTGCTTGCGGATGATGATCTGCTCTTCGCCGTCACCGTGAACCATGACGTCGTGGTGTGCATCCACGTCAACGTCCAGCCTGATAGTCTTGTCATCGCCCACCCAGACGTTTTCGCCGTCCACCTCATGGATATCGCCTTCGTCGGAAATGAACATCACCCGCTTGTGGGCAGCACCCATATCGTGAACCGAGTGGACCTTGGGCAGCTGCACGTCGATGACGCGGCCGTCGACCTCCAGGCTCAGGGCTTCTTCTTCCCGGGTGATATAAACCTCCTTGCCGCTCTCGGTGATAAACACCTCGCTGTCGCCTACGGCGAGGTCTTCGATAGTCACGGTCTCGGAGATGCCGTCGCCGGTCACCACCTTGATCTTCATCTTCTCCTTGACCTCGGCCAGGGCGATGCCGGCACTGAGGGCCAGGGCCAACAGGCCGGTCAGTCCAACAATGGGATTCAGGGCTTTTGATATGTTCATGGTTTGCTCCTTGGGTAACTCGAACAATGGTTCATCAAAAATCTTTCGAACACTGTTTAGCAACGAGCGTGCCAGTTTTTCGAAATCCCCCTGAACGGCGATAGACCGCTGGAAACGGGCGCAGTCTCAGCATGCCTGCTGGCAGATGGGGTTCACTCTGTGCTGGAGAGTTCCCCAAATAGGGACGCATTTCCCCATATGAGGAGATCAGCCCCGGATGTCAGCTCTGGTCGAGGTCGTGTTTCTGAAGGCGGTAAAGAAAGGTCTTGTAGCTGAGGTCCAGCAGTTTTGCTGCCTGGCTGCGGTTGCCGCGGCTGATCTCCAGGGCCTGTTCCAGCGCTGACTTTTCCAGGCTTTCCCAGGACACGCCCCCGGGAGGCAGGGTAAAAAGGTCGGTCGCGTCCGCTATCGGCAGTCTGCTGCCAAATTCCGCCGGCAGGTCATCCATGCTGACCTCCCCTTCGTCGGACAGCAGGATCAGCCGTTCCACCGCGTTGCCCAATTCGCGCACGTTGCCGGGCCAGGCGTAATCCATCATCCGGCGCATGACCGGGCGCGGGAACTCGCTGGCCTCGATGCCGTGCAGGCGGCTGGTGCGGGCCCGGAAGTGATCCACCAGGGCAGGGATATCCTCGGTGCGCTCGCGCAGGGCAGGCAGCTGGATGGGCACCACGTTGAGGCGGTAGAACAGGTCTTCCCGGAACTGGCCGCCGCGGACTTCCTCGGCCAGTTCGCGGTTGGTGGCGGCTACGATGCGCACGTCGGTGGCGATTTCCCGGTTCCCGCCCACCCGGGTGACGCTGCCTTCCTGCAGGGCGCGCAGCAGCTTGGGCTGAATGGACAGGGGCAGTTCGCCAATCTCGTCCAGGAACAGGGTTCCGCCCCTGGCGGCCTCGAACTTGCCGGCCCGGGCTGCGTGGGCGCCGGTGTAAGCGCCTTTCTCGGCGCCCAGGAACTCGGCCTCCATCAGGCCTTCGGGGATCGCCGCGCAGTTGACCGCCACGAAGGGGCCGCTGTTACGGGACGACAGCTGGTGGATGGCTCGGGCCACCAGTTCCTTGCCGGTGCCGCTTTCGCCGGTCAGCAGCACCGTTGCTTCGGTGTCGGCGATTTTTTCGATGCGTCGGTAAAGCCGCTGCATGCTGGGGGCCCGGCCAACAATGTCCACCAGCCGGTCCCTCTCGGACAGCTGCTCGCTGAGGCGGCGGTTCTCCGCTGCCAGGCTGCGGGTTTTCAGCGTGCGCTGAATGGACAGCAGCAGGGCCTGGCGTTCAAAAGGTTTCGACAGGTAGTCATCGGCCCCGGCCTGGACCGCCTCCACCGCGTGGGCGATGCTGCCGTAGGCCGTGGCCATGACAAAACTCAGCATGGGGTGGGTCTGGCGAATCCATTGCAGCAGGCTCATGCCGTCGCCGTCGTTGAGCTTCCAGTCCGACAGCACCAGGTCGGGCGGGGACGCCTCGATCAACTGCTGGGCCTGGTCCTGGCCCTCGGCCTGGCTGACCCGGTAGCCCTGGCGGACCAGGATGTCAGCCACCAGCTCGCGCTGCTGGGCATCGTCCTCCACCACCAGGATTGATGCTTCAGTCATCGCCGTTGATCCGGTTGCCCAGCCGCAGCGTTGCCATAGCGCCGCCACCCTCGCGGTCGGCCAGGGCCACCGAGCCCTGGTAGCGCGAGGCCGCCAGCCGCTGGGTCAGGAACAGGCCCATGCCCGAGCCGTCAGCTTTGGTGGTGGCGTGGGGCTGGAACAGCTGTTCGCGGATACCCGCATCGATGCCGCTCCCCCGATCCAGGATCTGGATTTCCACGCCTTCGTCATGGCCGTCATCCGGCTGCCCCACCTTCACCTCTACCGACTGACCGCTGCTGCTGGCCTCCACCGAGTTGACGATCAGGCTCTGGATCATGGCGCGGATTTCCGCCGCCACACCCTGTAGGGGAGCGGGGCCGCCGGACTCGAACTCGATGCGGCAGTTCAGGTCGCTGCGCTGCAGGCCCTCCAGCACCACGTCCTGGACAATCTCGCTCACGTCCAGGGGTTCGGCCTGGGTACTGCCGGCGCTGGCCAGGGTCAGGAAGGCCCGGATGGAACCATCAATGCGCTGGATCTGGGCCCGGGCCGTGTCGGCCAGCTGCCGGGCCTTACCGTCGTCAGCGCCGCCGGCCGAGGCCAGCTCTTCCAGGGCCAGGCCGATGGCGTTGAGCGGGTTGCGCAGGGAGTGGGCCAGGCCGCGGCCGATATCTCCCAGTTCCGACAGGTGCTGCTGGTCGCGCAGCTTTTCCTGGGCTTCCTGCAGCTCCTTCAGCTCCACCGACATGCGGTTGAAGGCATTGATGCTGTCACGCACCTCGGAAACATCGGTGCTGGAATCCACCTGGGCCCCCAGCTCTCCCTCGCCCACCCGCTGGGCCGCTTCCTGCAGGCCGCGCAGGGGACGGCTGACCCGGTGTCCGATAAAGGCTGCGGCAATCATCCCGGCAAGAAACAGCGCCATGAGCCCCAGCACCAGCCGGGTGGAGAATTGCTGCATGGCCTCGGACACACCCTCCTTGGGGACCTCGATGACCCGGGGCTCCAGGCCGCCAACGAGCTTCAGGCCGCCGGAGCCGGCGTTGGCCTCGATGACCTGGTGCAGCTGGATTCGGGCGGCCCGCATGTTTTCCGCAATAATCCGTTGTCCAGGCGCAAACTCCAGGACCTGGGGCTCGGCTTCGTCCACCTGCACCGACAGTTCCGTCAGGGTATTGCCCTCCTGGCGCTGCAGGGCCCGGATCACCTGGCCGTCAGTTTCGATGGTGCGCTCCACCAGCACCACCACGTCGATGTCGCTGTCCTCGACGGTCAGGTCCTGTTCGTCGATGGCGGTGATCACGGACTCCCCCACCACGGCGGCCACCCGGTCCAGTTCCCGGGACAAATCCTGGGTGAGCCAGCGCGAGCCCCACCAGGCCAGGGCCAGGATCACCAGCAGCAGGGCGCTGAACAGGATGATGATGCGAGATTGCAGAGTCATTGGGCCGAGGATTGTGTTCATCATGCGCACGATCAAGCAATGATCGTGCCGACATCACATTGTCCCGGGTTTGGCGCGGGTGGGCAATTCGGTACCATGCCCGGCCATGGCTCTGGCAATTGTTATCGATGAGTGGGACACCCGTGAGCTGGTGCAGGCCATCGGCGACCTTGCCCCCGACATCCCGGTGCAGGTCTGGCCCGATATCGAAGACCCGGAGGCGGTTCGGCTGGGCCTGGTCTGGGGCCGGCTGCCGGAAGACCTGTTCGTCCGCCTGCCCAACATGACCGCACTGGTGTCCGCCGGGGCCGGCGTGGACCGGCTGCTGTCCAATGAGATTCCAGCCGGCATCCGCCTGGGCCGGCTGGTATTGCGGTCCCTGGCCACTGACATGACGGCGTATTGCCTGGGCGTGATTCTGCACCGCAGCCGTGAATTCGACGATTATGCGGCCCAGCAGGCCCGGCGGAACTGGCTGCCGAGGCCGCCGCTGAGGCCGAGGATCGGCATTCTGGGCATGGGCCAGCTGGGCAGCCACCTGGCGGCGCGATTGCTGGAGCTGGATTTTCCGGTCTGCGGATGGCGCCTCTCGGCTGCCGGTGAAGCGCCCTGCCCGGTGACCCACGGCGAGCCCGGTTTGATCCAGCTTGCTGAACAGTCCGACTTCCTGGTGTGTCTGCTGCCGCTGACCAGCCAGACCCGGGGCGTGCTGAGCCGGGAGCTGTTCCGACGCTGCAGGCCGGGTGCCTACCTGATCAATGCGGGTCGCGGCGGGCACCTGGTCGACGGGGATCTGCTGGAGGCGCTGGAGCGCGGTTGGCTCAGCGGCGCCTGCCTGGACGTATTCGAGCCAGAACCACTGCCGGCGGACCACCCGTTCTGGGGCCATCCCGCCATTCGCATCACGCCCCACGTGGCCAGCCCCACCAACCAGGCCCACGCGGCCAGGGCCATCGTCCAGGACTACCGCCGGCTGCTCAGCGGTCAATCGCTGACCCACGGGGTGGACCGGGAGCGCGGATACTGATCATCCGGGTGATGCCCCGGCGCAATCTGGTCTATCATCTGGGCAGCCCACAGGAGGACGGCAACCCGGTGAATAGAACCCAACCATGGATCGTGCTTGTGGTCGCGCTCATTGCGGCCGGCTGCGCCGGTAACGACCAGAACAAGGCCCGGGTGCTGGACGACACCCTCAAGCTGTATGGCTCCCATGTCCGCTGGGGCCATTTCCGCACCGCGGCACAATTCCTGGACCCGGAAAAGCGACCGGAAGCCCGCCAGCTGGAGTTCACCATCAACCGCCTGGAGCAGGTACGCATCACCGGCTACCAACTCGTCGCCCAACCCATGGCCGCAGAGGCCGACCACTACATTCAGGTCGTCGAACTCCGCCTGGCCAACCGCCACACCGCGGTGGAACGCACCGTGCGTGATCGCCAGGTGTGGCGGTGGGAGGAGGAAAGTGGGAGGTGGTGGTTGACCTCGGGATTACCGGACATTTCCAGGCGGGAGTAGGGGGTGAACGCTCGCCTTTGAGGGAACGGCTGCTGGCGCAGCCTGGGGAACGCGCCCTGCGGGCGCTAGGAAACGGCCCCTGCGGGGCCTGGGGAACGCGCTTCGCGCTGGGGCTCACCCGGAAAGTCTGCAGCCCTCCAACGCCATTCGTTCCTGATTGGCTCACAGTGTAGAGTTCTCGCTTCGCGTTGCTTTTTCCCAGCGCGCGAAGCGCGCGTTCCCCAGGCCGCGGAGCGGCCGTTCCCCAGCTCGCGCAGCGAGCGTTCCCCAGCGCCCGCAGGGCGCGTTCCCCACGGCGTTCTGGGCGCCGTCCAGGCGCTTAGAACCCGTAAACGCTAAACCCCCCATCCACCGCCAAACACTGCCCCGTCACATACGAAGCCGCCGGCATTGCCAGGAACGCTACCGCTGCAGCAACCTCTTCGGGTCGTCCCGTTCTGCCCATGGGCGTTCGCTGCAGCACTTCGGCGCGGTAGTCCGCGTTGCTCAACACGGTCTCCGCCAGCGGCGTTTCGATGTACCAGGGAGCGATGCAGTTGACCCGGATGCCGTCCGCGGCCCATTCGCAGGCCAGATTGCGGGTCAGCTGGATCATGGCGGCCTTGCTCATGGCGTACGGTGCGCCGGTGCGCATGTGGGTCAGGCCGGCAACCGAGGCCATGTTGACCACGCTGGGCTCGTCGCCGGCCTTGAGCAGGGGGTGGCACAGGCGCGACAGTTCGAAGCAGCTTGTGAGGTTGGCGTCCAGGATGGTCTGGTATTCACCCAGGTCATAGTTCAATGCGGTTTTCCGAAGGTTGGTGCCCACGTTGTTGACCAGGATTTCCAGCCCGTCCCAGCGGCGCGCCACCATTTCCGGCACCGCACCCAGTTCCTCGGGATAGCTCAGGTCCATGGCCAGGCCGTAGACCTCGGAAGAGGGGTGGGTTTCGGCGAAATCCGTGATGCGCCATTCCAGGCGTTCACTGTCCCGGGCCACCAGCAGTACGTGGGCGCCCAGGTCCAGCAGTTCCCGGGCGACCGCCAGGCCGATACCCTCGGTGCCGCCGGTGACCACCGCCCGCCGGCCGGCCAGGCTCCAGGCGTTTAATGACATCGGGCGCTAGCCCGGCGAAACTCGCGCAACATTCAGGCTAGATCTCCAGCGAGTCATCCAGCTGCACCAGGGCCTCGGGTTTGCCGTAACGGTAGCCCTGCAGCAGGTCGATCTTGACGTCGTCGCAGAACTTGGCTTCGCCGTCGCTGCAGATGCCCTCGGCGATGACCTTGATGCCCATGTCCTGGGCATAGCTGGTCAGCATGCGAACCATCTGCTGCTTGGCCGCGGCGGCGGTATCAATGTCCCGCATCAGCGACATGTCCAGTTTGACGTAGTCCGGCGGCACCTCGGCCAGTTCCACCAGTCGCGCCTGTCCCCGGCCAAAGTCGTCGTAGGCCAGCCGGATGTTGGACCGGTCCATGCGATCCCTGACCTGCTGCAGCATGGTGCGGTCCGCTACTGCTGCTTCGTGAATCTCGAGCACCAGCGGCAGCTCTGTATAGGTTTCCCGGATCCGCTCCATGGAGGCCAGCAGGCGCTCGGCATCGCGCATCTCGTGGGGATGAATGTTGGTGAAAAACAGGCAGTCCTGTTCGGACAGCTGGGCCAGGTCCACGCCCACCCGTCGGAAGATTTCAGACAGGTGTACCTCCAGGTCCAGGCTTTCGGCGATGCGAAACAGTTCTGCTGGTGACTCCGACAGGGCGGGGTGTCGTCCCCGGCCCAGCATCTCGAAGGCGTGGACTGTGTGCTCCACCCGGTCAACGATGGGCTGGAACACCGCCGTGACCAGGTTGTCCATCAGCATTTCCTGCAGCTCGCGGCTGCCCTGGGGCAATTCTTCGGGCAGGTCCAGGATGCCCTGCTGGGTCAGCATCATGTTGTGGCCGGTGGTTTTGGCCTCGGACACCAGGCGGAATTCCTTGTCGGCAAAATGCAGGATATCGCCGCTGCGGATGCGCTGGCGGCCGTTGACGGGCTGGCGGTTGACGAAGGTGCCGTTGGTGCTGTCCAGGTCGGTCAGGGTCAGGCCGCCGGAATCCTGATCGATCTCGGCGTGCAGCCGGGATATGCCGCTGGAGTCCAGCTCCAGGGAAAGGCCGGTCTGGCGGCCGATGCGAAAGGGAAACTGGGTCACGCGGATACGCTGCAGCGAATCGCGCGTTCCGATATATCCTTCGAGAAACCAGATTTTCATAGCAGAGCCCGCGGGGTTCTTCTGCCGGCGGAGGCTGCCATTCTACTCCCTTGGGGCTTGGAATGGAGAACGGGCCGGCAGATAATGCCGCCCCATGCCCGCCTCGATCCAATCCATCCAGCTGCACCCCGAAGCCCCGGACGCCCAGGCGAGCCTGGCGGTAACGGTGGAAATTGCGGTGACCGGGCTGGTGTTTGACCTGGATTGTGTCCTGGAATGGTGTATCGCCGGCGAGGGTTCAGCCCGGCTGACCCGGCACCTGCGTCAGGACGGCGTGGACATCTCCTGGCTGCCTCCCGGCCATTACCGATTGACCTTTCACACCCCCCGGCTGCCGCTGCCCCCGGCTCAATACCAACTGGTGGTGAGCCTGCTGCAGCAGCGCATGGGGGAGGAAAGCGGGCTTGATCGGCAGCAGACCCTCTGCCCGGTGGCAGGCCCGGATGCTGATGGCCCCGGCACGGCCGATGGTATGAGCGCCGCCTGGGACCTGGTGGCCGCGGCCGGCGCACCCGCGGTGGAGCAACTATCGTGGAGGAAGGGCCACGAAGACTGGTTTTTCCGCCACTTCGATCACGCCGCCAGAACAATCATCAGCTACATGCTGAACAATTCTCCGCTGCTGCGGAAGCGGGTGTTGGACGTGGGCTGCGGCGACGGTATTACCGACCTGGGCGTGTGCCTGCGCTGTCAGCCAGAAGAAATGGTGGGAATCGATCCGTTCCGCGGGTTTGATCGGCTGCCGGGAATCGCGGCGGAGAACCACCTGCCTGAATCCCTGTGGCCCGGGCAGCTGCGTTTCGAGGCGGCGGACGCCAACGATATCCCGTACCCGGACGATCACTTCGACGTGGTGCTGTCCTGGGGCTCGCTGGAACATATCGCCGGAGGCTACGACAAGGCCCTGCTTGAAATCCGCCGGGTGCTCAAGCCGGGCGGCCTGTTTTTTGTACACCCCGGCCTGTACTACTCCAATTTCGGACACCACCTGGGCGAGTTCAGCCAGGAACCGTTTTTCCACCTGACCCGGTCGCCGGAGGAAGTACGGGACATCGTTTTTAACACGCCGCCCAGCTACATGGACCGGTCCGGGGAATTCTCCACGCCGGAACAGTACTGGCAGTGGTACAACGAACTGAACCCCATCACCGTGGCGGGCTTCGAGCAGGAGCTCAAGGATCTGGACTTCGAGCTGTACCGGGTGGCCCTGCGCACCGAGGACCTGATCGAATACTCCCACCCGAAGCTGCAGGCCTACGGCATGCAGGACCTGGCCACGGTGGAGCTTTACCTGTCCGCCTGGAACCGCAAATGAAGCCGGCGCTGTGGCTGCTGCTGCCGCTGCTGGCGGGCTGTGTTGTGGAGCGAAACGTCCAGTGCCCGATCCAGGCCATCGCCGACAGGGCCATTGACCGGCAGGTGACCCTGGAGCAGCTGTTGTCGTCGGATGCCGAATGTGACAGCGGGCAGCTCACCGAGGCCTACCAGGCAGCGCTGGAGCAGCGCTGTCTTCCCCGACGGGGCTGGCAGGATGGCCTGGCCGGTGAGCCGGCATACCCTCACTGCCAGGATCGCAGGGCCTGGCGGGAAGCCTACAACCTGGGCGGCAGCTACGCCGCGTTCCAGTCTGAACTGGAACGGCTGGACCGCCAGATCCAGCAGGAAGGTCAGGCGGGCGGTCAGGCGCGGATGCAGCGCGTGCGGGTGGTGCGTGAACTGGACGCGATTACCGGGGCCGCCCGGCTCAACGGCTGGATCGAGGCCGGCGACGGGTCCTGATCGGAATCAGGCCTCCGGGTCCGCTGGCAGCGACCAGTCGATGGGAACCTGGCCGCGGCTGGCCAGGTAGTCGTTGGCCTGGGAAAAATGCCGGCAGCCCAGGAATCCCCGGTGGGCGGACAGGGGAGATGGATGGGGCGCCTTGAGTACGCGGTGGCGGGTGCTGTCGATCAGCTGGCCTTTCTGCTGCGCCTTGCTGCCCCACAGCAGGAATACCACACCCTCACGCTGTTGATTCACGGCGCTGATGATTGCATCGGTAAACGTCTCCCAGCCTTTCCCCTGGTGCGCCCCTGCCTCTCCCTGCTCCACGGTCAGAACGGCATTCAGCAGCAGCACCCCCTGTTCGGCCCAGTGGGTCAGGCAGCCGTGACGGGGTGCCGGTATGCCGAGATCGTCTTCAATCTCCTTGAACATGTTGACCAGGGACGGCGGCGCCGGCACTCCGGGCGCCACGGAAAAGCACAGGCCGTGGGCCTGGCCCGGTCCATGGTAGGGATCCTGTCCCAGGATCACCACCTTGACCTTCTCGAAGGGCGTGGTGACCAGGGCGTTGAATATCTGCGGGCCGGGTGGGTAGATGCGGGCCCGGTCCTGCTTGCGCTGTTTCAGGAATTCGCGCAGCTGGGCCATGTAGGGTTTGGCGAATTCGTCGCCGATGATCGGGTCCCATGACGGGCTGACCACCACGTCAACCATCAACCTCCCAGTCCCTGGGACATTTGCAGCTGGAAGCGCAGCTTGTTCAGCAGCAGGTGTTCGTCCATGGGTTTTTCCACCAGGTCGTTGGCGCCGGCCTTGAACAGCGCGATCTGGTTACGGCGGTTGTCGTCGCCCGTCATCACCAGGATGGGCAGCTCGCGCCGGCCCAGCTTGTAGTCCGAGCGCAGCTTCTCCACCAGTTCCTGGCCGGTCAGGCCGCCTTTCAGGTAGACGTCGGTAAGCACCACGTCGAAACCCGCACCCTGCTCCGATTCGATATTGCCGTCGATGATTTCCAGCGCTTCCTCCACCGACACCACGTGGGTTACCTCCAGCCCGGCGCTTTCCATGATGCGGCGGGTGGCCACGGCCACCACCCGGCTGTCTTCCACGTAAAGTATGGTTCCGGTGACGCCGACATCGGGCTTCACGTAGCCCTGGACAAAGGCACCCAGCGCCTTGAAACCGTCAGACTTGTCGAAATAGTCGGTGATGTCGCTGCTGATTTCCCGCTGTTCCAGCTTCTGGTTGACGTCACCGGAGACCAGGATGATGGGGATGTAGCGCTGGGGGCTGTGCTCGCGGATGTGGGCAGCCAGCTCAAAGCCGGTCTGGTCCGGCAGCACGATGGCACTGGTCACCAGGTCCACTTCCCCCTGTTCGAATGCCGCCACCGCCTCGGCGCCGGTTTGGCAGGACACCACCTCGGCGTTGGGCAGAGATGCGCTGATGGCCTTGTCGATCAGCCGGCGGGTGACCTTGGAGCTGTCCACCACCACGATGCGGGGGGAGTCACTCTGAAAGACCTGCTCAGAGGCTTCACTCATTGTCTTGGCTCGGCGTAATCAAGCATGCTCTCATCATCTTAGTCGACCGGGTTGAGGGTTTCCCTTGAGCAGTCTCCCGGTATTTGCTGCCCGAGGTCAACCGGCCAGAGGTAAACGATCGTCTCTACCGCTGTTTTGCCGAAGGGTCGATCCGGCTCAGCTGCCGGCCCGCTGCCAGCCAGGATCCCAGCCAGCCCGTCAGACCGCCTCCGCCGACCAGGATCAGCGGCTCCCACAATCCCAGACCGACCAGCCGGAAATCGCTCTGGTAGGTCTCGGCCAGCCGGGCAACCGGACCGCCCAGGGCCAGCAGCACCGCCGATACCAGCACCATGGCCAGCAGTCCGCCCAGTATGCCGTACCAAAGCCCAAGGTACAGAAATGGCCGGCGTACGAAACCATCGGTGGCGCCCAGCAGCTTGCTCACCTCGATCTCATCGCGGCGAGACTGCAGCTCCAGCCGAATGGTGTTGCCCACGATCAGCAGCACCGCAATGCCGAGCAGCACCGCCATGACCCCGCTGGTGCGCTGGCCGATGCGGAGCAGCGACTGAAACCGGGTCAGCCACTGACGATCGAACTGGGCAAACTCCACCTGGGGCAGCTCGCCCAGCTGGCTGACCAGCAGATCAACCCGCGACAGGCCGTCGGTGGCGGGCCCGGGAGTCACCACCAGCACCCAGGGCAGCGGGTTGTCGGGCAGGGCATCCAGGGCCTGGTTGAATCCCGACAGGCGGCTGAACTCGTCCAGGGCCTGGTCTGGATCGATCAGCTCAACGGCGTCCACGTCATTGCGGCTGCGCAGCTGCCCGGCCAGGGTGTCGGCCTCATCGCCTGTGGTGCCGGGCTGCAGAAACAGAGAGACCTGGTTCAGCTGGTCCCACTGGCCGCTGAGCTGGCCCAGGCTGTTCAGGCTCACCTGCAGGGTCGCCGGCAGGGCCAGGGATACGGCGATGACCCCGGCGGTCATCAGCGAGGTGCCCGGCCGGGCCGTGATCCGCCCCAGGCTGGAAACCAGTGCGAACAGGTGGCTTTCCCACCAGGCCACCAGCCGGCTGGCAATTCCGGATTTACTGGGACGGGCGCTGGCAGCTGGTGCGGCCATCTCAAACGGCACCGGCCGACGGCCTGAAATCGTCGATCAGCCGACCCTGTTCCAGCACCAGGGCCCGTTTCTTCATGTGGCGCACCAGGTGCAGGTCATGGCTGGCCACCAGCACCGTCAGGCCGCTGCTGTTGAGGTCAGCGAACAACTGCATGATCTCGAACGACAGGTCCGGATCCAGATTGCCGGTGGGTTCATCGGCCAGCAGCATGGGGGGCTTGTTGACCACGGCCCGGGCGATGCCCACCCGCTGCTGCTCACCGCCGGACAGGTCCAGGGGAAAGGCCCGTTCCCGCGGCAGCAGGCCAACCCGGTCCAGGGCGCCACGGACTCTCTTGCGCAGATGCTGCCGGCGCACCCCGGCGATCAGCAGCGGCAGGGCCACGTTGTCGAAGATGCTGCGGTCATGCAGCAGGCGATGATCCTGGAAAATCATGCCCACCTGGCGCCGGTGAAACGGCAGGGTGCGTCGATTGAGCCGCCCGAGGTTGGCGCCGTCGAACAGGACGGTTCCCCGGGTCGCCTTTTCCAGTCCGGCCACCAGCTTCAACAGGGTGCTTTTTCCCGCCCCGGAATGGCCCGTCAAAAACACCATCTCACCGGCCGCCATTTCGAAGCTCAGTTCCCGCAGGGCCTCGCGGGATCCGGCGTAACGCATGGTCACCGTATCGAAGCGAATCATGTCCGTATCATGCAGGGCTGGCTCAGCCGATCAGTTGGTTCATCTGGAAAATGGGCATCAGGATGGCCAGCACGATGGTCAGCACCATGCCGCCCACCAGCAGGATCAGCGCCGGTTCCAGCACACCCACCAGCAGGTTGACCGAGCTTTCCACCTGGCGGTCCTGGGTGTCGGCGGCGCGGTCCAGCATGCCCTCCAGGTCACCGCTCTTTTCGCCGCTGGCGATGAGCCGGGTGACCAGGGGCGGGAACAGGCCGGTCTGGGTCAGAGACAGGTTGAGACTGGCGCCCTCGCGGACCTTGGCGGCCGCCTTGTCCACGGCCCGGCGCATGGCCAGGTTGCCCACCACACCAGCGGAGATCTTCAGGCCCTCCAGCAGCGGTACGGCGCTGGCGCTGAGAATGCTCAGGGTGCGGGTAAAGCGGGCCGCGTTGACGGCCCGGCTGAGCCGGCCCAGCAGCGGCAGGGTCAGCATGGATCGGTGCCAGGCCAGTCGCGGTCCGGGCAGGCGCAGCAGCACGAACACCACTGCCGCCGCCGCCAGCGCAGCCAGTGCCAGCCACTGTCCCCATGCGGTCAGGAAGTCGCTCAAGCTGATGAGCTGACGGGTCAGCCACGGCAGGGTCTGGTCCAGGCTTTCGAATACCGACACCACCTGGGGAACAACGAAGGCCAGCAGGCCGATGACGGTGCCCACGGCCACCACCGCCACGATGGCGGGGTAGGTGATGGCCAGCAGGATCTTGCGGCCCAGGGCCTCACGGTTCTCGGCGTAGTCCGCCAGCCGGGTCAATACCTGGTCCAGGTGTCCGGATTGTTCACCCGCCGCCACGGTGGCCCTGACCAGTTCGGGGAATGCGCCGGGAAACTCGCCCATGGCCGGCGCCAGGCCGTGGCCTTCCATCACCCGCGAGCGCAGCGCCACCAGAATGCGCTTGGCATGGGTGCGCTCAGCCTGCTCCGCCACCGTGGCCAGGCACTCCTCCAGCGGCAGCCCGGCGGCCACCAGGCTCGACAGCTGGCGCAGCAGGATGGCCAGTTCGGTGGAGCTCAGGCGCCGGCCCACCGTCAATCCCGCGGCGGATTTCTCAGTGACCGGGTCTACCGACAGCGGGCTCAACCCCTGCTCGCGCAGCTGCTGGCGGACCTGGCGCGCGGTATCGCCCTGGATCACGCCGCGTTTGCGGTGTCCCTTCAGATCCAGTGCAGAGTATTCGTAGGCACCCATTATCGAGTGAGATCAGTCCTGTCGGGTCACCCGAAGCACTTCTTCCACCGAGGTCTGGCCGGAACAGACCTTGTTCCAGCCGTCGTCGCCGATGGCCGGGTAGCGCTGCCGGGCGTGGTCCAGCATGGCCTGTTCGCTGGCGCCCTGGTGGATCAGCTCCCTCAGGGTGTCGTCCACCGCCACCAGCTCGTAGATGCCGGAACGGCCGCGATAGCCGCCGGCTGTCTCGGTCACGCCGGCCGCCGGGCGGTAAAAGGTAGGCATCCGCGCGGGCTTTCGACCGAACACCAGGCATTCGGCTTCGGTGGCCGTGTACGGCTCCCGGGTGGCGGGGTCCAGCATCCGCACCAGGCGCTGGGCCAGCACGCCAATCAGGCTGGAAGCCAGCAGGAAGGGCTCAACCCCCATGTCCCGAAGCCGGGTCACGGCGCCAATGGCGCTGTTGGTGTGCAGGGTGGCGAGCACCAGGTGCCCGGTGAGGGAGGCCTGCACGGCCACCTGGGCGGTCTCCAGGTCGCGGATTTCCCCGACCATTACCACGTCCGGGTCCTGTCGCAGGATCGCCCGCAGCCCCCGGGCAAAGGTCAGGTCGACCTTGCTGTTGACCTGGGTCTGGCCGATGCCGTCGATGTCGTACTCGATGGGGTCTTCCACCGTCATGATGTTGCGACTGCGGTCGTTCAGCCGCGACAGGGCGGCGTAGAGGGTGGTGGTCTTGCCCGAGCCGGTGGGCCCGGTGACCAGCAGGATGCCGTGGGGGCGCTGGATCAGGTCTTCCATCAGCTCCTGGGTCTGGTCGTTCATCCCCAGCTGTTTCAGGTCCAGCCGGCCCGCCTGCTTGTCCAGCAGGCGCAGCACTACCCGCTCGCCGTGGTTGGATGGCAGAGTGGAGACCCGCACGTCCACCGGACGGCCAGCCACCCGCAGAGAAATGCGGCCGTCCTGGGGCAATCGTTTTTCCGCGATGTCCAGCTTGGCCATGACCTTGATCCGGGACACGATCAAGCCCGCCACCCGCCGCTCCGGTGCCAGCACTTCGCGCAGAACGCCGTCCACCCGGAAGCGCACCATCAGTTCGTTTTCCAGCGGCTCTACATGGATGTCCGAGGCGTTTTCCTTGACCGCCTCGGTCAGCAGGGCGTTGATCAAGCGGATCACCGGTGCGTCATCCTCGCTTTCCAGCAGGTCCTCCGGCTCGCCCAGTTCTTCGGCGATCTGGCGCAGATCCAGCTCCTCGCTGATATCGGCAGCCACCTGGCGGGCGTTGCTGCCGCCGTGTTCGTACAAGCGCTGCAGCAGCTGGTCGAACTGCTCCGGCGGGTAGGCCTGCATGGACAGGGCGGCGCCGCCGAGAAACCGCTTGAGCTCCACCAGGGCCTGGGGGCTGGCCCCTTCCCGGTAGGCCACCCGGGCGGTGGGCCCGTCCCACTCGACCACGGTGGCACCGTTGCGCCGGGCAAAGCTGAAGCTGGGACGCTCCCTGCGCGTTGGCTCAGTGGAATCCGGTTGTGGGCTCATGGTCTTCAGTTATCGCCGTCCTGCTGCTGGCGGTACTCTTCCAGGGTGGGCAGCAGGGGCAGGGCTTCCGGGGCCGCCAGGCCCTGGTACCCCTCCATCACCTCCTGCTGGCGGGAGCGCATGAAGTTGTACTTGGCGCCGGTTACGGCGTTCTGGGTGGCTTCGTCCTGGAGGATGCGAGGCCGGATGAAGACCATCAGGTTGCGCTTGGTGGTCTGGGTGTTGCGGTAGCGGAACAGGTTACCCAGCACCGGGATGTCGCCCAGGCCCGGGACCTTCTGGATGGTTTCCTGCACGTTGTCGTCGATCAGCCCGCCCAGTACCAGGACTCCGCCGTCAGGCACCATCACGGTGGTGGAAATCTCCCGCTTGTTGGTGATCAGATCCACCGCCAGGGCCTGGGGTGAGATGCTGGAGATTTCCTGGCTGATGTCCAGGATCACCGTCTCGCCGGCATTGATATGGGGCGTCACCGTCAGGGTCAGCCCCACGTCCTCCCGGGTAATGGTCTGGAACGGATTGACCGATGAGTTGTTGGCGCCGGTGTTGGTGAACTGGCCGGTGACAAAGGGTACTTCCTGGCCCACGTTGATCACCGCCTCCTGGTGGTCCAGGGTGACGATGCTGGGAGTGGACAGCACGTTGTTGTCGGCATTGGCATCGATGGCGGACACCAGGGCGCTCAGCTGGGGTACCTCCTGAAAAATGGTTTCGCCGGTGCGGTCATCCCGGCCGATGGGCACGTTGATTGTGCCTGACAGGTAACCCAGGTTCAGACCAGGCCCCAGGCCCGACAGGTTCAGGCCGCTTTCGCCGGTGCCGGTGGGGGTCAGGTTGATGATGCCCGGCCCGGTGCCGGCGTTGGTGCGGAAGTTGGTGCCGCCCACCGGCCCCGAGTCGTTGAGGCTGTCGATGGAAGCGGCCTGCCACTGGACGCCCAGCTCCCGGGAAAAGTCGTTGGACACTTCCGCAATCACGGCTTCCACCATGACCTGCAGCCGGCGGATGTCCAGCTGCCGGATCACGCCGGCCAGGCTGCGGTAGACGGCGGGCGGCGCGGTGATGATGACCGCGTTGGTTTCGTCGTGGGCCTGGATGGTGGCCGGGCTTTCTTCTCCGGCACCGGCCAGGGACCGGCTGACGCCTTCCAGGATAGGCAGCAGCGACTCGGCGCTGGCATAGCGCAGGTAGACCACCTGGGTGGCGCCGCCGCTCTCGATGGGGGTATCCAGGTGAGAAATAATGGTGCGCAGCCGCAGCCGCGCGCCGGGATCACCGGACAGCAGGACGCTGTTGGTGCGCTCGTCAGCGATGGCCTTGGGCGCCGCGCTGGACTGACCGTTGGGAGGCACCAGCTGGTTGAGCGCCCGCACGACCTCGGTGGCATTGGCGTTGCTCAGGGCGATGACCTCGATGTCGTCTTCGTTGACCGTGTCGATACGGCGAATGATCTGGGCCAGCCGATTGACGTTGGCGGCGCGGTCGGAGACCACCAGCACGTTGCTGGCCTGATGGGCAATGATATGACCGTTCTGGGGTACCAGCGGCCGCAGCAGGGTGACCAGTTCGGTGGCGGTGACGTGCTGCACCTCAATGACCTGGGTCACCAGCTGGTCACCGCCCAGGTTGTCCGCCTGGAACACGTTGGGTATGGCGTCCTGTCGGGCCACGGCGTCCGGCATGATCTTGATGTATTCGCCGCTGGGCACCGCCGCGAAGCCGTGCACCTTCAGTACCGACAGAAACAGCTCGTAGATTTCGTCCTCGGTCATGGCGCGGTTGGAAATGATGTTGACCGAGGCGTCATCCACCCGGGGGTCCAGCACAAAATTCCTGCCGGTGATTTCAGCCACCGTGGACACCAGCGACTGAATACTGCCGTCCTGGATGTTCAGGCGGTGCTCCTGGGCAACGGCGGCAGAGCTGGTCAGCACCAGCGCAAGGACAAGGGATCTGGGATTCGGCATGAACTTCACTGTAAGTTGTTGGCGTCGATGCTGAGGGTCATTTCGCGGCCGTCCCGTCGCAGGGCGACGTCAAACTGGCTCTGGGAGTTCAGCTGGTTAAGCAACTGGAACGCCCGGCTCGGGTCATCCAGCGGAATGCCGTTGACCGAGGTGATGATGTCGGTGTTGCGCAGGCCCAATTTGCTCATCAGGGTGGCGTCCCGGCCTGCCTGCAGCCGCACGCCGACCTGTTTGCCGTTTTCCATGAACGGCAGGGCGCGGATCTGCTGGGCCAGCTCCGCCGGATTGATTCGAAGATTCTGCTGGGCGGCCTGCCAGTTGACACCGCCGCCCGAGGGCGCCTGGGTGCGGATGGCCGACAGGTTGCCGCTGGTCCGGGGCAGCGGACGTCGCGTGGATGCCGTCATCCGGCTGGGGACGGCCTCGGGGTCCCGCAGACGCAGGGTCTCGTAGCGCCCCTGGTGAGACAGAACGACGCGGTCGGGATAGATCTCTTCCAGGGTGGCGTTGCCGGGCAGCTCATCGCCAATGGCGTAGGCGCGCTCCTTTTCGCTGTCGGCAATCATGGCCATGCCGGACTTGGGGTCTTCGGAGGACAGGGTGCCAACCAGCCGCAGGTCCAGGGAAGTATCAGGCGCGTCAAAGGTGGCCGAGGTGGCCGCGAGCATGCCGCTGGATCCAAACAGGTGCAGGGCGGCCAGGTTGACCCGCTGGCCAGGATTGCTGGTAACGCTGGGCTCGCCGGTGAGGGTGACGCCGGTGTCGGCCGCCCGGTCTGTCGGCAACAACTGCCAGAACAGGCCGCTGGCAATCCAGATGCAGGCCCCGGCAGCAGCCAGCAGCGCCAGCCAGCCGGCGGTGTGGGCCATGCCTGTCAGTCGTTGTCGTTCGGCTAGGCTTTCCAGCATCGTTGTTTACAGCTTCCCGGGTGTGAGGCCGCAGAATCGCATGATAGCGAAATCAGGCCGCGCCGTGGGGGTGTCAGGCTGGCCCGTTTTAGCATCCGCGGGCAAGCCAGGCAACGACGTTCAGCTTCCGGAAGCGCTTCCGCCGGACTCCGCATTTTTTCGGGGGCGCCGCCGTCGTCGCCGTCTCCGCTTGCCGTCTCCGGCTTTAGACCCCGAGGATTCGCCATCGGAACTCGCACGGCGCGGCCGTTTGCCCCCGGGTCGTCGGCCCGGCGGGCCGCGGCGCGGCCTTGGTGCGGGCGGGTCCAGCTCGGCCAGGAGTTCAGGGTCCACCGACTCCACCGGCAGCCGCTTGCCAATGTAATCCTCCACCTCCGGCAGCGAAAACGCATAGTCCTCGCAGGCGAAGCTGATGGCGTCACCACTGGACCCAAGCCTTGCGGTACGGCCGATTCGGTGGACATAGTCCTCAGCGTCGTGGGGCAGGTCGTAGTTGAAGACATGACTGACGTCGGGGATGTGCAGGCCCCGGGCCGCAACGTCGGTTGCCACGATGATGGCAATCTCACCCTTGTGAAACCGGTCCAGCAGGGTCTGGCGCTTCTTCTGGCGGACGTCGCCGGAGAGCACCTCTGCGTTGAAGCCATTGCCCTTGAGGTAGGCGGCCACCCGCTCGGTGGCCCGCTTGGTATTGCAGAACACCATGGTCCGGCTGGGGTCGATGCGGCGCAGCAGCCCCACCAGCAGGGGGATTTTCTCGCTGTTGGCCGGAAAGTAAACGCTTTGCTCGACCCGGTCGGCGGTGACTTGGTCGGTATTGACCTCCACCCGTTCCGGGCTGTTCATGTGCTCGTAGGCCAGTTCGGTGACCCGCAGAGACAGGGTGGCCGAGAACAGCAGGTTCAGCCGCTGGTCCGGCGGCGGCATGCGTCGCAACAGGTAGCGGATGTCCTTGATAAAGCCGAGGTCGAACATGCGGTCGGCTTCGTCCAGCACCAGTACCTGGATCTGCTTCAGGTGAAAGACCTTCTGCTTGAAGTAATCGATGATACGGCCGGGGGTGCCGATGAGCACGTCAATACCGTCAGAAATGATCTGCCGCTGCTTTTCGTAGTCCACCCCACCGTAGGCCAGCCCCAGCTTGAGGCCGGTGTGGCCGCCCAGCAGCACCGCGTCCTTGTGGATCTGGATGGCCAGTTCACGGGTCGGGGCCAGCACGATTGCCCGTGGCTGCCGCCGATCCGCCTCTGCCGCCTTGGGGTGGGTCAGCAGGGTGTGAAACAGCGCGACCAGGAAGGCCCCGGTCTTGCCGGTTCCGGTCTGCCCCTGGCCGGCAACGTCCTTGCCGTTCAGTACCAGCGGCAGGCTCATGGCCTGAATGGGTGTGCAGTGGTCGAAGCCGGCCTCGTCCAATCCCTGCATCACGCGGGAATCGATGGTGAACTCGCTGAATCGGCGGTCGGAAAAAGTGGGTTGGCCGGATTGCGGCGCGGGTTGTGGGTCGGCGTGCTCGTGCACTTGATTTGAACGTCCTGTTGGGCTGAGAATGAAGGCGCGGGCCGGAAGGTGAAGCGCCCACGCGGTGAGCCAAACCCGGCAGTTTACTCCATACGCTTGAATCCGCAAACCAGCGTCCCCAAGTTCACCCAAGCACCACAAGCAGCGGTTAGCACCAGAGGAATCATCAGTGAGCGAAAACATTATTCATGTCAGTGACGATCAGTTCGACGATCAGGTGCTGGGATCGGACGGTCCGGTTCTGGTGGATTTCTGGGCGGAGTGGTGCGGACCCTGCAAGATGATTGCACCCGTGCTGGACCAGGTTGCCGATGAATACGGCGACAAGATCAAAGTTGCCAAGGTGGACGTGGACACCAACAAGCAGGTGGCCATCAAGTTCAACATCCGCAGCATCCCAACTCTGATGATCTTCAAGAACGGCCAGGTGGAAGCCACCAAGATGGGCGCCATGAGCAAGTCCCAGCTGACCGAGTTCATCGATCAGGCAATCGCCTGAGATCGATCCTGCGCACAACTGTTCAGACTAATTCCGGACGGCGCGCCGCGCCGTCCTTCCAGCGCCAGTTCTCCTGCCCATAAACTGTGCCATCCACCGCTTTACCGACGCCGGGGATCGTGATAGGTTAACGCCGTATTCCTTGGCCGGACTCGGCTTCCGATTCCCGGTCATCAACTCCCAACCTGAACCATGACCCACAAGCGGTAAAACCGCTCGAACTGCGTTTTCATTTGCCAACCCACGCATCGATCGCGCCCCAAGAGGCCTTCCAATAATGAATCTCACCGAACTGAAGCAGAAAACCGCCACCGAACTGGTGGAAATAGCCCGGGAAATGGGCACCGAAAACATCTCCCGCGCCCGTAAGCAGGACTTGATCTTTTCCATTCTGAAGGCCCACGCCAAGAACGGTGAGTCCATTTACGGGGACGGCGTCCTGGAAATTCTGCAGGACGGCTTTGGCTTTTTGCGCTCGGCGGACTGCTCCTACCTGGCCGGGCCCGATGATATCTACGTGTCGCCCAGCCAGATCCGCCGCTTCGGACTGCGTACCGGCGACAACGTGGCCGGAAAAATCCGACCGCCCAAGGACGGCGAACGTTACTTTGCGCTGCTCAAGGTGCAGGAGATCAACTTCGAGCCGCCGGAAGCTGCCAAGGGCAAAGTGCTGTTCGAAAACCTGACGCCCCTGTTCCCCCGAGAGGCATTTGTACTGGAGCGGGGAAACGGCAGCACCGAAGATCTGACCGCCCGCATCATCGACATGGCGGCCCCCATCGGCAAGGGTCAGAGGGGCCTGATCGTGTCACCGCCCAAGGCAGGCAAAACCATGATGTTGCAGAACATTGCCCAGAGCATCGTGTCCAACCAGCCGGACTGCAAACTGATCATCCTGCTCATCGATGAGCGCCCCGAGGAAGTGACGGAAATGGCCCGCTCCGTCCCCGCCGAGGTGCTGTCGTCCACCTTCGACGAACCCGCGTCCCGCCACGTCCAGGTGGCTGAAATGGTCATCGAGCGCGCCAAGCGACTGGTGGAACACAAACAGGACGTGGTGATCCTGCTGGACTCCATTACCCGACTGGCCCGGGCCTACAACACCGTGGTGCCGTCCTCCGGCAAGGTCCTGACCGGTGGTGTCGACGCCAATGCACTGCAAAAGCCCAAGCGCTTTTTCGGCGCGGCGCGCAACGTGGAAGAAGGCGGCTCCCTGACCATCATCGCCACGGCCCTGATCGACACCGGCTCAAAGATGGACGAGGTGATCTACGAGGAGTTCAAGGGCACCGGCAACATGGAGATCCACCTGGACCGCCGGATTGCGGAAAAGCGGATCTACCCGGCCATCAACATCAACCGGTCCGGCACACGGAAAGAAGAGCTGCTGGTGGATCCGGAAAAACTGCAAAAGACCTGGATCCTGCGCAAACTGATCCACGCCATGGATGAACTGGCCGCCATCGAGTTCATGCTGGACCGGCTGAAGGCGACCAAGACCAACGATCAGTTTTTTGATGCGATGAAGCGTTAGTCCATCCGCGATATCGTCCATCCATGGACGAATCGCGGTCGCTCCGCAAAACGTGGTTTTGCTGCGCTCACGGCCTTCGGCCGTTGGCACATCCTTGTGCCAAGGTCTATCCGCAAGACGGGACATCCTGTCCCGCTCGCGGGCGCGAATCGAAAACGCGGTTTCCGATTCGCTTTCGGCCTTCGGCCGTTGGCACATCCCTGTGCCAAGTGTCTACGTTCTCGCTTTGCGTTACGGGGCTTAGCTAACACTAATTCGTCATCCTGAACTCGATTCAGGATCCATCTGAAATCCCGAAGTTGCTTTCGTTGAAGGCCTGCGCTTCGCTATTACAAAGCCAACGCAGTTGACCCTCCCCGCCGCCTGTGTGCGGGAGCGAAGTCTCCGATCAAACCAACGCCAGGATCGAAGGCATAACAGACCCCACTAGCAGATGGATCCTGAATCGAGTTCAGGATGACGTCGGTGGGGGATGACGGGTGAGTGTGACCGAAGCCCCTTGGCACAAGGATGTGCCAACGGCCGAGGCCGTGAGTGATTGGGAAATCGCATTTTCCAATCACGACCGCAAGTCGGGCAGGATGCCCGATCTTGCGGAACAACGAAACCTCTTGGCACAGGGATGTGCCAACGGCCGAAGGCCGTAAGGGAATCGGAAACCGCGTTTTCGATTCCCGCCCGCGATTCGTCCATGGATTGACGATATCGCGGATGGACTAGAATCCACCCCCGGTCCTGAATCCGCCACCACCGAATCCACCGCCACCGGAAAAGCCGCCGCCGCCAAATCCACCGCCGGAGCTGCCGCCGCCGAAGCCGCCAAATCCGCCACCGCCGAAGCCGCCGCCCCCACCGCCTTTCCACCAGCTGCCGCCACGCTTGCGGCCCTTGGGCATTTGCAGGTCGCGGTATTTGAAGCTTTGCAGGCGTCGCAGCAGACGCAGGGCTTCGGCCCGGCCCATTTCTCCGCTGAGCACGTCACGGATCAGTCGGCCAATGTCCAGCCGGCGGCTGAAGCGGGAGTACCGGGACTGCCAGTCGCGACTGGCGAACTCCAGCTGCAGGGCCTCCAGTTCGGTGACCCGCAGCCGGCGCCGCCGGACCCGGGCGCGCTGGCGCTCGATGGATTCCGCGTGTTCGGATTCCTGCTCCCGCAGCCCGGTGATCTCGACCACCTGCTGATCGTCTGATTCCGAGGCGGTGGCGGTCGCCCGTTCCCACAGCTGTGGCAGGGGGTCGGAGCTGAGGGTGTCAGCCTGGACACCAAATGCTTCCCGGGTGTGCTCGTCCCGGCCCTGGGCAAACTCCGCCAGGGTAGCTTCCAGGTCTTCCAGTTGCTCGGCCAGGTCCGCGGCTTCGGCTACGTTGGCCTGGGTGTCCTGTTCCGCCTGATCCAGCGCCTGTCTCAGGGGGTCTCCGCCGGCTTCGCTCATGCGCTCATCAAACACCCGGTCCAGTTCCTCGGCCAGCCTGACGGTTTCGTTCCGCAGCGACTCAGCGTGCTCAGATAAACGATCGGGAATAGCCATCAGCAGGTTGTAGTTGCGGGATGCATTGGCGTAGCCGCAGAATTCAGCCAGCCATCCATCGATCAGTCGGGTCAATCCCCGGCTGCGGTAATCACTGAAACCGTAGCGGCGCCGCCACAGGTAGCTGAATACCCGGTCCGCTTCATAGGGCTGGCGTTTTTCGTCGCGGTCGGCCCTGGCGTCGTCCAGTCTTTCGGTGACCTGCTGCTGCCGCTGTTGGGATTCCAGCCACAGCTTCCTCAGGGTGACGAAAGCGTCTTCGCCCATCAGCCGGGCCCGGGTTTTGACCATAAGGGCCTCCACCGCTTCGGCAGCTTTGTCGCGTATTGCGTCCAATTCGTCCTGCCGGTCGGCGGCCTGGTTCAGCGCCTGCCGCACCTTGTCGCAGGCAGCCTCGGTGAGCGCGCGCTGCTCGTCGCGCTGCTGCAGCAGTTCCGCCACCCGGCGGGCCGCGTGATCGAAAGACTCCTCCAGCCGATCGGCGTCGATTTCCTCAACGTAAAATGACGCCAGCTGCCGATAACTCTGCTGCAGCGAATTTCGCACTCCCGACAGCTCACCCAGTGCCTCGCTGACGGTTTGTTCCATCTCGCCCAGTTCCGCGCGTGCCGACTCGGCTGCGCTGCGGATTTCCCGGTAAACCTCGTGTCCCCTGGCCATTGCGCTACCAGTCCGTAATGGCGCCGCCGGTGGTTTCCACCAGGAATTCGGGGTTCAGCTGGCCGGCCGCTTTGCGTCCGAACAGGGCGTTCTGGATGATGCCGTCGTCGGTCTTGTCCGCCCGGACTGACTGGTACACCGATTCGGGCACCCGCAGTCCCCACATGGCGGTGACCCGGGTCTGCCCGGTTTCCTCCGAGGTAATGGGCAGGCGGAGGCTGCGCCCGCTGCTGTCGACGGCCTCAACGATGATGTAGTGGTTGCGGGCGCTGCTGTTGGCTTGCGGATAGCGCCACACCCCGGACTGCACGCCCGGGCGGCTGACAACGCGGATCTCGTAGGAGGCGGCCACCGCATCCACCAGCTGCGCCAGGGTCTGGAGCGCTCCGGCGGCGCCGGCATCGCCGGTGGTCAACGCCCCCCTGGCGTTGTTGACGGCCTGGGCAATGGCCACCCTGGCCGGTTCGTCACCGGCCACCTGGGCGCCGCGCTGACTCAGCTGACGAAAGCGGGCGTCCAGTTCCTGCAGGGTCTGCGCGCGCCCCAGAGCCTGCTCTGCCCGCTCCAGTGCCTGGGCAGCGGCGGTTAGGGGCCGGCCGATAGAGTCCGGCCACCGATAGTTGTCACCGTCGTCAATCTGGTCGATGGTCAGGCTGTCGCCGGGCCGCACCGCGAGCAGGGTCTGCAGCTGGGTGTGCGCCTCGGCCACAGCGGTGAGGCTTTCGGTCACCAGGGCCTTGCCCGCCCCCGCCGTCACCGGCCCGAATTCGAGTCCCCGCTGCACGCCCCGTTCGACCACGCTGAGGCGATTTCCCAGGCGTCGTTTTTCTTCTTCAAAGTCTGTCCTGGCGGCTGCTACCAATTCCTGCTGGCGTCCCAATTCGCGGCTCTCGCGAAAAGAGGAGACCCCCCAGGTCCCGCCGCCCGCTATCGCGACAACCAGTGCAGCAAGACCGGCCCGGCGCCCCCACTTGCCGCGGTCGATCCAGAAGTGGGCCAGGTTGCGCTTCCAGCCGTCCGGCGGCGGGGTATAGCTGAACCGCTCATCCTTGCGGGCTTCCACCGCATCTCTGACCAGGCGTTCAGACACCTCGATGCCCTGGGCCTGGTAGATTCGGCGTACCTTCTCCACCAGTGCCTGGTCGTCGGACGCCTCGCTGATGATGCGGTCGAGTTCGGCCTCGCGGTGACGCAAGGTGTCCACCACGTCCATGGCCAGCATCAGCTCGTCCCAGTCGGATCGCACCGCTTCGGTCATCGGGATTATTCCGGCTTATGCAGCGGGAAGGTGCTGCCGCAGCTCGATGAGGCGCTGCTTGCCGTCTTCCACAATGCGATGAATCTCGTCGGCGTTGCGGGTGGCCTCGCTGCGCATCTCGGCAATGATCCGCGCGGCGGAGGCCTGGTAGTTGACCACCGCGTCCACCAGCTTCTTGACCGATTCGGCCTTGATGGTGGCACCGTAGCCTGCCTTGAGGCCTTCAGTCTGAACCTGGTCGCCCACCTCCGACAGGGTTTCCAGCGACTTGTTGACGCCGTCCTTCATGGCCTCAAGAGTCTGGGTGGACTCATGCAGTCCCTGCAGGCTGGTGAACGACGCATTGAGCGCGGTGAAGACGGTTTCATTGGTGCCGAAGAAGGTCACCGACTGGGCGTAGACCCGTTCCTTGACTTCGGTGCTCTGGACCAGCCTCGCCATGACGATTTCCGTGGTGTTGTAGCTCACCGTCATGTTATCTGCCAGATCCTTGGCGATCTGGTACTTCTTGTCGGTGTCCTGCAGTTCGCGCAGCTTCTGGTCCCGGTCCAGCTCCAGCCTCGCCCGCTCAGAAGGATCCTCGGGCGGTGACTCCAGTTTCACAGCAGCCGCCTGCAGGGTCTCCCTGGCGCTTTCCAGATGGCCACCGGCGATCTCCAGCAACTCGTAGGCCAGCACCTGGCATTCCTTCAGCGCGCCGCGAAAATCCTTGTACGCATCGATGATGCGCCGTTCGCGCTGAATCTGGTCCTTGGTGTCCGAGGAAACGTCCAGGTAGGTTCCCTTGATGTCCTGGAAGCGATCGGAAATGGTGCCCCGGGTCCATTTCATCCAGATATTGGAAAGTTTTTCCCCGGTGTCGATTTCCCCGTCAGCCAGCTGGTCCACCATGCGTTTGGCGTCTTCCCGGATGCTGTCGAAATCCTTGGTGATGCTCTCGTAGCGCTCACCGATACCAACGTCCCGTATCTCTTCCCGCACGACCTCGTTGAACCATGAAATCTGGGACAGGGTGCGGGCGATGGCCACGGCTTTGTCTTCGGAGAACTCCGCGACCTGTTCGATCAGGGCCACCACCGGCGCCTGCTCGGCCTCGGCCTCGGGCAGCAGCCCCAGTTCACGCAGAGCCCCCACTGCCCGGTCCAGCGTTTTCAGGGGTGAAACGACGATATCCGACATCTTGCCTCCCGCAGATCGATGGAATGGAAACCCAAAACCTTATGTCGCCGGTCCCGCCCCAGGCAAGGATAAAACACAGGTTTTGACAATTTGATGATGTGCCGTGGCTAATATGTTCGCATTGTTTCAGAACACGGAGTCAACCATGTCGCCAAAATCACTGCTGCTGACCGCCGGCCTGCTGCTGAGCGGATTGACCCTGGCCAACGGTCTGAACATTGCGTCGGGCACCTATACCCTGGACAAAACCCATGGCTACATCACGTTCAGCTACTCACACCAGGGCTACTCCAACCCGTGGCTGCGGTTTCGCGACTTTGACGTGACCCTGGAGCTGGATACGGAGAACCTGGCGGCCAGCACGGCCGAAGTCAGCGTCGACACCGCCAGCATCGACACCGGCGTGGACGAGTTCGACCAGCACATGGTGGGCGAGCGGTTTTTCAACGTCGAGGCGTTTCCCAAGGCAAGTTTCACCACCACCTCGGTGGAAATGACCGGCGAACGCAGCATGGACCTGACTGGCGATCTGACCATCAAGGGCGTCACCAAACCGGTTACCCTGGCGGTTAAGCTGAACAAGACCGGCCAGCATTTCCGCAGCAGGAAGGACATGCTCGGCTTCTCCGGCACCACCAGCCTGAAGCGGTCGGACTTTGACCTGGGATACGCCGTCCCCATGGTGGGTGACGAGGTGGCGATAACGGTTGAGGTGGAGTTGATCAAGGC
>JASJDM010000112.1 GCA_030065125.1 Lysobacterales bacterium | reverse complement strand
GACAGAGTAAACCGCGGTTTACTCTGTCCCTTTACTCTGACCCCGCCAGTCGTGACCCCACCAGTCAAAAAAAACCCCGCCGAGGCGGGGTTTTTCCTGAAGCTTTGGGCCTGAATTACATCATGCCGCCCATGCCGCCCATGCCGCCCATGTCGGGCATTGCGGGGGCCGGGGCTTCGTCCTTGGGCGCCTCAGCGACCATGGCTTCGGTGGTGATCATCAGACCGGCCACGGAAGCCGCATTCTGCAGGGCAGAGCGGGTCACCTTGGTGGGATCCAGGATGCCGGCTTCCACCAGGTCGCAGAACTCACCGGTAGCGGCGTTGTAGCCGTTGTTGCCGGTAGAGTGACGCACTTCGTTGGCGATCACTGACGGCTCGGCACCGGAGTTGGCCACGATCTGACGCAGCGGCTCTTCCATGGCGCGCCGGGCGATACCCACTCCAACCTCCTGGTCGTGGTTGTGAGCGTCGGCGTTCTCCACGCCGGGAAGGGCACGGATCAGGGCCACACCACCGCCGGGCACCACGCCTTCTTCAACCGCGGCGCGGGTAGCGTGCAGGGCGTCTTCCACCCGGGCTTTCTTTTCTTTCATCTCCACTTCGGTGGCAGCACCAACCTTGATCACGGCCACACCGCCGGCCAGCTTGGCCACGCGCTCCTGCAGCTTTTCGCGATCGTAGTCAGAAGTGGCTTCTTCGATCTGGGCACGAATCTGCTCCACCCGACCCTTGATGTCGTCAGCGCCGCCGGCGCCATCAATGATGGTGGTGTTTTCCTTGGTGATCTGGATCTTCTTGGCAGAACCCAGATCTTCCAGACCGGCCTTCTCCAGCGACAGACCAACCTCTTCCGAGATCACGGTGCCGCCTGTCAGGATAGCGATATCTTCCAGCATGGCCTTGCGGCGGTCGCCGAAACCAGGCGCTTTGACCGCGGCCACCTTGACGATGCCACGAATGTTGTTGACCACCAGGGTCGCCAGGGCTTCACCTTCCACGTCTTCGGAAACGATCAGCAGGGACTTGCCTGCCTTGGCCACACCTTCCAGCACCGGCAGCAGATCACGCACGTTGGAGATCTTCTTGTCGTGCAGCAGGACGAACGGGTCTTCCAGTTCGGCAGACATGCTTTGCTGGTTGTTGATGAAGTAAGGGGACAGGTAGCCGCGATCGAACTGCATGCCCTCAACGACGTCCAGCTCGTTCTCCAAGGTGGAGCCTTCCTCGACGGTGATAACGCCTTCCTTGCCGACCTTCTGCATGGCTTCGGCAATGATGTTGCCGACGTTGGTGTCAGAGTTGGCGGAGATGGTGCCCACCTGGGCGATGGCGGTATCGGTGTCACAGGGCTTGGACATGGACTTCAGCGCTTCCACTGCAGCCGACACAGCCTTGTCGATGCCGCGCTTGAGATCCATCGGGTTCATGCCAGCGGCTACAGCCTTGAGGCCTTCCCGCAGCATGGCCTGGGCAAGCACGGTAGCGGTGGTGGTTCCGTCACCGGCTACGTCAGAGGTCTGGGAAGCCACTTCCTTGACCATCTGGGCACCCATGTTTTCGAACTTGTCCTTCAGCTCCACTTCCTTGGCCACGGACACGCCGTCCTTGGTCACGGTGGGGGCACCAAAGCTCTTGTCCAGCACCACGTTGCGACCCTTCGGTCCCAGGGTGACCTTAACCGCGTCAGCCAGAACGTTGACGCCGTTCATCATCCGGCCGCGGGCTTCTTCGGCAAAACGTACTTCTTTTGCGCTCATTTCTTTTTAATCCTCAACAGAACAGGTTCAGCCTTCGATAACGGCCATGACGTCGTCTTCGCGCATGACCAGCAGGTCTTCGCCATCGACTTTGACTTCAGTGCCGGAATATTTGCCAAACAGCACCCTGTCACCGGCCTTCAGGTCCAGCGGGCGGAGTTCGCCGTTTTCCAGCAGTTTGCCGTTTCCGACTGCCAGCACTTCACCCTTGACGGGCTTCTCGGTAGCAGAGTCGGGAATCACGATGCCGCCAGGAGAGGTTCGCTCCTCTTCCATGCGCTTGACGATCACACGATCATGCAACGGACGGATATTCATCAACTATTCCTCCAATACAATGGTTTACGCGTTAGCACTCTAGATAGGTGAGTGCTGAAATAAGATCGCCGAGGCCAATTTCAAGGGCTGAACGGACATTTTTTTGCGACAGCCCGGGGCGGGTGCGGGTTAGAATTCACGCCTTACCAGGAGGGTACCGTCTTGCCCACATCGCCAAACGCCGTTGTTGCCCTGTGCACCTGCCCGCCATCGGTGGCAGAATCCCTGGCCCGCAGCCTGGTGGACCGCCGGGCGGCGGCTTGTGTGAACATCCTGCCGGCGGTGCAGTCTATCTATCGGTGGAAAGACCAGGTGGAATCCGAGCAGGAAGCGCTGCTGATCATTAAAAGCACGCGGGACCGGTGGACACTGCTCACGGAGCTGGTCCAGCAGAATCACCCGTACGAGGTACCGGAGCTGATCAGGCTACCCGTGGATGCGGGGCTGGATCCCTACCTGGACTGGATCTCGCAGGCGACTGAGGTGTAAGCGGATCCAGACAGCCGTGGTCTGTTCCACTTTGCAGAACAACAGAAAAAACCAGTGATTATCCAGAGAACTCCAACAGCCCGGGTTGCGGGCCGGCGATCGGGCTTCGGCAGCCTGCTGCGGTTTGCGATCGCCATGCTGGCCGTGGCCACCGCCAGCTCGGCCATTGAAGAAGACGACCTGCTGCTGGCCGACGATGCCTTTGCCGTCAGCGCCACTGCCGCCTCCGGCCATGTGCAGGTGAGCTGGACCATTGCTGACGGCTATTACATGTACAAGGAGCGGATCAGCTTTCGCAGCCTGACGCCGGGAATCGAGCTTGGACCGGCCCGGCTGCCGGCCGGCGAGGAAAAAGAAGACGAATTCTTCGGACTCCAGGAAACCTATCGAAATCGGGTCACCGCGGAAATTCCCCTGGTCCGGACGGATCCGGCCCTCGCCACCCTGGAAATCGAGGCCAGGTCCCAGGGCTGCGCCGACCTGGGCGTCTGCTATCCGCCACATCGGCAAAACCTGACGCTTCAGCTGGCGTCATCCCAGCCCGCGAGCGCTTCCCTGTCGGACCTGCTGGGCAGCTCCAATCCGGGCACGTCACCGTTTGCAGCCACGCCGACCCTGGGCCTGACCGATGATGCACTGCCGGTGGATGAGGCCTTCGTGTTCGAGACCATCGCCATCTCCCCCACGGAGCTGCTGGCCCGCTGGACCATCGCTGAGGGTTATTACATCTATCGCGACAAGATTCGTTTCGAGGCCGACGGTGAGCTGGTGATCCTGGGTGACCCGGCCCTGCCCGATGGCGTGCCCATGACCGATGAGCACTTCGGAGACGTCGAGGTCTATTTCGGACAGGTGGAAATTCCGCTGGCGGTCCAGCGCACCCGGGCCGAAGCGGCCGTGCTGAAGCTCACCGGGCACTACCAGGGCTGCAAAGAGGCCGGGATCTGCTATCCGCCGGTGTCCCGGGTTCTGGATGTTCCCCTGCCCGAGTACTCAGGCACGCTGGCCGTTATCCCGGCAGCAGCGGCCGACGTTCCCGTGCCGGAACAGGACCGACTGGCCCGGGCCCTGGACCAGAATGCCTTCTGGACCGTTCTCAGCTTCTTCGGTTTCGGGCTGCTGCTGGCCTTTACACCCTGCGTGTTTCCCATGGTGCCGATCCTGTCGGGCATCATTGCCGGACAGGGTGACCAGATCACCACCCGCAGCGCCTTCATGCTGTCACTGGTCTACGTGCTGGCCATGGCGCTGACCTACACCATCGCCGGGGTCATCGCCGGAATGTTCGGTGAAAACCTCCAGGCCGCCTTTCAGAATGCCTGGGTCCTGGGCGCCTTCAGCCTCATCTTCGTGCTGCTGGCCCTGTCCATGTTCGGCTTCTACGAACTTCAGCTGCCGGCCAGCTGGCAGAACCGGCTGAACCAGTTCAGCGAGCGCCAGAGCGGGGGCACCTGGGCGGGAACCGCCATCATGGGGGTCCTGTCGGCACTGATTGTCGGCCCCTGCGTGGCGCCACCCCTGGCGGCGGCATTGATCTACATCGGGCAAAGCGGCGACGCGCTGCTTGGCGGTGCCGCGCTGTTTGCCCTGTCCATGGGCATGGGCACGCCGCTGCTGATTGTCGGCACCTCCGCCGGCAGGCTGTTGCCCCGGGCCGGCGCCTGGATGGAGACCATCAAAGCCGTATTTGGCGTCGGTCTGCTGGCCCTGGCCATCTGGATGCTGGAGCGCATCGCGTCTCCCACCCTGATCATGCTGCTGTGGGGTGTGCTGGCAGTAACCAGCGGCGTGTACATGGGCGCTTTCGAGCGGATTCCGCCGGAACGCAGCGGCTGGTTCCGCCTGTGGAAAGGCCTGGGGCTGGTGCTGGTCATCGTGGGCGCCGCACAGCTGGTCGGCGCAGCCGCCGGCGGCAAGGACTGGCTGCAGCCGCTGAAGTCTCTGGGCGGCGGCCAGCCGGCGGCTGGCCCGGGAGAGATGGTGACCTTTAACCCGGTCAAATCCCTGGATCAGCTGCAGCAAAACCTCGCCAGCGGCGGCCAGCCCGCCATGCTGGATTTTTACGCCGACTGGTGCGTGGACTGCAAACGCATGGAGCGTTACACCTTTCCGGAACCGGTGGTTCAGGCTGCCCTGTCCGCTGGCCGGGTGTACAAGGCCGACGTCACCGCCAATGACGACATCGACCAGGAGTTGATGGCTCACTTCAAAATCATCGGGCCGCCGGCCATCCTGTTCTTCGATGCCTCAGGCCAGGAACTTCCCCAGTACCGGGTCGTCGGGTACCAGCGACCGGAACCATTTGCGGACCACGTTCGCCAGGCCTTTCTGGCCGGCGCGTCCCGGTAAATCCCGGCGCGCCGCGGTGAATCGAACGACACTCCTGATCCTGGTGGCCGCTTTTGTCAGTGGCCTGCTGGGTTTCATGCTGAGCCAGAAACTGGCGGAGCCGACCGCTGACGACGGACCGGTGGGCCAGCCCCTGCCCCAGTTTGATTTCCCCGACCTGGCCGGGGCCCGCTGGCGCCCTGACAACTTTGCCGGCCGGGCCCTGGTGGTCAACTTCTGGGCCACCTGGTGCAAACCCTGCCGCAAAGAGATGCCCATCCTGGAGGATCTTGCGCAGCGCTACGGGGTGCAGGGCCTGAGCGTGGTGGGCATCGCCATGGACGACGCGGCACAGGTAGCGAGCTTTCTGCAGGAAGTACCGGTGAGCTACCCCATTCTGATTCCCGATACGCTGTCCGGCATTCAGTTCGCAAGGGCGGCCGGCAATCCCAACGGCGTGCTGCCCTACACCCTGCTGGTAGACCCCGATGGCCAGGTGCAGCAGGTCAAGCTGGGTGAGATCAACCAGCAGGAGGCAGACCGGATGGCCCGGGAACTGCTGGTCCTGGACTGAGGCGCTCCCAAAAAAGGCGATTAAATTCGCCTAATGTGCACCTAAATTCCCCTAACTCCGAAAAACTGGACAATATTGCCGTTAACAGGCAAACTCCGCGTTTTCCCGGCTGGATTGGCGCATGCATCGCATCCTGGTGATCAACGGACCCAACCTGGACCGCCTGGGCACCCGCGAACCCGACCATTACGGCAGCGAGACCCTGGAACAGCTGATGGCCCGCTTGAGCGAATTCGCGTCAACCCGTGGCGCCGCCCTGGATCATTTCCAGAGCAACGCGGAACACGAACTGATCGAGCGGATTCACCAGGCCGGCGAACAGCAGGTGGGTTTTATCCTGATCAACCCGGGCGGGTTCACGCATACCAGCGTGGCCTTGCGCGACGCCCTGCTGGCGGCGGCGGTGCCGTTCGTGGAGGTGCACATTTCCAATGTGCATGCCCGGGAGGAGTTCCGGCGTCACAGCTATTTTTCCGACGTGGCGGCCGGGACCATCAGCGGCCTGGGCACCCAGGGCTATGAGCTGGCCCTGCGCGCAGCGCTGGCCAAGCTTGACCAATCCTGAGCAAGCATCACCAGACGTAACGGCACAACAATATGAGGGGCACATGGTGGATATCAGAAAAATCAAAAAACTGGTCGAACTCCTGGAGGAATCGGGGCTCGCGGAAATCGAAATCTCGGAAAACGATGAGTCGGTACGGCTGAGCCGCTATCCCCAGCAGATGCCGGCGGCGCCGGCACCTTATCCGGCTGCCATGGCCCCGCCGGTCATGCCCGTTGCGGGACCCGCGCCAGCGGCACCCCAGGCCGAAGGTGATCCGGGCGGCGACGCCGAGCCGGAGGTCATCGACGGCACCGTGGTCCGATCTCCCATGGTGGGGACCTTTTACTCGTCACCCAATCCTGAATCCGATCCGTTTGTCCGCGTGGGCCAGGAAATCAAGGCCGGTGACGTGGTGTGCATCATCGAAGCCATGAAGATGTTCAACCAGATCGAGACCGAGGTGGACGGCAAGGTCGTGTCCGTGCTGGTTGAAAATGCCCAGCCGGTGGAATTCGACCAACCCCTGTTTATCGTCCGATGATCGACAAGATTCTCATCGCCAACCGCGGCGAGATCGCGCTGCGCATCATCCGCGCCTGCAACGCCATGGGCATCAAGACCGTTGCGGTGCACTCGACGGTGGACCGCAACCTGAAGCACGTGGCCATGGCCGATGAATCCGTGTGCATCGGGCCACCCCCGGCGGTGGACAGCTACCTGAACATCCCGGCCATCATCGCCGCTGCCGAGGTCACTGACACCTCGGCCATCCATCCGGGCTACGGATTTCTGGCAGAGAACGCCGACTTCGCCGAGCAGGTCGAACAAAGCGGATTCATCTTCATCGGCCCCAGGTCCGACACCATCGAACTGATGGGCGACAAGGTCGCCGCCATCGACGCCATGAAGGAAGCCGGCGTCCCCTGTGTGCCGGGTTCCGGCGGTCCCATCGAGGACGATCGCGAGGAAAACGCGCGGATGGCCCGGGAGATCGGCTACCCGGTCATCATCAAGGCAGCCGGGGGCGGCGGTGGCCGCGGCATGCGGGTGGTCCACACCGAGGCGGCCCTGTCCAATGCTGTGTCCATGACCCGCAACGAAGCCAAGGCGGCTTTCGGCAACGACATGGTCTACATGGAGAAATTCCTGGAGAACCCCCGGCATATCGAGATTCAGGTGCTGGCCGACCAGCACGGCAACGCCATTCACCTGGGCGAGCGCGACTGTTCCATGCAGCGGCGTCACCAGAAAGTGGTGGAAGAGGCGCCTGCCCCCGGCATCACCGAGGAGCAGCGCGCCGAGATCGGCCAGGTGTGCGTGGAGGCCTGCCAGCGGATCAACTACCGTGGCGCCGGCACCTTCGAGTTTCTGTACGAAGACGGGCGGTTCTACTTCATCGAAATGAACACCCGCATCCAGGTGGAGCACCCGGTCACCGAAAGGATCACCGGGGTGGACCTGGTGCGCCAGCAGATCCTGGTGGCGGCCGGCGAATCGCTCAACATGACCCAGGACGACATCGTCCTGCGGGGCTGCGCCATTGAGTGCCGCATCAACGCCGAGGATCCGGTCAGCTTCATGCCCTGCCCGGGTCCGGTCACCCAGTTCCACGCGCCCGGCGGCCCCGGAATCCGGGTCGATACCCACCTGTATGATGGCTACGTGGTACCGCCCAACTACGACTCCATGATTGGCAAGCTCATCGCTTACGGTCACGATCGCACCACGGCCATCCAGCGTATGCAGGGCGCACTCAACGAGACGCTGATTTCGGGAGTGAAGACCAATATCCCCCTGCTCCAGCGGATCATGGCTGACCGCGGCTACCAGGCCGGCGGCACCAATATCCACTACCTGGAAAAACGTCTGTCCGAGACCCGCTGACCTTGCCCTGGCTGCAGGCCACAGTGATGGTGCCCAATCGGTGCCAGCCCCAGGTGGAAGACGCGATGACTGCCTGCGGCGCCCTGGCGGTGACCCTGCAGGACCGGGATGACAGCGCCGACAGCATCATTTATGAGCCGGCGCCCGGAGAGACTCCGGTGTGGGAGTCCCTGGAGATTACCGGGCTGTTTCCCGAGCAATCCGACCCGCTGCTGATCGAGGCCGTGCTGCGCCGGGACCTGGATATTGACCCGCGCCTGCGCTGGGAAATCCTGCAGGATCAGCCCTGGGAACGGGCCTGGCTGAAGGACTTCCAGCCCCTGGTATTCGGCAACCGCCTCTGCATCTGCCCCCAGCACCTTACCCCGCCCGCCGGGCTGACAGCCGTGCTGCTGGACCCCGGACTGGCGTTCGGCACCGGCACCCACCCGACCACCGGACTCTGCCTGGAATACCTGTGCCGCCACGACCTGGCCAACTCAACGGTGCTGGATTTCGGCTGCGGCTCGGGAATCCTGGGCATTGCGGCACTGAAATTAGGGGCGCGGCGGGTGATTGCGGTGGACAATGACCCCCAGGCTCTGACCGCGACCCTGGAAAATGCACGCCGGAATCAGGTGTCTGACCAGGTACAGGTGATGGCCCCGGAGGATACGACCAACCCGGACATGACAAAGCTGACAGCAGACTTTATTGTGGCCAACATCCTGGCCGGAACCCTGATTGAGCTGTCCGGCCTGATCGGTCCGCTGGCCCTGGATGCGTCTGGCCTGGCGCTCAGCGGCATCCTGCGGGACCAGGCCGATACGGTGGCGTCACATTACGCCGAATACGTCAGCAGTATTCACGTTGAAACCAGGGATGACTGGGTGCTGCTGCAAGGTACGGGCAAAGGACAGAACTGATGTACACCCAGTGTCCGGAATGCGGAACCGTTTTTCCAATCACCGCCCCGGTACTGGCGGTTGCCCACGGCCAGGTCCGCTGTGGCTGCTGCGCGGTCGTGTTTACAGCCCTGGATGCCTTGTGTGAGGAACTCGACGAGTCGGGGGAGATTCCGACCTGTTTTCACAGTGAGCGCCCGCCCACCCTGCCCAACCCGGCCGACGAAGAGCCGGTCATGGATGACCTGTTCTCCAGGCTCGAAACACCGGACTTCATTCTGCTGCAGGAAGAGCAGGGGGCTGCCGGCGAGGCCGGGGAGCCGGAGGACGTGGCTGATACTGCCAAAGGCCGAATGAGCCCGGCCCACCGCAGCCGCCTGTGGACGGCAGCCACGGTGCTGCTGACGGTTTGCCTTATCGGTCAGTTGGGCTGGCAGCAGCGCACCCGGCTGGTACAGGACCCGGCCTGGCGGCCCTGGCTGGAACGCGGCTGCAGGCTCCTGGGCTGCACCATAGCCCTGCGCCGGGACATTGAGTCCATTCGCTTGGTCAATCGCAGCATCCGGCCGCACCCCAGCGTCAGCAACGCCCTGATGATCAGCGCAACCATGCAGAATCAGGCGGGCTTTGCCCAGCCCTATCCCACCATTGAGATCGTCCTGTCCGACCTGTCCGGCCGGCGCGTGGCCATGCGGCGATTCGCCCCCGGCGAGTACATGGATGACCCTGGCCGCAGCGCCGGCGGCATGCCCTCCGGAACCCTGCTGCCCCTGGTTTTCGAGGTCGTGGACCCCGGCGAAGATGCCGTGGCTTTTGAGTTTGCCTTCAGAGAAATCGCGGACGGCACCTGAGCGGAAATTTTCCCTTCCACACCCCAATCGCTGAAGTTTCGCATTAAAAATCGTGCCAACTTTCACTGCCGGGAGCCGGCAGCCACTTTTTTTTCAGAATCCAAAGAAACCACCTTCCCTTTTTCGGCGGAGGGAGTATATTGGTTTGCCCCTGAGGGTCGTCTTCCGCACCTTCCGGGTAGGGGAAAAATAACTAGATCAGCGAATCGAGGGCCGTCAGTCACCCGACGGAAAATGTGTATGACGTTTAACGGAAACCCAAAAACCCACACCGACTATCTCGATTCACAAGCCCAGTCCAGACGATCCGAAAACCTCCACAACACGGTCCGCAAGGCGGTCCGGCGTTATCTCAAAGACATGGGTAACCATGATCCGGACAACCTGTATCGCCTGGTCATGGACCAGGTAGAGAAGCCCCTGATCGAGGAAGTGCTGACCTGGGCATCCGGCAACCAGTGTCGATCTGCCTCAGCCCTGGGAATGAGCCGCGGCACCCTGCGCAAGAAAATGACCATTCACCGCATCATGCGGGACTGAACGCCTTTCCTTCTACTCTCCAAGCACCAGGTGCCGAGCCTGGATAAACACCCGGTGTGGAACGTGGATCAGCTCGCACAGCCGGCGAAGATAATGTTCTTCGTACTTGTCGACGCGCCCGTCAGCGGCCGCAACCCGCCACAGACACTCAACGATACTGCGCTTTTCTTCGGGACCGCATAACTCGTTGACCCGCTCCACGTGGGGAAAATACGAAATGTCCGCCTGGTTGTTGTCGCTGGCCTGGCGAATCAGACGCTCCACCTCGGCCTCGTCCAGGGCAAATACTGCCCGCAGCGATGCGGCCACTGCCTCCAGTTCCTGGGGGTCGGTCTGCAGGTCTGCCTCGCACATTTCAATCATCAGCGCTGCGGCCGCGTACTGGGCCCCCTGATCGTCCTCCAGGTCTTCCCCGGCGTCGCCGCCGAGCACCTGTCTGAGTTCCTGCCACATCTTTTTCATGTCGTTGTTTCTACCACGGGTTTGCCGCGGTCCCTTTCAGTGTTTCGGCGATTTCACCTTCGTCGTCCAGTTTCGGGTAGGCCAGCCCCTTGTCGCGGCAGTAGGCGGCAACCTTGGGATGCAGCCATTCAAATCGCGTCCGTTCAAAGTCGGCGGGATCCAGCCGAGACCGCTCGTACATCCCTGCCTGCAGCCGCTGACGCTGGGCCTCGAACAGGATCAGGGCGGCGGCCACGGAAACATTGAGGGACTCCACCATCCCCTGCATGGGGATTTTTATGCAGCCGTCGACCAGGTCCCGCGCCTGATCGCTGACGCCGAACTTTTCCGTACCCAATACCACCGCGACCGGCCGGGTGTAGTCAATCTCACGAAAGTCACGGGCACTGTCGTTCAGATCCGCCGCCAGCAGTTCGAACCCGCTGCCCCGCAGCTGCCGAAAAGCGGTGGGAGTATCCCGGTGGCGCACGACCTTGACCCACTTCTGCGCACCCTGGGCGGTGCCGCTGGCGACGGGAAGACCACCTTCCGGGGGAACCGCGTGGGCCCGGAAAACACCCACGGCATCACAACTTCGCAATATGGCCGAAAAGTTGTGGGTTTTGTGCACCCGCTCCACCACCACGGTGAGATCAGGCTGACGCAGTCGCAAGCGGTTCTCCACCAATTGGTGGCGTTCCGGCGTCATATCAAGCGTTCATCAACGTGACGGTGATGCGGCGGCGATGGGGCCGCGCCCGGTGCTCCCACAGGAAAACACCCTGCCAGGTCCCCAGGTCCAGCCGTCCCTCCCGGACCGGTATGGCCAGGTCGGTATGGGTGAGCGCGGTCCGCACGTGGGCCGACATGTCATCGGGACCCTCCGCGGTGTGGGTGAACAGCGGATCACCATCCGGTACCAGCCGGGCCATGTATCGCTCCAGGTCCGTCAGCACCGAGGGGTCGGCGTTTTCCATAATCACCATGGAGGCGCTGGTGTGATGAACAAAACACCGGCAAAGGCCGGCGTTGATGCCGGACTGGCCCACCAGTTCGCGCAGGTCCGCGCTGATTTCCACGAAACCGCGCCCGGCGGTCGCAATGACCAGGTCGTGCTGCTGTATTAGAAACTCCACTCGCTCCACGGGAACCATCCTAGCCTTTACCATTGTGGTCAGAGTAGGGGGTCAGAGTAGATTAAACGCTGCAGGACAGGCAGTGTTTTGCGCTTCAACCTACTCTGACCCCCTACTCTGAACCCCCCAACTCCGCGCCGCCAGCGGCGATCAGTCTTTCATATCCCGACCGGTAGTTCGGGTACCTGAACTTGAACCCGGTTTCCCTGATGCGCCGATTGGACAGCCGCTTGTTACTGCCGCCACCGATGCGGGCCGGCACCGGCGGCAGTCCCATCCGGTCCGCCAGCCATTGGCAGACCTCCCACTGGGTTGCCGGCTGGTCGTCAACGCCGATCCAACTGGCATGCTCATGCAGTCGAGGCAGCAGATGGACGATAAGCCGGGCGGCATCATCTCGATGAATCCGGTTGGTCCAGTAGGACGGCGTCTGCTGCGCCTCGGCGCCGGACCGCACTCGATTGATCAGCCAGTTCCGCCCCGGACCGTAGATGCCGGCCAGTCGCAGCACGCTGCCGGACATTGAACGGGTCACCTGCTCGGCCTCCAGCAGCACCCGGCCCCGAAAGCTGCCGGGTTCACAGGGACTGTCCTCATCGATCCAGGACCCGTCGTCCTGGCCATACACCGCGCTGCTGGAAACAAACAGGAGGTGGCGTGGCCGCGCCGGCAAGGCCTGCAGCAGCGCCTGCTGACCCTGCACGAAAATTGAGCGGTAGCCGGCTTCATCACGCTGATCCGGCGTTGGGCAGTACACGACGCAGTCGGCGGCCGGCAGTTCAGGGAAGCGATCCGGTTGAGTCAGGTCCACGGCCAGCATGTGGATCCCATCCACTGCCGGAGCCTCGCTGCGCCGCAGCCCCCAGACCCGCGATCCTGACTCTGCCAGCAGTACGCCGACCGCGGACCCCAGGTCTCCGCAGCCGGCAATGACAACCGAGTTCACGCGGGCAGGGGATCCGGATCAGGCGGGCGTTTGAAGCGCGGCAGGTAGCGCAGCCAGACCAGCCACACCACCAGGGCATCCAGGATGATCAGGGCCTGCCAGAGGTAAAGGTGGAACCACTTGAAAGCGGTCATGCTCCACTGGCCCAGGTAGAAGAGGCTGATGATGCGCACCAGATTCAGAGACTGAATGGCGATGAATCCGATCCCGAAACCCAGCAGCTGGTAGCGGAACGGTGCCGGGAACGCAAAAATAGCGGCGAACAGGATAATCACCGCCTCGACCCCGTTACAGCCCGCCTCGATGGACACTGCGAAGCCGTTGACGGTGCTGCGGATGACCTTGCCGCTGGCCGCCACGTTGTCATCGAACGCGCTGATGATGGCGACACTGATGTCGGCCAGCAATCCCGTGAACGGAAGGATCACATGGTCCTGCACGGTCTGCAGGATCTCGATGGCGAACAGTGATGCCAGCAGCACCACGAACAATATGAAAAACCGGGCCATAATGGCTGCGGATGATAGCTATTCGCATGAGAGATTGCACCCTGCAGAAGGCACCCTGAGCCGACTTCGTCGATTACCGGCAATGTCCGCCGGCCTGCTACCATTCGGGCGGCATGAGCAGTCACCAGAACCTCTTTTTCATCGGGCCCACCGGAGCCGGAAAAACCACCATCGGAAAACGGGTGGCGATCCATTACGGAATGACCTTTGTCGACCTTGATCACGAGATCGAGGAGCGCACCGGCGTCGATGTCTCGCTGATTTTCGATATCGAAGGTGAGGAGGGCTTCCGACGGCGGGAAACCGCAGCCCTGAAAGACCTGGCGAGCCGGGACGATGTGGTACTCGCCACCGGAGGTGGCTGCGTCCTGGCGTCGGAAAATCGGGGCATCCTGCGCTCCCATGGCTTCGTGGTGTACCTGCAAACCACCGTGGACCGGCAGCTCGAGCGCCTGTACCGCGACAAGCAGCGTCCGCTGCTGCAGGCGCCCAACCGCCGCGAGGTGCTGGAAAGAATGGCGGAACTGCGAAACCCCATCTACCAGTCAGTGGCTGACCTGACCGTCATATCCGAGCCCGTGAGCGTGGCCCAGATGGCGCGACAGGTTATTCGGCAGTTGAGGGAATCAGACTATGCCCGGAGATGAAACTGTGATCGAAGTAGAGATCCCCCTGGGAGATCGCAGCTATGTGGTCTACATCGGCAGCGGCCTGCTGGGGCGCCGTGATCTGCTGCAGGAGGTCCTGGGCTCCGGCAAGGTGTTTGTGGTCACCAACGACACCGTGGGGCCACTGTACCTGGATACCCTGCTGGCCGGCCTGCCGGGCGAGCGAACCTCGGTCATAACCCTGCCGGACGGTGAAAGCCACAAGACCCTACAAACCTGGCAGACGATACAGGATCAACTGGTGCAGCACGGCGCCCTGCGCGACGCCACCGTGGTGGCCCTGGGTGGTGGCGTCGTTGGCGATATCGGGGGATTTGCCGCCGCCACCTACATGCGCGGTATCCAGTACGTCCAGGTACCTACGACCCTGCTGGCCCAGGTGGACTCCTCCGTCGGGGGCAAGACCGGGGTCAACCATATCTCGGGCAAGAATCTGATTGGCGCGTTCCACCAGCCCCGTCGGGTCATCGTGGACCTGGATACCTTGAATACCCTGCCCACCCGAGAGTACCGGGCCGGCCTGGCCGAGGTCATCAAGTACGGACTCATCAGGGACCCGTCGTTCCTGGACTGGCTCGAAAGCCACATGCCGGCGCTGCTGGACCTGGATCCGGCGGCCACGTCCAGGGCCATCGCTGAATCGGTTCGGCACAAGGCCGAGGTGGTCGCGGCCGACGAACTGGAAAAGGGGATGAGGGCCCTGCTCAACCTTGGGCACACCTTCGGGCACGCGATTGAATCCCTGACCGGGTACACACAACTGCTGCATGGTGAGGCGGTGTCCATTGGCATGGTGCTGGCCGCCAGGCTTTCCAGCCAGCTGGGCATGCTGGAGAGCAGCGACGTGAAGCGGGTGAATGACCTGCTGGATTCCGCAGGCCTGCCGGTTGCCCTGCCGGCCGGACTGACGCCCCGGGCCATGCTGGACAGCATGGCCATGGACAAGAAGAACCGGGCCGGCCGCCTGCGCCTCATCCTGCTCGAGGCGCTTGGGGAAGCGGTGGTGCGCGACGATGTCAGCCCGGAGCAGGTGAGCTGTGCGCTGGAGCTGGCGCCCACGGCCCGACATCCGGGCTAGAATAGCGCGCCATGCGAATCTACATGCAACACCGCGGTGGTGACGGCAACGCACCACGTTTCTACCAGCTGATCCTGCAGGAAGACCTGCTGGGGGGCTGGAGCGTGGTTCGCCAGTGGGGCCGCATGGGCAGCCGCGGGGCTTTTCGAAAAGATCACTTCGACACGCTGGATTCCGCCCAGGAAGCGCTGGTTTCGTTCCGGGACCACCAGCTCAAGAAGGGCTTCAGCATCATGTTCATCCACGGGGGCCAGTTGTGACCTCGACTCCGGGCCGCCTGCTGGCAGCCGCAATACTGGGTATGGGGTGCCTGGCCGCCACGGCCCAGGATCGGCCGGACAGCGGACAACAGTGGACCTGTGTCCCCGGCAAGGATGGCAAGTGGCAGTGCGGCGAGCGTGGTCGCCAGCTCGACAGCGAGCCCCTGCCGCCGCTGGATGCCGGCCCGACGCCGTTGCCGCCCGAAGTACCGGGCGTCGCTGGCGGCCTGATTCCCGGCCGTAATCTGCAGCCGGCCACGCCGGCGCCCCTGCAGCCGGCGGCAGAAGCCGGCACTTCACCAGCCGCACCCTACCGGCCCCGCGCCGGCGAACTGGCACTGCAGCTGGCCAGCGTCTCCAGTCTGGACGAGGTTCCGCGGTTCGTAGAAAGCTACGGACTGGACCCCAGCCTGGTACGCACCGTGGCCGTGGAGGAGGGGTCATCCGATCGCCAGGTCATTCTTTGGGGTGATTTTTCCTCCGCCGCGGTGGCCAGCCGCGCCGCCGGGGCATTACCGACTGTAGTCAAGGCCATGCGCCCCCAGCTGGTGCGGTTGGACAGCTTCAGCAATTCTCCCAGCGCATTCCTGCGTCGAGGAGACCAGGAAGCGGCGGCTTCAGCCGACACCAGCCTGCTCCTGGCGAGCCGAGCCGGGCCTGGCCCGGAGTCGACTCCTGCGCCCGCCGCTTCAGGGCCGGGACCAGAGCCCGACCCGCAGGACTCAGAAGCCCGGCGCGCCCGGGTGGCAGAAGATCCGCCTCCCCAGCCTGAACCGCGGCCGGAGCCGGAGACGCCGCCAATGCGCGAGCCGCAGCCAGAGCCAGAGCCAGAGCCTGAACCCGAGCCGGAACCTGTGCCAGAGCCAGAACCAGAGCCAGAGCCAGAGCCAGAGCCAGAGCCAGAGCCAGAGCCAGAGCCAGAGCCAGAGCCAGAGCCAGAGCCAGAGC